>CAMCDT010000005.1:0-110960 GCA_945873615.1 Sediminibacterium ginsengisoli | reverse complement strand
ACACTATACACCGCCGATCTATTATATTTTACCGAAGGATTTTTAGCTGTCAACTGCGCAGGCGTGTACGTTGGCCCTGGCGTAATTGCTGGTGCGCCTGCATTAAAATTCCACTGGTACGAGAAGTTGGTAGCACCATCTGCAGAAGAAGTACTATCTGTAAAAATAGCGTTCGCGTCATTTAAACAAACTTCTGGAATGATAAATCCAGGTGTTGGAGGCGTATGCACAAAAACTGGATTTGCAAGTCTAAAGGTATCACTCTTACAACCAGTATTAGACTCTACTAATAAACGAACATCTTTGGTGCCAAAATTGGTATACGTAACCAGTTGATCTGTGTTTGTTGTATTTGTATAAGCGCCAGATCCGTTATCGGTATCCCAAATCCATTTTGATATGGTGCCCACTCCTATGCTAGATGCATCCGTATATTTAATAGGTGCATTAATACAAGTAATATTTTGTGCACTAAAATTTGCTACCGGTTTATCCGTCATATTAACGGAAACAGTTGCGTCATCTGATGCACATCCAATATCAGATACCACCCTTAATTTGATGGTATAATTATTGGCGACAGTGTACCTGATAGGATTTATTGAATTTGTAAAATTAATGAGGTTGGTACCATTTCCTAAATCCCATAACCACTGCACTGCATTTGTTGGCGGAGCCGTAATAAAAACAGAATCTTGTAAACAACCTGCATGTGTGAGTGTAAAATTTGACGCTGGTTTATCAATTACTTTTACAGGAATCGAAACCACTTGTTCGGTACTTCCACAACCATCAGGCGTTGTTGAAGTGGTATACATTTTAATAGTATCCCTTAAAGCAGCTGTATTTGATGCTGTAAAAGAAAAGGATGTATTAGGACTAAAATATTTAATATTTTGACCATTAAATAAAACAGTACTATCCGGAATTGGATTACTAATTGGACCTATGATAGCAGAAGGTGTTATATTTTTTGCCGCACTAAAATCCCATCTAATACTACTTGGGGTAAAATTAAGGGGAACTGAAAATGAAACTGGTGTGTTAACACAAGTAACTGCAGAGTCTATACGACCAAATGGGTTTTGGAAAGAAGCTGTTTGTGAAAAATCTTTTACATTGGTACCAGCATTGTAGCCATAACTTTCAGCATTACCAAAACCATACGCAATGGCGTTGTACCCAGTATCTGAATATAAATTGTGGTTTCCTGCATCAACTTTTAATATTGCATACTTATAGTTTGGATCACCAGGGTGCGTTAAGAAATTAGCAGTTTGAGATATACCATCTAGTGTAAAACTATTTTCTCCACCATTCTTCAAAATTACATTTATGTAACTTTGAAGAATATTAAATCGTGATGTAGAATATAAAGTTACAGCATTAATAGTTTGCTCTACAGGACTCAAATAAATCACTTCTGGATCTCCTCCAGGATTTGTATTAGGATTACCATTTACACCTTGCGTGGTACAATATTGAGCAACCAAAACAGGTATATCTGATTCAATTACATTGGGTATAGCAGGGTTTGTTGTTGCATTTGTTCCATTGTAACTTCCATTAAAAAACTCGTAATAAAATCCATTGATTAAATTGGTATTTGGAATAATACTTCCATTTAATTTAACTACCGTGTTTGGATTGGTTACACATACACGATAAAAGTTGTTGGGTTGTGATCCCGTAGGAGCTGTTAAATACTTTTTACCCCAAGCAACAGCAGGTAATGATTGTGCAATAAAATTATCTGCAGGCCCATTACCAGCTCCACCAATACTTAACTTTCCCGAACCAGAAAATACGGCAATTTTTTTACAACCTACAGACCCAGCAGAACTTATGGATCTAACCTTAGATCCTGTCAAATCGGTACCCTTAATTCCGGAAATAGTTCCAAATACACTGTACACATCACCTTGGTTTAAGGTAAATGGAATTGTGGTAGCCACTCCTGGCGCAAGTCCATTTAAGTTATCTGCGGAAGGTGTGATTTCTATGGTTGTATTATCCTCAGTAGCAACAACAAAAAAGAATGAATTTGAATTATTCTGATTGGATTGTTGTGTGAAATTTACCGAATAATATTCTTTACCTAAGGTGTTTGTTGGAAATAATAAAGTTGCCCCAGATACACTTTGACTGTAAATATGTGTGTAAGCAACAATAGGTTCATCAGATGTAATATGAATGCCTCTTTTAAGAAGACCTGTTGAATTGATACGCGCATCTTGTGCCCCCGATTTAGGAAGTGGCGTAGAGACGGTAGTTTGGTTAGCCGTAACTGTAAAAGTTGCTGAATATCCAACAGCTGGTATTTCTACAGTAACATTTGCATTTTTATCGGAGGTAAAATATAAGACCATATCCTGACTACCACCATTTGTATTGTTACCTGCCATTGCTACGTGGTAACCGTAACCAAGCCAAAAATCAGTTCCCTTGTTAGAATAATCTTGAGCATATGTTGCGCCGCTAAGCAATAAACATATTATAATAAAAAATAACTTGAATAAACGACAATTCATAATATTGCACTTAGACACTTAGCTCCTAATAAGGTTTAATTTTTGATCAATAAATCTACTAAAAAATAAGATGCGAAAACACTATAAATGCTTGTCTTTCAAATAAATATTTGCAGAAGGCCCCATACAAAACAATAGGTCTAAAATACTTGCATTAGGTATGAATTGAATTTTATCGGAAAATACCTGTGGATATACTTGATTTGCAATATTTTGACCAATGTTAGACTTATTAGAAGTATCTCTAACATCTATAAAATTGGGGTCTAGATATCTAATGGGTTCCTCTGTTTTTGAAATGTTAAATTGTGTTTTAAGCACTTTACTGAGCCAGTCAACAATATGCATATTTAAATCAAGTAAATAAGGGTATTCTGTTAGCAAGAGTTGACACAGTCCATCTTCATAATATTCAAAAAAGGGAGATCTTTTATAACAAGAACGTAAGGCTTTTATGTGTTTAATTGGCCAATTTTCACTGTAACTAATCTTTACTTCATGAATGGGTAGTTTTTGGTCTCTCCCATTTTGTAAAGGTACAGTTAGCAAAAGTGGCCCCTGCGCACTAACAATAGTATTTCGATTACGGTAACTCATTTTTTTAAATGGTTCGTGTATATCAATAACAGCACTGTTTGCTGTGGCTATTTGCTTGATATATTGGACTGATCCAAAATATTGAGATTCAATTCTTAATGGTAGCATGTATTAATTTTAACAGGAATTATTAGTTCCCATCAGCTATGCAATTATCTTTGTGCAAAATAATTCAATTGAAACGAATTTATCTATTTTATTGTACCCTCATTGTTGTTTTATTGAGTTGTTCTACACCGAAAGGGTTTGAATACAAAGGACTCAACAATGTAAAAGTTAAAAACCTCGGATTTGAATATGTTGATTTATCATTAAATCTAGTTTGTTACAACCCTAATAATTTTAAATTAAATTTAAAACAGATAGATTGTGACGTCTATATTGATAATCGTTTTCTTGGCAAATACACGCTTGACACCTTAATGCATATTCCTAAAAAACAAAATTTTGAACTCCCTTCTCGTATGCGTGTTTCAATGGGTGGTGTATTTAAAAATGCCTTTTCACTACTCATGAATAAAGAAGTGCTTATAAAAGTAAAAGGGAAAACTAAAATTGGAAAAGGTTCTATTTTTTTTGATGTCCCGTTCACTTACGAAACAAGACAAACCATCAGTTTATAGATACGGTTTTACATGGCATGGCTTCCGTAATTGAGGCCCACCGCCCTCTTCAGCCCTTTTACAGCTTGGCGGCAATTTTTTATAGGATTCATCTAGTGCCTTTTCTTTGTCTGTATCAAAACCTGCATTGTTAACCGCCGCTCTCACTTCGTCGGCGCTTGTTCGATCCGGTAAAAACTGAATGCGCACTTCACCTTGAAGCAAATTTATTTTCCATTGAACAATGCCACCTTCTGTATTATCTTTTTCTTTGGTAAGGTATTTGTCCAAAACATCTTTGCATTCCCAACATTTGAGGTTGTTGGATTTTAATATAACCCATTCTGCTTTAGCAGATTGAGCAGATGCAGTATGGGCAACAATTAAAAATAGTACGGCAACAAATATCTTTTTCATGACAATAATTAAAGGCATTATTTTCCTGTCCAAGTAGATGGACTATTTCTCCAATCTAATAAAATATTTTCTTGCTCTTTAGTTACATAGCCTTTTTCTACAGCAAGAGAAATCAAAGAAGGATAATTGGTTAAACAAACAAATGGAACATTGGCTGCTGCAAAAGCTTCTGATGATTGTGCAAAATCGTAGGTAAATATGGCAACCATGCCTACTACTTCGGCTCCAGCAGCTCTTAAAACATCTACTACTTGAAGTGAACTTTTTCCTGTTGAAATTAAATCTTCTATCACTAGCACTTTTTGGCCTGGCGTAAATGCACCTTCAATTTGATTGCCTAAACCATGTTCTTTGGGTTTTGGTCTTACGTATATATAAGGCAGTTTTAATTGATCAGCAGCCATGGCACCCCATGGAATACCTGCTGTTGCTACACCTGCTAATGTGTCGGCTTCGCCAAATTTTTCGAAGATGACATTGCACATTTCACTTTTTATAAAGTCTCTTACATACGGGAATGAAAGTACTTTTCTATTATCACAATAAATTGGACTCTTCCATCCACTAGCCCAAGTAAACGGGTCGTTTGGACTTAATTTTACGGCAGCTACTTGTAGTAACTTTTCTGCAACGGCTATCTCGTTTGTCATGCTTCAAATTTAGGGTCTATTTTAGAATAAATAGTATGAACAATTCAAAAAATAGTAGACATTTGATACACAATGGATTTACCTATCATTATAGCAGCTGGAGGACTTGTTCAAAACAACGAAGGTGCATTTTTGCTCATGTTTAGGCGTGGCTTTTGGGATTTACCCAAGGGAAAGCTTGATCCTAACGAATCTATTCCTGAATGTGCCGTAAGAGAAGTGCAGGAAGAAACTGGATTACAAACAATAACGCTAGGTGCTTTTATTTGTAAGACCACACATAACTATTTTGATACATGGTTGCAAAAGGACGTAGTAAAGGAGACCCATTGGTACAGCATGAAAGCGACTTCTTTGGATAAAGAAACACTTATTCCTCAAACCGAAGAAGATATTGAAAAGATTGAGTGGGTACTCATGGAAAACTTACCACAATACCTGACTCATACCTACCCTACTATACGCAGTGTTTTTGATGCGTTTAACGGAGGTAACCCAAAATTTTAAGCATCGATTGAGCGGTTTGCTCTTTAGCATATACCCATTCCACAAGTTTGCCACTTTTATCCCTTTCTACAATCACGTGTTTAGGAGAAGGAATTAAGCAGTGCTTGATACCACCATAGCCACTAATTTGATCTTGATAAGCACCCGTATGGAAAAATCCTACATAGAGTGGTTCTTTGTTGGACTCTTGATCTTTAGGATCTTGTGTTTTTAGTTTAGGTAAGAACACTTCGTTGATATGTTCTTCGGAGTCGTAATAATCATGACTATCGCAGGTAATACCCCCTAGCACAACGCGGTGATATTCATTGTCCCATTTATTGACAGGGAGCATCAAAAACTTTTCGCCAATACCCCAGGTATCAGGAAGTGTAGTAATGAAAGATGAATCAATCATATACCAGCACTCTCTATCGTTCTGATTTTTTTCTGCTAATACGCTGTAAATATGGGCCATACTTTCACCAACGGTGTAGCTACCAAATTCGGTATAGATATTTGGCATGGGAACCTTGGCTTTTTTACAAGCCTTTTTAATATTGCTCACAATTTCATTGATCATGAACTGATAGTCATATTCAAATCCAAGTGAGTGTTTGATAGGGAATCCACCACCAATATTAATAGAATCTAACTCTGGACAAATCTTTTTTAATTGACAATAGAGGTTGATGATTTTGTTTAACTCAGACCAATAATAAATATCATCTTTAATTCCTTTGTTTAAAAAGATATGTAGCATTTTTAATTGAAACTTATCTTCAAAACCTTCAATTTCATCTACATAAAATTCTAAAATATCTTTTGCACGAATACCAAGCCTTGACGTGTAAAAAGGAAAGTTAGGTTCTTCCTCTGCAGCAACCCTAATACCTACTCTAAATGGTTGTTTGGCACCACGTTTATAGGCCATCAACTCCTCTTTGTTGTCCAGAATAGGAATTACATTTTTAAAACCAGTATTGATGAGTTTGGTAATACGTGAAGTGTAAGACTTTTGTTTATAGCCATTACAAATAATGTAGGTGTCTTTATTTATTTTCCTGCGCTGATACAGTCTATTGATAATTTCAATATCGTAAGCATAAGATGTTTCTAAATGAATATTATGCTTTAACGCCTCCTCTACTACAAATGAAAAGTGAGAGCTTTTGGTACAATAGCAATAAAAATACTCACCTTCATATTTATGCCTCTTAAAAGCAGCCTGAAACATATCTTTTGCCTTGTTAATTTGCATGCCAATTTTTGGCAGGTATGTTAACTTTAAAGGGGTACCATGCTTTTCAATAATCTTTTTAAGATCTAATTCATTGAATTGTAAGTAACCATTGTCATTTAAATCAAACCCTGGTTGAGGAAAATGGAATGTTTGGTTTACGAGCGAGGTATAAGTATTGTTCATTTACGCGGTTGCTTTATAATGGGTGAACGACAAACTTGAAATAATAGATGTATTAACGAATAAAAAAACCGAACAGTATATATACTACTCGGTTTTTTTATATTATTTTTTACAGTAAGCTACCTTATTTAACTTGGTCAACTAAAGCCTTGAAGCTAGCTGGTTCGTTCATAGCAAGGTCTGCTAATACTTTACGGTTAAGTTCGATACCCTTAGTGCTTAATTTATTTATAAATTGGCTATAAGTAAGTCCTTCTTGTCTAACCGCTGCGTTTATACGTGCAATCCATAATTGACGGTATTCACGCTTTTTAAGTTTACGACCTACATAAGAATAAGTCAAACCTTTTTCAACGATATTTTTGGCTACTGTATAAACGTTTTTACGTTTACCGTAGAACCCTTTTGCTTGCTTAAGAATTCTTTTTCTCCTAGCTCTCGATGCAACTGCATTTTTTGAACGTGGCATATTAATTTGTTTGAAAGCGCCTACCTAATGGGTAATTGCTGTTTGATAATGTTGTTTGTGAATGGTACTTCTAAAAATTAACCGGAATTAACCTTTTAAACGTAGTAAACGAAGAACAAAGTCTTTGTTTGTAGAGTCTACTAAACCTTTTTTGTTCAGGGCTCTTTTACGTTTTTTTGATTTTTTGGTTAAGATGTGCCTTTTAAATGGCTTTTGGAAAGTTACTTCACCACTACCAGTGACTTTGAAACGCTTCTTTGCGCTTGAGTTTGTTTTTACCTTTGGCATGTTAATAATCTTGTTAAAGATTACACCCTACTGGCGGTCTTGCACAGGCTAGACACTTGTTGAGCCATTTGGGAAATTGGGATGCAAAATTATGGATAATCTCCTATTTGAGCAACTATTTCTTTTTACCTGTTTTAGGGGTAAAAATGGCAAACATACGTTTACCCTCTAGTTTAGGCATACTTTCTAGGGTACCAGCCTCTGCTAAGCGTTCTGCAAACTTAAGGAGTAGTAATTGGCCTCTGTCCTGGAACATAATGGCTCTACCCTTAAATTGAACGTAAGCTTTAACCTTATTACCGTCTTTTAAGAAATTTTCTGCGTGTTTAGCCTTAAAATTAAAGTCATGATCATCGGTACTTGGCGTAAATCTAATTTCTTTGATTTCAGACTGCTTGGAGTTGGCTTTCATTTCCTTCTCCTTGCGCTTTTTCTCGTATAAGAATTTTTTATAATCTATTACCTTACAAACTGGAGGATCTGCGGTTGGAGATATTTCAACAAGGTCTAATTCTTGTTCTTGGGCAATTTTAAGTGCCTCTTGTGTAGAATAAACGCCTACTTCAACGTTATCGCCTACTAAACGAACCTGTGGTACTCTAATTCTGTCGTTAATTCGGTGTTCTGGTTCTTGTTGTCTTTGGAACCTTGGGTTAAATCTTCCGCCGCCTCTTGGTGGTAATGCCATTAAAACTTGTTTTGTTAGTAATATTTTGAAGTATAAAGATATAGCTATTTAGGCTATTCGCCGGATTTACGTTCATGAATTTCCTGAATAATTCCATCGATAAATACCTGCGTGACTTGCATACCTAAATCTCCCTTGCCTTGTCTGCGCACAGAAAGCTTGTTTTCGAGGGTTTCTTTCTCTCCTACAACTAGCATATATGGAACGCGTTGAAGTTCGGTATCTCTAATTTTTTTACCAATTTTTTCAGATCTATCATCTATCTCAACCCTTACACCTGCTGCCTTTAGCTGTTTTTTAATACCTTCAGCAAAATCCATAAACTTATCGGAGATTGGTAAGATTTTTACCTGTAAAGGTGACAACCAAACCGGGAATTTACCTGCATAATGTTCAAGTAAGAATCCTATAAAACGCTCATGTGTACCTAGTGGTGCACGGTGAATGATTAGTGGAACTTCGGGCTGGTTGTTTTGGTTTATGTAGCTTAATTTGAATTTATTTCCAGAATTAAAGTCTACTTGGTTGGTTGCAAGGGTAAATTCTCTACCAATTGCACTCCAAATTTGAACGTCAATTTTAGGACCATAAAACGCAGCTTCGTCCTGAACCTCTATGTAAGGGATTTCAGATTCAATGAGCACCTTACGCACCATGGATTCCGTTTCCTTCCACAATTCAGGTTCATTTACATATTTAGCGCCTAGTTTAGCAGGATCGTGTAAGCTTAAACGCATCACGTATTTATCAATACCAAATATTTTAAAGTACTTGGTATACATGTCATTTACAGCTCTAAATTCTGCGGCAAATTGTTCTTTGTTACAATAAATATGCGCATCATTCATGTGTAGGCAACGTACACGCATCAGCCCAAACAATTCACCGCTTTGTTCATATCTGTAACAAGTTCCATATTCAGCAATACGGTATGGCAAGTCTTTGTAACTTTTTGGTTCTGCATCAAATATTTTATGGTGATGCGGACAGTTCATTGCTTTCAAATAATACTTGGTACCATCTAGTTCCATCGGTGGAAACATACTATCTGCATAGTATGGTAAGTGACCACTGGTGAGGTACATACTTTCTTTGGCAATATGCGGTGTTACCACGCGCTTATAACCCGCAACTTCTTCCGTTTCTTTTGCTAATTTTTCTAATTCTTCAATAATGATGGTACCATTTGGTAACCACAAAGGAAGACCCTGACCCACATCATCATCCATGGTATAAATGCCTAACTCTTTACCTAGTTTTCGGTGGTCTCTTTTTTTAGCTTCTTCAAGCATTAAAAGGTATGCATCTAATTCCTTTTGACTCGGGAAAGTCACGCCATACAAGCGTGTTAGCATTTTATTTTTTTCATCACCCTTCCAATAGGCACCTGCAATATTGGTGAGTTTAATGGCTTTAATAGCGCCTGTATTTGGAATGTGTGGCCCTCTACATAAGTCGGTAAAATTACCTTGTGAGTAGAGAGTGATATTGCCATCTTGTAGGCCTTCTAATAAATCTAATTTATACGGATCATTGCGCTCTGTAAAATAAGTAATGGCATCCGCTTTAGAAATTTCTTTTCTTGTAAATGTGTTGGCTTGTTTTGCAAGCTCATTCATTTTTCTTTCGATGGCAATTAAATCTTCTTCTGTTAAATGACGATCGCCTAAATCTATATCGTAATAAAATCCTTTGTCAAGTGCTGGCCCTACCCAAAATTTTACACCAGGATATAAAGCTTCTACAGCTTCTGCCATTAAGTGAGCAGATGAGTGCCAAAAAGTATTTTTTCCTGCGTCATCATCCCAGGTTAATAATTGTAAAGTTGCGTCCGCTGTGATGGGTCTGGTACTGTCCCAAACTTCACCATTAACATTGGCAGCCAAAACTTTTCTGGCGAGTCCTTCACTAATTGATTTTGCAATGCCGTCGGCAGAAATACCTGCTTCATATTGCCTTACGGCACCATCTGGAAATGTTATATTTATCATAAGTCTAACTTAACTGTTTAACCCCTAATGGGTTACTCCTGCAAAAATAAAGGAAAGCGGTGAGTTTTCCGTTTTAACGCTTCTTTAGATTTTAATACTTTTATAAGAGCTTACATTTGCGCCAATGAGATTGACTTTTACCCTGTTTTCTTTATTGCTTTTAAGTACCAGCCTTCAGGCCCAAAAAATCACGGGTATTTGGAGAGGCTATTTTAGTGCGGCCAATGGTATTTTCAGAGATGATATTGATGAAGAAATGTACAAATATGAGGTGCAAATTGATCAGCAATCTAATAATAGTGTTAAGGGTGTTACGTATTCATATAAGTCTACGGTGTTTTATGGTAAATCTACGATGCAAGGGATTTATACCGCTAGCAGCAAAAATTTAATTTTAAAGGAACTGAAACTCGTTGAGTTAAAAATTGGAAGCAATAGCGAACCCTGTTTAATGACCTGCTACCTCGACTATGTAAAAATTGGAAAATTAGAAGTTTTGCAGGGAACATTTATTTCTACCAATGCAAAAAATAAAAAAGATTGTGGCAGCGGAAAAGTATATCTGGAGCGGGTTTTACAAAGTGATTTTGAGTTAGAAGATTTTTTAGCGCATCCCAAACCAATGGCACCTATTACTCAAAAAAAGCCAACGATGAAGCCTTCCAAAACGGATGCAGATGTTTTACATAAAGATAACGACACAGATAAATCAGTTAATACCGACAAATCATCTGCTCCCGATATTAAAAAGATTACAACAACAAACGCTACCCCTAAAATACTTATTCAAAGAGATAACTTTTTAATCAAGCGAATCATTAGTTCCGAACCAGACGTTAAAGTAGAGCTTTTTGACAACGGAACCATTGATAATGATACCATTAGTTTGTACCACAATAATGAGCAGGTTATTAAAAAAGGCAAGCTCAATTACCAGCCACTAACCTACTCTTTTAATGCTGGTACCGAAGCCTCTACCCATGAGCTTATCCTAGTTGCCGAAAACTTAGGTGAAATACCCCCTAACACCGCCATTATGGTGGTTACCATTGGTAAAAAAAGGCAGGAGATATTTTTAACTTCTGACGAAAAAAAGAACGCCAAAATTATAATTGAATACAAACCCAATAAGTAGGTTTAGGTTATAAAATTTGGGGTTACCTTTGCGGCCACAAATACAGTCTAGATATGCTTATTGGTTTACAAAATGTAACGTTCGAATTTGGTGCAAGGGTTATTGTAGAAGACGCTACATGGCATATTCAACCCGGAGATCGTATTGGCCTTATCGGATACAATGGTACTGGCAAGTCTACCCTACTTAAAGTATTGGTTGGCGAATACACACCTTCCAAAGGAACTGTAGAAAAAAGTAGAGATACCACCATTGGTTATTTACACCAAGACTTATTGAGTTTTGATACTAGTGAAACCATTACCGAGGTAGCGCTTGGCGCTTTTGAACGCGTTCGAGCACTCGAAAAAGAAATTGAAAGATTAGGCATTGCGCTCGAAAAGGATTCAGAAAATAACGACCTGCTAATACAATATACTGACGCGCTGCATGAACTCGATGTATTAGATGGGTATAATATTCAGCACAAAGCTGAAGAAGTTTTACATGGACTTGGTTTTAGTAGTCAGGATATTAAAAGACCTTACAAAGAATTTAGTGGTGGATGGCGTATGCGCGTGCTACTTGCTAAAATGATTTTGCAACAGCCCGATGTATTATTACTGGATGAACCTACCAACCACCTCGACTTACCTTCTATTGAGTGGTTAGAAAAATATTTATTGCATTACCAAGGTAGTGTGGTTATTGTGAGCCACGATAAGTTTTTCTTAAACCGAATGGTCAACAAAATTGTAGAAGTATACCAACAGTCTTTACATATTTACAGTGGTGATTATAATTATTATGAAACCGAAAAAGCGTTGCGTATAGAAATGCAACAAAAAGCTTTTGAAAATCAGCAAGATTATATTCGTCAGCAAGAAAGATTTATTGAACGCTTTAAAGCTAAAGCAAGTAAAGCAGCGGCGGCACAGAGTATTCAAAAACGTCTTGATAAAATAGATAAGATAGATGACGTTCAATTAGAGCGTCCTGATTTGCGTATTAATTTTCAGCTCGATAAAGTACCGGGCAAAGTGCTTGTTGATTTAAAAAATATTTCAAAAAGCTTTGGTGATTTAACCATCGTAAACAATACCACCGCTGAAATTGAACGCGGTGATAAAATTGCACTCATTGGCGCCAACGGTAAAGGTAAATCAACTATTCTTCGTATTGTGGGTGGTAATGAAGAGTATAGTGGCGAAAGGGTTTGGGGGCATAATGTTGAAGAAAGTTTTTACGCACAGCACCAGCTAGAAGCATTAACACTTACGCATACGATACTAGAAGAAATGCAACAGTGTGGTAGTAAAAAAACAGATGTTGAATTACGCAGTATATTAGGTGCTTTTTTATTTAGTGGCGATGATGTAGATAAAAAGATACGCGTATTAAGTGGTGGTGAAAAAGCAAGGGTAGCACTAGCCAAAACAATGGTAAGTAAAGCTAACTTTTTATTACTAGATGAACCTACCAACCACCTCGACATGCACTCCGTAGAATTACTTGCGGGTGCGCTTAACAAGTATGAAGGCAGTTATATTTTAATTAGTCACGACCGTTATTTTATTTCTCAAACAGCCAACAAAATTTGGGAAATTGTAGACCATCAAATTAAAGAGTTTAAAGGTACTTATGCCGAGTGGGTAGAATGGAATGAACGTATGGCTGCAAAGCAAAAAGAAAATAAAGGATCGGGCACTACGGCTCCTACTCCTACCCCAGCGCCAAAAGTTAAAGCTCCCGAAGTAAAAGCGCCAGCACCAAACACGGCTATTGATAAAGACTTTCAAAAGGAATTACAAAAGCAAAAAAAGAGATTGCAAACATTAGAACTGGATATCAATAACAGCAAAGTTCAAAAAGAAAATATTGAACAGGAACTTGGTAACCCAGATACCTACACCAATCCAGCAAAATTTGCTACACTTGAAACCGAATATAAAACGGTGCAACAAAAACTAGCTTCACTCAATTCAGAGTATGAAACTGTTTTTGAGAAAGTGTTAGAAATGGAATCCTAAACAAATAATTAGTTGGTCAAAATATGACGGCTAATTACAATTCTTTGGATTTCGGAGGTACCCTCATAAATCTGTGTAATTTTTGCATCACGCATCAGGCGTTCTACATGGTATTCTTTAACAAAACCATAGCCACCATGCACTTGAACCGCTTCTGTAGCAATCCACATGGCAGCTTCACTTGCATACACTTTTGCCATCGATGAAGAGAATCCATAATCTTTATGCTCATCTTTATCTGCAGCGGCTTTAAAACAAAGTAACCTGGCTGCTTCAACTTTTGTAGCCATGTCTGCAAGTTTAAATTGGATAGCTTGGTGGTGCATAATTTCTTTACCAAATGCTTTTCTTTGTTTGCTATAACCAAGTGCTAATTCGTAAGCACCACTTGCAATACCAAGTGCTTGTGCGGCAATACCAATACGACCACCAGCAAGGGTTTTCATGGCAAACTTAAAACCAAAACCATCTTCACCAATTCTATTTTCTTTAGGCACTTTAACATCGTTAAACATGATAGAATGTGTATCACTGCCTCTAATACCTAATTTATTTTCTTTTGCTCCAACGGTAACGCCAGGGCTGTTTTTTTCTACGATAAATGCATTGATACCTTTACTACCTTTTGCAGGATCGGTTTGTGCAATCACTAAATACACAGAGGCACTAGATCCATTGGTAATCCAGTTTTTGGTACCATTTAATAAATAGTAATCGCCTTTATCTTCGGCAGTGGTTTGCTGACTGGTAGCATCACTACCCGCTTCAGGCTCACTTAATAAAAACGCACCAATGTAAAGGTCATTGTCTTTAATACCCTTTGCAAGTGGAGTTAAATATTTTTGTTTTTGATCTTCTGTTCCAAATGTTTCTAAACCCCAGCATACAAGACTATTGTTAACGCTCATACATACGCTAACGCTGGCGTCAATTTTACTAATCTCTTCCATGGCAAGCACATAGCTAATAGTGTCCATGCCCGCACCTCCATAGTTTGGGCTCACCATCATACCCATAAAGCCAAGCTCTGCTAATTGCATAATTTGTTCTTTAGGAAATGATTGTTTCTCATCCCTTTCTATAACACCTGGTAAACAACTATTTTTTGCGAAATCACGTGCAGCAGCTTGAATCATAAGCTGCTCTTCGGTTAAATTAAAATCCATAGTAGCTATTTTGTTGGGCAAAAATAAGCTAACAATTGTTAGGATTTATAATTTGTGGCTTTATTTTTTAAAAATATTTACGCTGTAAATTGGATAGTACTAAAGTATCCACCGCGTTTAACCCTTTTGTGGTATCCTGTAAAAAATGTCTTTTAAATGACCTTACCGCTGCAGTAGAATCTTTTAAATCGTAGCCAATAATGCGAAGGGCGATGAAGGGGTTAAAATTAGCTGGTGCAGGTGCTAATAAGTCGTCAAACCATAAGCCATATCCACTTTTGGCTAAAAGTTTCCAAGGAAATCTAAAGTTTGGATCGTTTTTTCTGGTTGGTGCAATATCTCCGTGTCCGAAAAAATTGGCTGTAGGTATGGTATATTTTTGTTTGAGTCTATTAAGTAATACTAGCAAACTATTGATTTGCAAACTATCAAATGGTTCAAATCCATTATTGTCAAGTTCAATGCCAATAGACGAAGAATTAATGTCAATTAAATTTCCCCATTTGCTAATGCCAGCGTGTTGCGCACGCATATAATCGTTAAGCATTTGGTGAATGGTACCATCTTTACAAATTACATAATGCGCACTAACAGCAGTACGAGGTATCGTAAATGTTTTAAGTGTTTGCTCACAAGAATTTTGTGCCGTATGATGAATGATTACAAAATTAGGTTTACGTAAACCAAAATTAGTGGTACCAACCCAGTAAGGAGGCTGTTTAACAGAATCAGAAAAAATACCTCCATTGTTTGGAAGTTCAGCAATATCTGTGAGCGAATCAATTTGATGGGCATGTTTTTTATTGGTTGCCTTATATGGATTTCTAAAACAAGCAGTAAAAATGAATGGCAAACTTAAGAGTGCAATAAACCCTACATAAATTGATTTTTTCATTGAAAAGATTTTGAGCATTAAACTAAGGGTTCTTGTTGAGACAAACAATGGAAACTGCCTAACCCCCATATTATATCGGTAGAATCAATACCTACCACTTCTCTATTTTTATACGCCTCTGCAATTATACTAAGGGCCTTGTCATCCATAGCGGATCTAAAGGTTGGCACAATCACATATTTATTGGAGATATAAAAATTAGCGTAAGAGGCTGGTAAACGCTGCTCTTCATAAATCACCGCTTCTGGCATAGGAAGTTCTACAATATTTAATTCTTTTCCATTTAACAAACGCATTTTTTTAAGCTGCGCTAAATTATCTTGTAGGATGCTATAGTTTTCGTCTTGTGTATTTGATTCAACAACCGTTAATACCGTGTCTTCGTTTACAAACCTGATGGTATCATCGATATGACCATCGGTATCGTCGCCAACAATCCCTTCTTCTACCCACAACACCTGATTCGCACCATAGTAATCAAACAAATAATTTTCAATTTGATCTCTGTTTAAATGACTATTTCTGTTAGGATTTAAAAGACAACTCGTACTCGTTAAAATAGTACCAGTGCCATTAAACTCTACAGAACCACCTTCCATAATTATACCAGGATGGTAAACCGGAATATCAAAATGCTTTCCAATTAAAGTTGGGATTACGTCGTCTAAATCGTAAGGCGGATATTTATTACCCCAAGCATTGTAATTCCAATCTACAATAACTTTTTTTTGCTCGGCAGCCGGGTTAATTAAAAATGCAGGGCCATGATCACGACACCAAGCGTCATTGGTAGGATGCAAATAAAAAGATACCTGATCCATATTTACGCCTGTTTTTACAAGATGTGCCGTTGCACTTTCTTGCATAGCAGCATCTACCACATTGATGCGTACTTTTTCAGACTGAGCAAGGTATTTTACAAACAAACTATAGTTTGGATATATCGCATCAATTTTTCCAGGCCAGCTAGCTTCTTTATGCGGCCAACTTAACCAAGTGGCTTCATGCATTTCAAATTCTGCTGGAAAATAATATCCTAATGATTTGGGAGTATTCAAAACAATAAATTTCTAGTCAATAAAACGTTTGGTGATATTTTCATAAGAGTCAATACGTCTGTCTCTCATAAATGGCCAGTGCGTGCGGTAACGATCTGTGGCATCCGTATCAATTTCAACCACTTCCGTTTCTTCGTTATCGTGTGAACCTTTATATAATAGTGTGCCAAATGGATTGCTCACAAATGAACCACCCCAAAATTTCATAGCACCATTTTGCTCATAGCCTACCCTGTTAACGCTTACCACATGAACGCCGTTGGCAACTGCATGACTGCGCTGAATGGTTTGCCAAGCATTGTACTGCTCTGTATTGGTCGCTTCATCTTGCGATGTTGCCCAACCAATGGCTGTTGGATAAAATAATATTTCGGCACCTTGTAATGCAGTAAGTCTGGCAGCTTCTGGATACCACTGATCCCAACAAATAAGCACACCAATTTTTGCAAATTTGGTGTCAAATATTTTGTATCCTAAATCACCTGGGGTGAAATAAAATTTTTCGTAGTAAGCTGGATCATCAGGGATATGCATTTTACGGTACATACCTAGGTAAGCACCGTCTGCGTCTATAACTGCTGTAGTGTTGTGGTAAATTCCTTGCGTTCTTTTTTCAAATAAAGAAGCAATGACTACAACGTTTAAAGCAGCTGCTACTTGTCCTAAAGTATCAGTTGTAGCACCCGGAATTTTTTCCGCTAACTTAAAATTTTCATAGTCTTCTACATCACAAAAATATAAGGATGTAAATAATTCTTGAAGGCAAACAATTTGAGCGCCCTTTGCTGCAGCATCTTTAATTCCAGCAATTGCTTTTTGCATGTTTTCTTCTTTGCTTCCACTGCAAGACATTTGAACCAATCCCACTTTTACTTTTGACATAATAAAAATTTAAAAGATCGTTAAGTTGTATGTTTAATGATGGCATCAAAATTTGAAAAGCCAATAATTTTTTCGGTGATATAACCTTCTGCGTACCCAACACCAATTCTTTTACCTAGCATGAGCGCTCTCGCTTTCACGGTTTCTAAAAACTGCGGTGATGAAATATAGGTTTGCGGTTCTGAGGTATCAGCACTTGTAAACTGTGTGCCATAGGCAAGTACTGCTTCCATTTTTCTTTCCATATACGCCGTGATATCTATAACAAATGAAGGTTGAATAAAACGGTCTTGTATATAATGAAAAGTATAGGCAGGTCTCCAAGCGTTTTGTGTAACGCCTTCATGAATGGTTTCAATTTTTCGAAGTCCACTTAAAAAAGCAGCATCAGAAACCAGTTTAGCACTACGTCCATGATCAGGATGACGATCTTCGGGTGCATTGGCTAAAATAACATCAGGTTGGTATTTTCTAATGAGTGCAATAATTTTTCTTTGATGCGCTTCATCGTTTATAAAAAAGCCATCTGCCATATCAAGGTTTTCCCTAACGTCTACGCCCATAATTTTAGCAGCTGCAGCCGCTTCCTGTGTTCTGGTAGTGGGTGTTCCTCTAGTACCTAGTTCTCCTCTTGTCAAATCTACGATGCCCACTTTTTTACCTTGGTCGATGGCAGCCATTATGGTACCAGCACAGCCTAGTTCAACATCATCGGGGTGAACGCCAAAAGCTAAAATATCTAGTTTCATAGGATTGGTATTATGGCAAAGGTAAGGGTTGTAAAAAAGAAAAGCCGCTAGATAAACTAGCAGCTTTTAAAAACTTATGTAGAGAAGAATTACTTCTTCTTTTCGTAACGCTTTTTGAATTTGTCAATTCTACCAGCCGTATCAACAAGCATGTTTTTACCAGTGTAGAAAGGGTGAGATGTGTTTGAAATCTCCAATTTGATTACTGGATATTCGTTACCATCATCAAATGTGATGGTTTCTTTAGAAGCAGCCGTAGACTTGCTTAAAAAGGTTGTACCGTTAGACATGTCTTTGAAAACAACGAAACGATAATTTTCTGGATGGATACCTTGTTTCATAATTATGGGTTTTAGGTGGTACGGATTTGGCCGTACACTTATTTTTAATGAGTTGCAAAATTAGGCTAGAATAGCTAAAATGCCAAATATTATTAGCTTTTCATGTTGGTGTACTGTAGTGGAATACCAAAGTTCCCGCCATTTAAAAGTGCTATAACTTCCTGTAAATCATCGATTTTTTTGGCTGTAACCCTAATAATATCGTCCATAATGGCTGCTTGCACCTTTAAACCACTGTCTTTGATGGCTTTTACCATCTTTTTAGCGTCTTCTTGCTTAAGTCCATTGGTTACGGGAACTTCCTTTTTAACCACTTTGCCACTCGGGTAAGCGTCTTTCGAAAAGTCAAAAGCATTACCATCGATGCCTTGTTTTATGGCGCGGCCAATTAAAACGTCGATCAATTGATTCATTTTCATGTCAGAATCTACTTCCAAGGAAACTACATAGTCTTTTTTATTAAGTTCAATAGAAACAGGGGTGTCTCTAAAGTCAAAGCGACCAGCAATTTCTTTTTTTACCGTATTAATGGCATTATCTAATGTTTGTAAGTCTACCTTACTAGCTACGTCAAATGATGGCATAATTTATAATTTAGATTGTTGTTTGAGGTTCCATTTACCTGCTTTCCACCACAAAAACACACCACTTAAAAATAAAAAAAGTGAAATAATTTCTGCTTGTGTTGGCTGAAAAGGAAGATCTACATATTTCGTGTTTACTCTAATTTTTTCGATTAAAAAACGCTCGATCCCATTAAACATAAGATACACAGCTGCTAACCTGCCCGCTACTTTTATTCTCGTTCTTAAAAACCATAAAACGCCAAATAATAGTAAACAAGCAATTACTTCATATAAAGCTGTTGGATAGACCGGCATGGCTAGTTGATTACAATACTGCCCAACACAATCTTTAATAGGAACCCCTTCGCCAAGAACGTTGTGTGGATAAACAGAAGACCATAATCCGTCGGGCATCCAAGCAAATGGTTTTGGATTATTGTTTACAATTCCCCAGTCGCCATCTCCACTAACCTGACAGCCAATACGGCCCATGGCATAGGCAAACATCATAGTTGGTGCCATAGCGTCTGCTAAATGCACCACACCTATTTTGTGTTTGCGCGCAAAGTAAATGATAGCAACGGTTGCGCATATTAGACCACCATAAAAAGTAAGTCCACTAAAAGCTATTAGATTGCCAATGGGGTCTTTTACAAACTCACCCCAATTTTCGAGGTTATGAAAAATTTTGGCACCTAAAAATCCAAAAATAGCGGCGTATAATACAATATCACCTACCCTGTCGTGCGGCCAAATTTTAAATGTTTTTTCTTCGGGCTTTGGAAGTTTTACTTTGTTTTTTTCGTACCATTTCAAAATTAAAAAGAAGATACCTACTAGAATACCTACGGGTGCGCTTCCATTTGTAGAAAGTATAAAAGATTGTGGATCGTTGAGGGCCGATGGCACCACAAATGCTCCAATGATTTTGTAACCAAAAATAAACCCAAGTAAAAAATTAAATAAAAGTTCCTGCATAGATGCTGGTGCACCAACTATCATTTTTTCTTCCTCATGTATGAGTAGCCCTTCTTTTTCTTTTCTTTTCAGTTCGGCGCTTAAAACAGCAGATGCGGAAACAAAAGCAATGGCAACAAAAAAGCCAAAAGAATTAATAAGTTTTAGACCCGTTATTTCGATACCAAAAAGGTCTTTGACTGCGTAATATAAATTGGGATACATAGGCGAAATAGGCGTTTGTTCTTAAAAGTGAAGGCTCCACTTACGTGGAGCCCTTACTTACTAACACATCTAAACAAAATTAAGATAAATTAATTGCAATGTTCATCAAAAATAGAGATCAAATGTTGGGCAATTACTTGCGCCGGACGACCTTCAATTTGATGTCTTTCTACTAGGTTTACAAGCACACCGTCTTTAAACAATGCGATTGCAGGAGATGATGGCGGATAAGGCAACGAAAGCTTACGTACTTCGTTTACGGCTTCAATGTCAAAACCGGCAAAACTAGTGGTTAAACGATCAGGACGGTTGGTGGCGTTTTGTACCGCCATTAATACACCTGGACGGCAAGTGCCTGCTGCACAGCCACATACCGAGTTAATCACCACAAGTGTGGTTCCCTCTTTACTTAATGTTTCTGAAACTTCTGTGGCTGTAACCATTTCGTCAAAACCTGCGTCTGTTAATTCAGCCTTCATAGGAAGGACAATCTCTGCTGGGTACATATTGGAATGTTTTAATAATAATTAAAACACAAAAATACAGCTAATTTGAAGGAATCTGTTGCTGAAATACGGAAATTAACGCTTTAATGATTTAATAACGGCGTCTGGTAAAAATGGAGAAGCGTCTCCACCGTTTTTTAGGATGTCTCTAACAATAGTAGATGCCACCGATGTGTATTTGGGCTCGCCAGTTAAAAAAATGGTTTCTATATGCTTATCTAGGGTGCGGTTAGCGTCTGCGATTGTTTTTTCGTATTCAAAATCACTCACGTATCTAATACCTCTTAATATAAATTTAGCTCCAATTAAATTACAATAATTCACTGTAAGGCCTTCATAACCAACACTTTCTACTTTTGGTTCGTTTTCATAAATTTCATTAAACCACTCCATTCTTTGCTCCGGACTAAACATAGGCGACTTGGAACTATTGATACCAATACCCACATAAATTTTGTCAAATAATGGAAGTGCACGGTTAATGATATCTATATGACCAAGGGTTACAGGGTCAAATGTTCCAGGGAATAGGCAAATACGCATGGTGTAAATTTAAGGCTTATTGGTCTCTATTGGAAAGTAAATATAAGACCGCCATTCTTACGGCAACCCCATTTTCTACCTGGTCTAAAATAATGGAATGAGGCCCATCGGCTACATCACTATCAAGTTCTACCCCTCTATTGATGGGGCCCGGGTGCATGATAACTATTTCTTTATTGATACTTTCTAGCATAGAGCGGCTAATGCCGTAAGCTAAATTGTACTCACGCAGTGATGAAAATAAGGGTTGATTTTGACGCTCTAACTGGATACGAAGCACATTGGCTACATCGCACCAAGCAAGGGCTTTTTGTAAGTTATATTCGACACGTACGTTAAACGCTTCTTGGATATATTTTGGAATCAGGGTTGGTGGGCCAGCAATGGTAATTTCGGCACCCATTTTTTGCAGTAAATACATGTTACTCATCGCAACACGACTATGCATGATATCGCCTACAATGGTTACTTTAAGCCCTTCTAGTGTACCAAACTTTTCCTGCATCGAAAAGGCGTCAAGTAAAGCCTGTGTAGGATGTTCATTGATACCGTCACCAGCATTTACAATCGCCGCAGGGATATGTTGCGCTAAAAAGTGCGGGGCGCCAGAAGCACTATGCCTCATCACCACCAAATCGACTTTCATGCTTAAAATATTGTTTACAGTATCTAGTAGCGTTTCCCCTTTTGCCGCCGATGAACTGCTGGCTGCAAAATTGAGGGTATCTGCCGAAAGTCTACGCTCTGCTAGTTCAAAAGACATTCTAGTACGCGTAGAGTTCTCGTAAAATAAATTTACGATGGTAACGTCACGTAAAGACGGTACTTTTTTAACGGGTCTTTGTAAAACTTCTTTGAACTGGGCTGCAGTGGTAAGAATTAATTGAATATCGTCTCGGTTGAGATCTTTAATACCAAGTAAGTGTTTGGTAGATAGTTTCATTAAAAAACAAAGCTAAAGTAAAAAAATGGAATGGTGAAATGAACTCTTATAATAATACAACTTCGTCTACCTGGTCACGCTCTTTCCAGCACACTTTTACCTTTTGGGTAATAATGGTGTCAATGGCTTTTCCGGCATAATCAGGCTGAATAGGTAGTTCTCTGCTAAATCTTCTATCTATTAGCACACACAAAGACACTTTTGAAGGTCTTCCAAAGGCCAATAAAGCGTCTAAAGCTGCCCTAATGGTTCGGCCGGTATATAAAACGTCGTCAATTAAAACCACTTTTTTGTTTTCAATACTAAATGGAATATCGGTTTCATTGGCTAAATGAAGGCTTTTACGCACGTCATCTCTATAAAAAGTGATATCCAGTTTACCGTATTCGATTTGACTAGGCGGTAATAATTGCATGAGCTCATGCACAATGCGGTCACTTAAATAAATGCCACGTGGCTGTAGTCCAATTAACACCGTATCTGTTAATTGAAGGTTGTTTTCTAAAATTTGATGTGCCAGCCTTTTAACAGTTAATGCTAACTGGGCTTCAGATAATATCGTTTTCAACCGTTTTTTTTATAAAATTAATTGGTTTACCCCAAACAAAGTACCTATAATTTGAAAACTAGTGCTTTAATTTGCCAAGATGTTCCAACTCACCCATTTATCCCTTACCCAGTTTCGCAATTACGCACGCCGAGATTTTGTTTTTACGGAGCGTATTGTTGGTATATGTGGTAAAAATGGAACGGGCAAAACCAACTTATTGGATAGCATTTATTATTTGAGTCTTACTAAAAGTTACTTTTCGCGCCCCGATGCACAAAATGTTTTAAGGGGTACAGAAGGGTTAAGGGTGGAAGGCAATTATGATATTGCTGGTAAGCCGCATAAAGTGGTTTGCATTGTTCGGGAAAACAATAAAAAGGAACTTGCCGTAAACGATGAGCAGTACAAAAAGTTTTCGGATCATATAGGCCGCTATCCCACCGTTATGATTGCGCCAGATGATATTGAACTTATGATTGGCCCCAGCGAAGCAAGAAGAAAATACTTAGACACTTTACTTTCGCAAATAGACGCACTATACTTACAGCATTTAATTGCCTACAACAAAGTATTACAACAGCGTAATAGTGTTTTTAAAGCTGCCGATCATGCGCCCATCGACACTACATTACTAGAAGTACTCAACAGTCAACTCGTAAGTAACGGACAATATATTTTTGAAAAACGTTCTCAATTTTTAAAGGAGTTTTTTCCACTCGTTGCTAAAGTTTACAAGCGAATAGCTGCCACCGATGATCATATTCATTTGGTGTATGAAAGTCCATTACAATCCATGCCTTTTCATGAACTACTAGCGCAAAACTTTCAAAAAGATTGCATCTTACAACGTACCACAAAAGGAATACATCGAGACGATTTGGTTTTTACCATGGATCAAACGGCATTTAAAAATGAAGCTTCGCAAGGACAACGTAAGAGTTTACTTTTTGCATTAAAACTAGCCGAGTGGGAAGTACTTAAAACAAAAAATGGCTTCACCCCTATTTTGTTATTAGATGATGTATTTGAAAAATTGGACGAAAGTCGAATGTATGAACTACTACAATGGGTATGTACTGCTTCTGATGGACAGGTTTTTATCTCCGATACACACCCGCAAAGGCTTGAACAGCAGCTACATGCAATTAATACACCCTTTCAAATGATTGAACTCTTACCTTTGTAGTATGTCTGAATATTCTATTGGCGAAGCCCTTCATAAATTTTTACAAAGAAGCCATTTAAAAAATGGTGTTCGTGCTATTCAGATCGAAGAAATTTGGGAGAAACTAATGGGTAAAACCATTGCTCAATACACAGATAAAATTCAAATTGTAAATCAAAAGCTTTTTATCACTACAAGTGTTGGGCCACTAAAAAATGAATTGATGTACCAGAAAAATCAAATCATTGAAAGGGTAAATGAAGCTTTTGGTGAAAAGATTATTTCAGAAGTGATTATTCAGTAAGTTTTACCCGAGGGTCTACCACTACGTACAAAATATCTGCTAGTATATTAACGAGCATAAAAAAGGTAGCCGTAACAAGTACACTCCCCATTACTACCGGAAAATCTAATTTTTCTAGGGCATCCACGGTTACCTTTCCTATACCCTTCCATCCAAAAATGTATTCTACAAAAAAGGCACCGGCAAGTAGTTCGGCAAACCATCCTGTTACAGCTGTAATAACAGGGTTTAAAGCATTGGGTAAAGCGTGTACAAAATAAATGCGCGTATTAGACAAACCTTTTGCTTTTGCAGTTCGTATATAATCTTGATCTAACACATCCAGCATTGCGCTTCTAGTAAGCTGTGTAATAATGGCCATGGGTCTTAAACCAAGTGTAAGCGCCGGCAAGATTAAGTTTTTTAATTCAAGCGTTTTGCCTGCATACGGGTCGATATTAAATAAACTACCCGTCATTTGAAGGCCAGTATATTTGGTAAGTACAAAACCAAAAAAATAAGCAATGATAATACCCATAAAAAAGGACGGTGCCGATATACCCATTACACTACTAAATACAGCGCTACTGTCCATCCAGGTATTTTTTTTAATAGCGGCTAGCATGCCCAATAAAATACCAAACAAAGTAGCCACAAACATGGCAGCAAAAGCCAGTAAGAGTGTTCCTGGTATAGCTTCCATAAGAATTTCACTGACTTGCTTTTTACTCTGATACGACCTACGCAGGTAAGGAATTTTAAAAGCTAATTGCTTATCTCCAACATTAAAAAAATATCCCTTTAACTTTTTAGATTCAATATCGGATGCGGTATGAAGTGCAATAGGCGACACGTCATTTAAGTACAATAAAAACTGCGTTGATTTTGGTTTGTCAAGTGCCAACTCTTTTTTGATATTGCTAATTGTAGTGCTATCACCACTTTGACCTAGTACCAAACGGGCAGGATCACCAAAGCCTTGAAACAAAAAAAATACCACTACCACTACCCCCATTAATACGAGTAACCCATACCCTATTTTTTTTGTAATGAAACGAATCATTACTTGCTATTTAGTGTGGTAAATAATTTATCAATAGTGGGTGCTGCAACTTTCTCTACAATGCGTGACCCGTTCATTAAAAAGTAAGTAGGCGTAACACGTGCAGCGGTTTTAATAACGGTAGCATCAGAAATTAAAATATTAATATTACCAAAAAGACTAGCAGCCCTGTCCGCTTCTGGGGTCACTAAAATAACATCAATATTTTGTGCCTGTAATTTTTTATAGATTGTTTCAAAAGCATTTTTCCAACCTTCCGCTCCTTTCATTTCTTTTGAAAATACAAGTACATATGGTTTTTGATTTGCAAAAATGGCCGCCGTAGTGTCTGTGCCAGATCTTGACATTAAACTAAAGTCAACAATTTTTGCTACAAGACCATTGCCTTTTTTAACCACAATATCTTTACGATCAATATAAACATAAGTACTGTCAAAATCTGTTGGGAAATTGGCCTGATCAAACCTCACTTCTTTTTCGTTTTTGGTATAAATAAATTCGATAGACGTACTGTCCGGAACTGCGCCAGCAGGTACTTTCATTTGTTCTACAATATCATTGCCCTTTTTGTAAGGCAAACAATCTACTACTGGTAAATACGAAAGTGCATACCACTGAAAAGCAGCGGTACCAAGGGTTACCGTATAGAGTACTATTTTTCCAAAAATGGCTTTATTGGCTTTACCATTGTTGGTTGCTAATAAAATAATAATGAGTACACCTAATATAATGTCTTTGGTAAATGACATTGCCGACGTAAGTGGTAAGCAGTCACCAAAACAACCACATGTTTTAATTTTACCTGAAAAGAGTGCATAGCCAGTTAGGTAAGTAAAAAATAAAATGAGTATAAATAAAAGCCAGGTAATTTTTTTGGTTTGCCAGTTTACAATAATGGCGATACCAGCAAATACCTCTAGTACATTCATGCCTAATGACAAAAACAAACTAAAAGGGTTAAGAAAATCAAAACCCCACACCTCAAAAAACTCCTGCATTTTATAGCTTAACCCATGCGGATCATTGGCTTTTATAAGTCCAGAAAAGATAAACAACAGTCCTACAAAAATTCGAATGGGTGTGTTTAATTTTTTCATGCAGATGGTTTTAGTGTTTTCCTTCGGAAATTAATATGAGTGCAAAAACAGAGTAATTTAAAATGTCCACGTAGTTGGCATCTATACCCTCACTAATGAGGGTTTTGCCATCGTTGCCTAAAATTTGTTTGATACGCATTAGCTTCATGAGTATCAAATCGGCAAAACTTTCTTGACTCATGTCTCTCCATGCTTCACCATAATCATGGTTTTTGTCAAGCATCGTTTGACGTGCAAAATCTACATATTGTAAATAGAGTTTTTCTACTTGATCCACTGGGAGTTCCTCTACCTGAGGGTTACCAAGTGCCAGTTGTATAAGACCAATAACTGCATAGTTTACAATCCCTTTAAATTCAGAATTGATATCATCCCCTACTTTTTGGGTTTGTAAATCTTGAATGGTTCTAATGCGAAGGGCCTTAATAAATATTTGATCCACCACAGAAATCGTACGCAATACACGCCATGCGGTTCCGTAATCCTTGGTTTTTTTAATAAAGATGTCTCTACAAGCTAAAATAGCCTCATCATATGCCTGATTGGTACTGCTCATTTTATAGGTCTAATTTTGATCCTTTGGTAATATCTTTGAAGCGGATGCAATATAATTGAAACATCAGAATGTTGACAATAAATAGCCAAGGAAAAACCTTACACAGTACAAAACCCCTCATTATGGGGATTTTAAATGTAACACCCGATTCTTTTTACCAAAAGAGCCGGGTAATGGCTGTTACCGAAGTAATAGACCTCGCAGGTAAAATGCTACATGAAGGAGCTTCCATTTTAGATATTGGCGGGCAAAGTACAAGACCTGGCGCGGAGTCAATTTCTGCAAATGAAGAACTGGATAGAATTGGCGCCGTTATTGAAGCAGTTGTGCGTCATTTTGGGGATGCATTTATATCGGTAGACACTTACCATAGTGAGGTTGCTAAAGAGGTGGTTAAACTTGGTGCTCATATCATCAATGATATTAGCGGTGGTCAGTATGATGCCAATATGTTTAACACCATTACTTCTCTCAATATTCCTTACGTTGTTATGCATGTTAATGAGCATAAAGAACAAATGCATACTGTTAATGCTAGCATAAATATTTTACCAGTATTACATGATTTTTTTACAAAAACAATAGCTGTAACAAATGAGGCTGGTATCCAACAGCTCATTATTGATCCGGGGTTTGGATTTAGTAAAACACCTGAACAAAACTTTGAACTCATTTCAAATCTATCTTCATTAGCAAACTTTCAAAAGCCAATATTAATAGGTGTTTCCCGAAAATCTACCATCTATAAAACCCTTGGTATTACTGCAGCAGAAGCACTAAACGGAACTACGGTATTACACACTGCTGCTATTTTACATGGTGCTTCTATACTCAGGGTGCATGATGTAAAAGAAGCAAATGAAGTAGTAACACTTTGTAGTTACCTGCAATAAAAAAGCCCCAACCAAAAGGTTGAGGCTCTCATAATTACTTTTTTTATTATTGGCCTGGTGCACCTTGAGGTGGTGGTGGTGGAGCTAATTTTACGTCTACGATTTCTACATCGAAACATAAGTTAGCAAATGGCGCAATAGCTGGAGGACGACCTGAAGGGCCATAACCTAAAAATGAAGGAACTACAATACGTCCCTTTCCACCTTTAGCAAAGAAAGTTAACCCTTCTTCCCAACCTGGAATAACACCATGCTGTCCAATAACCACATCAATAGGTGCGTTATCTGGCGCTGGCTTACCCATATTTGCATCAAATTCTTTACCGTCTTTATCCGCAAAATAACCTCTATACATAACAGATACTTGGTAGCCAGAATCAGCTTTTTGACCCACACCCGGATTTGTGATTTCTACTAAAGCACCGCTTTTGGTAGAAACTGTTTTCATTTTCTTGCCTTCAGCAAATTTTTTCACTTCAGCAATTTCTGTTGCTTTTTCTTTTTCAACTTCTTTTTCGTAATCTGCTTTTACTAAATCTTCTTTAGCAAATGAAGCAATTACTTCAAGTTTACCATTGATAAAATCGCCCGTTTTAAAAACTTCATTGAACTCGATCATACCCATTTTTTTGAGTGAATCAATGCTCAATGAAAACTCCATTTTATCGCCAGGCGCACACTTGGTAATCACTTCTGTAAAAGTGTATTTTCCAAGTCTAGCTGTATCTAAATAAAAATACATCGGGATATGACCATAAGATGTATTTAATACGGTGTCTTTAGATTTTAACTTGTATTCGATGTTCAATTTTACAAACTGACCATGGTTTAAAAGTTCTTTACTGTTGCCTTTGGTAATTTTGTAAGGCATACCTGAAGGTGATTTTTGGAACTGATTACAGCTCGCAAAAATGACAATCGCTGCTAAAAGCGATAGTGTTGATTTGATCATTTTCATTGTAGTTGATTATAATAGTCTTTTAAGACCTCTTTAAAAGTATGTAAAGTTGTTTCAATATTTTCATCACTCCTACCTCCTGCAGCATTTATATGCCCACCTCCTTCAAAATGTTTTCTTGCAAAAGCATTAACATCAAAAGCACCCTTGCTTCTAAAACTCCACTTACGTTCTTCATCTCTATCTATCACAATGGCTCCAAGTTTCATGCCTTTAATACCTAACAAATAATTCACCAAACCCTCTGTATCACCGGTTTTGATGTCAAAGCGCTGTAAATCCTGTTTTGTAATATGCATAATAGCAGTGTTACATTCATAAAGCACTTCCATTCGGTTCAGTAAAGCATAGCCAATAAAACGAAGTCTATTTTCTAATGAATTATCAAAGATATGGCTGTGTACAACGGTGTGGTCGAGTCCTAAATCTTTTAAATGAGCAATCATGCGGTGAACAGATGCAGTAGTAGCAGGAAATCTAAATGATCCCGTGTCGGTCATTAGCCCTGTGTATAAACAGGTAGCCACATCAAGTGATATATGCGCTCCGTTTTCTGAATCCATAATTAAATCATATACCATTTCACAGGTAGAACTTTTGCTGGTATCACTAACGCCATAAGCAAAAACTTCTGTTTGTGGCTGTTGGTGATGATCAATTAAAATTCTAGCCCCCTTTGCATTTGCAAGTGGCGCTTCCATGTTTTTGGTTCTACTAAGTGTATTAAAATCTAAACAAAATAAATAGTCTGCATCATTAATAAGTGCTAGTGCTGCATCCTTCTTTTTTTCAAAATCAATAACCGATTTAATACCTGGCATCCAATCTAAAAAATCGGCCCAATTGGTAGGTGATATAACAACCGCATCATGACCAAGAGCCTTTAAAAAATGATACAATCCAAGGGTCGATCCCATTGCATCGCCATCCGGCTTTTGGTGCATGGTAATAATAACCTTGCTAGGCTTAGTTAATAAAGGGAAAAACTGGTCAATGGGTTGCATATTCTGGCAAAAATGCAGCATCTAGCCTGTTTTGTCAAATCAATTTAGGCGGGTTTAACAAAATTTAATACCAAATATCGTTTTAAAGGGTAGTTTATTTGTAATTTTGCACCCCAATTATACCTAAAACTATGAGTAACAGAACATTTACAATGATCAAGCCTGATGCAACCAGTAAAGGTTACACAGGTGCTATTTTAGACCAAATCATCAAGGCTGGCTTTACGGTAAAAGCTATGAAATGGACTAAATTAACAACCGAGCAAGCTGGTTTATTCTATGATATCCACAGAGAAAGACCATTTTTTGGTGAATTAGTTGCATTTATGAGCAGTGGCCCAATTGTTGCTGCTATCTTAGAAAAAGACAACGCAGTGGAAGATTTTAGAAAATTGATTGGCGCAACCAATCCAGTACAAGCTGAAGAAGGTACCATTCGCAAGAATTTTGCTGCTTCTATTGGAGAAAATGCGGTTCATGGTAGTGATAGCAATGAAAATGCAGTGATTGAAGGAGATTTCTTCTTTTCGAAATTAGAAAGATTCTAAATTTTACGCTAGGATATAAAAAAAGGTCATTCTGCAAAGAGTGACCTTTTTTATGGTCGGGATGACAAGATTTGAACTTGCGACCCCACGCCCCCCAGACGTGTGCGCTACCGGGCTGCGCTACATCCCGAAAATGAGAATAAAACTCCCTTAAAACGCTGCAAATATAGGGTCAAAGACAAAAATTCAGATTATATTGCACTAAATTTCCAATCAGCCCATGACGATCCTCCTCAAGCAAGTTACAATTGCCGATCCTCAATCAAAACACAATGGTTTAACAACGGATATTTTTATTGAGAACGGTGTCATCGTTTCAATCGAATCAAATAGTTCTAAAAAAGCAGATCAAACCCTCGAGTGTAAAGGTGCTTATGTGTCTGGTGGATGGGTAGACGTTTTTTCAAATTTTTGTGACCCAGGTTTCGAATTCAAAGAAACCTTACAATCTGGTATTGCCGCGGCAGCAGCAGGTGGATATACCAGGGTAATGGTTATGGGTGATACAAAACCTGTTTCCGACAACAAAGCACAAGTAGCTTATATATACGCAGCAGGCAACCAAGCAAATGTTACACTGCATCCTATTGGAGCCATCACTAAAAAAATGGAAGGGCAATCACTCGCAGAAATGTATGATATGCGTGCATCAAATGCAGTAGCATTTTCGGATGGCATGCATCCTGTTCAATCTCCTGGGGTATTTTTAAAAGCACTTCAATATGTAAAAGCTTTTGATGGTATTTTAATTCAAATACCTATCGATAAAACCATTGCGGCAAACGGACTTATGCACGAAGGCATTGTTTCTACTCAAATGGGCCTTCCTGGTTTACCAGCTGTAGCCGAAGAGTTAATGGTAAAAAGAGATATCGATTTACTCAGATATACAGGATCTAAACTTCATATCACTGGCGTTTCTTCTGCTACTACAATTGATTTAATTAGGGCTGCAAAAAAAGAAGGCTTAGCTATTTCTTGTAGTGTTACGCCAACGCATCTTTTTTACTGCGATGAAGACATGACAACCTATAACACCAACTTAAAGGTAATTCCTCCGGTAAGAACAAAAGCAGACCGTGACGCACTCAGAGCCGCTGTTGTAGATGGCACCATCGATTGCATTGCTTCGCATCATGCTCCTCAAGACTGGGATCATAAAGTATGTGAGTTTGAATATGCCGAGTTTGGAAATATAGGATTACAAACTACATATGCTACTCTTGAACAAACCGTTCCAGGTTTAACGCCTAATCAAGTTTCAAATTTATTAAGTGGGAATGCAAGAGAAATATTTGGACTTCCAGTGGTTAGTATCGAAGAAGGTCAAGCCGCAGAATTAACTATATTTAATAGAACAGCAACCACTACCCTAACAGCACAAAATAATAAGAGTAAGTCAAGCAACTCCGCTTTTATGGATATGCCGCTTAAGGGAGCAGTTGTGGCAACCCTTCATAATAAACAAATAACACAATAATATTTACTCAAATAATTCATAACTATTACACATGGAAAATAACAATATCAAACAAGGTTTAACTTATGGTGTTATCGGTGGCCTAATTTTTTTAGTACTCTTATTTGGGTTATGGGCTGTAGGATCTGTAGAAAATTTTGTGGCCGTTACAGGAATAACCACTTTTATTCCTTACCTCTTTATTATTTTATTGGTGGTAGGTTTTAAGTTAAGAAAAGACAATGGAGGCCTCTATTCTTTTAAAGAAGCCTTACAATTTACTTTTGTTGCTTACGTGGTATTTGCGCTTATAGAAGCATTGGGTAACTATGTTTTATATGCACTTATCGATCCAGACATGACCGCTAAAGTGATGGAAATTAGTATTGCCAAAACATTACAAATGATGGAAAAATTTGGTGCATCTAAAGCGCAAGTTGAAGAAACCGTAAAAAGAATGCAAGCCGAACCAAAAATTACATCCTTTAAGCAAGTATTTTTGGGACTTGGTTTAGCAATCGTATTCAATTTTGTTAAAGCACTCATTTTGTCAGTTATTATCAAGAAAAACGAGGAAGTACCTGATCAAATTTAACCACATGCAAGTATCTGTTGTAATACCCCTTTTTAATGAAGATGAATCACTACCTGAATTGTGTAGTTGGATTACGCGTGTGATGGATCAAGAGCAGCTGTCTTATGAGGTTATCCTAATTGATGATGGCAGTACTGATAATAGTTGGGATGTTATTACACAAATAACTGCAACCAATCATGCTTTTAAGGGTATTCAATTTCAACGTAATTACGGAAAATCAGCTGCATTAAATGAGGGTTTTAAAGCAGCCCAAGGCGAAGTCGTTATTACCATGGATGCAGATATGCAAGATTCACCAGATGAAATTCCAGCTTTAAGAGATATGATTATTAATGGTGGATTTGACCTTGTTAGCGGCTGGAAGAAAAAAAGATTTGACAATGCACTTACTAAAAATATCCCATCAAAATTATTTAATGCGGTAGCACGTAAAAGTTCTGGCATTCAACTCAACGACTTTAATTGTGGACTAAAAGCCTACAAGAATAAAGTAGTAAAGAGCATAGAAGTATACGGCGAAATGCACCGATATATACCTATTTTGGCTAAAGGCAGTGGGTATAAAAAAATTGGAGAAAAAGTAGTAGAGCACAGAGCTAGAAAATACGGTGTTACCAAATTTGGATGGCAACGTTTTGTTAACGGATTTTTAGATTTGGCTACAATCCTATTTTTAGGAAAGTTTGGCAAACGCCCCATGCAGTTTTTTGGCTTATTGGGTACATTGTTTTTTTTAATTGGTTTTGGTGCAAGTATTTACCTGGTGATTGCAAAATTTGCTAGCCAAGATTTTTCATTAACCAATCGTCCAGCATTTTACATTGCCCTTACCACTATGGTCATTGGCATGCAACTCTTTTTAACCGGCTTTGTTGCTGAATTAGTGGCACGTAATGCAACAGAGAGAAATGTGTATTTGATCGCTTCAAAGATTGGATTAGACAAATAGTTCATAATTTATTGTTATGAAAAAAAAGGTAGTGATTATCGGTTCCGCTTGGCCATTAAGAGGCGGAGGCATCGCTACTTTTAATGAGCGTCTAGCCAAACAATTTATGGATGAAGGGCATGAAGTCATCATCTACACCTTTTCATTACAATACCCATCTTTTTTATTTCCAGGTAAAAGTCAGTATGCAACAGAACCTAAACCTCTTCTTTTAAATATTAAGGCTGTTGTTAATTCAATAAATCCATTTAACTGGGCTCGTATTGGTAATGAATTAAAAAAAATGGCTCCCGACCTTGTAGTGGTTAGATATTGGATTCCATTTATGGGCCCATGTCTAGGAACGATTGCTTCTATCATTAGAAAAAATAAAACTTCTAAAGTAGTTTGTATTGCAGATAATGTGGTGCCACACGAGAAACGTCCATTAGACACGCTCTTTACTAAATATTTTGTACGACAAGTAGATGCATTTGTAACACTTAGTGAAAAAGTTCAAAAAGACCTTGCCCTATTTACGCAAAAACCCTCTGCCACCGTGGTGCATCCACTCTACGATAATTTTGGTGAGCCTATTTCAAAGTTAGAAGCTAGAAAAAAATTAGCATTAGACGCATTTGATCCAATTATATTATTTTTTGGTTTTATAAGAGCTTATAAAGGTCTTGATCTTTTATTGAGGGCACTTGGGTATTTAAAAAAGCAAGGTAAAATAATTCCTACCCTCGTTATAGCTGGCGAGTTTTACGATAAAAAAGAACCTTACTTACAAATTATTGCTGAAGAAGATTTAATAAACGATGTTATTATAAAAAGTGATTTTATAGCAGACACGGATGTGCGCAATTACTTTTGTGCCACAGACTTTGTGATACAACCCTACAAACATGCCACACAATCAGGCATTACACCACTCTGTTTTCATTTTAATAAACCCATGCTCGTAACAAATGTTGGCGCACTAGCTGCTATGGTGCCTAATAATGTTGTGGGTGTAGTTACAGAGCCTGATTATATTTCTATTGCACATGGAATAGAAAAATTGTATGCACTTGGTGAACCTCATTTCATTCCTGCTATCGAAATAGAAAAGAAAAAATACAACTGGAATCAATTAACCCATCAAATTTGGGAATTAATATCATAAACCTATGTCTACACAAAAAATACAATCGATTATAGAAAGCTCGATAGCAGTAAAACAACAGTATGTTACGGATGCTGCATTTCTAGATAAAATTAGTTCAGCCGTTGCCCTTGTAACCAATGCTTTTACAAACGGCTACAAAGTACAGTTTTGTGGAAATGGCGGCAGTGCTGCTGATGCACAACATTTAGCTGCCGAGTTTTCGGGACGTTTTTACAAGAACCGTAAAGCACTTCCTTCAGATGCGCTGCATTGCAATAGCTCATATTTAACTGCGGTAGCCAACGACTATAGTTACGATGATATTTATAGTAGACTTGTAGAAGGCACCATGTATAAAGGTGATGTGCTCATTGGAATCAGTACTTCTGGTAATTCTGAAAATATTGTAAAAGCTTTTGAAATGGCTAAGTCAATGGGCATTGTAACCATTGGATTTACGGGAGCTGCTGGTGGTAAAATGAGTGAATTATCCGACGTACTTATCAATGTTCCTAGCACCGATACCCCCCGTATTCAGGAAAGCCATATTTTAATTGGACATATTATTTGTGAACTGGTAGAAGCTCAATTATTTGCTTAATGGATATTTTAGAAAATATAGATCCTTCTTGGACACTCTTTTTAGACCGTGATGGCGTATTAAATCATGAAAAACATTTAGACTATATCAGAAATGTGTCTGAATTAAAACTATATGATGGCGTGGTAGATGCCATGCGTATTTTTGCAACGCTTTTTTCAAAAATCATCATCGTAACCAACCAAAAAGGTATTGGTAAAGGTCTAATGACTGATGAAGATTTAGAGGGTATTCATAATTCTTTAAAATTACAAATTGAGTTAGGTGGTGGCTGTATCGATGCTATATATTATTGTTCAGATATGGAAGACGATTCACCAAACCGTAAACCTCAATGTGGCATGGCTTATCAGGCCCAACAACAATTTCCGGAAATTGATTTTTCCAAAAGCATCATGGTTGGAAACCGTTTAAGCGATATGGGATTTGCGCGTAACGCCGGTATGCACAGTGTATTTTTAGCTACCACGCATCCTGAAGTTGAATTTCCACACCCAAAAATCGATTTTAGGTTTAACTCCTTAATTGAATTTGCAAACGCACTTTAATTACTACAATGAAAAAAATACTTTTTGTTTGTATACTACTTTGTAATCAATTGGCTGCGCAAACCATTGCACAACTAGAAGATCAAATTAAAAAACCAGCGTTCCAAATTGTTAATGGAGAAACCTACGTAGAAAGGGTTTCGGCAGATAGCGCCTTTACTAAAGGACTTGTAAGGGCTTTAAAAACTCCGTTTTCTTTTAACCATAAATTCGATTCATTAATAACGGTGTCTACCCTGTTTTCTCCAGATAGCACTTTTAAAATATTTACTTGGCAGCTACTATCAGAAGATGAAAAAAGCTACCGTCAAAAAGGTGCGATACAACTTAATGCTAAGGATGGAAGTTTACAACTCATCCCTTTATTTGATTGTTCCGAATTTACAGACGCACCCAATGATTCTATTAGAGACGCTAAACACTGGATTGGTGCTATCTATTATAAGATCATTCCAAAAAAATACAATAACAAAACATACTATACACTGCTAGGGCTTGATGGCAATAATGCAGTTACCCATAAAAAATGGATGGAAGTGATGTATTTTGATTCAGACAATAAACCTGTTTTTGGAGGTAATTATTTCTTATATAAAAACGACGATTTCAAACCCAAGCAACCAACATCAAGGTTTGTATTAGAATACAAAAAGGAATCCATTGTAAAAATGAATTACGATCCTGAATTAGACTTAATCATTTTTGCCACCCTTATTAGCGAAGAAAACATTCCTCAAAAAAAGGAAACACTCGTACCTTATGGAAGCTACGAAGGTTTTAGTTGGGATAAAGGCAAATGGGTACACCTCCCGCGCATTAAAGAATTAGATCCAGATCCAAAAGTAAATCCAGGTCAAATCATTAAGAAAAAGAATTAGTCGAGTTTAAGTACCGCTAAAAATGCTTCTTGTGGAACTTCTACGTTTCCAATTTGACGCATACGCTTTTTACCTTCTTTTTGCTTTTCCAGTAATTTACGCTTTCGGCTAATATCACCACCATAACATTTTGCAGTAACGTCTTTACGCATTGCACTAATGTTTTCTCTGGCAATTACTTTAGCACCAATAGCTGCTTGAATGGCAATTTGGAATTGTTGTTTAGGTAAAAGTTCTTTTAACTTTTCGCATAATTTTCTACCAAAATCGGCAGCTCTACTTCTATGAATTAGGGCACTTAAAGCATCCACTTTTTCATTATTTAGTAAGATGTCCATTTTAACGATGTCTGCATCGCGGTAGCCAATTGGGTTATAATCAAAAGATGCATAACCTCTTGTTGAACTTTTTAATTTGTCATAGAAATCAAATACGATTTCTGTTAATGGCATTTCAAAAATAAGTTCTACACGTGTTGGTGTTAAATAGCTTTGGTTAATAAGCATCCCTCTTTTGCCTAAACAAAGTGTCATGATATTACCAATATAATCAGGAAGTGTAATAATTTGTGCGCGAATAAACGGTTCTTCGATTCTATCAATTTTAACAGGATCCGGCATTTCTGTTGGATTGTTAACCATGATTTTTTCGTTGCGTGTTGTGTAGGCAATAAAACCTACGTTGGGAACCGTTGTGATAACTGTTTGATTAAACTCACGTTCTAGGCGTTCCTGGATGATTTCCATGTGTAAAAGACCTAAAAATCCGCATCTAAATCCAAAGCCTAATGCTTGTGAAGTTTCAAGTTCAAAGGTCAAAGAGGCGTCATTTAATTGAAGCTTATCCATACAATCACGGAGTTCTTCAAACTCGTCGGTATTAACAGGGAATATACCTGCAAATACCATGGGTTTCACTTCTTCAAAACCGTTGATCATTTGTCCAGGATTGTTTGCAAGCGTTATCGTGTCACCCACTTTAACTTCTTTTGCATTTTTAATACCTGTAATAATATATCCAACGTCTCCTGCCCTTACTTCAGCCTTTGGAGTCATGTTTAATTTTAATACCCCCACTTCATCGGCAAAATAATCGTTACCAGATGCCACAAACTGAATTTTGTCTCCTTTTTTGAGGACACCATTCATGATGCGGTAATAAACGATAATACCTCTAAAACTATTAAAAACGCTATCAAAAATTAGTGCTTGAAGTGGCGCTTCAGGATCACCAGTTGGGGCTGGAATACGTTCTACAATGGCCATTAAAATTTCTTCAATGCCAATTCCAGATTTACCACTTGCTAGTAAAATATCTTCTGCCTTACATCCAATTAAATCAACAATTTGATCCGTTACTTCCGGAATTTTAGCACCATCCATGTCAATTTTATTGATGACCGGAATGATTTCTAAATTGTTGTCAATGGCTAAATATAAATTCGAAATAGTTTGCGCTTGAATACCTTGAGAAGCATCTACTAACAACAAAGCACCTTCGCAAGCTGCAAGTGCTCTACTCACTTCGTAACTAAAATCTACGTGACCCGGGGTGTCAATAAGGTTTAGAATATATTCTACACCCTTATACATGTAGCTTACCTGAATGGCATGGCTTTTAATAGTAATACCTTTTTCACGTTCCAAGTCCATGTCATCCAAAACCTGGTTCATCATGTCCCTTTCACCAATTGTTTTGGTATGTTCCAATAATCGGTCGGCCAGGGTTGATTTACCATGGTCAATATGTGCTATAATGCAAAAGTTACGTAGTTGCTTCATAAGTGCGCGAAGATAAGCTTAAAACTACTTTTTTAATGCATTAATAATAGCCACAAATTCATCTGCAATAAGCGATGCGCCGCCTACTAGACCACCATCTACGTCGGGCTGGCTAAATATTTCTACAGCATTGGCACTTTTAACGCTTCCTCCGTATAAAATAGAGATAGAATCTGCTATTGATTGGCCGTATTTGCTAGCTATATGACTTCTAATAAAAGCATGCATTTCTTGTGCTTGCTCGCTACTTGCAGTTTTACCGGTACCAATTGCCCAAATGGGTTCATACGCGATAACAACATGTCCAAGCTGTTCAGTTGTTAAGTGAAATAAAGAATCCGTTAATTGTTTAGCAACATACTCATTTTGCGTACCTGCCTCTCTGATAGCTAACGGTTCACCACAACAAAAAATAGGCGTAGTTGTATTGTCTAAACAAATATTAACTTTTTGAGCTAATAACTCGATGCTTTCGCTAAAATATTCTCTTCTTTCTGAATGTCCAATCACTACATATTTAACACACATGCTTTGTAGCATTTGTACAGAAACTTCACCGGTATAGGCACCCGAAGCTTTGTCCGAACAGTTTTGCGCTGCAACATACACATTGGTTTTAGCGCCCACTTTTGCTTGTGCCATGGAAATGTAAGGAAATGGTACCGCAAAAATAGCTTCTTGGTGAGCCGCTAAAGTATGTGGCTTTGCACTAATAGCGTCCAGTAATGATTCCCCTTCGGTAAGGGTTAAATTCATTTTCCAATTGGCAGCTGCGATTTGCTTTCTCATGATTGCTTATATTTTAAAATGGGTTATTTATTAAAGTGTCAAAGATAGCCCGGATCATCTGTTTTTCAATGTCTGTAAAGGGTTCATTTTTAAACGTTTTCCAACCTGCTGTATCTTCTATAAGTTTGTCAATTTGATAGGTGCATTTGTCTATTCCCCAACTAAAATGAGGAACTATATTAGGTGTAAGTCCTGCACAAAAAACATTGGCACCTACGCCAATAGTTGCTCCAGTTGTGATACTTGTATTGATGGCTGTTTTTACATAGTCACCCATACAAACGCCCATTTTATTACCTACATAGCGATTTGTATTTGCTGCTTCGTCCCACACACTAATTTTTGCTGCTGTATTTTTTACATTGCTATTAGAAGTGCCAGCACCTAAATTGCACCATTCACCAATTACCGAATCACCTAAATATCCATGATGTGCTTTATTTGAATTGCCAAACAAAATGCTATTTTTTACTTCGCCGCCTATAATACTTTTTGGGCCAATGGTTGTTGCTCCATATACCACTGTGTTCATTTTAACACAAGCCTCCCTCAGTAAAACAAATGGGCCTCTAATACATGATCCTTCCTGAATTTCTGCACGGCTTGCAATATAAATGGGCCCAGTACTTGCATTTAAATGGCAATGAGAAAGGTTTGTGTTTTCTTCAATAAAAATATTTTCTTGATTAGATACCGTGCAAGTATTTGGAATTGGAGCCGATGTTTTACCCATGGTCGCTAATTCAAAATCAAACCTAATTTGCGCATCATTGATTGCAATTAAATCAGAGGCATATTGTATCCTCTTTTGATCTTCTAACTTTGTTTTAGTCGTATAGTCTTCAATTTTATTGGACTCACCAACACCTGCAATAAAACCTGTTGTATCATATATACATTGGCCGGCTTGCAATGCTTTTATTTGGTCAATTAATACAGAACTTAAAATAAGTGCTGCATCAATCCATAATGTACTTACATCTAATTGTGTTGCTCCGTACAAAGGCTGTAATAACTTTGTAGTAAATAACTCAACTTGACTTCCAGTAATGAGCTGCCAACGTTCTTGTGGGGTAAAAATACCCGATCTTATAGTTCCAACAGCTCTTGTATGCGTAAATGGATACAGCTGTTGTCTTAAATTATTATCAAATAAAAGTGTTGGCATGATCTTCACAAGATAGCAAAAAAAATCCCCTCGCATAAGCGAAGGGATAGTGCCCCAGGCGGGAATCGAACCCGCACTCGCGTTGCGGCGAACAGGATTTTAAGTCCTGCGTGTCTACCAGTTCCACCACCAGGGCATGGTGTAAAAAAAATCCCGAACAAAGCTCGGGATTTAGAGCGAAAGACCGGGCTCGAACCGGCCACCCCGACCTTGGCAAGGTCGTGCTCTACCAAATGAGCTACTTTCGCTTGATTGTAAAGAACTAAATTAGGAGTGCAAAAATAGGATTCTACAGTTGCTGACAAAATTTTTTATTGAAAATTTCAATAAAATTATTTGTATACAGGCTTGTATTGGCTACTTTCTTGCACTTCAACGTCTGGTTTACCTTTATAACGTTGATCGTATAAACGGTAACACCCGCCTAAAACAAAAGCTAGGATACAAAAAACATGTAAGTAAAATAAGAATTTAGAAGAAGAAACCCAATTGCTGGCTAAATCTTTTTCCGGGATATTATTTGTTTGCTCAGACATAGAATTGTTTTGGAGATGCAAAAATAAGGTAACATTAATTATTTACATCCTCTTTCGAGAAATAATTTCAGAAAATTTGGTTTGTTTTTTAACAAAATAGCACCAAATAATAGAACCGCAAAACACACCAGTTAAGGCTATCATTGGTTTTTTAGGGATTGAATTCCTTTTTCCACTGCCATTCAATAGTCGCCTTGTCCATATAGACATCACTGACATATGGGCTTTTACTATCGCATAAAAGAAAGAAAAATCTCCTTGCAGCACCCCTTTCCATGCCGATATTGCGTCCAAGCAAAATCTTGCCGGTATTTTCCAAAGAAGTTCATTGATTGGCAGGTTTTTACCAAGCATTAAAAGATTATTTCTAAAATTCAAAAAAACTTTTCTTCCACCTCTTGGAAGCGTCCCCCCTCCCACATGATATACAATAGCGTTTGGACAACTCATGATAGTATATCCAGCTCTTTGAAGTCTCCAACAAAGATCAATTTCTTCTTGATGGGCAAAAAAACTTTCATCTAGCCCCCCTACTTGTTTAAAATAGTTGGCCCTTATAAATAATGAAGCCCCTGTCGCCCAAAAAATGGGTTCACACGCATCATATTGTCCATTGTCTTTTTCACACACATCAAAAATTCTTCCTCTAGAAAAAGGATAGCCAAGTGTATCAATCCATCCTCCAGCGGCCCCCGCATATTCAAAATTATTCTTGTCGGTATAAGAAAGAATTTTAGGCTGGCATGCAGCTATATTATTATTGTTATCAAGTAGTGATACCATAGGTTCTAGCCAATTTGGCGTTACCTCAACATCAGAATTTAAGAGTACGAAATAATCGGCATCAACCAGAGATAAAGCCCAATTGTACCCACCTGCAAAACCTTCATTGGTATCTCTTTGTAAGAGGGTAATTGACGGATAATTTGCGGCTAAAAATGAAACAGAATCATCCGTTGAACCATTGTCTGCGATAATCACTTTTGCATATTCATAGGTCGTATTTAATACAGATGGTAAAAAAGTTTCTAAATGCTTTTTTCCATTATAATTTAAAATAACGATAGCTACGGAACTCTTAGACAATGTTTACTTTTTTGGAGTATTTAATTTAGGAAGCAAAGTCATTAACATAACAACGCCACTTGCTATAACTAGTGCATACAGTGCTGGTTGCTTTACTGGACATTCTCCCATTAAACAGGTTGAAACTAAAATATAATTTCTAAGACTCCAAGTGAAAACAATAGCGCCAATAAAAATATTGGTGCGTTTGGCCCAAATGGCAGGAATTAGAAACAAAATGATAGCAATAATGGTAAAAAAGTTCAAAAACATACCTGGTTTACCAAATCTTGTGCCCTCAGTTGCAAATCCTGAGATGGTAATTTGCTCCGAAACCACTATACTCCATGGCAAAAAAGAACAAATTAGCACAATCAATGAGGCGATAATTCCAATAGTTTGCGTGTATTTCATGGCTTTATTCGGTAAAATTAAAGTAAAAATAGCTCCAAAAGGAGCTATTTTAAAGGGTTTTGAGGTCCCGAGCGGATTCGAACCGCTGTGGAAGCTTTTGCAGAGCTCTGCCTAGCCACTCGGCCACAGGACCAATTATTGGACTGCGAAAATAAAGCAAAGAAAGGAAAATCAAAATTCTAAATCTGAATACCCGAAATTTGTTCAAAATAAGCCCAAATGCAAAGAATTGCCGAAAGCGAACTAATCATCAATAATAGAGGAGCCGTATATCATTTAGACCTACGCCCCGAAGAATTAGGCACCACCGTCTTAACTGTTGGAGATCCAGACAGGGTTTCTGAAGTTAGTAAGTATTTTGACAGTATAGAACATAAAAGCCAACACAGAGAGTTTATTACCCATACAGGTTTTATTGGTAACAAAAGGCTTTCGGTGGTTTCTACTGGTATTGGCCCAGATAATATTGACATTGTTTTAAATGAATTAGATGCGCTCGTAAATATTGATTTTGAGACGAGAACCATAAAAAACACATTAACCACCCTTCAAATTATTAGACTTGGTACCTCAGGCTCTTTGCAAGCCAATATTCCAGTAGATAGTTTTGTGGCTAGTACGCACGGACTTGGTATTGACAACCTACTCCATTTTTACAAACACGAAAACAATGGTGAAGAAGCTCAAATATTAAAAGCATTTGAAGATCAGATTACCCTTAACAAATCATTTTCTGGTCCTTATATAACTGGTGCAAGTGTTAAATTACTTAAACATTTCGTAACAGGCTATCATCAGGGAATAACAGTAACTTGTCCAGGATTTTATGGGCCACAAGGCAGGGTGCTACGTTTACCACTCATGCATACGGAGCTCATCGATCAATTAACAACTTTTAATTTCGGCCCTCATAAAATCACCAATTTTGAAATGGAAACAAGTGCTATTTATGGATTGGGGAAATTACAACGACATCAATGTTTAAGCTTGAGTGCTATTGTAGCTAATAGGGTTTCGCAAACTTTTAGCAAAGATGGCAATGCGGCTGTAGAAAATTTGATCAAACAATCTTTAGATATTATTTCAACACTATAAGCATGTTGTTACAATTTTACAAATACCAAGGTACTGGAAACGATTTTGTTATACTAGATAACAGAGAAGGTAATATTCAATTATCTAAGGAGCAGGTTGCTTTAATTTGCGATCGACATTTTGGTATTGGGTCAGATGGTCTAATGCTTTTAAACAAGCATGAAAACTATGATTTTGAAATGGTATACTATAATGCAGATGGAGCCTTAGGTACGATGTGTGGCAATGGTGGCAGGTGCTTAACCAAATTTGCTTTTGACAAAGGTATACAAGCAAAAACGTACAATTTTATAGCTTCAGATGGAGAGCATCAGGCAGTTATTGACAAAAATGGATGGATACATTTAAAAATGATCGATGTGCAAGAAGTATCGATTGTACAAGATGCAACTGTCTTAAATACTGGATCACCCCATTATATTAAGCCTGTATCAGACCTTTCTAATTATGACGTTTTTACAGAAGGTAAAAAAATACGCTATAACGAAACCTATAACAAAGTTGGCATCAATGTAAATTTTGTAGAATGGAATGAGAACGAACTTTTTGTGAGAACCTATGAGCGTGGTGTAGAAAATGAAACTTTTAGTTGTGGCACTGGTGTTACTGCTGCTGCAATTGCAATGAGTGCCGAAACATTAGGCCATCAAGAAACAAAAATTAGAACACTGGGAGGAAGTCTTCTAATAAAATTTAATAAAGTAAATGCACAAAACTATAACAATGTGTGGCTTTGCGGTCCTGCATCACTTGTGTATAAGGGGCAAATAACAATATAATATTTAAAGGCGCTATCATGATTCAATATTTTAAAAACATAGAAGGACAAACGGTTGAAATTGATAAACCAGATGCAGGTGTTTGGGTAAACTTAGTGCCTCCTTTTAAAGATGAGGAATTTATTGAGTTAAGCGAAACCTTAGATATCCCAATCGAATTTTTAAGAGATTCATTGGATATTGACGAAAGACCACGTTTTGAAATTGCCGATAATGTAAAATTTGTCGTAATCAAAACCCCCACAGAAAATAATTCTTTTAATGATAGCGACGCATTTTACATCACAATCCCTATTTGTATCATTTTAACACACACGCAAATTATTACGGTTAATTCCTTTGATAATGGCGCTATTAATAAGTTTTTAAATTCTTTTCAAAAAAGACATCCTGACAAAAAAAATATGATGATTCTTAAAGTTTTTGAAAAAGTAGTTCAAAACTTTATGGAATGTTTAAAAGAAATTAATATTCGACGTAACCAGTATGAGTCTAGTATGTATCAAAGTAATAGCAATGTGGATTTGTTTAATTTGATGCGTATTCAAAAAAGCTTGGTTTATTTTGTTACAGCACTAAAAAGTAACGAAATGCTCATGATGAAATTAGAGCGCACTAATTTTTTAGGGTTAAATGAAGAAGAGAGAGAATTTTTAAATGACCTTATTGTAGATACCAGCCAGGCACTTGAAATGGCTAATATTTATACCAATATATTAACCAGTACCCTCGACGCTTTTGCAAGTATTATTAGTAATAACCTAAATAATGTAATGAAGCGCCTAACGTCCATCACTATTATTTTATCACTTCCTGTAATGGTAGCAAGTTTATATGGCATGAATGTAGATCATATTCCGGGAGCTCACAACCCCTACTCTTTTTATATTCCCATTGGATTGTCTTTAGCAATCGCAGGTATAATTAGTTGGTATTTTATGAAAAAGAAATGGTTTTAACATGTCCCAGATCACAGTTCGCGTATATGGCGTTTTAATAGATCCTATTCAGGGGCTTTTAGTAAGTGACGAATTTATCAGAGGCGATTTTTTTACCAAACTACCTGGTGGTGGCCTCGAATTTGGCGAAGGCACCCGTGATTGTTTGGTCAGAGAATTTCAAGAAGAAACTGGACTTGATGTTACCGTTGGCGACCATATTTTTACCACAGACTTTTTCCAACCTTCTGCATTTCGAGCCGGCGATCAAATCCTGTCTATTTACTATTATGTATATCCAAAAAATTTGGAACCCCTTAATGCCAGGGCTACTGCTTTTGAATTTAAACCAGAAGAAATTGCGGACAAAAATGGTCAGGCAGAGCACTCCAGGTGGATTCCGCTCAATGTCTTATCTGAAGATAACATGAGCCTCCCTATTGACAAAATTGTTATTGCTAGTCTTTTAAAAACTTTGTAAAATTATTCGTTTTCGATTCCCATGGCAGCACGTTTCATTTTTTGTGCAGTTTCATGACCTAGGTAATTATCAATTTGTTTTTCGATAATATATATAAGCGGGGTTAACACAATGGCCATGGTAAATTTATATGCATAATTTACTAGACAAATGGCAAGTACCAATTGCCAAGTCCAACCATTCCCTATTTTAAATGCAATAAACAAAACGATAAAACTATCTACTAGTTGAGATACAACTGTGGAACCTGTTGCCCGTAGCCATACCCACTTCTCTCCCGTTATTTTTTTGATTTTATGGAATACGGTAACATCAATAAGCTGGCTTACTAAAAAGGCCGTAATGCTACCCAAAATAATCCACATACCCTGACCAAATATGCCGCTAAAAGCGGTTTGCATGTTATCAATACCTTCTGCTTGCTTGGAGCCAATCCAAAAATCGGCGGGCGCAACTTGTATAGCACCATAAAACATAATAAAGGCGTAAATGATTAACACCACAGCAGTGTAGCTAATTCTTTTAACTGCTTTTGGGCCGTAATATTCGTTTACAATATCTGTAACAATAAATTCAAGTGGCCATAATAATACCCCACAGGTTAAATTAAAAGCTAAACCAGATTGCCCAAAAATATTAAAATTAGAGGGCGAGATTCCAAACACTTTTTCAAGAGAAAATATTTTACCGCCAATACATTCTGCTATAAGTGCATTGGCTACAAAAAAAGCAGCAATACTTATAAATAGTTTGGTGGGTTTGTCTTTTAGAATTGAATGAATCATGCAGGCATTATAAAATGAACAAATATTTGAGCGGTTAAAAAGAGTACGGTGGCCACTATTCGCCAAGCTGATAGTCCCGATTCTTGTTTCCGTATAAACAACCAAAACAAGTAAATGTTTTCGATAAAGGTGAGCACGGGTGCAACAAACCAGCCTAAAATAATAATAGCTGAGCTAAAAGGGATAATCATATCATTGGATGCTGTTCCCAATTTTACGCCTCTCACATACAAACAGATACAAAATAATATATTACAAATAAATGTAATTTTAGAATAAAAAAGGTATTTCTTCATGATTTGAATAATACCCTAAAAATACGTGTAAGTTGTTTACTTTGAAGGCTTGAAAGGGCATTTTAAAGTAAAATTTTGTTAGGTTTGTAGCATCTGAAAAACCTTATACATGAAGCAGTTGAACCTGAAATCAATAATTCCGCATTTATTAGCAGTAGGTATATTTTTAATTGTTGCCGTACTATATTGTAAACCCATTTTACAAGGTAAAGTATTACAACAATCGGATGTGGTTCAGTGGAAAGGAATGGCGCAAGATGCACTTAAAAGCAAAGAAGCTACAGGATCACTTCCTTATTGGACAAATGGCATGTTTGCTGGTATGCCCGCCTATCAGATAACGGGTATCATTCCATTTGCATTTTCACTCGGTAAATTAGACGCGTTATTTCAAATGGGCTTACCTGAACCCATGGGCTATTTTTTCTTAGCATGCCTTGCTTTTTACTTTTTATCGCAGGTATTAGGCGTTCATTTTTTAATTGGCATTGTTGGAGCACTTGGATATGGTTTTGCTACCTACAATCCTATTATTGCAATTGTTGGTCATATTACCAAATTACACGCCATTGCCTACATGCCATTTTTTATAGGCTCTTTAATACTAGTATACGAACGAAAATTTATTGTAGGACTACTATTACTAGCCATCGCAAGTACCGAACTATTTGGTTGTAACCACCTTCAAATTGCATATTACACATTTATTATCGCTGGATTTATTTCGGTGTATTATTTAATTCTTTGGATTAAGGCAAAAACCTACAAATCAATTGTACATTGTTTTGCAGGAGCTTCGATTGTAATACTACTTGGCATTTTAAGTAATGCCCCAATGCTTTTTAGTACCTATAATTATGGAAAAGCATCCATTAGAGGTGGATCTGTACTTGCAAAAGCGGATGGCACTATAGCTACCGAAGGATTAAGTAAAGCCTATGCATTAGACTATAGTATGCTAAAAGCCGAACCGCTTACACTTTTATTCCCAAATGTATACGGTGGCGGTAGTGACCCAAACAATATTGATCCAGCTGGTTCTAAAGCTATAGAAGCGCTTCAGAGCATGCCGCAAGAAGTTGCACAGCAATTACAAGGATATATTCGTTTTTACTGGGGAGGCATTGGTTACACAGCCGGCCCTCCATACATTGGATTCTTATTTGGACTTCTCGCACTTATCGGATTTGGATTTAAAAATATCAAACACCGTTTTTGGATTGGTGGCGCTGTTATATTATCACTATTACTTTCTTATGGCTTGTACTTCGAAAGCTTTAATGTGTTTATGTTAGACCATTTACCTTTTTACAATAAGTTTAGAGCACCAAGTATGATTATGGTGATTCCTACTTTATTATTAGGTATGATGGCCATTTTGAGTACACAAGAAATTGCTAACAAATTTGCAGACAATAAAGAAACTTTTTTACAGAAAATAAAACCTGCCTTATTTATTACGGCCGGTTTATTTTTAGTGGCTTTTTATTTTTATGCGACGCAAAACTTTAAAAGTACCACCGAGGCTGATTTAATACAACAAGTGCAAAAAATCCCGGATGCCAACCAACGCGCGGCATTTGAAGCTCCAGTAGCTAGTTTAGTGGATGGCTTAGCAGCTGATAGACAAGCTATGTTTTCTTCAGATTTATTTAAATCACTTGGATTAGCAGCGGTTTTATTTGTGGCTATATTTTTATACTATAAGAAGTTTTTATCGCTTACTATATTTGTGGTTGCTGTTGGATTTGTTTCGCTTTTTGATTTATTCAAAGTAGACTTACAATATTTTAATGAGTCTAATTTTTCAGACGCAGTTGAGGCCGAAGCAAATTTTAACCCAACACCTTCCGATGCTGCCATTTTAAAAGACACGAGTTACTACCGTGTACTTGATTTACGAGGAGGCATTAATGGAGCATTTAATTCAGGTGCACTTAACTCATACTTCCATCATAGTGTTGGTGGATACCACCCTGCTAAACTTAGCATTTATCAAGACCTTATAGAAAATCAATGGTACAATTTCCCTAACTGTATGCCTACTGCAAATATGTTAAATACCAAGTATTTTATTCAAGGGGATTTGTCAAAAGATACCATTGCCAATCCGGATGCACTGGGCAATGCCTGGTTTGTTGAGCGCGTATCTCTTCAAGCTGACGCTGCAGCTGTAATGAAAGCCATTACAAGTTTTGATCCAGCTTCACTTGCCATAGCCGAAAAACAAGACTGGAAATTAGATACGGCATATACAAAAGATAGTTTGGCAAGCATTAAGCTTGTGCGCAAACAAAACGATCAAATGGAATATGCTAGTAATGCAAGTTCAAAACAATTAGCTGTATTTAGTGAAGTCTATTATCCATATGGATGGAAAGCATTTATTGATGATAAAGAAACACCTATTTATAAATGTAATTATGTGTTACGTACCATCGAAGTACCAGCAGGTGCGCATACAATCACTTTTAGGTTTGAACCAACAGAGGTCATACTAGCAAATAAACTAGGCCTTATAGCCGTAAGCTTAGTATGGCTTCTAGCCATCGGATCGATTGTTCTTTATGTAAGATCCAAATCAAATAAAGTATAATGCTTTCTATTATTATTTGTAGTTATAATAGAGCGGGTTATATAACTGGCGCACTCTCTAGCTTATATGAGGGAAATGCAAGTTTGCAGGATTTTGAAGTGATTTTTGTAGATAATAATTCGTCAGATAATAGTTTGCAAATAGCCAATGAATGGAGAGCAGCCCACCCACTTGGTAATTTTACAATTACTTCAGAAACAAAGCAAGGAGCATCTTATGCACGTAACACAGGCTCAAAAATAGCAAAGGGACAATGGCTTTGTTTTATGGATGATGACGCTGTTGCTTTTCCTGATTTTGTCCAAAATATTCTTAAGCATATTACGACCTACCCAGACCGTGTTGGATTTGGCGGTAGAATTATTCCAAAATATATACCTCATGAACCATCCTGGATGAGCTATTATGTATCATCGATGGTTGGTCATTTTCATTATAGCGAATCTTATACAGCTTTTAAAAACGGCAAGTATCCACTTGAGTCTAACATGATTGTCAGAAAAGACATTTACGATAAAGTAGGTGGATTTAATGAGGCACTTCCGGGCGTAGTTGGTACGGTAAGAATTGGTGGAGAAGGGAAAGCCCTTTTTTATAGCATCATGGAACTTGGGTATACCATTTATTATGACCCATCTATTGTAGTGCATCATATTGTTGAAACCAAAAAGCTTACACCAACTTATTTATACAATGTGGCTAGCGGTATGGGTCGTGGCGAAAAAACCAGAACTTTAGCCATTGGTGGTTTCAGTTATGTTAAAAAGATTATCGAATATAAAGTAAAGCTAGGTGCTGCTATTGTACTTGGAATTGGCTATACATTTAAAGGCAAACCTCAACAATTTTGGCCTATTGTAAAGTTTAGAATTGATACACTCAAAGGACTCATTGGACTTTAAAAGCTACAATACTTTGTAAAGCTTTTTTACATTTAAAAGTATAGCAGGTATCCATACGGTTAATCGTAGGCAATTACCTAAAAATAAAAATGCATTTTTCTTTTGCTTGATTGGATTTACAACGACAAAAATTAGCGCTCCCCACATGTAATTGAGGTAATGGAATACGCACCAACCAAGTCCAAAAACTTTGCGCACCAATAAATGGTTAGATACCATTAGTTGTAATCCTTTTTTATCAAAAACATGGTTGTAATCGTTAACCTGACTCCCACTTGCATTAGAAATATTAACGCCTTCTAAATGTACAACGCTTAAATTACCATATAATTCAAGTACGCCTATTTTACCAAGCCTGAAGCACCACTCTACTTCCTCTCCGTATAAAAAAAACGATTCATCTAGCATTCCAGCCTGATCAATAGCTTCTTTTTTTACCATTAAAAACGCGCCAGAAATCCATCCTACTTGTTGTGTTCCCTGCGCTTTATCCAAACTTGGTTTATTTACCCTAGCACTAGAACCTATTTTTTTAAGGATTGATCCCCAAATCGGAATTTTTAATAAATAATTTAATCCACCACGCATAAAATGAGATGCACTATATTGAGGGAGGCCTTCTGGTGTATAGAGTTGAACCCCACATGCAACTGCTTCACTCGCTTTTAAATTATGATAACAAGTAGTTAAACTACTATCAGTAAAATAAGTATCTGGGTTTAAAAGTAAAATAGTGTCGCCATTAGAAGCCACTATCCCTTTATTGCAAGCCCTTGCAAAACCTGCATTGTAGCCCATTTCGAGCCACTTGATAAAAGGAAATTGCTGTTGCAAACTTTGTTGATCGCCTGGGTTAGATGCATTGTTAACCACTATCCATTCTATATTTTCTGACCCGTACAACTGTTTAACAGAATCAAAAAGTTTTGTTAGCCAGGGTGTAGAATGATAATTTACAATTACAACAGAAAGCATGCTTTTTAATGTTTGGGTTTGAACAAATAATTAAAAAACATAAGAGATTTAGAAATAGCCCCCATTTTTAAAATAGATAATGGAATATATTTTTGTAAACCAAGCATATGAAGTATCACAGGTAAAATGGTATTTTCTAAAACACCTGTGTTAGTGATATCTTTACCAGAACGTATTTTATAGTTGCGTAGTAAGCGCCAATAATAATCGTAAATGAAAATATCCTTAAATGCTTTGTTCCCTATTTTAGTGGCAAACCAGATGTTTTCTTTAATAATTACGTCTTCGTTATTACGGCAAAAAACAGTGGTTTGATCTTCATGGAGGCCAATGCTTACTAAATGTGCATCAAGGTATTTATAGGCATGACCTGCTTGAAGTAATTGAACATAATAATCAACATCCACAAGCCAAATATACGCCTCGTCATACCTAACAGTTACCTTACTACGTAGCATGGTATTACTAGGTGGCCCAATAACGTTTGCCCTTACCAAATGATTGGGATGCTTTTGCATATCCTGTAGTAAAGATGGAATGGCCTGTAATTCTAATATTTGACCATCTGGTTGGATGGCGGTATTTCTACAAAAAACAAAATCAACATTTGGGTTAGCATCAAAAGTTTGCACATAGGTTTCAATGGCAGTATTGTCTTCAAACCAATCGTCTTGGTGCATCAGCATATACAACTCGCCAGTTGCTTTATTAAGCGCGTTGTTCCAATTAATAGGGCTTTTTAATGCTGGCTGGTTGTGATAATATTTAATGGAGATGCTAGAATTGTAAGATTCTATTGCTAATTTTATATCTTGGTTGGGAGAATCATCAGAAATGACAATTTCAACCTGCTTGTAGGTTTGCTTGAGCACCGATTCGACGCAACGAACAACATATTCTGGCTTTTTATACGCTGGAATACATATAGATACAAGTGGTTGATTCATTAATGGAACGTAATTATGGGCTTGATTACAAATATACTGCAAGGCATTAGAAAAAACCTCAATTGGACTGAGGCCAAAACTAGGTTTGCACCTATACCATGGTTTACGGGTAAAATTATCAAACACGAAGATGATTCCACCCTTAAATTAAGAAAACTAGGCCCTGTATCTGTTTTATACAAAAGACCTTACGAACTCCTTAAAACGTATAATGAAATATTTGTATGTGAAATATACCGTTTTGAATCTTTAAGCCAAAATCCTGTCATAATAGATTGCGGCGCCAATATTGGTATTAGCAGTTTATACTTTAAGACCATTTACCCAAATGCAACACTTGTTGCTTTTGAACCAGATGATAGTTTAGCGGATATCTTTAAACAAAATATGGTTCAAAATGGTATCACTAATTTCACTTTACACAAAGCAGCTGTTTGGACAGAAAACGGAACTATCTCATTTAATAATATGGGGTCAGAAGCAAGTAGTATTGATGTTTCTGGAAACAGTAGTTTTACAGTACCAACCATTAAACTCGCTTCTATTTTAGCCGAGCATAATTCTATTGATTTATTAAAAATTGATATTGAAGGCGCAGAATATCCAGTTATACAAGACATTGCTAATGAGCTTAACCGGGTGCAAAATATGTTTATCGAATACCATGGTTTAGCAAGCGAAACCTACAAACTAGATACCATCTTACGCATTGTTTCTGAAGCCGAATTTAAATGCTATATTAAAATGGCTGCCGACAATTTAGATATGCCTTTTTATCAAAAACAAACGGGTACTATCTACGATGTTCAACTTAATATATTTTGTTACAGGTAAATCAACTCCATATGACAAACCCACACATCAGTGTAGTTATTCCTTGTTATAATGATGGTAAATATTTACCTGAAACTATTGCTAAACTCAAGCAGCAAACCTTTACTAATTTTGAAATTATTGTGGTAAATGATGGCTCTACAGACGAAGACACTATTACCTATTTAAATACTTTTCATAACGACCCACAAATTCAAGTTATTCATCAGGCCAATGCTCGTATGTCCGCGGCTAGAAACACTGGCGCTAAACATGCCAAAGGCATATATATTGCTGCACTAGACGCCGATGATTATTTTGATAACACCTTTTTTGCAAAAGCATTAGCCGTATTTGAAAAGGAGCCACAAACCGCTGTGGTAACCAGTTATATCCGTTTTTTTGGTAACAAAACAGGTAGTTCAAAACCAAGAGGTGGATCGGCAGCTAACTTTTTATTTTCAAATCAATGTCCTGCCTGCGCCATGGTTAAAAAAACAATATGGGATGAAGTAGGCGGATACGATGAAGCCATGAAAATGGGTTACGAAGATTGGGAATTTTATATCCGAATTGCACAAAAAAATTTAAACGTGCATGTAATACCTGAGCACTTATTGTATTACAGACAAACCAATAAATCTACCCTCGCAAACGATACCATTCCTAATAGAGCAGCACTGATTGCTTACATTGTAGACAAACACAAAGACTGGTACCTTGCCAATTTAAAAACGCTGATTGACAATAAAGAAGTGATTTACACCGAAAACAGGGTGTCGTTTCAGAATATCTGGAAGTTTATAAAAAATAGACTTACAAAAAACTATAAATAGTTTTTATAAAAGAGATAAAAACTGCGCCATTCCCTCTTTTTTAGCTGCATCTAATGTATAGCTAATGTTTTTTGTAAAATAAGTATGCAAATCATAGCTGTTATTATCAATAGAAAACTGTTCAATTACCTTATCAATATTTGCTAGACCAAGTTCATTGGCTTCATTAAACAAAGCAATAAAGTCAGCATCCAATTGCTTATTAGACACCCAAGTAGCAAATACAAATGGCTTACCAGTATAACCAATCCATGCTTCGGCTAAATCATACTTGAACGGATAGCTATCGTATTTATCTAGAGCCCTATCACCAATTATTACGGCCGCAGCAGTGCCGTCAATTAAATCCATGAAATTTGTTGGAGCTTCTAAAAGCTGAATCTCTTTTTTCCAGTAATTTTTTAATAATACCCTGGCAAGGTTTACCGAGGTTTTACTTTGGTAATCTAAATATAAGGATTGTATTTGCTCCATGGGTACTTTACTAAAAATACACACAGATGCTACTGGTCCGGTAGCGCCAATACAATAATTGGAAATAATATGCGCTTCAGGTAAACTAGGTATTACAGCAACTGGTACAAGTCCAATATCAATGGTTTTATCTTGTAAGGCCCTAGCCAAATTGGCCGGATAATCTTCAATTAATTGGATGCTTTCAGATACGGCATGATACTGTAAACCATAGAGTAATGGCTTTGTATTTAAATAACTTACAGCTCCAACACGTATTTTTTTGTTCAATTGAAGTAGATTTGCATGCAAAGAAACAATAATTACCCATTAATCGATATCAAATTATGGAATTAAGTCAATTAACCGCTATTTCGCCAATTGATGGCCGTTACAGAAAACAAGTACAACAATTAGACGAATATTTCTCTGAATTTGCACTCATTAAATACAGGGTGATTGTTGAAATCGATTATTTTGTTTTTTTAGCCGATAAAAAGTTTTTTAAATTACCTGCAAAAGCAAAAGCCTTTTTACTAGAACTAAAAGAAAATTTTAGTGAAGAGGATGCAAAAACCATCAAAGAAATTGAAGCCACTACCAACCACGACGTTAAAGCGGTTGAGTACTTTTTAAAAATACAATTAGACAAAGCAAACTGTAGTGAATTAAAAGAGTGGATCCATTTTGGTTTAACATCTCAAGATATTAATAATACTGCCATTCCATTAAGCTGGAAAAATAGCATGGAATTTGATTATTTACCTGCCCTTATTAATTTAATGCAGCATATTCAAGACCTTGCCATAACCTGGAAAAACATTCCTTTACTTGCAAGAACACACGGCCAACCTGCCTCTCCTACCAAATTAGGTAAAGAGTTTATGGTTTTTGTTGAGCGTATCCATAACCAAGTTGCACTATTTTTAAATATTCCATATGCTGCTAAATTTGGTGGTGCTACCGGTAATTTTAACGCCCATCATATTGCTTTTCCAAAAAGAAACTGGGTAGAACTTGGTAATGAATTTGTTGAGGACAGACTTGGACTTCAGCGTATGCAGTTTACCACTCAAATTGAACATTACGATTATTTTGCTGCTCATTTTGATAATTTAAAACGCATCAACAACATTTTGATTGACATGTCTAGAGACATTTGGACATACATATCGATGGATTACTTTAAGCAAAAAACTAAAAAAGGTGAAGTGGGTTCTAGTGCTATGCCACATAAAGTAAATCCTATCGATTTTGAAAATGCAGAAGGTAATTTAGGCATGGCAAATGCTCTATTAGAGCACCTTTCAGCAAAACTACCTGTTAGTAGACTACAAAGAGATTTAACAGATTCTACGGTACTACGTAACATTGGAACGCCTGTTGCGCATATGACCATCGCTATAAAATCTATCGAAAAAGGACTTGGTAAACTAGTGCTTAATGAAGCTAAACTAAAAGCTGATTTAGAAAACAATTGGGCGGTTGTAGCAGAAGCTATTCAAACCATTTTACGTAGAGAAAACTACCCTAACCCTTACGAAGCTTTAAAAGATTTAACCAGAGGCAATAATAGTATCGATAAAAAGTCAATTCACGCATTTATTTCTAAACTTAAAGTAAGCGCAGCTGTTAAAGCAGAATTAAAAAAGATAACCCCTAATAATTATACGGGCATACATCCTAAATATTAATTTGTACTTTTAGCACATAAAAAAAGCGGCACCAACTGGATGCCGCTTTTTTATTTGAATACATTCTATACTATTGCTTTACAGGAGTATTTACAACCGGTGCAGCTTTAGTCCAAGAACTGATATCTAATTTTTTCGCATTCGGATATACTTCATCCAGTGTATTACCATCATACAAGCGACCATTTTTAAGTACGTATTTGATCTTGTTTATATTTCTGATATTGGTTAAAGGATTATCATTCATGATTACTAAATCAGCTAATTTGCCTGATTCAATACTTCCTAAATCTTTATCTAGTCCAAGTGCTTCGGCACCAAGTATGGTTGCAGTTTTAAGCACATTGAGTGGTTTCATACCACCGCTTGCAATGCTCCAAAGTTCCCAGTGGTATCCAAGACCTTGTAATTGTCCATGACTACCCACACCTACTAAACCACCTTGATCTACAATACTTTTTAAACCTTCAGCATGTTTTTGAAACACATGATCTTCTGGTGTAAACCAACCACCTAAACTACCCGCTCTTCTAGCCGCTTTTTGATTGAGCTCTTCGTAAGGAGTAAAACGGTTCAGTTTTGGATCGTGTAATGGACTTTCTGTGGTGTAATAAAAGTTTTCTGCCCAAGGGCCACCATAAGCAACAATTAAAGTTGGCGTTAATGTTATTTTACTAGTAGCAAAAGATTTGGTAACGTCTTTATACAATGGATAAATTGGTAAAGAGTGTTCCATACCAGGGTATCCATCTAACATATGCGTCATGTTTAATTTAAAGTCTAAACCTCCTTCTGTGGTTGGCATTAATTTTTGCTCTTTAGACGCCATAATAATCCACTGACGTGTTTGTCTATTACCCGTTAAGTACATTTTGATGTACTGTGTTTTGTAGTATTTACTGTACTGCTCTAATACTTTTTTAGTTTGATCATAGCTTTGTAAATTATACATCCAGTAACCTACACCAGGCCCTGTGCTATAAATTCTTGGGCCAGGAATTTGACCTGCGTCTACCATGTCACCATAGGTTAACACGTCGGTAGTGGCTGTTTGTGGGTCACGAGTGGTGGTAACACCATACGCAAGGTTAGCTGCATATAACCAAACATTGTTTTTATGTAGTCCCCAAAATGGCCACATATGCGAATGCGTATCAACAAAACCTGGGGTAATGGTTTTACCCGCACAATCAATGGTTTTAGTACCTGCAGGCACTTTAATAGACCCTGATTTCCCAACCGATTGTATGCGGTTATTGACTACCAAAATATCACCACGCTCTATTACTTCATCACCACGCATGGTTATGATTCTTGCATTTTTAAATAAAATAGTTCCAGAAGGAATATCTTTTTGGTAGAACACTTTTACCTGTGATTCCTGTGGTGCATATTTTTCTTTCTTCTTTAGCTCGGCATTGTAAATACTGTCCGCTTTTACTTTAACAGTATCTGCTTTAGCAATTGCCACTAATGAATCAGCTAATTTTTTTGCAGCTGGGCCAGCTAATTTTAAAGCTGCCGTACTATCAGAGATTCTTTTTGTTTCTAATTTTTTTGCTGTTTTAACAGAGTCTTCTACAAATTTAGCACGCTCTACATCATATACCCAGTGGCCATTTCCTAAACTCCAATGCGCTTTTTTACCGTTTGCTTCCCATGCTGGAAACTCACCTCCAATTTCAGTTAATTGACGAGAAGGGAAACTACTATTTTGTGGAGACGCTACAGAAATAGAAGGTGTTTTACCTGCTTCAGGAATCGTAACAACATAAACGTTGTTGTTAACTTGAGCAAGGGCTAGATCCCCTTTTGGTGCCATTAAAATAATATCTGCGGAGCTTGGCATTTGTTGAGGTTCTTTTTCACCTGCCGATTCTGAAAGCATACAATTATTAACAGGATCTAAATTGGCTCTAGACTTACCCATAACATAATCATGATCAGCTTCTGCAACAGATCCGTAAGTTGTAATACCTGATACCTTTGCAATTGTTTTGCTATCGGTACCATCCCATCTGATAGATAATAAAGTTCCACCACCACCATTTAAAAATACACGCTCTGTATTGGTTGTAAAATGAATATTACCTCTGCCATTTGCATTGTCAATAAAATGCTCTGCGCCACCTGTTGGTTCAATCCAATTAATAACTGCTTCAGAACCATTGTAAGATGGTGATTCTGCTTCTTTAAATATTCTGTTAGGGGCTTTAAAATAAGCAATACGGTTATTGTAACTCCAAGCGGGTTGTGCATAATAAGCAGCTTCTGTACTTATCTTTTTTACATTAGATCCATCTGCATTAACAGTGTATAAACTACCTCCTTCATTATCATTCCATGTTACAAAAGCAAGCTCAGTTCCATTCGGATTCCATGCTGGCATGGCTTCCACAAAATTATGATTGGTTAAACGCTTTGGCGTTCCGTTTGGATAGTCCATTACATATAAACGGTTTAATGATGTAAACGCAAGTTTTGAACCGTCTGGGCTAGGCACAGCGTCTCTAATTTGAGATCCAAGTGCATATGCCGTATCTTTTACTGGATAGTTAAAATATAATCTTGGGCCTACTTCTAAATTTACGCCCGCTTCAAAAGCAATTTCCGAAGGCGCTTCTGATGCTACAGATAATTTCCAAATTTTACCACCATAACTCGCTAATAAATATTTAGAATCTGGTGTAAAAGTCATGCCAGGTAACACACCGAGTGGTGCAATACTTTCCTGATCATCTCTTTGCACTGGATAGGCTAACCACTTTTCTTCACCATTTAAAAGATTACGTAATACAAGTCCTGTTTTATCTTGATAGCGTGAACCATATACCATCCATTTGCCATCTTTACTTAAAGTTGGCGTAAATGCAGAACCATATCTAGAAGTAACGGTATTGTACGCTCCTTTTTCTCTATTATAAACACCTATTTGATATTGAGGAAGTAGTGCGTTGTAATTCCAAGCACCATTTCGCTGGCTATAATAAATGAGTTTACCATCAGCACTAAAATTAGGGTCAATGGTTTTTAAACTACCTGGCTGATCATTGATTTGAATACCACCACCACCATCAACATTGTACATCCAAAGTCTAGGTGTTCTTCTACCCTTTGCAGCAACAATATATTTGCCATCTGGTGTCCAAATCGCATTTACATAATCGTCCACATTTGTTTTTGTTAACTGAAGTGTATCTTGTTTTTCAAAATCTAAAATCCAAATATTATCCGCACCACTTCTATCACTTGTAAAGAGTAGTTTTTTTCCATCGGGGCTAAATCGTGGATGCGCATCAAAAGCAAGTCCTTTGGTGATTTGTTTTGCTTTACCACCTTCCACAGGAACGGTGTAAATATCTCCCATCATATCAAAAGCAATGGTTTTGCCATCCGGAGAAATATCCAAACTCATAAACGTTCCTTCTTTGGTATCAAAGCTAATGGTACGTTCTGCTTTTAAAGGAAGGTCTTTAAAGCTCGTATAAACGGTACTATCTTTTGTTTTTTGCGCCTGCGCAAAAACAAATAAAAAGAGGCCGCTACATAAAAGATAGATTTTTTGCATAGGGTGTATTTTAATTTTTTGAATGTTAAATATAAGAATTTACTATTTGCCAAAACGTTTTTTAAGCGCCTGTAGCGCGTCGTTAACACTAAGTGACGATAGGTCTTGATCGGGAGCAGGTTTAGCAGCTGTGGGCCTATTAGACGCTGTTTTAGCAAGTGCATTTTCTGTTTGCTTGATAGACAAGGCTATACGTTTACGCGCGATATCTATTTCCGTCACTTTTACCTGTACTTTTTGACCCAGTTTTAAAAACTCAGAAGGGTCTGTAATGTATTGGTGTGCAATCTCACTTACGTGCACAAGGCCATCTTGCTTAACGCCAATATCAACAAATGCCCCAAAGCGTGTAATATTGGTAACCTGACCAGGCACCACCATACCTACTTGCACGTCTTCAATTTTATAAATATTGGCAAAACTAAACTGCTCAATTTCTTTACGAGGATCCAGTCCTGGCTTCTTTAATTCATTTAAAATATCCTTGATGGTATGTTCACCAAAGGTTTCAGAAATATATTTTTTAACATCAACGGATCCTATCACCGATGTATTACCAATTAAATCTGAAATTGCAATATTGGCATCTTTAGCAATGGATGCAACAATCGGATATGCTTCTGGGTGAACGGCACTTGCATCTAAAGGATTTGAAGCCTCTACAATACGTAAAAATCCAGCACATTGTTCGTAGGCTTTATCACCAAGTCGCGGAACTTTTTTTAATTGTTCTCTACTTGTAAAACCACCAATTTCTGTTCTGTAATTGATGATATTTTCGGCTACTGGGCCAGAAATGCCACTCACATATTTTAATAAATGCTTACTGGCTGTATTTACATTAACACCTACTTGGTTTACGCAACTAATTACGGTTTGATCTAGTCTTTCTTTTAATCTAAACTGATTTACATCATGCTGATACTGTCCTACCCCTAAGCTTTTAGGATCAATTTTTACAAGCTCCGCAAGTGGATCCATCAGGCGTCTACCAATACTTACAGAACCTCTAACGGTAACGTCTTTGTCTGGAAATTCTTCTCTTGCAGTTTCCGACGCTGAATACACAGACGCACCATCTTCATTGACTAAATAGATAGGTAAGCCTAGTTGTAATTTTTGAATGAACATTTCTGTTTCTCTACCAGCTGTTCCATCACCAATAGCAAAAGCTTCTACGCCATAACTTTTTACTAAACTTCTAATAATATGTTCGCTCCCGTCGAGTCTATTGTTTTCATGAATAAAAATAAGTTCGGTTTGTTGCAGCATACCTTTTTCATCGACGCAAACTACTTTACAACCCGTTCTATAGCCAGGATCAATGGCAAGTATTTTTTTACTTCCAAGAGGTGCACTTAATAAAAGCTGACGTAAATTTTCAGCAAAAACATTGATCGCTTCTTCGTCTGCCTTTTGCTTTAATGAAGTTCTATATTCAGTTTCTAAACTCGGTTGTAAAAGTCTGCGGTAAGCGTCTTTAACCGATTTTTTTACGTGCTCTCGCCATGGACTTAAATCTTGCAAATAAATTGACTCTACAAGTGCTAAGGCATCCTCCTCGATAGGTGCAATACTCATACGCAGTATACCTTCTAAAAAACCACGCAGTATCGCCATGGTTCTATGCGATGGTATTTTATGTATGGGTTCGGAAAAATCAAAATAGTCTTTGTATTTAATACCTTCTGTTTCTTTATCAGATAATACCTTGGTTTGAATACAAGCGGTTTGTTCAAAAAGCAATCGCATTTTAGCGCGCACCACATCGTTTTCGTTAATAAGCTCAGCTATAATATCTCTTGCACCTGAAAGAGCTTCTTCTGTGGTGGTAATTTTTTCATTGAAATACTGTTCAGCTGTTTGTTCAACATCTTCTTTACCCTGAGCCAACATAACTATTGCAAGTGGCTCCAATCCATTTTCTTTAGCCGTTTGCGCTTTTGTTTTTCGCTTTGGCTTATACGGTAAATAAATATCTTCGAGCGCAGCGAGTGTTGTAGCGTTGTCTAATTTTTTTTGAAGCTCGTCGGTCATTTTACCTTGTTCTGCAATGGCTTTTTCTATAAACTCTTTACGCTCAGTAAATGTTTTTAAAAATTTAGACGCTTCTTCAATTTGTTGAATTTGAACTTCATCTAAACCGCCCGTTTTGTCTTTACGGTAACGAGCAATAAATGGTATGGTAGCTGCTACACTAAATAAATCTAATACCGCTTGAACCTGAGTTACCTTAATGTTTAATTGAGAGGCAATAATTGGAGCAAAAGAACCCATAAATACACTTGAAATTTAAAATAATTAATGTCTTTTTATCATTTCGGAAATGAGTGTTTTTCCGTTATTCTGAATCACTAGATCCAAAATTTGCGCAGTCGCTTTTGCATCACCCCCAGCCCTATGTCTATTTTCAATTTGAATATCAAGGGTACGGCACAAATGACCTAATCCATACTTTTTGTGACCTGGAAATGCCTTTCGGCTTAACCGAATGGTGCACAACTTTGGCACTTCTAACTGATAACCAGCTACTTGTAAGTGATAATGCACAAAAGAATAGTCAAAATTGACGTTATGGGCCACAAAAACCCTGTTTTCCAACAAATTAAAGATATTGGCTGCCACCTTATCAAATGATGGGGCTGCAGCAACCATTTGATTGCTGATACCAGTCATATTGGCTATAAACGGAGGTATTGGCTGGTGTGGGTTTATGAGCGTTTCATAGACACCCTCTATCTGGTCACCATCATGTAATACAATGGCTATCTCGGTTATCCCATGCTGCGACGGGAATCCCCCTGTGGTTTCTATATCAACTACTGCAAACTTCAAAACACTGATTTAAGGGCCCAAATTCGCTTTTTTACAAGTCCGATACAAATAAAAAAAAACACCCCCATTTTTTGTACTTTCGCAACAAAGTTTTGAGCATGGAATTGAGTAAGAATTATGTCCCAAATGAAACGGAAGCGAGATGGTACCAACATTGGCTATCAAAGGGTTATTTTAAAAGTACCCCAGATAAGCGTGAGGCCTACACAATTGTAATGCCCCCACCCAATGTAACCGGCGTTTTACACATGGGCCATTGCTTAAACAATACCATTCAGGATATTTTAATTAGACGTGCCCGTATGCAAGGTAAAAATGCCTGCTGGGTGCCTGGAACAGACCATGCTTCTATTGCTACAGAAGCTAAAGTGGTGGCCATGCTTAGAGAGCGTGGTATTACCAAATCAAGTTTATCGAGAGATGAATTTTTAGCCTACGCTTGGGAATGGAAAGAAAAATATGGTGGCATTATTTTACAACAGCTTAAAAAAATGGGCTGTAGTTTAGACTGGGATCGAACTGCTTTTACCATGGATCCGGATTACTACAAGTCTGTTATTCAGGTATTTTTAGACCTTCATAAAAAGGGACATATATATAGAGGTAAAAGAATGATCAACTGGGATGTTAAAGCAAAAACGGCCCTTTCTGACGAAGAAGTTATTTACAAAGAAGTTCAAAGTAAATTATACCATATCAAATATGCCATTGAAGGTAGTAATGATTTTGTAACGGTTGCTACTGTAAGACCAGAAACCATTTTTGGTGATACAGCGGTTTGTGTAAATCCACTAGATGAACGTTACAAGCACCTACATGGTAAATTTGTTTTTGTTCCATTAGTTAATAGACGCGTTCCTATTATTACTGATGAATATGTTACTCTTGATTTTGGAACGGGTGCTTTAAAAGTGACGCCAGCACACGATATCAACGATTATCAATTAGGTCAAAAATATAATTTACAAGTTATTGATACCCTCAATGATGATGGTACCATGTCTGAAGCGGCACAATTTTTTGTTGGTGAAGACAGGCTTGATGTGCGTAAAAAAATGGAGGCGGTTTTATCTGAAGCAGGACTTTTAGAAAAAGTAGAAGCATACACCAACCAAGTTGGTTTTTCAGAAAGAACAGATGCTATGGTAGAACCTAGGCTTAGTTTGCAGTGGTGGGTTAGCATGAAAGACATTGCCACTCCAGCATTACAATCTGTCATGGAGGAAGCCATTCAGTTTCATCCAGCTAAGTTTAAAAACTTGTATCGCCACTGGATGGAAAATATTAAAGACTGGTGTATTAGTAGACAACTTTGGTGGGGCCACCGCATACCTGCTTGGTATGCACCTGATGGTAGCGTTGCTGTTGCCGCTAATGCAAATGAGGCACTTGCTATCTTACAAGAAAAAAACTCGGGTCTTACCCTTTCAGATATTAAACAAGATGAAGATTGCCTTGATACCTGGTTTTCAAGTTGGTTATGGCCTTTTGAAGTTTTTAAAGGGTTATCCAATCCGGGCAATGAAGAAATTAAATATTACTATCCAACACAAACACTTGTAACGGCTCCTGAAATCATATTTTTTTGGGTAGCGCGTATGATTATGGCGGGTCATGAATACATGGATCAAAAACCTTTTGAACATGTATACTTTACAGGTATTGTAAGAGATAAGCAAGGCCGAAAAATGAGTAAGAGCCTGGGTAATTCACCAGACTTATTAGGACTTATTGATGTATACGGCGCAGATGCTGTAAGGTTTGGCATTATGATTGCCTCTCCTGCTGGTAACGATATATTATTTGACGAATCAGCTCTGGAACAAGGGCGCAACTTTAACAATAAGCTTTGGAACGTACTTAAACTCATACAGGGTTGGGGCAATAGAATGGACGCCCATGTAGATGCAAAAAATGAAAAATTTGCAATGGACTGGTTTGAGAATAGGCTTTCTCAAGTACAACAAGAAGTAGACGTTTTACTCAACGGATTTAAATTATCGGAAGCGCTTAAAACTATTTACTCACTGATATGGGATGATTATTGCAGCTGGTATTTAGAATGGATTAAACCTGGTTTTGAGCAACCTATTTCTAAAGAGGTATACGAAAAAACAGTTTGTTACTTAGATGAGATGATGCACATGCTACATCCGTTTATGCCATTTATTACTGAAGAAATTTATCACTTGGCAAGTGCTCAATCAGATGACCTTTGCAATAAAATAGCACCAACTTTTGCAAGTCCTAACAATAGTATTGTTGCAGGTGGCGAACTATTAAAACAAGTAATATCTGCACTTCGTGATGCGAGAAATAAAAATCAATTAAAGCCAAAAGATACCATCACGCTACATATACAAACAGCTAACACTAATACCTACAAAGCCATTGAGTCAATTTTATGTAAGCAGGTAAATGCAACAAGTATTGAATACACCAATAGTAGTGTAGATAATACCATTGTTGTAGCGGTAGAAAAAGACAAGTTTTTTATTGGCACCAGTATTGAGCTTGATGCCACTGCTTTAAAAGCAACATTATTAGCTGATTTAGCTTATCAAAAAGGCTTTTTAGAAAGTGTTACTAAAAAATTAAGCAATGAACGTTTTGTGCAAAATGCAAAACCTGAAGTGGTAGCATTAGAGCAACAAAAACAAGCCGACGCTATTGCAAGAATTGCAACCATAGAAGAAAGTTTACAATCATTATAATTTTTTAAGCGGCATGATGCGTAAATTATTTTTACTGGTTATACTAGTTTTAATATTGGCTGCAAATACGTTGCAGGCGCAATCAAGTAGTGAGCTTAACACCTTAAGACGCAACAATCCATACAATCCAAATAATGCTGTCTGGACAAGCTTATCTAGTACATCAAAATACATTAGTGTTGGTGTGCCAGTTGGTTATTTTGTTGCTGGACTTATTCATGACAACAAAGATTTAAAGCAAAAAGCCGCTTACACAGCAGCTGCCATTTTGTTAAACACGGCTACCACTACCCTTCTAAAAAATGTGGTAAAAAGAGAACGACCATACAATACCTACACGGGTATATTTCCAGATAAAATTGAATCTGATTTTGCATTTCCTTCTGGACATACATCATCTGCTTTTGCAACGGCAACATCGATAGCCATCACAACAAAAAAATGGTACATAGCAGTGCCAGCTTTAGCATGGAGCGCAGGCGTTGGATACTCCCGAATATATTTAGGACAGCACTACCCTTCTGATGTTATCATGGGTGCACTTGTGGGCAGTAGCTCAGCGCTTATTTGCCACTGGGCAACAAAGCAATTAGCCAAGCGTAAAAAATCTAAAACTGTTCAAGTAAAGTAATGTCTACCTCCATACATATTAGAGCAGCAGATGTAAATGATATTGCAACCATTAGAGATATTGCAAACATTACATGGCCAGTTGCTTATGGATCTTATATTAGTAAAAAGCAGCTAGATTATATGCTAGACATGATGTATAGCGACACCTCTTTGCTAGATCAAATAAATAAAGGACACCAGTTTTATATAGCTGAACAGCATAACAGCCCCATTGGATTTGCCTCTGTATCTACAGAAGATGATAATTCCTGCAAGCTCAACAAATTATATGTTTTGCCTACTGCTCAAAAAACAGGTGCTGGAAAAGCATTGTTACAAAAGTCCATTGATTACGCATTATCAAATGCAGCAAGTTGCTTATACTTACAGGTGAACAAGAAAAACAATGCTCAGCATTTTTATAGTAAACACGGCTTTACAGTAAGAGAAGCTTCTATTTTAGAGATTGGCGGTGGTTATATCATGGATGATTATATCATGGAACTAGTTTTTAAAGGCTAGTACACAAGCACATGTGTTTGCTTAATAATACCCATTACAAATACACTTTGTACATGACCAATATTATCAGCTTCGCTTAATTTATTAACGTGAAAATTATAGTAGTCGTCCATGTTTTCGGCAACTACTTTTAGCATAAAATCAAATTCACCAGAAATATTATAGCATTCAATGACTTCGTGCATCTCTAATATGCTTTTGATAAATCTAGCACCCGCATTTTTGTTGTGCTGCTTAAGCGATACATAACAAATAACGGTAAGCCCCTTTTTAACCTTATGCGGATTTACTAACGTTGCATATTGCGTAATCACTCCTTCTTCTTCAAGCCTTTTAATGCGTTCATGAACGGGCGTTGTACTTAGCCCCACTTTATCAGCTATTTCTTTAACCGTTACCCTTGCGTTTGCTTGTAATAGCCTTAAAATGGCTAGATCTTTACTGTCTAAGCCACTTGAAATAGTGGATTCCTCTTTTTGAATGCTTTTTTGTACCATAAAATGAGTGTTTATGCTGAATTGTATCTCAAATATATACTTTTATTCTATTTATAAATATAATTTTAGTATTAAAAACTATAAATATACCTTTGCACTTCATAAATAATCTAAATAAGTAATTATGTCATCACTTTCTTCTATCGACTTTAGTTTAAAAAACAAAGTAGCGGATATCAGTCTTGCAGATTGGGGCCGTAAAGAAATCAGATTAGCTGAAGCAGAAATGCCAGGTTTAATGAGTATCCGTGAAGAGTACGGACCAAGTCAACCATTAAAAGGAGCTCGTATTGCGGGTTGCTTACACATGACCATTCAAACAGCCGTTTTAATAGAAACTTTAACTGCATTAGGTGCAGAAGTAAAGTGGAGCTCTTGTAATATCTTTTCAACTCAAGATCAAGCCGCTGCCGCTATCGCTGCAACAGGTGTTGGTGTTTTTGCTTGGAAAGGTCAAACAGTTGAAGAAGGTGACTGGTGTATCGAACAAACATTATTTTTTGGTTCAGAAGATCGTCCATTAAATATGATACTTGATGACGGTGGTGATTTAACCAATATGGTACTTGATAAATACCCTCAATTTGTTAGCGGAATTAAAGGTTTAAGTGAAGAAACAACTACAGGTGTACACCGTTTATACGAGCGTATGGCTAAAGGAACTTTACCAATGCCTGCAATCAATGTTAACGACTCTGTTACAAAATCTAAATTTGATAATAAATACGGTTGTCAAGAATCATTAGTAGATGCGATCCGTCGTGCTACCGATGTTATGATGGCTGGAAAGGTTGCTGTTGTTGGTTCTTACGGTGACGTAGGTAAAGGTTCTGCAGCTTCTTTACGTGGCGCTGGTTGCCGTGTAATTGTTACAGAAATCGATCCAATTTGTGCTTTACAAGCAGCAATGGACGGTTATGAAGTGAAAAGAATGATTGACGCTGTTAAAGAAGCTGACATTGTTGTTACTGCTTCTGGTTGTCGCGACCTCATCAACGAAAAACATTTTAGAGTGATGAAAGACAAAGCGATCGTTTGTAATATTGGTCACTTTGATATTGAAATTGATATGGCTTGGTTAAATACAAACTATGGTCATACAAAAGATACCATTAAGCCACAAGTAGACCTTTACAATATTGAAGGTAAAGATGTCATTGTACTTGCAGAAGGTAGACTTGTAAACTTAGGTTGTGCAACAGGTCACCCATCATTTGTAATGAGTAACTCATTCTCTAACCAAACTCTTGCTCAAATAGAATTATGGACAAACCATAAGAACTATGAAAACAAAGTGTACGTTTTACCTAAACATTTAGATGAAAAGGTAGCTCGTTTACACCTTGCAAAAGTGGGTGCTCAATTAGATGAGTTAACTCCTGAACAAGCTGCTTACCTGGGTATTCCACAACATGGTCCATTTAAGTCTGACTTATACAGATATTAATAGTTCCCCCGGATTTAAAAAATGCCCGACCTTTATGGTTGGGCATTTGTATTTTAGCCCCTATTTAAATGATGTTTAGAATCTGTCGCATACTCATTTTTTTTCTCACTCTTATTTTAATAAGTGAGCAAATTATTGCGCAAGAAGATTCGACCATTCATAGCTTACGAGATTCTACATTTATATTACGCAGCAAAAAAGGAATTATTAAAAAATTAGGTGACGCAATTTGGATAGACGCCCCTCAATTTGAAGTTCAAAATACTAACAGTGTTTTAAAAAATGAACGCGCTTTTGAAAAATTCAATGGTAAAATTATTAATCAGATTCAGGTAAACAGCGTTTCTTATGAAACACCTTTTAACGATACAATGCCATCTAGTAAAAAAATTAAAAGAGCAGTTGAAGAAGCGCTGTATAATAGTACGAGCAATAAAACAATGCTTAAAAATTTATTTTTCACAATCGGTGATACCCTCTACCCATACCTTATTGCCGATAATGAAAAGTTTTTAAGAGAAATTGCATTTATACAAGATGCGAGAATTGTTGCCTCCATAGATCCAGCAGATACCAATGGAGTTGTAATGAATATTCAGTGGAAAGATATATTCCCATTTGGCGGAAGCGCAAACATTGGAAGCATCCAATCTTTTAATGCAGAACTAAACCACAACAATGTACTTGGCTTAGGTGACAAAATTCAAATCAATGCCCTTTACGATTTAGACAGAAGGCCACTTGCTGCCACTGGATTTGAATATATCAAACGAAACGTAATGGGGACATTCCTAAACCTTAGCATTGGTTACGATAAAATTAAACCAGCATTTAATAGTGGCAGAAGAGAAGAATATGCGCGGTACATAAAAGGTGATTTACCCCTTGTGAGTCCCTATCATAGTTTTACAGGCGGCTTTGAATTTGGAAAATACGAATCCAATAACACCTATACAACAAGACTTCCCTATCAACATGTTTATCAATACGCATATGGTATTATGGACGGATGGATGGGTATTAATATTGGCGCTGGGCTTAGGGTTAAGGATAATTTACAAACCCGTTTAAGAAAATTTATAAGTTTTAGAGCTATGTCCAAAAGATTTAGTGAGATACCAGATACGGCAACAATTAAATACGATATTCATTATAGCAATATAGATGCTGGGCTTATTGCATTTAATATATTCAAACAAGAATATTATCATACCAATTATATTTATGGATTTGGCCGAAACGAAGACGTTCCAGAAGGATATAGTTTTTCGGTGGTAAGTGGCTTAACACAGCGAAACTCGCGTACAAGGCCATATATCGGCATCGATTATGAAAGAGACTATTTTACCAATCAAAAAAATTACACCAATTTTATTCTAAAACTAGGCGGGTATTTACACAATGGCTCGCTAGAAGATATTAGCTTTTTAAGTGCTATCAATTATTTTACGGTGCTCAAAAAATTATCCAATCCAAAATGGTCCAAAAGAAATTTTGTTCAAATTAGTGCTACCCAACAATTAAATACCATCTTAAACGAGCCTCTTTATTTACGCAGTGAATATGGCATTCCAACATTTAAAAATGACAATATTCAAGCAGCAACAAGGGTGTCATGTAATATCGAATCTGTGTATTATAATAAGGTTAAATACTATGGATTTAGCTTTGCTCCTTTTGTCTTTGTAAATAGCAGCTATATTAAATTAATTGGCGAAGATCTTCAAAAAGGAAGTGTCTACACCGCACTTGGACTAGGCTGTAGAACCCGAAATGAAAATTTAGTATTTGGAACCATTGAGCTTAAAGCCTACTATTATCCACGCACTATTTCAAATATGACGCCACTTAATGTAAGCCTCACCACAGGCCTAAGATTTAGGTACAATAGCCAACTCATTCGCAAACCCGACTTTGTTCAAATGAACTAAATAATTGATACAATCTACAACCTTTACCATGTAGATTTGTTATACAAATATCAATACAAATACTATGGTTCAAGCATATAATTTTCTAGCCAGCTGGCAACTTTTTCCTGAAAAATGTTCATTTGAACATGGTCTGGCTCCTAAAAGTGGAAATTATAAAATTGAAAGCATCAATAATGGTCACGCACTGCTCATTAGCAGCAACTGGGTAAGTATAGAAAACGAAGCTTTTTACACCCAGCACGAAGTAGTACCCGACGCCTCATTAAGGGCTTTCGAAAACCAAATATTAGCAGACAGTATCATGTCTGAAATCCCCAATGCTTCTACCCTCGTTACTCGTTTTGTGAAAGAAGAAAAAACAGTATTAGATGTAACGCATGAAATACTAGCCAATGGTTATTTAAAAATTACCCAAAAAGGAACCACATCTAGTGGAGATGCTTTTACAAATACAGAAATCTACCACAAACAATTAAGTGTAATGCCATATGCAGCATCTGCAGCTGGTGTTGCTATTAGACCCACCAAAGAAGGTGTTATTAAACACAAAGCTTTATGGGCCATGGAAGAGCAAACAAATATGCAGCTCGATCAAATCAAGCAACAAATTGAGTTACTTGCCAAGCAAGCACAAGAAATTAGAAAGCGCAAAGAATTAAGCTTAATGATTTACGAAGCCAAGCTTGGATTCAAACCTCAAATTGGACACACCTATCATTTGTATGAGAAAAATGATGGCAACCATATGTTATCATTGGTTTCCCCTCAGGAATGGGGCGGTCATGGTCCTTTCAAACAATTTATTTCGAGCGTCAGGTTACTAGCAGATCATACCTGGGTAGAACTTAGCGAATAAAGACTTCCGCCTTTTTCAAACAAACGATCAACGTGTTTTTCTACGGCTTCATCTTTTATTAAAACGGGTGCATGATGTGGTTTGATTCTTGCATCAATAACAAGTGGCCCTTTACATCCCCAATGTTTATTTTGCGTAAAAGATCCAATGCCATACATATCATGAGATGGATTACTTCTAGTATACGTAACCCATAAATAATTATTAAGGCTTGCTGCTGTAAAATTTGCATCATCACATACAACAATAATAGCTACGCCTTCTAATGGAGCACCTGACAACTGTGCATCCAATGCATTCATTTGTTCCGCAGCTTCTGGGGCATTTGTATATGCTGGCGCAGAAATACATACAACACCAGGCATAGCAAGATCTGCAGCACCAAAGCCTTGTAGTACATTTAATACAGCCGGAACCTGGTTAGATAATTCACGTATTTTATCGCCATAAGCAGCAAACACTACTTTACTCCCACTATTAATGCCCGTACCAGAATAGTCTAGTGTATCCATGGTGGTGTTGGTATAAAAATGAACATCACGTGTAAGGTTGATTCGCTCCAGTAAGTAGGTCATGAACGATAAAGTGTCTTGCGCATCTATATGCTCATTATCTGACCCTGTAATAAATAAAAACTTGGCTAAACTTAATTGACCAGTTCCTAATATATGATTGGCAATGGTTAATAGTTCGGCAGGTTGTTTGGTGGGTGTATATGGTGTGTAACGCTCACTACCAACTGCTAATAATAATGGATGCACCCCTGCTGCATCTACTGCATGCACTGATTTTAATCCAGGTATTTCTTGCGGTATCGCATCACCAGTAATTTCATGAATGAGCTGACCAAAACTGGTGTCTTCTTGCGGAGGTCGACCCACAACTGTAAAAGCCCATATCGCATCTTTTTTAGCGTACACTTTATGAACGCGCATGAGAGGAAATGGATGCTGCAAACTATAATAACCGAGGTGATCTCCAAAAGGGCCTTCGGGTTTATTTTCGTTGGGATATACCTCACCAGTAATTACAAAATCAGCATCAGTGCTTAAACAAAATCCGTCTTCGTAGGTATATCTAAATCTTCGAGACCCTAAAAGACCAGCAAATGTCATTTCGCTAATACCCTCTGGTAGCGGCATTACAGCTGCTACACTATGTGATGGCGGCCCACCAATAAAACAACTTACTTTTAGTGGTTGTCCTTTTTTATTGGCTTTGGTTTGATGCACTCCAATACCTCTATGTAGTTGATAGTGCAAACCTATTTCTTTATTTAACTTATAGTCGTTACCCGTTAATTGAATACGGTACATGCCTAGGTTGGCATTAAAAATTCCTGGCTTGTCTATGTCCTCGGTGTACACTTGTGGAAGTGTTACAAAAGCGCCACCATCGTTTTTCCAATGCTTGATGAGTGGTAAATCTGAAATATTTATTTCTTGATATTTTACCGGCTTGTTAATAGGGTTTTTTAAAGGAAGAGCTTTAATAGCCGCTAGACCTGCCGTGAAATTATCAAGCGGATGCTTGAGGGCATCTATTGGATTGTTTCTTAATTGAATGAGTTTTTTAACGGCGTCTAAGCTATGTCTAAAAATGTACTTGCTTCTTTCGAGTGTACCAAAAAGGTTGGAAACGGCCCTAAATTTTGACCCTTTTACATTTTCATATAAAATTGCCGGGCCTCCCATTTCATATACACGAAGGTGAATGGCTGCCATTTCTAAATTAGGATCCACTTCTTCTTTGATACGTACTAAATGACCTGCTTTTTCTAAATCTAATAGACAGGCTTCTAATGATGGGTAAGACATACTACTCTAACAATTTTGTATCGATATAGTTCGTAATAATTGCCTGCAAATTAATGCATAAGGAGTCAAGATTTTAGTATTTTTACAATATGACCCATTTAAGTGTAAACATCAACAAAATTGCCACTTTGCGTAATGCCAGAGGTGGCAATAATCCGGATGTCATTAAAGTAGCTCTTGACTGCGAAAAATTTGGCGCAGACGGCATTACGGTTCACCCCAGACCAGATGAGCGTCATATCACTTATAAAGATGTTCAGGATTTAAAAAAGGTACTTACCACAGAGTTTAATATTGAGGGCAACCCCACCGAGGAAAAATTTGTACAACTGGTATTGGACACCAAGCCCCATCAGGTAACACTCGTGCCAGATGCACAGGGTCAGCTCACCAGTGATCATGGCTGGGACACGGTTAAACACCAAGACTATTTAATTAAAACCATTGCGCTTTTTAAAAATGCAGGTATTCGGGTTTCAATTTTTGTGGACCCTATTACTTCTATGGTTGAAGCTGCCGCAAGTACTGGTACAGACCGTATAGAATTGTACACAGAGTCTTATGCTACTGCTTTTACAAAAGGACTTCAAGAAACAGCGGTAGAACCATATAAACAAGCATCTTTACTAGCTCATCAATTAGGATTAGGGATTAATGCGGGTCACGATTTAGACCTTCAAAACCTCGCTTTCTTTAAAAAATCAATTCCTCATTTACATGAGGTAAGTATTGGGCATGCACTTGTCTGCGATTCCTTATATTTAGGATTACATAATACCATTCAACTCTATAAAAGACAACTTCAATAAAGGCCACTATGAAAAAAACAATCCTTGCGCTAATGGTACTACTTACTTCAGTAGTAGGTATGGCACAAAAAATTAAACCCGTTTTACCTGTTCCTACCAAAGAACATTTGGTATGGCACGAAAAAGAATTTTATTTGTTTATACATTTTGGCCCTAACACTTTTACAGACAAAGAATGGGGCGATGGTAAAGAAGACCCAACTGTGTTTGCACCTACCGAGCTTGATTGTAATCAGTGGGTGCGTATTGCAAAACTTGCAGGTGCTAAAGGCATTATATTAACGGCTAAACACCATGACGGCTTTAGCTTGTGGCCTTCTAAATATAGTACGCATACCGTAAGAGAAAGTAAGTGGTTAGAGGGTAAAGGCGACGTGGTTAAAATGCTTTCAGATGCTTGTAAAAAAGGCGGTATAGAAATGGGCGTTTATATTTCTCCATGGGATAGAAACCACCCCGATTATGGCACACCTAAATACAATGACATTTATATCGCCACCATGAAAGAATTATTAACCGGCTATGGTAAATTTTTTGAATTATGGTGGGATGGTGCTAACGGCGAAGGTCCTAATGGTAAAAAACAAGAATACACTTTTAGAAGATTTGAAGATTCGGCATTTAAATATCAGCCGCAGCTGATGATATTTAGTGATATTGGGCCAAGCATTAGATGGTGTGGAAATGAACGCGGTATTATTGGTAACACCAATTGGAATTTATTAGACACTGCTGGATTTTACAGAGGTTATGGCGGTCCACCAGAAGATACCCTTAACCAAGGTAATGTAAATGGTAAATTATGGATTCCTGCAGAAGCGGATGTGTCTATCAGACCAGGATGGTTTTATCATCCAAAAGAAGACAACAAAGTAAAATCGGCAAGTACCTTATTTAATTTGTTTTTAAAATCTGTGGGTAATGGTGGTAACTTATTATTAAACGTACCTCCCGATAGACGCGGCCTTTTTAATGAAGCAGATTCTGCATCTCTAGTAGGTTTTGCGGCACTCAGAAAAAAAGCATTTGAAACCAATGTATTCGCAGGACTTACCCCTATTACCAAAACAAATGCAGCTGGACTTGTAACCTTAACCTATACTTTTAAAAAGCCTACAAAGCTTAATGCAGTTGTATTGCAGGAATTAATTGAGCATGGACAACGTGTTAAAAGTTTTACGATAGAAGCCAAAGAAGAAAGTGCAACGGGCAATTTTGTGAAGATTTTTGAAGGCACAACCATTGGCCGCAAAAAAATTGCAACGTTTAACCCAATCACTACAACTTCTATCAAAATAACCATCACAGACGCTAAAGCAGCAGTATACCTTAAGCCTACTACTGCTTACGATTTTGGCTTTGAGATAAAAAATTAAGTAAATTTGTACCTTAAACAACGAGTATGAGCACCGTTCAACCAATAGTAGGCATTATCATGGGAAGCGACAGTGATTTAACGATCATGCAAGATGCTGCCAACATTTTAAAGCAGTTTAATATCCCGTTTGAATTAACCGTTGTGTCTGCACACAGAACGCCTATTCGTATGATTGAATATGCAACAACTGCAAAATCTAGAGGACTACAAGTAATTATTGCAGGTGCTGGTGGTGCTGCTCATTTGCCAGGTATGGTTGCAGCCATTACTACCCTACCTGTTATTGGTGTACCCATTAAATCATCTAACTCAATTGATGGCTGGGATTCAGTACTTTCTATTTTGCAAATGCCAAGTGGTGTTCCTGTTGCTACCGTTGCACTTAATGGCGCAAAAAATGCTGGTATTTTAGCAGCTCAAATTGTTGGTGCTACCAACGAAACTGTTTCTGCAACAATCTCTGCTTACAAAGAAGGTTTACAAAACGAAGTATCTGAAAAAGTAAATAAATTAAAAGGCGATTGGAACAATAGTTTTGATGTGTAATCAAAAAGCTATTTGTAAAGGCACTAATCCTTTAGATATAAAAGGGTAAATCCTTTACTAAAATCATCAGAATTTTCTACTATGGCACTCACAAAATGGGTGCCATAAATTTTATACCAATCGGCAATATTTTCTACGCGCTCTTGTAAGCTTCCACCTGGAAATAACTCTTCTACAATTTTTGTTATTTGATGTTGTTCCACTTCAAACTTTCGTTTTTCGGCACGAAGCATTTTCTTTTGAACCTGCAATAACTTTTGTGCTTGCTTGTGTGATAATGCCTCAATATGATCCACTAAACTTGTATCTATACTAGCAGCTTGTTCTTTTATGAGTGTATACTGCGCCTCTATGGCAGCCATTTGAGCATTAATTTGTAAATGATGAACCGTATTGGCTTTTACAAAACTATCAATGATAACTTGTGGACGTCCTTTAAATAAGTTGATCGTATTAATTTGCATCTTTTGCAACAGTTGCGACTGCTTGGCTGTTACGAGTAAAAAGGAATTGCGTAGTAATAAAACTGGGTAAGGCACTGCCGCTTCTGCAAAAACTTGTTTAAGCTCAAGCCAATACGCAAGTTCTCCCCCGCCTCCAATAAATGCAATATTGGGTAAAATGGTTTCCTGAAAAACACCTCTCAAAATAACGTTAGGGCTATAACATGATGGATTGTTTTTAACATCCTCCAATATTTGATCCGTTGTAAAATGCAAACCTAAAGCTGCAACTTCAAAACCAGTATTGGTTTGTACAATGCGCTCTCTTTTATTGCCTTGTAAATAAAACAAATTTATTTCTCGGCCTGCAGCCTGTACTTTATAATTTGCGCTTAATTGCAAAATGGTTTGCTGCACCGCTTTATTCGAAAACCCAGTGGTTAATTCTTTTTCAATAACACCCGTAAAGAGTGATTTTAACTTGTCACAATCTGGGAGTATCACCACAAGACCATATTCACCAAATAAATGGTTTACAATTTCAAAAGTAGCGTCAGCAATTGTTTTACCAATTGTAAAAGTATTTTTTAAAAGGTTAACCCATGATGCTCCTTGTACCGATACCCCTATCTGACCTTCAATTTGTTTTATTAGTGATAGTAATTCAGCATCTACTAGCATACGACCTACTGCACCGGTTTGTTTTGTTTGCCACACTAATTTTTGCCCACCAATAGTAACAAAGCCAAGCTCTTCGATGTCAGCATCTTCGGAACCCATATAATAAACGGGCACAAAATGAGCACCTGGTATTTGCTTTTCTAATGAACGAGATATCGCAATGGTATGCGCTATCTTATAAATAAAATAAAGTGGTCCAGTAAATAAATTGGGTTGGTGCGCTGTTGTAACAGTATAGGTGTTGCCGTGTTTTAAAGATTGGATATTAGCGTTTACAATTTCAGAAACTTTAACGCCTTCATACTGTTTGTTTAAAGCATCTACAAGCGAACCCCTTGGTGTATTAAACGAATCACGCGCTGCCATAGCTGCCTTTACCCCATCTATATTAGGTGGATGGGTATAAAATGGATCCAATTTCTGATTGGCCTCTAGGTAATCAGAAACCAGATTAGAAAAATAGCCTGTTAATGGATAAGCAATTTGCTCGGCAGCTTTTATCATATTTAGGGTTAAAATTACAACAAGGGCAGCAAATAATGGAAGATTCGTCAGAATAGTTACATTTGTAAAGGGTCAAATCCCTCATTACTTGCTATGGAAAGCTATGGTAAAATATTACTGATTGCCATGCCGGCGTTTTTATTGCTGGTACTTATTGAAAAATGGTATGGTATACTTAAGGGAAAAGAAACCGTTCGAACCTTTGACATGATTTCAAGCCTTAGTTCTGGCGTTACCAATGTTACCAAAGACGTTCTTGGTTTAAGCATTGCCGTTATTTCTTATGGCTGGATGGTTGAGCACCTTGCTTTAACCAAAGTGCCAGACGGCCCACTCACCTATATTATCGCTTTTTTGGCACTCGATTTTGCGGGTTATTGGATCCACAGAATTGCGCATGAATACAATGTTTTTTGGAACAACCATATTGTTCACCATAGCTCCGAAGAATATAATTTAGCCTGTGCTTTAAGACAAAGCATTTCTTCTATTGTAAAAATATTTGTGATTTTTTTATTGCCTGCTGCTTTATTAGGCGTTCCAGCTAAAGTAATTGGGATTGTTGCACCACTTCATTTGTTTGCACAATTCTGGTACCATACACAGCATATTGGTAACATGGGTTTTTTAGAGAAGATTATAGTAACGCCATCTCATCATAGAGTACACCATGCCATAAATAAAGAATACTTAGATAAAAACTACAGTCAGATATTTATTTTTTGGGATAAATTATTTGGCACATTTAAAGAGGAAGATCCTAATGTTCCTGCGGTATATGGTATTACTAGAGCCGTTCAAACATGGAACCCTATTAAAATTAATTTCATGCATTTGTGGTTACTTATTAAAGATGCATGGCGTACCAAAAGCTGGTCAAGTAAATTTAAGATATGGTTTATGCCAACCGGCTGGAGGCCCGCAGACGTTGAAGCGCAGTATCCTGTAGATAAAATAGATGACGTGTATCATTTTGAAAAATATGATACCAACGAAACCAAGGGCCTAGTACTTTGGTCGTATTTACAACTAGTTGCACTCTTATTATTTGTAAGTTATTTGTTTGGCAATATTGCCACCATTGGAAATCCTAATATGTTTTTATATGGCGCATTTGTATTTGCCTTTGTATATGCCCACGCCGAACTTATGGATAGAAGTGGTGAAGCGCTCATTGCAGAGATTGTTAAAGCTGCCATAGCTGTAACCGTTTTATACTACCAAAAAGATTGGTTTGGAGCAAACGCATTATTTAGTGGTGCAAGTATTGCAGTAACGCTTTACTTAATTGTATCCTTAGCCGTTACGTTTTACTTTCATTATATAGAGCGTCCTTCGCTATCTACTAGTTCACCTTCAATGTCGTAATCGTAGGCTTTGGTAATTTTTACCCAAACAAAATCGCCAATAGTGAGTTTACGCTTGGTATTAATTACTACTTCATTGTCTACTTCTACACTATCAAATTCGGTACGACCTAGGTAGCGGCCAGCTTCTTTTTTATCGACAATCACTTTAAGTACCTGCCCTACTTTTTCTTGATTTTTTTCGAGAGAAATTTCTTGCTGCACTTCCATAATAGATTGCGCACGCTCTGCTTTAACATCTGCAGGTACGTCGTCCACTAGATCATGAGCTGTGGTGTTTTCTTCGTGACTATAACTAAAAATACCTACTCTATCGAAGCGGTGTTCTTGTAAAAATTCATTTAATTCTTCAATATCATCTTCAGTTTCACCTGGGAAACCTGCAATTAAAGTGGTACGCAAACAAATGCCTGGTACACGTGCTCTAATTTCTTTGATCAGCACAGACATATCCTCTCGCGTAATATTACGCTTCATGGCTTTTAACATACTATTACTAGCATGCTGTAACGGCATATCCAGGTACTTACAAATATTAGACCTTTCACGCATTACATCCAATATTTCTAATGGAAATTTACTTGGATATGCATAATGTAAACGAATCCACTCGATGCCTTTAACATCAGCAAGGGCGTGTAATAATTTAGGCAGCGCACGCTCTTTGTAAATATCTAAACCATAGTACGTAAGCTCTTGTGCAATAAGCATGATTTCTTTAACACCTTTTTTTACAAGGCCTTCTGCTTCTGTAACAAGGTCTTCGATGGTACGGCTAATATGCTGTCCGCGCATTAATGGAATGGCACAAAACGAACAGGTACGGTTACAGCCTTCACTAATTTTTAAATACGCATAGTGCTGTGGGGTACTTAAAAAACGTTCACCTACCAGTTCTGCTTTATAATCTACTTCGAACTGTTTTAACATTAGAGGAAGTTCCATGGTTCCAAACCATGCGTCTACTTCCGGCATTTCAGATTCCAAATCACCTCTGTATCTTTCACTTAAACAACCCGTTACGTATACTTTATCAAGCTTACCCCTGCGCTTTAATTCGAGCTGATCTAAAATGGTATTAATGCTTTCTTCTTTGGCTTTATCAATAAACCCACAAGTATTTACAACCACCACGTTATGATCTAGTTTGGTGTTTTCGTGCACCACATCAATATCACTTGCTTTAAGCTGACCGCTCAGCACTTCACTGTCCACTAAATTTTTACTACAACCGAGTGTAATAATATTAACCTTGTCTTTATGTAGTGTTTTTGACTTCATGGATTATTTATGAATTTCACTCGAAAAATGAAAAGTAATATCTGGGTTATTGGTAATTTCTGTATTTAAAAACCATTCGCTTTGGGCTAAATAAACAGGATTACCATCTTTGTCTTCGGCAGCATTTTGCTGTTTGAAACGTAAAAAATCATCAAGCTTGCCAGCTACATTAGAAGTAAGCCAACATGCTTTATAAAAAGGAAGGGTTCTAAATTCGCAGGCAGCACCATACTCTTGTAAGAGCCTATACTGGATCACTTCAAATTGTAAATCCCCTACGCAACCAATAATTTTTTTATTGCCACCAAACTGGGTAAACAACTGAGCCACCCCTTCGTCAGTTAACTGGCTAATACCTTTTTCAAGTTGCTTTGTTTTTAAAGGATCTTTATTAACGAGTTCCTTAAAAATTTCTGGCGAAAAAGTAGGTATACCTGTAAAGTAAAAATCTTCTCCTTCTGTTAGGGTATCTCCTATTTTAAAATTACCGGTATCAAATAAACCAACTACGTCACCAGGGTATGCATCATCAATAACATCTTTGGTACGCGCTAAAAACGTATACGGATTACTAAAGCGCATGTCTTTGTCATTTCTTACATGGTGGTAGTATTTGTTTCTTTCAAAACGGCCACTACATACACGCATAAATGCAATACGGTCTCTATGTTTAGGATCTAGGTTGGCATGTATTTTAAATATGAAGCCACTAAATTTATCTTCTCCAACTTCTACTAGGCGCTTAGAGGTTGCTCTACTGCGCGGCACTGGTGCAATTCTAATAAATGTGTCCAGCATTTCTTTCACACCAAAATTATTAACGGCACTACCAAAAAATACAGGCGCTACTTTAGCGGTTAAATAATCATTGGCATCCAATGCACCATATACCCCTTCAATAAGTTCTACGTCTTCTCTTAATTGATCCGCGTCACGCTTGCCCACTTTTGTTTCCAATAAAGCGTCTTGTAAATCATCGATGGCAACTATATCTTCTTCGTCGGCCTTTGTACCGCCGGTAAATAAGCGAAGATTTTTATCGTGTAAATTGTATACCCCTTTAAATTCTTTACCACTATTAATGGGCCAGGTCATGGGGTGTAACGAAATGTGTAATTCGTTTTCAATTTCTTCTAATAAATCAAATCTTGATTTACCGTCTCTATCCATTTTATTGATAAAAACAATAACCGGTGTATCGCGCATACGACACACTTCCATTAAACGGCGTGTTTGAGGCTCTACTCCATTTACACTATCAATCACCAATATAACACTATCTACAGCACTTAGGGTGCGGTAGGTATCTTCCGCAAAGTCTTTGTGGCCGGGTGTATCTAATAAATTAATTAGGAAGTCTTTGTATTCGAATGACATTACAGAAGTAGCCACCGATATACCACGCTGACGTTCTATTTCCATGAAATCCGACGTAGCGTGCTTTTTAATTTTGTTGCTTTTTACGGCACCTGCAGTTTGAATAGCACCACCAAATAACAGAAACTTTTCTGTTAAGGTTGTTTTACCCGCATCCGGATGCGATATAATGGCAAAACTCTTGCGTCGACCTATCTCTTTCTCGTATTTCATGAAGCTATTAAATTATGCGCTGCAAAGGTAAGGACAGTAGGGCTTAACTATAGCAAAACATTCACAAATATTGAGCCCAAGCTGTCTTATCTTTAGGGTTATAAATGCCTTACTATGAAGAAATTAGTTTTTATTGCTGCGATTATAGGTTTTCAAACTGTTGAGGCACAAAAAATTGGAGATTTATTAAAAAAAGCGTCCAATATGGCCATGTCTTCTGCTTCTGGATTAAGTGCTGATGAAATAGCGGGTGGACTTAAAGAAGCACTTCAAAAAGGTGCTCAAACTGGTACTGCAAAACTATCTAGCCCCGGCGGATTTTTAGAAAATGCTGCTTTAAAAATTATCATGCCACCAGAGGCACAAAAAATTGAATCGACCCTACGTAAACTTGGGTTTAATCAACTCATGGATGATATGATTGTGAGTATGAACCGTGCCGCAGAAGACGCTTGTAAAACAGCCGTTCCTATTTTTACAACAGCCATTAAAGAAATGACCATTACCGATGGTATTAATATTTTAAGAGGAAGCGATACGTCAGCAACTTCATATTTAAGAACAAAAACAAACACAGCACTTGCTCAAAGTTTTTCGCCAATTATTAAAATATCACTTGATAAAGTAAACGCTACGCAGTATTGGGAAAAAATAATTACCACTTATAATAAAATACCGCTCATTGGTAAAAAAATGAATCCGGATTTAGTTGCGTATGTAACCGATAAATCTTTGTCGGGCATTTATACAGAAATTGCATCTCAAGAAAAAGACATTAGAGCCAACCCTGCGGCAAGTACATCAGCACACTTACAAAAAGTATTTACAAAAAAATAAGGCCACAATTTCTTGCGGCCTTACCATTATTATTTGATTAGAACTTAGATGTCTATTGCTTCGCCATAAGCAGCAGCAGTAGCTTCTTTTAATCCTTCACTCATAGTTGGGTGCGGGTGAATAGCGTTTAAGATTTCATGTGCAGTGGTTTCTAATTTACGTGCAACAACTGCTTCTGCAATCATTTCTGTAACATTCATACCAATCATATGGCAACCTAAAAACTCACCATATTTTGCATCATAAATTACTTTTACAAAACCTTCTGTAGCGCCTGCTGCACTTGCCTTTCCGCTTGCCACAAATGGGAATTTACCCACTTTAATTTCGTATCCAGCTTCTTTAGCCGCTTTTTCTGTGTAACCTACACTTGAAATTTCTGGCGTACAATAGGTACAACCAGGAATGTTGTTATAGTCGATAGGATCAGGTAAATGATGGTGCTTTTTTTCTAGGTAAGCCATATGCTCTGCAGCATTGATACCTTCTTTAGCAGCCACGTGCGCAAGCGCTTGACCTGGAGAACAATCACCAATAGCATACACACCAGGAACAGATGATTGTTGGTATTTGTCTACAATGACTCTTCCTTTATCTACTTTAATACCTGCTTCTTCTAAACCAAGATTTTCAATATTTGCAACAACACCAACAGCACTTAATACAACATCCGCTTCTAGTGTTATCATAGAACCATCTTGCTTTTTAACATGTGCCTTAACACCAGCACCAGTAGTATCTAAAGACTCTACAGAAGCGTTGGTCATTATTTCGATGCCTTGTTTTTTATACTGCTTTTCTAATTCTTTAGAAATGTCTTCGTCTTCTACAGGAACAATGCGTGGCATAAATTCAACGATGGTTACTTTAGTACCCATGCTGTTGTATACGTATGCAAACTCGACACCTATCGCACCACTACCCACAATGATCATTGATTTTGGTTGCTCGGTAAGTACCATTGCTTCGCGGTAGCCAAGCACTTTTTTACCATCTTGTTTTAAGTTTGGTAATTCTCTTGATCTTCCACCAGTAGCAATAACAATGTATTTAGCTTCTTGGATTTGTTTGGTACCATCAGCGGCAGTAATTTCTACTTTTCCTTTTGATAATACTTTACCATAACCCATGATTACGTCAATCTTGTTCTTCTTCATTAAGAATTGAACACCCTTACTCATTTTATCGGCAACACCACGGCTACGCTTGATCACACCACCAAAATCGTGGGTACCTGTTGCGTTGATACCGTAATCGGCACTATGCTTTACATATTCATATACTTGGGCACTTTTTAAAAGCGCTTTGGTTGGAATACAACCCCAGTTCAAACAAACGCCACCAAGGCTTTCCTTTTCAATAACAGCTACTTTAAAACCTAATTGAGAAGCACGAATAGCTGCAGGATATCCACCAGGTCCGCTACCAATTACAATTACATCATATGCCATAAAAACTAAATTACTTGATTATTAAGGGCCTAATGGCCTGTTTGCGTTGCAAAATTAAACTAAAATTGGGCAAATTATTCAAAAAACACACGAACCGTTTGATAAAACCAATTGGTATCCGAACCACCACCTTTGTTTTGCATTTGCTCGTTAAAACCTTGTAGTCCAAAGAGTCCTGCCATATTACCATTTCGAAGGGCAATTTCTAGGTATCCCGCCGAGTTAAACCAGGCTAATTTATCGGTTTCGGCAACCGAGGTATAATTAGCACTGATGGTGTCAATGACTTCGTTGCGTTTAAAAACAATTTTAAAAGATCGGCCATTTGCCTGAGCCGCAAATTCGGAAGCGGTAATATTAATCACCACGTTTTCGAACTGATCAATAAATAGGATTTGACCCTCTATCCAATCAGGCCCAACCGTAGGCCTTAATGGATAAATTTCGTTGATAGTAGGTATGGCCACACCCCCATCCAATAAATTACCTGTTTTACTTACTTTATTGATAGCCATAGCAATTACAGCGGTTATCTCAAGTAAAGTATGCTTATTATTTAAAGGAATTGCCACCATTTCTTGTGGCTTCTGACCCGTAATCATGGTTAAAAGACCATTATCGGGGCAAACAATATATTGCTGGTTAAACTTAGCCATAAGCACATGCTGCGCTGGGCCTTCAAATAAGTTTACCAAAATAACATGGAAACTTCCGCCCGGAAAATGCTTGATGGAGTTGCCACATACATAGGCCGCTTGTGGAAAGTTAGTTTGCGGTAAATAATGCGTGATGTCACACAAATTTGTGGTAGGATCAAGTTGTAAAAACTGACCTTTTATAGCACCAACTAAAAAATCACGTTGGCCAATATCTGTAGAAAGTGTTACAATGGGCATGCCTCATTGTTAACGTAATTACTTGCTAATTATTTCACTAGCACGTTATTTTTAAAGAAAAACTTACGAACCAATTTATCGGCTAATGAAGGAAAAAATTTATTCATAAACACAGCGCGCTTACCCGTAAAAGTTAACACAAGTGTGCGTTTGCGTTTTTCAATGGCATGTGCAATATGCGTAGCACATTCATCAGAACTCATCATCGCGCCTTCATCCATTGGCGATTCGCCTTGCGATTCGCCCTTACTATTTAAGGCGGCATTTCTAATATTAGAACTGGTAAAACCAGGACATACCCACATGACGTTGGTACCAGATTCTAGTAGCTCGGTACGTAATGCCTCTAGCCAACCATTAACGGCATATTTAGAGGCTGAGTAACCACTGCGGCCCGGAAGACCTCTGTACCCCGCTATCGAAGACACACCCACAATAGTGCCCTTATTTTTAATAATATGATCAAGCGCAAATTTTGTGCAATACACAGTACCCCAAAAATTTATATCCATAACACGTCTGATAGTATCTAAGTCTACGTCTTGCACCAAAGCACGCATTGACACACCCGCGTTGTTAATTAATATATCAATGGTACCAAACTCTTTAATGACTGCAACTATGAAGCCTTTGCAATCTATTTCTTTACTTACGTCTGTGGCATGTATAAATAATGGCTTACCCGTATGTGCAGACTGAAGCTGATAGAGCTTTTGGTAATTGCGTGCACAGGTTGCTACTTTAGCACCTTTGTGTAAGTATAGCTCTACAAGCGCCTTTCCAATACCGTCAGAACCACCGGTAATCACTACAACTTTTCCTTGTATTTGATCCATTATTTTAAATTATGTTCAAAAATAAGCAAGTAAACGGGTGTTATTTAGGAAATGTGGGTAAATCAAGTAAAAAAGAAGCATATTTATTTGGCTATTTTTTTATTTCGCTTATTTTTGCACTCCTGAAACAAACAAGTGATTGATTGTGAAGGGTGAAGATTCTGTAGCTCAGTTGGTAGAGCAATACACTTTTAATGTATGGGTCCTGGGTTCGAGTCCCAGCGGGATCACAAAGCTTCAACGAAAGTTGGAGCTTTTTTTATGCGAATACGCGAATCAAGCTTGCTTTAATGAGCGGATGAAGCATAAAAAAGTAAACGCAACCCTTGGGTTGCGTTTAAAAGCTTTGCGCTTGCTCAATGCGGAAGGGACGCCGGCGGAGTGAAACGGAGCCGACAATCCCAGACTTTAATTTGAAACTTTTAAATATTATAATTATTTTTATTATTAAAATAATTATAAATATGAAAACAATGTTTAAAAGCTCTATCCTATTGCTTCTTTTCTCTTTCTCATTATTGGTATTTAATCTAAGTTGTGAGAAGGAATCAATTGCACAAACTACAACTCCTTACACATTACCAATTGCAACATCGACTAAACTTGGCGGCGTAATTATAGGTACGGGGTTAAATGTAACAACTGAAGGTGTGTTAAGTACTCAGATTAATCCAGGTATTTTGGTTTTCGCAAAAAGCGGGGACAAGTCTAATGAATTTTGGACATCAAAATATGATGGGTCAGGTCAAGTTAAAATTTCTATCTCTTCTCTACCATCAACAGGCGAAGTAATAAAAGATAACATTAAAATAACTCCTGATGGAAAAAAGTTTTTCTTTGTTGCGAATCCTAATCCTACAAATCAAAACAGTTTAGATGCATTATATTCATGCAACGCAGATGGATCAGGCTTAACTAAACTAATAGATAACATAGATGAATTTTCTGATCTTAAATAAAAAGTAAAATAGAAATAAAAAAGAGGCTTAAGATATAAGCCTCTTTTTTTTATTTACCTAACTGCCTAAATAGCACCTTATCTGCATAAAAAGTTCCAAACGGAACTAGGGAAGCCAAAAATGCCAAAAACATTTTTAGTAAGCTCCACTTATGTAAAAATGAAACTTGAATCAGTAAAACAACGTATAAAACAAATAGAATACCATGAGCCAAACCAACTATGTAGTTAGGCTGAGGCATAGCATATTTGTATTTCAAAATCATTGTAAAACCTAAAAGCAAAAAAGAACAACCTTCTATAAATGCTACAATTCTAAGTCTCCCGAGTGCCGTTTTCAATAAATTATTTATCATTTTATTAGTTGTGTAATATTATCCGAAAAGACAAAATTAACAATTTTGGAGATTAATAAATATTTGAAAGCAACAAAGGTCAATACCCTATCTAGATCGACTTTTTAGCCAAATACCAATCTACCATTTCTAAATTACTACTCTTTCTTTCAGCCAAAGCTTCAATCGTTTTTGGCGCTGGTACAATCACTTTGTCGCCGGGCTCCCAATCTAAAGGACAAGCAACACTATGCTCAGATGCAGTTTGTAGCGCCACTAAAACACGCTTTATTTCTGCCATGTTTCTACCAACATTGAGTGGATAGTACATGATTAACCTAATTTTTCCGGCTGGATCAATAAAGAAAACAGCTCGCACTGCAGCTGTTTCACTTTCACCTGGTTGTAACATTCCATAAAGCTTTGATATTTTCATATCAATATCAGCAATGATTGGAAATTCAAATAAAACCCCTGTTTTTTCGTGAACCGCATTAACCCATGCAATATGAGAATGTATACTGTCGATACTTAATCCAAGCAGTTTGGCATTATGTTTAGCAAAGAAATCTTTTTCTTTAGCAAAGCCACTCATTTCGGTGGTACAAACTGGCGTAAAATCGGCAGGGTGAGAAAACATAACAACCCAGCTTCCCTTGTTATATTCAGAAAGGGTTAAAGGGCCGGTAGTGGTTGTGACTGTAAAATCTGGCGCTGTATCACCAATTCGAGGCATTTGTGTAATTGTATTGTTTTCCATTGTTTAAATATTTAGAAAACAAAGCTAGATTTAAATAAACGGCTTATTGGTGATAATTGTCACCTTTATACTTTTTGAGCAACAAATCTTATAACAGCAGCATCTCCTTGATGAAAAGCACCTTCATCCAATACGATTGTTGAGGTTTCTATTAACTCAATTTTCATCCCTTCAAAGTCTTTAGATAATTTATCAGTAGAATATAACATATCTAAATCTTTGGGCCCACCGGAGTTGTAATTTAATTGATTAGGATTAAATGCTTCTAAAATAATTTTACCTCCGGGTTTAAGCCATCCTTGAATAGTAGCATGAAACTTCGAACGTAACTGAGGCTTAAAATGAGCATAAATAAGTGCAATTACGTCAAAACTTTCTGGCTCGAAATTAGCCTCGTTAACATCTAAAATTTGGTAGTCATATGACACATTATTTTGGGTAGCCAAAGCCATTGCCTTATTTTTCCCAACTTCACTAGAATCAAATGCTACAACATTCCAATTTGACTGTGCCGCAAATAAAGCATTACGTCCCTCCCCCTCACAAGGCAATAAGATAACACCTGGTTTTAAATCTGTTAACTGATTTTCAAAAAAAACATTTGGTGTTGAACCATACACATATTCTTTTCGATTATAGCGTTCATCCCAATGTAAAGACATAGAAAATTATTTATACTGAAACAATATTGGAAACCCAAATGTAACAAACGCAGTCCAAACAAAGTAAAGTGGTAAAAAAAGCGCTATACTAGACTCTACTTTTTCTACTTCAACCCTACCCTTTGCAACTTTAAATAAGTTAAATGAAACGAGCAACAAATTCACAAGTATCAATATATCTCCTCCTAAAACAGCCAATCTATTTGGCGTGAATCCAAAATCATTAATTCGGTACAAAATAGACCCTAGCGCAATACCATTTACAATGATTGCCAAAACAGATAATAACCATAAAATTATTTGATTGGACTTTTGTTGTGCATGTTTTGCAACTTCAGACAAGGAAAATAATATAAGTGCCATAACAGCAATTAAAAGCACGTTAAAGAGTAATAGGTAGTCTCGATTTGCTGTTGGATATGTCCCTGTAAAAAATATGGTTACTAAATAAATAAATAAAGTAATAGTTACAAGCGGTGTGAAAATGCGCGCAATAACTGGAGATACTTTTTGCACTATGTGTCCATTGTTTTCAATTAAATAAGCAGCAAATAGTGGAATAATAGATAAACCAATAGCAACAAAATAATTGAAATAAATAGTTGTAATATTAACTTTTAGCACTTCAAATAAATTGATGGTGATAGCCGTAAATAAGCCACCTGCAATTAACATAAGCCCACTAAGCACTAACAAATCACCATTAAATCTTAAAAAGTTTATCTTTTTACCAGTTGCTGTAATATCTCCCCCAATATATATATAACCAAAAATTACCCATAAAAATAAGGGTAAATGAAAAAAGGCCTGACTTACCGAATCACTTTTTAAAGGTGCAGGGAGCAAATTGATATACAATGCAGATATTAGTGAAATAACTAAAGGCGCAATCAATTTATTAAGCGGTTGATTCTGCTTCCAAACAAAATATACCATCAGTGCAGGAAATACAATAAAGCCAATATTTTTAGCATAAAAAATATCTTGCTCAACATTTATAAAATTTGGAAGTAGCGAAACAACAGCAACAAGTATTGCAAGTAAGGCTATTACTTTCCATTCATTTTTAATACCCCAACTAATATCTGATTGCTTGTAGTTAAGTCTTTCATACCAAGCTTTTGCCAATAATTCGTCTTTAACAGTTGGATACGCTTCTGCAAAACCTTGTTTAAATGCAGCGCTGTCTTTACGAAAAGCTGTTTCTAAAAATTCTGGATTATGTATATGATCTATAATTGAATTTTTCATACTGCAAATTAAAATTATAGTAGCGCTTCAAGCAATATCTCTACCGGGTGTAAAGCTTTTTCACCCGTTCCATCCTTAATTTGATGCCTACAACTGGTTCCAGGAGCAGCAACTGTGCAGCTTGATGCATTTTTTCGAACACTTGGGAATAGCACCAACTCTCCTATTTTCATAGAAACATCATAATGTTCTTTTTCGTATCCAAAGGATCCTGCCATGCCACAACAGCCTGAAGGAATGGTTTGTACCGTATAGTTAACTGGAAGAGACAGCGCTGTTACTGAATCCGCGAGAGAACCAACTGCTTTTTGTTGACAATGTCCGTGTAATTCAATGGTTTTAGCATTTGTAGTAAACACTTCTTTTGTAATATTTCCGGCCTGTATTTCTTTAGCAATAAATTCATCGATATAAAAACTATGGTGCGCTAAATTTTCTGCAGCTTCTAAGTTTTTATCGGTAGCTAAATCAGGATATTCATCTCTAAAAGTTAAAATAGCAGAGGGCTCAATACCAATTAAAGGGCTCTTATCAGAAACCACTGCGCTTAACAATTCAATATTTTTATTGGCAATAATTTTTGCCTTTCTAACAAGCCCCTTCGATAACCATGTTCGCCCACTCTCTTCATGAACCGGAATTACTACATCATAACCAAGTGCCGTTAATAATTGCACGGCTTTAATGCCAATATGCGCATCGTTGTAATTGGTAAACTCGTCGCAAAATAAATACACACGCTTTATAGGATGCTGCGGTGCCACATAGATTTTACGGTACCATGCCATTAGTGTTTGCTTCGAAATTGTGGGCATAGAACGCTCCACCGCAAAGCCTACCGCTCTTTTAATAATGCCACCTAGCATCTTATTTTGCATCACAAAATTATATATACCCGGGGCAATCGAACCAAGTTTTGCAGCTGCTGTAAAATTAGCAATGAGTGTAGACCTAAACGGCACACCATTGGCGTCATAATAATGTTGTAAAAACTCTGCCTTTAATTTAGCCATGTCCACATTGGATGGACATTCACTTTTACAAGCTTTGCAACTCAAGCAAAGGCTCATCACGTCATAAATTTCTTTATGGTTAAAGCGGTTTTGCTGTGTAGAGTGCGTTAAAAATTCACGTAAAATATTAGCTCTTGCTCTAGTGGTATCTTTTTCGTCGCGTGTTGCCATATAGGAAGGACACATCGTGCCTCCCGACAAATGCGTTTTTCTACAATCACCAGATCCATTGCACTGCTCGGCGTGTTGTAAAATATCTTGTTTGTGAAATCTAAAAATAGTTTCAAATGCCGGTGTGCTTTGTCCGGGCTCATACCTGAGCATACTATTCATAGATGGTGTATCCACAATTTTGTTTGGGTTAAAAATCCCTTTTGGATCCCAAGTATACTTTACCTCTTTAAGTAATTTATAATTTTTTTCTCCTACCATTTGCTTGATAAACTCACCACGCAAACGTCCATCACCATGCTCACCACTTAACGAACCATTGTATTTTTTTACCAGTGTTGCCACTTCTTCGGCAATAGTTCTAAATAGTTGATTACCCTCTACCGTTTTTAAATTAATGATGGGTCTTAAATGTATTTCTCCAGAGCCTGCATGCGCGTAATGCACAGAGTACAAGCCATGCTTTTTTAATAGCTCATTAAAGTCTCTAATATATGCGGGTAAATCGTTTACATCTACTGCCGTATCCTCAATTACGGGCACTGCTTTTTCGTCGCCAGGTAAATTACTAAGTAAGCCAAGTCCTGCTTTACGGAGCGTCCATATTTTTTTGGTATCGGTACCAAATAAAACAGGAAAATGATAACCAAGGCCTGCAGCGCGCATATCCGCTTCTACAGCATTTGTTAAAGCAAGTATTTCTTCTTTGGTTTCTCGCACAAATTCAATCACCAAAATAGCACCCGGATCACCCTCAACAAAAAAACGGTTTTTACTTTGCTCTTTATTTTCTTTGGTGCATTCTAAAATATAATGATCTATTAATTCACTAGCGCTCGGATTGTATTTGAGACCAATTAAATTTGCGCGTAACGATTCATCGATGGTATTAAAATGAACACATAAAAGTCCTGTTTCTTTGGCAGGTGCTGGCACTACTTGTAATTTAATTTCGGTAATAAAAGCAAGTGTCCCTTCGGAACCTGCTATTAAATTACAAAAGTTAAATGCAGGGCCGCCAGCTGTAAACGGGCTTGCATCCACAAGTATATCAATGGCATAGCCAGTATTACGTCTTACTATCGATTTTTTAGGAAATTCTTTTCGAATTTCTTGTTGATTGTCATAATTGCTAAGCATGGATCTTAGCGATTTGTATATATTTCCTTCTAGTGTTGTTAATTCACATTTTGCATGAAAATCATCATTACTAATAGTATTAAAAACAACTTCAGATCCATCACTTAAAAAAGCAGTGACTTCCAATAAATGCTCACGCGTACTTTTATAAATAACAGAATTGGATCCGCAAGAATTGTTACCTACCATCCCACCCATCATAGCCCTGTTGGCAGTAGAGGTTTCCGGACCAAAAAATAAACCATGTGGTTTTAAAAACAAATTAAGTTCATCTCTAATTACACCAGGTTCTACCCTTACCCATCTTTCCTCTTTATTAAGCTCAATAATTTTTGTAAAATTTTTAGAAACATCAACCACAATTCCATTTCCAACCACCTGACCTGCAAGTGATGTTCCTGCCGTTCGGGGAATTAGTGAAGTGTTGTTTGCAGCAGCAAATGAAATTAAACGAGCAATATCTGCCTTGGTTTTAGGTATCGCAACGGCAAGGGGCATTTCTCTATAACTTGAAGCGTCTGTAGCATATAGGGTGCGCATGGTATTGTCAAAAAACAAGTCCCCATGCAGGGTATATGCTAAACTTTGTAACGCTTTATTCATTGCTGCTTGTTGGAGGAGCGAAATTAGTTAAAAAATAAAGCAACTTAATTGATATTATATTAATGCAAACCTTGTCTTTTGCATAATGGATTGATATGTTTAGCATAAGTTCATACACTTTAAAATAAATTATTATATGTTAAGTAAAAATGACATTATCTTATCCCCAATTCCCTCTATTTTAACATATTCCGGTGTATTTACACACAAAATCGCTGAAAATTTTGGCACTTTTATCAATAATCGTTAACATTATATGGAATTTGCTTGCCAAAATTCACTTATTAATTCATTATTAAACAGACCAAACAAAATCTTATGAAAAGTTTGCTTTTAATTTTTTGTTCTGTGCTGTGCATGATGTCAGCGACATTCGCACAAACACGACAAGTTTCTGGTACCGTAACTGGGCCAGACAACAAAGCAGTTGCTTCGGCTACCGTTAAAATCAAGGGTAGTTCAACCGCAACTTCCACTAAGTCTGATGGTACATTTAGCATTAGTGCGCCATCGGGTAATGTAACATTAGAGGTTTCATCTCTAGGCTTTGCAACCAAAGAGGTTTCAGTCTCTGGTTCACAAAGTAATGTTTCAGTTTCATTAGCAACTGCATCTTCTGATTTAGGTGATGTAGTAGTTACTGCACTTGGTATCAAGCGTGAGAAAAAAGCTTTAGGCTACGCTTCACAACAAGTAAGTGGTGACGAATTAAGAAAAGCTGCAAACTTTAACTTTATGGACGCCTTAAGTGGTAAAGCGGCTGGTCTTGATATCAAAATTAGTAGCTCAGGTGCTGGTGGTTCTACCAAAGCAGTACTAAGAGGTGCTAAATCACTTATCGGAACTTCAGAAGCCTTATACGTAATTGATGGTATCCCAATGGTAAACAACAAAGGTGGTCAGCCTGGTTCTTACGGTGGTACCGATGGTGGTGATGGTTTATCTTCTATCAACCCTGCCGACATTGAAAGCGTAAACGTTTTAAGAGGCGCTAACGCTTCTATCCTTTACGGTAGCCAAGGTGCAAACGGTGTAATTGTTATCACTACTAAAAAAGGTAAGGCTGGTAAAACACAAGTAGATTTTAACCATAGCACAATTGTTGATCAAGTATCAGAATTACCTGATTTACAATTTTCGTATGGTGCAATCAATGGTTCAGACTATAACTGGTCTAAAACAAAATCTAACTACTACCAAAACAACTACGTAAATGAATTTTTTCAAAGAGGCGTAAACGTTACTAACTCAATTTCTGTGAGTGGTGGTAATGATAAAACAACCGCGTTCTTTTCTTATGCAAATATGAGTGTTAGAGGTATCGTTCCAACAAACACCTATGCTAAACACAATATCACATTAAACCAATCTACTAAATTATTTAATAATAAAGTAACTGTAAGTTCAAATGTGATTTTTGCATACGAAGAAACTAAAAACCGTCCAGGTGCAGGTTACTACAACAACCCATTAACTGGTTTATATTTATTTGCGCGTGAAAGAGATTTCAATGCATACAAAACAAACTATCAAATTTTTGATGCAGCAAGAAATATTAACAGAATGAGTTGGTATTCTACAGAAGAAAAACAAAACAATCCTTATTGGGAAATCAATCAAAACTCAAAACTTCAAACTTCACATCGTGTTATTGCAAACGTGAAACTTTCTTACGACATTGCGAAAAACGTTAAGTTTGAAACTAGAGGAAACATTGACTACAACAACATGCTACGTGATAACCGTTGGGCAGCAGGCGGAAACTCAGTTAGTGTGAGCCCTAATGGTACATGGTCATATAGCAAGTACAACGACCAAGCTTTATACGCCGATGGTATATTTACATATAATAATACTTTTGGTGACTACTCTCTAACTGCTTTAGCAGGTGCGAGCTACCAAAAAAATACATTTAACAACGGCATGAACGTTGGTAACGGTACCATTCCTTTGATGTACCCTAACTTCTTTACGTTTGCAAACATCCCTTACAACATAGTATTTAACCAAACTATTAACAGAACCATCAAACAAGGTGCTTTTGCAAACTTACAGTTAGGTTACAAAGACATGTTGTTTGTGGACATTTCTGCTCGTAATGACTGGGCTTCTACCCTTGCTCTTACTGGTAACCAATCTTACCTTTATCCTGCATTTGGTTTGTCTGGTATCGTTAGCCAAATGGTTAATTTACCAGAAGCCATCTCTTTCATGAAAGTAAGAGGTTCTTATTCTCAAACAGGCAACGAAGTTCCATTTAACGTAGTTAACCCATGGAATAGAATTAGTGCTGCAGGTGGCCCTACAGGTATCGGTGGTATCGGAAGAAATACACAGGTTCCTTTCACCAACTTAAAGCCTGAAATTATTGAGGGTACTGAATTTGGTTTAGAAATGAAAATGTTTAAAAACAAAATTGGTCTAGACTTCACTATCTACAAAGATGTTAGTACCAATCAGTTCTTATCACTTGCTGCTCCATCAGGTTCAGGCTTTACATCTTATTTTGTAAACGCTGGTAGAATTGAAAACCAAGGTTTTGAATTTACATTAGATGCACAAATTGTAAGTACAAGTAATTTCTCTTGGAAATCATCTGTGAACGTTTCTCGCAACACCAACAAAATTGTTGAGTTAATCGCTTCTAATCCTAACTACCAAGTTGGCGGTAATGACGAAGGTTTTGCTTCAGTAATTAGAGCTGGCGGTTCTTTCAACGATTTATGGATCCACAAATTTGCTAGAGATGCATCAGGCCGCATCATTTTAAATGCAACTACTGGCGCTCCAACAAGAGGTGCATTGCAAGAAAAAGTTGGTAACGTAAACCCTGATTTCTTATTAGGTTGGAATAACAACTTTACTTACAACAACTGGTTTGCTTCTGTACTTGTACAAGGCAAATTTGGTGGTGTTGCTTTCTCTAAAACAGAAGCATTCTTAGATTCTTATGGTGCTAGTGCAAGAACTGCAGACTATAGAGACAAGGGTGGTATGCCAATTAACGCTGTTCGAAATGGTTCTCCTGTAACTTCAATTGATCCAGCTGTATTTTTCTCTGCGGTTGGTGACAGAAATGGTATCATGGAACCATATTTATTTTCTAGAACAAACGTGAGAGTTGGTCAATTAGTTTTAGGTTACAACTTAAAGTCTAACAATGCCAACGCACTAATCAAAGAAGCTAACTTCTCATTAGTGGGTCGTAACTTATTCTTCTTATTTAAAGAAGCTCCATTTGATCCAGAACAAGCAATGAGTACTGGTAACGGCATGCAGTCTAACGACGTATTTGGCCTACCTGCTACAAGATCTTATGGTGTTAACGTTAAGTTTACTTTCTAAAAATTTTTTAAATACAATTTAGTATGAAACAATTATTTATTGCATCAATCATCCTAATTGCTTTTGGATCTTGTACTAAAGATTTCCAAAAAACCAATCAGGATCCCAATCAAATTTCTGATGAGATGCTTAAGCAAGACTTCAACCTGGTAGGTTCGCCTTTTGCAGGTATGTTGTACGAGCTGCATGGTAATCAGGGTAGTCAAACCCAAGAAGACCTATGTTACGATTCATGGATGGGCTATATGAACACGCCTACTCCATTTACAAGTAATGTAAACAACACAACCTATTATGTTCGTTGGAACTCTTATTGGGGTCGCCAATATGGCAACGTAATGTCTCCAGCAAGACAAGTTATCCGTTTAGCACAAGAAAACGGTTTACCTATGTTTGCTACTTGGGCAAAATTGATCAGAATTTTATCTATGTCTAGAGTATCTGCAATACATGGTCCAGTAATTTATTCTAATTACGGATCAACTGCGGCTACTGTTTTATATGATAAAGAGTCTGATTTGTACAACACGTTTTTTGCGCAATTGGATACCATCCAGTCAGAATTTAATGCAAACAAAGCCTATGCTGGTTTCGTTAAATTTGACCCTAGCTACAAAGGAAGCATTCCTGCTTGGATGAAAGTGGTTAACTCACTTCGTTTAAAACTTGCAATGCGTATTTCAAAAGTTAACCCTACCCTTGCAAAAGCACAAGGTGAAAAAGCAATGGCTGACGCTGCAGGTTTAATTTCTACAAACGCAGACAACTTTAACATCTCATTACTTGGTAATATTATGCCTGTAGGAATGATTTGTTTCCAGTGGGATGACACGCGTATGGGTGGTCCAATGGAATCATTTATGGTTGGTTTAAAAGACGGAAGAATCTCTAAATACTTTTCACCAGTTACAGATCCTAGCTTATATGCAGATCATCCTACTGTTCCTTACAAAGGAATCAGAAACGGTGCTTATTTAGATGCTAAAATTCAACGTGTTCCGTTCTCTAAGGTTTCTACAGATTTTAACGGTGTTCAAACAAGAAGACATATTACAGCTTCTGAAGTAGCATTCTTAAGAGCTGAAGCTGCTTTGAGAGGTTGGACAGGTGCTGGAGATGCTAAAACACACTATGAAAATGGTGTTAAATTATCATTTGCTGACTGGGGAGCTGGTGGCGTTGATACTTATTTAGCAGATGCTACAAGCAAACCAATCAACTATGTTGATCCAATTGATTCTCGTAATAACTTTACTGCTCCTTCAACTATCACTGTTGCTTGGAACGAAGCTGATGACAGAGAATTAAAGCTTGAAAAAATCATTACTCAAAAATACCTTGCAACATTTACCAATACTTTGGAAGCATGGGTAGACCTCAGAAGAACAGGATATCCTAAAATTCCTTCTGCTGCTAGAAATGACTCTGGTGATGAGTGGGGTGTTATCCCTGCTGGTCAATTCCCTAAAAGATGGCCATTTATTGCAGGTGAAGTTACAGGTAATGCCGCTGGTGTAACAGATGCACTTTCTAAAATGGGTGCTTCTAAAAACGACATATCTACACGCTTATGGTGGGATACTGGCGTAGCATCAAACTTCTAGTATTCTTATTAGAATATACTAAAAAGCCCTCCGAAATTTCGGAGGGCTTTTTTATTGTATAGTAAATAATGAAACGTAAGATCTTTTTCAATTAATGTTTGTGATCCAGCTGCATCAAATAACGTTCAGGGAAATTTGTAGTGATATATTGTATTCCTTGCTCTAGTAAATGATTAAAATCTTCATCCTTATTTACTGTCCAACTACCTAGCATCAATTGTTGCTTTTTAGCATTCGCCGCAATGGTTGGATTACCTATAAACTGCGCATAGTTAAAATTGATACCATTAAATTTTGCAGCCATTATTTGTTCTAGTGTCTTATTGTTTTCTAAATACAAAACGGTAGCACTTGGTCTTAAAGTTTTAATGGTTTGTAGCACTTCAAAATCAAAACTGATGTAAATGATTTTGTCTTCGATGCCTAGTTGCTTTGCAAGCTCAACGGTTTCAGAGGCTGTAAGCTGGCTAGTAGTATTACTTAATAATGCTGCCTTAATTTCACAAATTAGGAGTGTTTGGTGATTTGAAGCCGTACCTTTTTTAAAATAATCTTGAAGCAGGGGTAAATCTTCACCATTGCTTAATTTTTTTGCGTTTAGTGCAGCATAGGTTTTTAACTCGATGGTGTCTCCAAAATGTGTAGGGTCATGATTTACCACTAATTTACCATCGAGGGTACGACGTACATCAAATTCACTACCAAAGGCTTTTATTTCAATTGCCTTTTGAAGCGCTGCAATTGAATTTTCTGGCAGGTTAAATTCTTTCCAAGCACCTCTATGTGCAATGATTTTTGTGTCTTGAGCTTTCATTTGTTGTAGCATACAAAAAGAGGCAATGGTTACTATTATTTTTTTCATGTCAGTTATTTTAATTGCTGTAGCGCTTTTGCAACAGTAGAGTCTGTACTATTGAGTATTTGATAATAACCTTCGGTTCTAAACATTTGACGCGCCATTAATACCTTAATAGTTTGCAGTAAATAGGCTTTGCCTGATGCAGAAACTTTGTTTGCCACAATATCATCTTTTGCAGCTGCTGCTACAAAAGCATTCCACTCAGGAGCCCCTGGCACAAAACCTTTATCTAGGTCTGTAGGTGTTTTAAAGCTATTAAAATAATTGCGGTTGTTTTTATACAGTTCATACACAAAATTGGTTAGCGTATTAGACAAATAAAGTTCCATAATTAAAGTGTCTTGTAAACTAGCTGCAAGAGGCACAATAATATCTGGCGTAATACCACCACCGCCGTATAAAATATGACCTGCAGGTGTCTTAAATTTCTTTCCTTTTAAATTACTTGAATCAGGTTTGTCTAATAGACCACTATGAAAACGGTCCATGAGCTCCTGCTCGTATTTTTCTTTACCTACTGCATAGGTTTTTTGAATGTTTCTTCCAAGTGGCGTGAAATATCTAGCAATGGTTAAACGCACAGCGCTTCCATCAGTTAAGCCAAACTGCTGCTGCACAAGGCCCTTACCAAAAGAACGTCTACCAATAATAGTAGCCCTATCCCAGTCTTGTAAAGCCCCCGCAAGCACTTCGCTTGCAGAAGCAGAACTCTCATCAATGAGTACCGTTATTTTTCCAGTCTCAAATAAACCAGGTCTTTTACAAACAAAATCGTAGCGCTTACTATTGGCACCTTCGGTGTAGACTATTAATTTATTATCACTCAAAAATTCATCTGCTATATCAACCGCTTCTTGTAAAAGTCCACCGCCGTTACCACGTAAATCAAGCACCAACGATTTCATGCCCGCTTTTTGTAATTTTTCTAAAGAAGTCATAAATGTCTCGTAAGTTCTTTCAGAAAACTTATCAATTTTAATATAACCAGTAGTAGGCTGTATCATGTAAGCTGCGTCGATAGGCGAAACAGGGATAACGCCTCTTGTAACATTTAATTGGATTTGTTTATTATCTCGAAGTACGGTAAGTTTTACCCTACTACCCTCCGCCCCTCTAATTTTTGAACGTACCCAATCGGCATTTATATTTTTGCCAAAAAGGGTTATGGAGTCGTTGGCTTTTAAAAGCTGATCCCCTACTTGTAAACCCGCTTTAAATGAAGGCCCCTCTTTAAAAACATTCATAACATTTACGGTATCATTCATCATTTGAAACTCGATACCAATACCCATAAAGCTGCCCGCAATATCATCATTAAAGGCTTCTAAATCACTAGCAGGAATATATGCCGAGTGTGGATCCAAATGTGAGAGTAAAGCATCTGCAACCAATTTATTAATACTATCCGAAGCTAAAGGATCTACATATTTATTGTTGATGAGTGACACAAGTTCCTGTACCGAACTACGTCCAGAAAAACCTAAAAATTTACCGCCCGCGGTATTGTCACGTAACTGGTAACCAATGGTCATACCAACAACCATTACAACCGATAATAAAATGGGTAACCAGGTACTTATTTTCTTTTTTTGCTCATTCATGGATTCAATAAATTTAGGAGTCTTTACAAATATCCTATTTAAACGGATAAAATTGACCTAAAACCTTAAATATTAACTATATAAAGGTTGTTTTGTCGCAGATATTTTCGTACTTCGTAGTATCATTTCTAAATTATAAAAGATGCGGGTAACCTTAATTGCAGACAGTGGTGCTACCAAATGTGAGTGGTGCTTGCTTGTGGATGGCAAGAAAAAAAAGACCATTATTACAGATGGCCTGAGCCCCTATTTTTTAACTGCTGCCCAAATTAAAGCGCTACTTGAGCAACACTTATTACCCAAAATCAAAATCTTTCCACCTAAAAACATATTCTTTTATGGCACAGGCCTCGCTAATCCAGCCAATGCCAAAGTAATTAATACGGTTTTAAAAAGCCTATTTGGCAAAGCAAAAATTGAAATCAACAATGATTTAGATGCAGCTGCTAGGGCTTTATGTGGCAAACAAAAAGGGATTGCTTGTATTTTAGGTACAGGTGCTAACGCAGGATATTACAATGGTAAAAAAATTGCTAAAAACAGTCCAGGCCTTGGTTATGTTTTAGGGGATGAAGGCAGTGGCGCTTACCTCGGAAAAAAAGTGGTACAATATTATTTGTACCAAACATTTGATGAAGAACTAATGGCACGCTTTAACAAGCGCTTTAATACTAGTAAAGACGAAATTTTAAATAGTGTTTACAAGCAACCACTAGCTAATAGATACCTTGCTAGTTATGCTATATTTTTAAGTGAAAACAGAGGCCATTACATGATTGAAAATATCATTGAAGATGGTTTAAACGATTTCTTTTTCACCCACCTTTATAAATTTAAAGAGAGCTGGAAACTACCCATCAACTTTGTAGGTAGTGTTGCATACGGTTTTAAAGATGTTTTAAAAGACTTGTGCAATACCTACGAATTGGATTTAGGAAAAGTTTTAAAAGCCCCAATGGAAGGATTAATTACCTACCACAAATAATTATTCATGGCTGCATTTACAAGAATTACAGAGCAGGATTCCAATTATAGACAGTTACAAGACATGTCTGTACTTGAAGTACTAACCAGTATCAATAAAGAAGATAAAACAGTGCCAGATGCAGTTGCTGCAGCTATCAATGACATAGAAAAAGTTGTAAGTATCGCTATCGAAAAAATGTTAGGCGGCGGACGTTTATTTTATATTGGCGCAGGCACGAGTGGCCGTTTAGGCATTGTAGATGCCAGCGAATGTCCACCTACTTATGGTGTGCCCTACGGACTGGTTATTGGAATTATTGCAGGCGGAAGCCATGCCATCACAAATGCAGTAGAAAACGCAGAAGATGATCCCAATCAGGGCTGGCTTGACCTACAAGCGCATAACATAAATGAAAATGATGTTGTAATTGGCCTTGCTGCCAGTGGCACTACCCCATATGTAATTAGTGCACTTGAAAAATGTAACGAACATGGCATCACTACGGCAAGTATTTCTTGCAATCCGGGTGCACCATTATCTGCTGCTGCAAAGTTCCCTATAGAAGTAGTTGTAGGCCCCGAATTTGTAACCGGTAGTACAAGAATGAAAAGTGGTACGGCGCAAAAGCTGGTACTAAATATGATTTCTACTGCCGTTATGATTGGACTTGGACGTGTAGAAGACAACAAGATGGTGAACATGCAACTCACCAACGATAAACTCGTTGACAGAGGCGTGCACATGCTTATGAAGCAAATTAATAGCGACAATTACGAAGCTGCTAAAGCGCTTTTATTACAACATGGTTCTGTAAAAAAAGCAACTGACGCTTATGTAGGCGCTTAATTTTTTTCTATGCACCAGATTGAGCCGTTTTTTAATTGGAGACATTTATATACTGCCGAAGAAGATTCAAAATCTCCTTTTTACGGCCGCACCTACTCCGAATTTGAATTTACACAAGTGGTGTACAATTATTTCATTCATCCACAATGGGATGATTTTGGAAGCCGCACACTTTATTTAAAAATTCTTTTTACCGATTACGATGAACAGTATGCTATCATTGAACTTTTAGGCGAATGGAATGACGCCATCGAAAATGATATCATGGAACTCAAAAGAGAAATCATTGATCATTTATCTAAAAAAGGTATTTGTAAATTTATTTTGATTTGCGAAAACGTATTAAATTTTCATAGTAGCGATAAAGAATATTATCAAGAGTGGTATGATGATGTATCTGAAGAAAACGGATGGATTGTGGCACTTAATATGCCGCAGCAAACCCAACAAGATTTCAGACAAAAAAAACTGCACTACTATATCGAGCCCATGGAAATAGACAACTGGCGAAATTTTAAACCAGGTCATTTATTTGAAAAAATAAATATTGAGTTGTCCAACAGGCTAACATTATAATAAGTGATACTGTGCATTGTCACGTAAGCGAACGCTATAGGTTTCACCCAATGTAATACTAGGCTCAAAACTAGAAACTTCTAATGCCAAGCCATCTATTTGCAACTGCACCATATAATGGCTACCCATAAATAATACACCCGTAACAATCCCATGTAATCCATTACCAGTAGGCTTTTCAAGTAAAAGTTGGGAAGGTCTAATATATAATTGCTGATCTGTATTTGCATCTGTAATTAACTCTTGTATGCGCGGGAACATAGAAACAGGGATGCAATTACAAGCACCCAATAATTTTGCTTCATACTCGTTTTGTGGAGCATAAAATATAGCAGCAGGTTCATCATCTCGGATAACAGCACCTTCTTTAATGAGGAGCATTCGATTGGCCCAGGGCAATAAATCTGCTGCGTCGTGCGAAACTAAAACACAAGTAGTATCAAAATGTGTAGCAATATCTGCAATCACATCTTGCATGATTTGTTTGTGAATTTTATCGAGGTTCGAAAACGGTTCGTCTAATAATAGTAAAGAAGGCTCTGTAGTTAAAAGTTGCGCTAGCACAATCCGCTGCTTTTCTCCACCAGAAATTTGATTGGTTTTACGGGCAAGCAAATGCTCGATTCTACAAATTTGATAAATATGATTGGCCCTTGCAGCAGGAATTTTTCTGGCCATATCAAGTAGCTCTTCTACCCTATAATTGTTACGCAGTTCAAAATGTTGCGATAAAAAAGCAATTTTTGGATGCCCCGGAATGAGTTGCTCACTAGGCATTAATATGCGCACACCATTAAAATGTACCGATCCGGTGGTAGGTTCCATTAAACCCGCCATCATTTTTAAAAGTGTTGTTTTGCCTGATCCTGTTTCTCCAGCAATAGCTAATTTTTGCCCCTTGGGGATTTCAAATGAAATGGTACTGGCGTAAGAACCGCCAGCATGATTTTTAGCAACACCACAAACCTCTAATAAAAACATAGAATAAAATTAAGCCATTCATCTATTAGCTACCGGTAATTCGTATATTTGGAGATAAATATTTTTAAAATGGCTTTACCCGTAAATAATTCTAAAGCAGGCAAACCTGGTACTAAAAACCAGGCCAACAAAGCACAAGGATCAAAATTTATTGCAAAACCAGGTACCAAAGCGGTAACGGTAGGCAAAAAACCAATTAAAACTGGTGGATCTAGAGGTAGTTAATAAACCCGAGTTAATAAATTAAGTCTTCGTAGGCAGCTTGTAATTCGGAATATGCATGCTTGTCCCCTGCTATTTTGCAGGCCTCCAATCCTTTTTCATACCAGGTAATGGCTTCTGCTTGCTCTCCCATTTTTTCAAGTAGTTTGGCCAAATGGTAGTATGTACCTACATAACTAGGCGTTTCGGTTACAATGGCCGTAAATAAAGCCCTAGCTTCTGCATCATTACCTGCTTTAATGTACTCGAGCGCAAGAGCATGCCTCAAAAAATTGTCTGAAGGCTGGCTAGCTAAAAAATTTAATAATTTTTCTATCCGATCCATAAACCAAAGATAGCCGAACTTTGTAATTAAAATGATACCTATATTTGCAAATAGTTGCATAAACAACTATGTAATAACCAGATTTAAACAGTGCTTATGAAAATTCTAGTTTGTATCAGTAAAACTCCGGACACCACGGCAAAAATTGCATTTACAGATGGTGCGAAAAAATTTGATGAATCAGGCGTTCAATGGATCATTAATCCATACGACGAGTGGTATGCGCTAGTACGTGCCATTGAGTTAAAAGAAAAAGATCCAGCTACCATTATTCATTTAATAACCGTGGGTGGTGCAGACGCAGAACCAATTATCAGAAAAGCACTGGCACTTGGTGGCGATGAAGCCATTCGTATCAATATAGATAGTGCTGATAGTTTCTCAATTGCAGCTCAAATTGCAGCTGTTGCCAATACCGAAAAATATGATTTAATTTTTACCGGAAAAGAAACCATCGATTACAATGGTGCTTCTATTGGTGGCATGCTTGCTGCATTAATTGATGCGCCTTATATCCCACTTGCTACCTCATTTAATATAGAGGGAACAACTGCTACAATTACTCGTGAAATTGAAGGTGGTGAAGAAGTAGTAACCGTTAACAACCCAGTTGTTGTGAGTTGTCAAAAAGGAGTTGCAGAACAACGCATTCCAAATATGAGAGGTATTATGGCTGCGCGTACCAAACCACTTAAAGTGGTAGAACCCGCTGCAGTAGAGGCTTTAACAAGTATCGAAAGTTTTGAATTGCCGTCACCAAAAGCGGGCGTAAAACTAATTAGCCCAGACAATGTAGAAGAACTTGTTCGTTTATTACATGAAGAAGCAAAAGCTATTTAACCCCTATCAATTTTAAATTATGGTACTCGTATATATAGATCATCAAGACAATCAAATCAAAAAAAGTACGCTAGAAGCGGTGTCTTATGGCGCTGCACTTGCAAAACAATTAGGCACCGAGGTGCATGGCCTTTTATTAGGTTCTGTTAACGACGACCTTGCAACACTTGGTGCTTACGAATTAAAAAATGTATATCAAATTAATGATGCCGCACTCGCTCATTTTGATGCACAAGTATTTGTAAAAACAATTGCAGCTGCTGCAACAAAAGTTGGCGCTACCACTATTGTTTTCTCACACAACCAAACAGGTAAAGCATTGTGCGCTGGTGTATCTGCATTATTAAAAGCAGGACTTGTAACAGGTGCTATTGCATTACCCAATACAAGCGCTGGTTTTGTTGTAAAAAAATCTGTGTTTTCTGGAAAAGCATTTGCCAATGTTTCGATACAAACAGCAGTAAAAATAATTGCGATTAGCCCTAATAGTTATAAAGTTGTGGGCGGCGCGGCAGCGGCAGCTACTACTACCCCATTAGACACTTCTGTAACAACTGGCCATGTAAAAATTACAGCGGTTCATAAAACAAGTGGCGAAATTTCTTTAACAGAAGCCGACATTGTTGTAAGTGGCGGACGTGGATTAAAAGGCCCCGAAAACTGGGGAATTTTACTTGACCTCGCTAAAGAGCTTGGCGCTGCAACAGCTTGTTCTAGACCCGTTGGTGACGCACATTGGCGTCCACACCACGAGCACGTGGGTCAAACAGGTGTTCAGGTTGCTCCTAATTTATACATTGCCATAGGTATTTCTGGCGCTATCCAGCACCTTGCTGGCGTGAACAGAAGTAAAACCATTGTGGTGATTAATAAAGATCCAGAAGCGCCGTTTTTTAAAGCTGCCGACTATGGTATTGTAGGTGACGCCTTTGAAGTATTGCCTAAATTTACAGATGCGATTAAAAAAATGAAAGCTTCGGCTTAGTTTTTAGCGCCCTTCTGTTGAATTCTATATTTTTTGAATTAATTTCGTGTTGTCTATGAAAAAAATAGAACTCGAAATAGTCGCCCTTTCCCATAGCATTACCCAATCGCATTCTTATGCGGTTGTATTAGGTGAAGCAGGTGGTGGCGCGCGTAGACTTCCTATTGTCATTGGAGGATTTGAAGCGCAGGCTATTGCTGTTGCGCTAGAGGACATGCACCCTAGCAGACCCCTTACCCACGACTTACTTAAAAATTTCATGACGGCCTTTCATGTAGAGCTTCAAGAAATTATTATCAACGATTTACAAGAAGGCATTTTCTATGCCAAACTGGTTTGCTTTACAGACCATGATACCATCGAAATTGATTCCCGTACTTCTGACGCCCTTGCATTAGCCGTTCGTTTTGGATGTCCTATTTATACCTACGAACATATTTTAGAAAATGCAGGTATTTTGATGGATGAAGGTGGCGTAAGCAAACAAAAAATAGAAGCCGTTGGCGGGGAGCAACCATTCGAAGGACAAGATGACATTACCAAATTAGACCTCATTGCCCTCGAACAACTTTTACAAGAGGTGCTAGAAAGTGAAGATTATATTAGAGCCATTGCCATTCGCGACGAAATCAATAAAAGGAAAACCAAATGATTTGTTTTCCTTCCTGCAAAATCAATCTAGGATTACGTATTACCCAAAAAAGAGCGGATGGATTTCATGCATTAGAAACGGTATTTTTTCCCATTTCTATTAAAGATGCACTTGAAATTATTATTGAACAAGATACAAATGCGGCGCCCATTACATTTACAAGTTCTGGATTATCCATTAATGGCGATCCTTCCGATAATTTATGTTTTAAAGCGTACGGTTTATTAAAAAAAGACTACCCTACTATCCCAAATATAAAAATGCATTTGCATAAACAGATTCCAATGGGCGCTGGACTTGGAGGCGGATCAGCAGATGGTGCATTTACACTTGTAGCACTCAACCAATTATTTGATTTACAAATTTCTGAGGACAAACTCATGCAGTATGCGTTAACGCTGGGTAGTGATTGTCCGTTTTTTATTTTAAATAGCCCTGCATACGCAACGGGCAGAGGAGAAATTCTAAAACCAATACATGTAAACCTTGATGGTTACACAATTATAATTGTTAATCCGGGTATTGCCATTTCAACTAAACTTGCTTTCTCTCTGATAACACCTAAAGTTCCGGATACAAATTTGGAAGCAATTATTTGCGAACCAGTGTCGATTTGGAAAGATGTTCTCATCAATGATTTTGAAGAACCTATTTTTAATTCCTTTCCTGAATTAGCAAACATCAAAGAAACACTGTATCAAAAAGGTGCTGTGTTCGCTTCTATGACAGGCACTGGTAGCACTGTCTATGGAATTTTTCCCACAACTACTATTGATACGCTAAGCTTTAATTTTCCTGCGCATTATTTTATTGCGACTGCATCGTAAAAAAATAAACTATCGTTTGTTTGTTTATTCATGTAACAAATGTTGATATCTCATTCTTATTTTTCGTTAAATATTTATTAATTTACGGATACGATTGCCTGCCATACATTCATTTATTCCTGAACTTTAACTTCGGTTACACATGCTTGTTTCTAAAAACAACCAGGGGTTGTATGATCCCACTTTTGAACATGATGCATGCGGCATTGGTTTTGTTGCAAACATCAAAGGCATCAAGTCGCATCAAAATATTTCTGATGCACTAACGGTTTTAGAAAACATGGAGCACCGTGGCGCTTCTGGTTTCGAAAAAAATACAGGTGATGGCGCAGGTCTTATGATTCAAATTCCACATGAATTTTTCTTTGATGAATGTATTAAACTTGGCGCGCATCTACCCAATTATGGCGAGTATGCAGTGGGTGTTTTATTTTTTCCAAAAGATCCTGCTTTAAAAGAAGAATGCCGTGACATATTTAACAGAGCTGGCGAAAAATTAGGGCTCGAAATTATTACCTATCGTAAAGTACCTGTAAATACAACCGGCATTGGCCAAACAGCATTATCGGTAGAACCTGGCATGGAACATGTGTTTATCAAATGTCCGGATGATATAAGTACACCAGAAGCATTTGAACGTAAACTATTTGTTCTAAAAAACTACGCAACGCACACCATTAACAATAGCATCAAAAAAGATGAGATTGGATTTTATATCGCTTCTCTATCTTACAAAACAATTATTTATAAAGGGCAGTTAACGAGTTTACAAGTACGTGATTATTTTGTTGATCTTTCGGATAAACGTGTAGTATCTGCATTTGGACTCGTGCACTCCAGATTTGCGACCAACACTTTTCCTTCTTGGAAATTAGCACAACCCTTCAGATACATTGCTCATAACGGTGAAATCAATACGCTTCAAGGAAATTTAAACTGGTTACGTGCAGGTGAAAAAGGTTTTAACACGCCTAACTTTTCCAAAGAAGAAATGGAAATGTTATTACCCATTGTAACATCTGGACAATCAGACTCGGCATGCCTCGATAACATGATTGAGTTATTGTTTATGAGCGGCAGATCATTACCACACGTAATGATGATGCTTATACCAGAAGCTTGGGACGGCAACGAAAGTATGGATGCAACTAAAAAAGCATTTTACGAATACCATGCATGCTTTATGGAACCTTGGGATGGCCCTGCCTCTATTTCATTTACAGATGGCAACATAATTGGCGCAACCCTCGACAGAAACGGACTAAGACCCTCACGCTACTGTGTGACAAATGATGACCGTGTAATTATGGCTTCTGAAACAGGCGTACTACCCATCGACCCTTCTACTGTCATTGAAAAGGGACGACTACAACCAGGCAAAATGTTTGTAGTGGACATGGAGCAAGGCCGCATTATTAGTGATGATGAACTCAAACAAAAAATTTGTAGTCAGCAGCCCTACGGCGATTGGCTCAACCAATATAAAATTAAATTAGAAGAATTACCCGAGCCTCGTGTAATGTTTACGCACCTCGAGCCCGATCAAGTTTTTAAATACCAAAAAGTATTTGGTTACTCTACCGAAGATTTAAACACCATTATTGCGCCCATGGCCATGGATGGTAAAGAACCCATTGGTTCGATGGGCACCGATACACCGCTTGCTATTTTAAGCGATCAGCCACAACATTTAAGTAATTATTTTAAACAATTATTTGCTCAAGTTACCAACCCGCCTATCGATCCTATCAGGGAACGTATGGTCATGTCACTAGCATCCTTTGCAGGTAGTAATGCAAATATATTATCGGAAGACCCGCTAGCTTGCCACTGCGTTGCACTTAAACATCCGATACTTACCAACCACGATTTAGAAAAAATAAGAAGTATTGATACCGGAATATTCCAGGCCAAAACACTTCAAACCTATTTTAGAGCAGACAACAAGCCTGGCTCTTTAAAAGCAGGATTGGATAGACTATGCCGTTACGCTGTTGATGCTGTAGAAGATGGTTTTGAAGTAATTATTTTAACGGATAGAGCTATCGATTCAGATCATGCCCCAATTCCATCTTTACTTGCCACTGCTGCTGTTCATCATCACCTCATCAGAAAAGGATACCGTGGTCAAGTAGGTATTATTGTAGAAGCCGGCGACATATGGGAAGTGCATCATTTTGCTTGCCTGGTTGCTTTTGGAGCAACAGCCATTAACCCGTACTTAGCACTCTCTAGTATTAGAGACATGAAAATTGCTGGTAAACTTGATACGACGCTAGAAATAGACAAGCTCAAAAAAAATTATATCAAAGCCGTTAACGATGGACTTTTAAAAGTCTTTTCAAAAATGGGTATCTCTACTTTACAATCTTACCAGGGGGCACAAATTTTTGAAATTATTGGGCTCAATAAAAAAGTAGTAGACACCTATTTTACTGGAGCTACTTCCCGTATAGAAGGCATGGGCCTCGACGAAATGGCAAAAGAAATAATGGCGAAACATTATTTCGCATTTCCTAAAAAGCAAACTTCTGTTAATAGACTTACCGTAGGCGGTGTATATCAGTGGAAACGAAAAGGTGAATTTCATTTGTTTAATCCACAAACCATTCACTTGCTACAACACGCTACCAAGTCTAACGATTTTGAAGTGTATAAAAAATACGCAAGGCTTATTAATGATCAATCAGAAAAAGCTGCTACACTCAGGAGTCAATTTAAATTTAAAAAAGTTAGACCAAGTATTTCAATAGATGAAGTAGAGCCTGCTACTAATATTTACAAACGTTTTGCAACAGGTGCTATGTCGTTTGGTTCTATATCTTGGGAAGCGCATACCACACTTGCTATTGCCATGAACCGTTTAGGTGGTAAGAGTAATACCGGTGAAGGTGGTGAAGACGAACAGCGTTACACCCCACTTGCAAATGGCGATTCGATGCGTTCTTCTATCAAGCAAGTTGCCAGTGCAAGGTTTGGCGTAGACAGTTATTATTTAACAGAAGCCGACGAATTACAAATTAAAATGGCACAGGGTGCTAAACCTGGTGAAGGCGGTCAATTACCTGGTCATAAAGTAGATGACTGGATTGGTAAAACAAGAAATGCAACACCTGGTGTTGGATTAATTTCACCTCCACCCCACCACGATATTTATTCAATCGAAGATTTATCTCAATTAATATTTGATTTAAAAAATGCAAACCGTGCAGCACGTATTAACGTAAAACTTGTATCAAAAGCGGGCGTTGGCACTATTGCAGCCGGTGTAGCTAAAGCAAAAGCAGACGTGGTGCTCATTGCAGGCCATGATGGTGGCACGGGCGCCTCTCCTATAAGTTCTATTAAACATACCGGACTCCCTTGGGAATTAGGCCTCGCAGAAACGCATCAAACCCTTGTAAAAAATAAATTGCGTTCTAGAATTACGGTACAAGCTGATGGCCAAATGAAAACGGGTAGAGACATTGCAGTAGCTACGCTATTAGGCGCCGAAGAATGGGGCGTTGCTACAGCTGCACTTATTGTGGAAGGTTGCATTATGATGCGCAAATGTCATTTAAATACCTGCCCTGTTGGTGTTGCAACACAGGATCCTGAATTGCGCAAACGCTTTACTGGTAATGCTGATCATATTGTAAACTTCTTTACATTTATTACTGAGGAACTCCGTGAAATAATGGCAGAGCTCGGCTATAAAACCATTGATGAAATGGTGGGTCAAGTAGATGCACTTGAAATGCGCGATGATATTACCCATTGGAAATATAGCAAACTGGATTTATCAAGTATTTTATACAAAGAACCTGCAGACGCTACTACTGGCTTATACAAACAAGAAGCGCAGGATCATGAGCTTTCAAATGTACTAGATTGGAAATTATTAGAAGCCGCTAAAGATGCCATTGCTAGTGGCACAAAAGTTAAAGCGTCTTTCCCCATCACCAATATTGATAGAACAACAGGTACGATTGTATCCAACGAAATCACTAAAAAATATAAAGCTGCTGGGCTACCTGAAGGAACCATTCATTATACATTTACAGGAACCGCGGGCCAAAGTTTTGGTGCGTTTAACACAAAAGGTGTTACCCTAGAAATTGAAGGCGATGCCAACGATTATTTTGGTAAAGGCTTAAGCGGCGCCTCACTCATTATTTATCCAAGCAAGCGGGCAACATTTGTTGCAGAGCATAATAGTATTATTGGAAACGTGGCACTTTATGGTGCAACATCTGGCAAGGCATTTATTAGAGGTAAAGCCGGCGAACGTT
>CAMCDT010000004.1:0-159324 GCA_945873615.1 Sediminibacterium ginsengisoli | reverse complement strand
TCAATTTGCTTATCATAACCAATAATTAAATTGTTATGTAAAGTGTTTGATAATTTACTATTTAATTCAATTACAATTGAACGTGTGTTGTCCATGATACCATAACCACTATTTTGGAATGACATAGCTAATGCAGAACCAGTTCTGTTACCAACACCTGCAGAAGAGGAATTAGAGATATTGATATCTGCATTTGAATTATGATGTACATAACGTGCAGTTAACTTATGCATATCATTAATATTCCAGTCTGTTCTGATCAAGAACTTCTCAGAAATTGTTGCATTGTTATATCCTTCCCAAGGACCAGTTGTGTAATCAAATTTCTCTTTCATGAACTTAGACAAAGTTTCTAATTCTGTGTAGGTAGGACGAGAGATTTGAGAACCGCTTAATGGAGAACCTGTAGAAATCCAGTTTGTACCTGGTTCAGTTTTCTCTAATTTTTCATAGTTTGCAAAAATGAATAATTTGTTTTTGATAATTGGTGCACCAATTCTAAAACCTTTCACTTTCTCACTAAATTTAGAAGCAGTAACTTTTACGCCGTTTGCTTTATTCCCTGTGTAAGTTGATGTATTATCTCTTTCAGTTTGATAATAAGATCCTTCAATTTCGTTTGTACCAGATTTAGTAACTGCGTTGATACCAGCACCAGTGAAACCTGATTGACGAACATCAAAAGGAGCAATATTTAACTGTAATTGCTCTATCGCATCTAATGAGATAGCAGAAGCGCCAGTTCTACCTCCTGCTTGTGCAGAAGATCCTAAACCGAAACCATTGTTGAATTGAGAACCATCAATGGTGAAGTTGTTTAAACGAGAATCTTGTCCACCAAAACTTGAACCGTTGCCATTTGAATTGTATTTAGTAATACCGTCAATAGTTCTTGGTCCAGTTATTGGAATGTTTTGCAATTCTCTTCTTCCGAATTGTTGTGCAGTTCCAGTTCTTTCTTTAGAGAACAAGCCATTTCTATTGCTAGCAACAACTACCTCTTTTAAGTTTGAACCAGTTGCATACAAAACGAAATCTACGTTTGAAGCAACACCTAAGTTGGTTGCAACTTCAGTTACTTGATCATTTTTGTAACCTACAAAGCTAGCTGCAATTGTAAATGGTCCGCCAACTCTTACTGCTGGGAACACATAAGCACCTGTTTTGTTCGTTACTGTTTTGTAAGTTGTACCTGTTGGAACGTGTGTCGCAACGACTGATGCACCAACTAATACTTCTTTCTTTTCGTTTACAACAATACCAGAAATGGTTGAAGTTGTAATCTGAGCGAAACTAACGATAGTCATCATACAGCTTGTCAAAAACAAAATTGTTTTTTTCATTTGATTGGATTTAATTTATTTTCTAATTGCTTTGCTTTAAATTGAACCATTGAATGGTAATACTGATTTAGCCGCTAAAATGTTAATTTTGAGACGCAAAAATAGCTTAATAGGAGAGTTTTGTGTGACTTAGGTCCCTTAAATGAGGTGATTTAATTTAAAGTTAATATTGACTTTAACTTATTTTTGGATTGGATTATGCAATTATAATAAACTGTACTCTTAACATTTTTTCATCACTAATAATAAAGTTTCTTATGCTTGAACAAATAAAGTCCATTAAGAAATTTATAGAAGTGGAAGACGTTAATTAATTATTTCAATTATAAATTTAGTATTCTCTAAGTGAGGAAAACACCCCTGAATTCGGTCCAAATTGGTTATTCTCGGTTTTATCAAAATATAACTCATTACAAATCAACGCATTCATTTTCCTAAAAAATCTTCATAACCCTGAGGTCCCGGGTTCAAATCCCGGTCTCGCTACTTGAATACATCAGTCCGAATCGGGTTAAACCCGTTTTCGCATCTAAAATTCTCCCTTTAATTATGTTTTCTGCGTGAGATTTTACGATTGACTGAAGTTACAACACCTTTAATTCATTAATTTTTGCCTTCAATTGATCAAATGAAAATCTGTCTGCATTATTTTTACCTATGTATCTAAATACTTCTTCTCCTTTATCATTCAATAAGATCAATGCAGGGTAATGAACAACCTGTCCATGAAATTGATAACCATTAGGAATATTGAATTGATCTGCTAATTTACCATTCAAATCTTGATAAATGGGTAAGCTATTTGTTGACTTTAATTTATTAGCCCAAGCATTAATCTCTTGCTCACTGTCTGGTTTAATGAATACTTGAATTACATTAGCCAAGGTACTTGCTTTTTCAAAATATTCGCTAGTATGTCTAATACAATAAGGGCATTCTGTTTTTAATAAAAAGTGGAGTGCAATATATTTACCCTTTGACTTACTTAAAGTGAAAGTACTTTTATCGGTAACGGAAGTCAAAGAGAAGTCTTTTATATTTTGAGCTTGTGTTTCAATCGAAAATAAAACCAGAGCCAAAAGGATTTTTAAGTATTTCATTGCTAGGTATTTTCTTACAAATTTAATAATTATTGTATAATTCAAACAACATCAAACCCTACAAAACTCAATTAACTAACCCAGAGATCATGGAATCAATACCAATTAATTATTTGATTTTGTAGTTGTGTCCATATCCCAATCATCCGTTCTAAAGAGATTAATGGGCAGACCATCTTTGCTAAATAAATTTGGTATGGCAGTATTGTTAAAAGCATATCTAACAGCTACTGGCTTTTTTATTTTTTTGTTAAATACGATTACTTTATCATCTTTAATTATTGCTTGTGCAGGATAAAACACTTTATCTGGACCTGCAATCTCAAAACATGTAATTTCCTCTCCTTTCACAATAATACCACCACTTGTATTGGTAAATTGAATTTTAATTTTATCGTCTTCAATGATGTGAGAAAGATATATTGGACTTTCGCAATTAATATTTTTAAAGCCATATGTTTTGTTTAGTGCTAAATTAGAAAGGCGCGAGGAAACTTCCTTTTTTAAGATAGGATGAATATTGTTTGTATCAGGCGTTAAATCAGTTATTACAACCATGCCCGTATTGTCATAAAGTGAAGATTTGGTTTGGCTTTCCCTAAGAAGTGCGCCAATATTTTTATATTCATACTTAAAGGGTGCGATTTGAACAAAATAGAATGGGAAGTTGATTTTCCATTCTTTACGCCATGATTCTATCATGCCCGTAAATAATTTTTCGTATGAGTAATAATTGATTGTATTACTTTCTCCTTGGTACCATATAACACCTGCAATAGAAAAATTTGTAATTGGATAAATCATAGCATTAAATGCTAGTTCGGTTTTGTAAGGCCACCACTCAGTTGGTTTTAAAGTTTCTGCCCCCTTTTTTATAGCTTGATTATTATTAATAACATATGCTGGAGTCCAGGTTTCAGCTGGGGTGCCGCCCCAATTTGAATTAATTAATCCAATGGGAGTGTTTAATTTTTCAATTAAATTTTTTCCAAAAAAATAGCCTATTGCACTAAAATGAATCATTTCTTCTGGAGAGCAGACCATCCATTTGCCCTCTAAGTCATCTTGTCTAGATGCGGATGTTGATTTTGAAACATAAAAAAAACGTATTTTATTATTCGTCGCATTTGGGGCTTCAATTTTGCTTTGTTCTAACCCTTGATCACCAGACCATTCCATATTGCTTTGCCCGCCACACAACCAAACTTCTCCTATTAAGATATCTTCTAAGTTTATAGTATTTTCTCCTTGAATTATGATGGTATGTGGGCCACCCGCTTTAGGTGTTTTAATATTGGTTATCCAAGTAGCGTCCCTGCTTCCAGTAATTTTATACGTTGCGGTATCCCAGCTAACTTTAATTGAAATTTTTTCGGCAGGTGCTGACCATCCCCATAATTTAATATTCGAATTTTGTTGTAATACCATGTGTGAGCCAATAATATTTGGTACTCTAACATTTGCTTTACATACAACAAGTTGAATGCAGCTAATCAAAATGAGTAATTTAATTTTCATTTTTTCATTTTTTATATAGATTCTACAATTTACGGAAACAACACCCAATAAATGGTCATTAAGTATATCAATGTAAATATGTCACTCAAGCCTTTGACCAAATTGAAGCAATAAGGGCTTTAGTGTTTTGTACTCAATGGCTTGCGCATTTATTTTTTTATCGATTGCAAGGCTAGCAGCGATGGCTGAACTCTGGCCCAGAACCATGAACAAAGGCTCCATCCGGATTGAGCCAAAAGCAATGTGCGAGGCTGATAAACATACAGGTGCAAATAGGTTTTGTACCTCAGATTTTTTTGGTACAATAGACCGGTAGCTCACTGGAAATGGGCTAGAAACGCCGGCTTCTACATTTCCTTCATTTTTCACATGTCCATTAGCATCAACATAACGTTGGATATGATGCGAATCCATTCCATAAGCTCCCAGACCTACGGCATCATCAACTATTTCAAGCTTTTCACAATTCTTTTGATTCATTACATAATCACTCACCATGCGTCTCGCCTCTCTAACATATAATTGACCCGACCAACCTTGGTTAGTTTCAAACTCATCTTTGCACAACCCCCATTTAGAAACAACTGCACGAACTTCTTCAGGAATACGGGGATGGTAAGCCAATGTCCACATCAAGCCTTGTTGATAATTTTTGTGACGCTGGATAATGATGTCTCGCTCTTGATAAGTAGCATCAGGATACGCATAATTCTGGCCAATAAAATCAGTTGAAAATCCTTTTTGATTATTGGTATCCGTTTTTCGATTGGGCATATCCGAATTGATCCATGGCACTAAAGGGTCACCATAATTGTACATTTTGTTGACTGATCCACTTCTCGCCTCATAATTTCTGAACAACAATTCATAATCTATTTCATTATAACCGAGTGGCTTGCTGAAAGGAATTTTATTGTCTATATGATCTGTTAATGTCATTCGAAAACAATAAGCCTGAATTTTATCATCACCACTACCATCAATATTTGGCTTTTCTGATACGATAAAAGGCAAAAGACCAGACTTCGGATCTCCTTTGATTACATAAGGATCTACATCGTCAATAAAATTATGATAATATGCATTACGGGAAATAGTATTGCGCAATGTCAAACCAGTCTTTCCAGTTTGCACACCATTGAGTGATTCGCCGTATTGACTGTTGGACTCTCGGCCTACTGTGTAAGTGACTCCAGCGGCAGCCATTAAATCTCCTTCATAGGTGCAGTCGATGAACATTTTGCCTGTGTAAACCTCTCCAGATTCCATGCGAATTGATTGGATCGTTTTATTAATCAAAACAACACCATTTTCTCTGTTCAATCGCTGATGATATACTATGGTAATATTTTTTTCTTTACTCAACATCTCCTCAAATACCCGCAATGCCGCTGATGGTTCAAAAGTCCACATGGCATCTTCATTGGTGGACGACCTTGTTTGGCCACCGTCTTTGTATGATTCACGAGATTGCCATTTCCAATTTTCTGGCTGTAGATAAAACCGCTTTATATTTTGATAAAATTCTCTAGATATTCCCCCGATGGCTTGTTTGTTTCCAATATCAGTTTGTCCCAATCCCCCCGTTGTTAATCCGCCAATTCTACTAGAAGGTTCAATCAACATCACTTTTTTTCCCATCCTTGAACCTTGTATAGCAGTTGCAATCCCTGCTGAAGTAGCACCATAAACTACAATATCAAATCTTGGTTTAGCATGCAAAAAACCCATTCCTAAAAAGGAGATCAGTATTAATATATGTTTCATGGTTGTGGTATTGTAACTTAAGCTAAACAATTTATTGTAATTAACTCTAATTCGTGAGTATAAAGTAGACTAAAAAGAGTTTAAAATAAAAGTTATTTAAGCCCTTTCTATCACCCAACTTCCTTCTTCAATTTCCGCTTCCAATTCCCCGGAATCCCATCCGCAATAGCCAATGAAAAGTTGAATGTCTTGGCTACTAGCGCCCTTATAGTTTATGGCTTCAATTACCTGCTCCATATTGCCACCCAAATAAAAGTCATTGGTTATTTGTTCTCCCCCACTAATAAGGTCGGGCCGCTTGTGGAGTACAAAAAGGCGTTCTATATCGACAGGGCCGCCATCCAAGAGAGGGAATGGTTTACTAGAATTGAATTCTATTAGTTGATGCAAAGACTTATACAAAGGCTTATTCGTTACAAAACCTATACTTCCTGCTAGATTATGCTTGACGATTAAGATGGTTGTGCTTTCGAAGATGCTGCCGTTTAATGCGTCAGTGCTTTTTATATAAATTCCGGCTTTTAGGTCTTTCATAACATATATCTTCAGTGTTGTTAATTATAGATATTGAGCCAATTAGGTTGTTTAATCGGCTCAAATAAACGAATAAAATGAGCCGATTAGCATTTTTATAGCCTGAAATTATACTTTCTGTATTAATGCATACTATCCCTGCTCAATCATTCAAATTCAAAAAAATGGCATTAAATTGAGACTACAACTAACAAAAACTCATCAAAATGGAAAGAAGAAAATTCATTCGGAATCTAACCATTGGCACTTCGGCTGCAGTTTTGCCTATTGGCGTATCTGCAAAAAATGCTTTAAATACGCCTGCTAAAAAGGTAAGGTTTGGTATCATAACGGATGTTCATAATGATGTGATGCATGATGGAGAGTATAGGTTACGTACTTTTTTAAATGCAGCTAAAAATGAAAATCTTGATTTCATTATTCAGCTTGGAGATTTTTGTCAACCCAAAGAAGCCAACAAAGAGTTTTTTGATTTATTTAATAATTACCCTGGTAAAAAATACCATGTAATAGGCAACCACGATTTTGATGCGGTGAATGTGCCCGATAAATTATCGGTAGTGAAAAACTTTTATGGGCTTAATAGTACCTACTATTCTTTTGATACAAATAATTTTCATTTTATTGTATTAGATGGAAATGAAAAAGAACCAGATTTTAAACAAGGCTACCCTCGTTATATAGGTCAAAAGCAGATAGAATGGTTAATGGATGATTTACAAAAGACAAGCCTACCAGTAGTTGTATTTGTGCATCAGCCTGTAGGATATGATGATTTAGGTTTAATAAACCGGGTGCAAATAAGGTCGGTTTTTGAAGAAGAAAATAAGCGTGCTGGGTTTAAAAAAGTAATTGCCTGTATTAACGGGCATACGCATATCGATCAAAATCAAGAAATTAACGACATACATTATATTCAAATCAATAGCTCGTCGTATAGATGGCTTGGTGAAAAATATGCACTGTCAAGTAGGTACAGCAAGAAGTTTGATACCTTTTACCCTGACATACGCTACACGGCACCTTATAAAGATTCTATTTATGCTTTTGCCGAAATAACCGATAAGCATATCACAATACATGGAAAGCTTTCCGAGTTTGTTGGCCCGCATCCAAAAGAGCTTGGCTACAACGAGCATGATCTAGAATTTACAAAGCCAGATATTACGGATAAGAAACTCAGGTATTAAATTTTACTCTTTAATACACCTAATACTTCCTCCGTAAGATCTATTGTGCGTTAGCACAAATGAACCGGCACTGCTAATGTTTAAATATCTTGACCCATCACCACTGATGGTGCTACTCCAGTAGCTTCCACTAGTGCCTGCGCCATTGATTGTTATTTCACGACTTCCGGCAACGGTAAGTTTTAGTGGCGAAGCAAATGCGCCATCGGCATTTTTTGTTGTCCAACTTGATAATTCTGTATTCCACTCTGCTTCTGTTGGTAAACGAAAGCCAGTAGGACATGGATTATTAATACCATTTACCCCTTGCCATAAATTTACATTTGCGGGACTTCTCCAATCGGTAAGTGGCGTATTAGGTAAAATAAAGTTTGCATTACCAGGAACATCGGTGGATGATTGCGTTGCAATAGTTATAGATTTTCTTGATTGGTGTTGATCTGCTCCGCGTCCCCACTGGTATAAATCGCCGTAGGCACTTGTGTCGGTAATACTTGTTGCAACCCTTGATGCGCCAAGGTTTCGGTCCATCCAAACTCTTCCATTTGCACTTGTAACGGTTCCAAAACTATTTGCCGCGCGGGTTGTAAAAGAAATTTCACTACCATAATAGGTTCCACTTTGATTGGTGGCATAAGCCCTTATAAAGTATTTTGTATCAGCGTTAAGACCTGTTATGCTACTGGTAAAGCTAGTAGTTCCAGCGTCGTTGGTTTTTGTAGAAAGTAGTATTGTTGGGTTGTTGCTCGTGCTCCACACCACACCTTTAGCAGTTATGTTTATGCTGCCACTTGATGTAATGTTTCCTCCCGTGGTAACACTACTAGATGTTAAAGCAGATATATCTGTTGTCGTTAGGGTGATTTGTGTATTTGCTTCATTTCGTTTATCACAAGCAAAAACAAACAATAGCGAACAAGCTATTAAAATATTTTTCATATAATTATTTTATTTTTTATACAGATCAATATTAGCATTATCTAATAAGCGCATTAATGTATTAACCAATTTCGGATTTTTGCTAGCAATATTTTCATTTTCATAAGGGTCTTTAATATGATCATAAAGTTCAACTAAAGGCTCTTTCTTTCTAAAATATTTAGTTAATCGATACCTATCGGTTCGCAAAGTAATTCCATTATTATAATATCCATATGCCACGTTTTCCGATTTATTTTTTTTATTATTACGTAGAATTGGCACAAAGCTTTTACCATCGGTTTTGTGCGGCATTTTGACATTGCAAAGTTCCATAAGGCTTGGGTAAATATCAACAGCACTTGTAATTTGGTTAATGCCTTTACCACCTTTCATGCCGGGCACTTTCAGGATAAATACATTTTTTAAGGCCCAGTCAAAAAGGGTGTGTTTGCCCCATATGGAGTTGTCACCTAAGTGCCAGCCATGATCGCTCCACAAAACTACAATTGTATTTTTATCTAATCCAGATTCAGATAAAGCCGTAAGTAGTTTACCAATTTGAGTATCGGTATAACTTACTGAAGCATAATAAGCGTGCCTAATTTTGCGCGCATAGGAATCTGACAGTGGATTTTCAAAAGTTGCTTTTTCCTCTCCAAGTTTATATCCGTTAAATTCTGAACTTTCATTTAAACTGGCATAATTTATATTTTTTGGTATACTAGGAGCAGGGGTTAATTGGATGTTAGATTCATCATATAAGTCCCAATATTTTTTTGGCGCATTAAATGGGAGGTGTGGTTTAAAAAAACCAACTGCTAAAAAGAATGGCTCTTCTTTTCTGCCTAATTCGTTTAATTTTTTGATTGCTAAATTTGCTGTTAGACCATCTGGGTAACCTTCATCATGTACTTCGCCAATTTCGTATGGTTTAACCATATTTTTTTGTGCGTTGCGGTTGCTATAATCAGAATATCCAAAAAAGGCATTCCAACCAGTACCCCATTTGCCTGCATCAAAAAGCATTTCATCCCAACTATATGGCCATTCTAGTACGTTGCTTTTAGACGATGAATAAGGATAAACATATCCATCCGCGGAATGACTAATTTTGCCTATCCCAACAGTATAATAGCCATTGCGCCTTAGATTATCAATGAACGTTTCTGGCACTTCTGTTTTTGGTTTATTGGAAATAGTTAAAACAGATGCCTCATTTGAAAGGTGTTCTCTTGTTTTTGGATACATTCCAGTTATCATACTACATCTAGATGCGCCACAAGTTGGAACTGCTACGTATTGGTTGTTAAAAACAAAGCCTTGAGATGCCAATAAATTTATAGCTGGTGATTTAATAACTGGGTTGCCGTATGAAGGCAAATCAAATGGACGTAAATCGTCTACGGCAATGAATAAAATATTTGGCCGTTTAGGCTGTGCAATTACTATATTGAATTCAGCTATTACAAAAAGTAAAGTAAGTAGGAGTGTGGTATAATTTGATCTCATTTCGAATTATTTATTTCCTAATGCCAATTTGATTCCCTCTGCTAAGTAAGCTCCAACAATTGCAGGAATTGAATATACTGCATACAAGATAAATTCAAATGGTAGCATATTGTGCGATGAAGAATCAACAAATATTTCTACAACTGCCATTATGGGGAAAAATGCTAAAGTGGCAAATCCAATTTTCCAATTACTTAAATTGCTAAACCATTTTAAGCAAAATCCACTAAAAAGTAAGAGACCAAAACTCCATGTTGAAATACCTTCAATTGCAGTTCTGATTATAGGGAATATTGGCGCGTTATATTGTCTTAAATCAGTCATAAATAATGTTGGAAGCAATATAGAAACAATGCCTAAAACACCAGCCAAAAGATAGTATAAGATTTTATTGTTTTTCAATATGACTGATTTAGCTTCAATATACTAATTATAAATGATTAAAATGGTGTGCTCATAGCATTTCTTGTTTATAAACGCTAACTTTAATAGATGAAAACTAACCTTTTTATTTTCGGACTTTTTATCTCCATTGCAGGCTTTGCCCAAAACAATGAGCTTTTAATTCAAAGCCATTTAATCAAGTTTAAAAATGCTAAAACGTATACGTTGGCGATAGCTGAAAAGTTGGATGCAAACAATTACGCGTTTAAGCCCGTAAAGGAAGAAATGAGCTTTAATGAGCAGCTAGTGCATATAGCTGAAAATATTTATTGGTTGAGTTCTACCTATATTAAAGAAGAGTCTAACCCGGTAAAAGGTAATAAGATAATTGCAAAAGAAATGAACAAAGAACAAGTTATACAATTTGTTAGTGATGCTTACGAATACGGGTTAAAAGCAATGGAGTCGTTAGATGAAAAGACTTTAACGAATTCGTTTAATTGGAGTGGAGGTAAAATGAATAAATATCAATTTTTAAATTTGATACAAGATCATCAAGCTCATCATGTTGGACAATTGATTGTATACCTTAGGTTAAATGCAATTGCCCCACCCAAATATATTGGTTGGTAGTAGTAGTGATGCAATTTCTTATTGTTGTATCCAAGTGGTGCTTGTCTTTCAACGTAACAATTTTATAATATAGGGTTATTAATTCCTTAACATGTCTAAATTACTTTCGTCAAAATTTAAACATGAAAAAGATTTTTTTACTTTTATTGATTACTGGTATTGTAAACTTTTTACAAGCCCAGTCAGTTCTAATAATCAAGGTATTAGACGAGGAAAAATTGAATATGCCTGGCGCGGTTGTTAAACTTAATCCAACGAATATTTATAAAATAACAGGTCAAAATGGAGATGCAACATTTCAGCAATTAAAAGCTGGAAAATACACTTTATCAATACTTTACATTGGTTATGAGGAGGTTAAAATTGATGTTACTGTTAAAGATGGAGTGAATCAATTTTCTCAGCAATTAAAACCTGGTATAAATACCATGAAAGAAGTTATTGTTCTTGGTGATAGACTTAAGGGGCAAGCAAAGGCACTCAATCAACAAAAAAACAACAAAAACATAACCAATATTGTCTCTGCTGATCAAGTAGGTAGATTTCCTGATGCTAATATCGGCGATGCCTTAAAGCGTATTCCGGGCATTACCATGCAAAATGACCAAGGTGAAGCTAGAAATATTATTATCAGAGGAATGGGGCCTGAGTTAAACTCAGTTACTTTTAATGGTGAGCGTATTCCCTCTGCAGAAGGCGATAATAGAAGGGTTCAACTAGATCTTATTCCTTCAGATATGATTCAAACTATTGAAGTGAATAAAACCCTCACTGCTGAAATGGATGCAGATGCAATTGGCGGTTCGGTAAATTTAATTAGCCGTAGTCCATCAAACGGATTAAGATTATCGGGTACAATGGCAGGAGGCTATAATCCAATTAGAGAGGGATTTATTGGAACAGCCAACTTTATTGTTGGTAATAGAAGCAAAAATAAAAAATTTGGTTACATAGTAAATGGTTCAATTAATAGTAACGATTTTGGCTCTGATAACGTAGAAGCAGTTTGGTCTAAGAGTGCTACTGGAAAGGTTTTTGTTTCCGATCATGATGTGCGAAAATATGATGTTAAAAGAGTTAGAAGATCTTTGTCTACAACATTCGATTTTAAGCTTTCACCAACAAGTACTATTTATGTCGTAGGATCTTACAATTGGAGAGATGATTTAGAAAATCGATTTAGATTGCGTCACCGTTTTAGAGGTGGTGAAACCAACTTATTGTATGATCCTGCAGGAAATATTACTGGATATAATAATGGTGAAGTGTTAAGACAAACCAAAGGTGGGATTTCAAATGATCGAAATGAATCTAGAAGGTTAGAAGATCAAAGGGTGCGTACTTTACAAGTACGTGGAGAGCATTTAGCAGGGAAAGTTAAGATAGATTGGAGTGCACAATATGCGAGAGCATCTGAGGTAAGACCCAACGAGCGCTATGTTTCCATGGGAAGGAGATCTATTCAGGTTACCCAAGATGTTAAAGAGCCAGAATTTCCATTATTAACGAGTACTACACCACTTACCTCTTATAATCGACTGAATGATTTAACGGAAGAGTTTCAGGATCAATTTGAAGAAGATTTTAATGGTAAATTAGGATTTAGTATGCCTGTTGGTAAAGGTGAGAATGGAAAAAGTATTTTTAAGTATGGTCTAAGATTACGCAGCAAAACTAAGATTAGAGCAAACTCTTTCTTCCAGTATACCCCAACTGGATCTATGTCAGCTAATTTTGCTAACATATCGTTACTAAAACTATCCAATGAAACTAGCGCTAATTATTTAGCTGGAACAAAATATAGAATTGGGGATTTTGTAAGTGCAGATTATTTAGGAAGATTCAATTTCAAAGATGCTTCAAGTTTTATAGGCAAAGATGATCCATCAGAATATCTTGCTGGTAATTTTAGTGCAGAAGAAACAGTTGCAGCTGGATATGCACAATGGGAAAAAGATTTTACAGATAAATTTTCAATGGTGGCAGGGGTAAGACTTGAAAACACTTCATTGAATTATACTGGTAATATAGTAGAAGACGAAGATACTTTTAAGGGTGAGGCTAATTTAAAAAATAATTATCTCAATGTATTACCTAGTGTAAATTTGCGATACGCACAAAGTAATAATTTAGTATGGAGAGCTGCTTTGTCTACAGGTATAGCAAGACCTAAGTATTTTGACTTAGTTCCGTATTTTAATGTACTACCAAGTGATTTAGAACTAAGTACTGGAAACCCTAATTTAAAGCCAATTAAATCTACAAATCTTGATTTAATGTTTGAGCGTTATTTTAGCACTGTGGGTATTTTTTCTGGAGGTATTTTTTATAAGCACTTAAATAATTTCTTTTATACATACAGAGACGAGAATTATACTCGTGAAAAATTTGCTAATGATTTTCCTTCAGTAACCAATAATCCAATAAAACAGGGAGAAAACTGGCAATACATTCAAAGAAGAAATGGCAGCCCAGTAGATGTATTTGGATTTGAAGTAGCATTTCAAAGACAGCTTGACTTCTTGCCCGGATTTTGGAAAGGTTTTGGTATATATACAAACTACACTTACACAACTTCAAAAGCGAAAGGTATTTATGATGGCTCAGGTAGTTTAATTAGACAAAATGTAACACTACCAGGTACTGCTCCTCATATGTTTAATGGTTCATTGTCATATGAAAATAAGAAATTAGTATTACGCTTATCGGCTAACTTTACATCTGCATATGTAGATGATAGTGATGATGCTGGTTACAATGAAGATCAATTTTTTGATAGATATTATGATAAGCAATTTTTCCTTGACTTCAATGGGTCTTATGCTTTTAGTAAAGGATTTCGTCTATTTGCCGAGGTAAATAATATCACCAATCAAGGTCTTCGTTATTATCAAGGTGTTAAGGAGAGAACATCGCAAACTGAGTTTTACGGTGCTCGATTTAATATGGGTATAAAACTTGATATTCTCAAATAATTTTACTTTATAATAAGTGCTTGGGTATATTGCATCATCCAAGCACTTATTTAGTTATGCAAAAAATACCTGCTACTGTTGTTTTAGCTGTTCTCCTTTTACTTTTTGGAGGCTGCGACAGTAAAATTGTTAGACCACTCAAGCCATTGGTAACTACTGATCCTGTTTTTGGAGATAGTGATGATCCTGCAATTTGGATTAACCAAACATGTTTTGATAGTAGTATTATACTCGGTACCGATAAACATAAAATTAATGGAGGTATTTATGTATTTAGCTTAAGTGGTAAAATTGATTCTTTAAGGTCGAAATTTAATTTGAAGCGAGTTAACAACATTGATATTGCCAATAAATTTATTTTTCTAAACGACACCATTTCCATAGCCGTTGCTACAGAAAGAGATAATAATACATTGCGGGTGCTGTCTCTCCCAGAAATGAATTTTATTGATAATAATGGCATAAAAGTTTTTACAGATGATAGTTTAAACTTGCCCATGGGTATTGCGCTTTACACTAGACCCACGGATAATAAAATTTTTGCCATTGTCGGCAGAAAAGAAGGACCTAATGAAGGTTATTTGTATCAGTATTTACTATTTGATGACAGTGGCAAAGTGAATGCTACTTTGGTTAGAAAATTTGGGAAGTTCTCAGGTAAAAAAGAAATTGAATCAATTGCAGTTGATAACGAATTAGGTTTCGTATATTATTCTGACGAACAGTTTGGTATTCGTAAGTATTATGCTGATCCTGATAGTAATAATGTCGAGTTGGCTGTTTTTGGACAAAATGAGTTCAAAGACGACAATGAAGGTATTTCTATTTATAAAAAGTCTGGGGGTACTGGATATATTTTAGTTTCAAATCAAGCAGATCATAGCTTTAATATTTATTTAAGGGAAGGTGAAAAAAATAATAAACACAACCACAGACTTATAAAAAATATTAAAGTGAGTGCTCGTAATTCTGATGGGTCTGACATAACCTCTGTTTCCCTTCCTGGTTTTAAACAGGGTTTATTTGTAGTTATGAGTGATAATAGAACATATCATTACTATAGTTGGAGTCAAATTCAAGAAAAAATAAACAACTAGCTAGCCTACTGCTTTAATAAAAAAGTAACAGGAACCTCTAATCTGCTTCTCCAAGACTTTTCAGAATGATCTTGTCCGGGCCATGAACGACTTATCCAATTGCTAGGTTTGTATTTCTTTTGTTTCATGATTTCATCCACTTGTACCTGTAAAGATGCATACATAGAATCAAGTGTTTCGGTGCCATGATCAAAATATATTCGGTGCTGTTTAGCTGAAGGCAAGTGCTGTTTTAAGTAAGAAAAAAATACAGCAGGTACTGGATTATTTTCCATAGATAATAATCCGGGCCAGTGTGTAGAAAGGCAAGCTGCACCGCCAAAAACAGTAGGATACTCGCATAGGGCATACAACGAAATTAATCCACCCATGCTGCTACCCGCTGTAAACGTATTGGATGCGTCTGTTTTGGTACTGTAGGTTTTATCGATAAAAGGCTTTAGTTCTTCTACTAAAAATTTCAAATAATTATCTGAAGAAATGGCAAGTCCTGAAAAAATGGATTGGCCACCGCTTCTATAGGCGTTGTAAACTAGTTTTTGATCCTCTTTGGATAAAGCTTCAAAAGGTTTTTGAGGAAAATATTCGGGATGTCTACTCTTTCCTCCATTCCAGATGCCAACTACAATACATTCCCTAATTTTTTGCTCCTGCATTAATTGGGTTAATGTTTCATCAACACCCCACTCTTGTTTATTCCAGGTAATGCTACTGTCAAAAAGCATTTGCCCATCATGCATATACAACACAGCATATTTTTTGGAAGTCGAATAATTATCAGGTAGCCAAACATCTACATTTCTTGCTGGTACATACTTAGAACTAAAATTTTCAGTTCGTACTATGCGGCCACTGCTTGGTGTAGGCAGTTGGGCAAGTGATTCAAACTGGCTGCTTAAAAGAAAAAAGCAAAGAAGCGTGTAAATTTGTTTCATATTCTAAAATTAAAGTATTTTTTTAACCACCCGCCTCTAATACATTTACTATCTGCTGGGTGAGCTTAATAGCCCACTTGGTGTATTCGATTTTAGAAGGGTGGAGGCCATCACTCGATAAATAATCGGGTTTAGATCCATCTATGCGGTAAGCGTCTGTAATATTGATAAAATTGGCGCCCTCGTCTTTTGCGTTTTTCTCACAAACCAAATTGTACGCATCTATTTCGTTGGCAATTTCTTTTCTGTCACGCCCTGACGCATAAGGAGTAATTCCCCAATCCGGAATACTAATAACAAAAACTCTTTTTGGTCTATTGCCAGTTAAGGTAATTGCCGATTTCAGTAAGGATAAAAAGGAGGGCTCAAATTCTTTAGCAGGTTTGCCTTGGTATTGATTATTCACACCAATTAAAAGTGTTACAACCTGATAACTATTTCTTTTGTTAGTAGTGGCTACAGCTGTAATTAAATCTTCTGTAGTCCATCCATTTTTAGCAATGATTTGTAGGGAGCTTGTATTAAAACCTGCCGATTTTAATAATTGAAAAGTTTGATTGGGAAAATTATCTTCTCTTTCTACCGATGCGCCAATGGTGTATGAGTCTCCAAGGGATAAAAAATGGACTGAATCCTTAAAACTTGTAACCCTCGTTGTTGGAGCGATATTGCTAACGCCCCAATTAGGCTTGGTGCAGGCCGCAAGTAAACAAAGGCAAAAGACAGCAAGAAGATTTTTTTTCATGACAGATAAAATTACCATTTTTCTGGCTCCAAATAGTTATTATATTTACTAAAATTATATCGAATGAAAAAAGTTGCTTGTTTTATCCTTAGCCTTGTTGCGCTATTAATGATAAGCTTACAAAGCATGGCGCAAGAAGCTACTGCTTATCAGCTTCCGCCAAAACAAATTGCAGATTTATTGTTAGCGCCACCAACGCCTTCTATTAGTGTGGATGGTAAAGCTAAGCATATGCTTATTATGGATCGTCCTTCATATCCATTAGTAGAAGAATTAGGCCAAGCCGAATTTAAAATTGCAGGCTTACGTTTAAACCCTAATAATTTCTCACCTACGCGTCAGAGCTATATTAAGGGTCTTACAATTAAAGAGGTTGCTACTGGAAAAGTATTAGCCGTTAAAGGATTGCCTGCAAGTATTGCGGCGCTCAATCCAACCTGGAATCCTTCAGAGAATAAAATTGCATTTTACAATGTGTCAGAAAATGCGGTGGATGTTTATGTGATTGATTTGGCAACATTAACCTGTCAAAAAATAAATAAGACGGCTGCCAATTTAATTTTAGGTGGTGGTTTGGTATGGCAAGATGATGCAACACTACTTTATAAAGTAAATGTAAATAAGGCAAGCGATTTAGCTAAAAGACCTGTTACGCCTAAGGGTCCTACTATTCAAGAAAACTTGGGTAAAGCGGCACCTAGTGTTACCTATCAAGATTTAATTAAATCGCCGTATGACGAATATGTGTTTGAATTTTTAGCAAAAAGCCAACTCGTAAAAAATAAAAGCGGAGTAGAAACAAAAATAGGAGTGCCTGCTTTAATGAATAGCTTCAGTATTTCTCCGGATAAAAATTACATCCTTACTAGAACATTAAATAAACCGTTTTCTTATTTGGTAACTGCGGGTGGTTTTGCATCTTCTATGCAAGTGCTTGATAAATCTGGTGCGCTTGTAAAAAAGATTGCTGAATTACCTTCTTCCGAAGGAACAGCGAGTGGGTACGATAACGTGCAAAATGCACCGCGTAGGTTTGAGTGGAAAGATGACGAAGCGGCTACCATTGTATACGCCATGCCACTTGATAGCGGGTTAATTAAAAAAGCAGTGCCTTTTCATGATGTGTTAATGGCGGTTAGTGCTCCATTTACGGAAGCGCCTCGCGAATTATTTAAAACAGCTGCTCGTTTTTCTAATATCAGCTGGGGCAATGAATCGCTGGCACTTGTTACAGAAGTTTTAAGAACAAAACAGCGATATAAAGTAAGCATTTACAATCATAAAGCGGGTAGTTTAACTACTTTATATGAAAGAAGTTTGACGGATGCTTATAGCAACTTAGGAAACCCCGTTACACAAAAAAATAAGTTTGGTAAAAGTGTAATTGCTACCGTAAATAACGGCCGTTCTGTTTTGATGAATAATACTACTGGTGCTTCTGATAAGGGTGATTTACCTTATTTATCTATTTATAATTTAGATACCAAAGCCAACGAGATTATCTGGCGCAGTAAAGAAGATTGTTTCGAATATGTAGTAGAGGTATTGGACGCTTCGGCTTTAAAAATTATTACCCGCAGAGAAACAGAAAAAGAAGTACCTAACTATTACCTAAAATCTTTACAGGCAAACACTTCTGTTGCGATCACTAATTTTAGCAATCCATATGCAAGCATGGAGGGTATTAGTAAACAAAAAATTAAATACAAAAGAGCAGATGGCGTAGACTTAACCGGTGATCTTTATTTACCTAAAGGTTACAACAAAGAAAAAGATGGCCCTTTGCCTACACTACTTTGGGCTTATCCGCGCGAGTTTACAAGTGCTGCCGATGCAAGCCAAATTAGAGGCAACCAGCATAAATTTACTTTGTTAAGCTGGGGATCTCCAGTGTTTTATGTAACCCAGGGTTATGCCATTTTAGATAATGCCGAAATGCCAATTGTAGCGACCTCTCCGGATAAAAAGCCAAATGATGATTTTGTAAATCAGTTGATTTTAAATGCCAATGCGGCCATTGATAAACTTGTGAGTATGGGCGTTAGTGATAGAAATAAAATGGCTGTTGGTGGGCATAGTTATGGTGCATTTATGACAGCTAACTTATTAGCGCATTCTAACTTGTTTAAAGCAGGTATTGCGCGCAGTGGTGCTTACAATAGAACGCTTACACCATTTGGTTTTCAAAATGAAGACCGCACTTTTTGGCAAGCACCTCAACTTTATTTGGACATGAGTCCATTTGCGCATGCTAATAAAATTAAAACACCAATTTTATTGACACACGGTGAAATGGATGACAATACCGGAACATTCCCTATTAATAGTGAGCGTTTATACGCAGCCATTAAAGGTCATGGGGGCACCGTACGTTTTGTGTATATGCCTTATGAAGCGCACGGCTATAGAGGTAAAGAAAACGTGCTACACCTATTATATGAGCAAGGGCGCTGGTTGGATAAATATTTGAAAGGAAAGTAAATTACTTAATTTCTATCATTGGATCCGTACTTAAAAACCCAATGGATTGTAAAAATGTATTTGTTTCGGAAACGGTTTTTTTATAGAATGCTAAATTCTTGTAATTAAAAAATCCATGTCCTTGACCTTCGTATAAAAATAGGTCGCATCTACTTTTTACTTTCTCCATAACGGTTTTGTAATACTTGGCAGTTTCTACTGGAACCAATTGGTCTTTTTCGCCCAAAAAAACAATGGTAGGTGGTGCGCCACTTACTATGTTGTGTAGTGGCGAAAACTGCTTATAGGCATCTCCAATTCTTTCATAGCCATAACCACCGGGGCCATTATCAAATACCGGATTAAATAATACGAGTGCGTTAGGGATGCAACTAATGGACGTATTGTCGATGCTTTCATTGTAATCTGTAATTAGTGCTGTGGCAGCTGCTAAATGTCCGCCCGCCGATCCACCTGCTGCTACAATTTTTGAAGGATCTATTTGTAAATCGTTGGCGTGTGCTCTAATATACCGGATGGCCGATTTTGCGTCTTTTAAAGATTCGAAAGGAGTGGCTTTATGCTTTTCTTTTACACGGTAATCTACTAGAATACAAGTCATACCTCTTTGACTAAAATAGATGGCTTGTGGCTCAAACTGTTTAACAGTGCCACTATTCCACCCGCCGCCAAAAAAGAAAACCATGGCTGATGATTTCTTGTTTGGCATTTTTGTTGCAGAAGGATACACGGTTAAATATAATTGTGTCGTGTCTACTGTTTTATATAGTATTTGCGCCTGGGCGTAACTCGATAAATGAACTATGCATAACAAGAGTAGTGTAAAAAAATATCTTTTTTTCATGTGCTAAACCTTTTATTTAGATAAACCAATTTTACGTGTAATCAATTGGTAATAAGCATTGGCATATTGCATCATCCCAATATCGTTGGGGTGTGTGCCATCCAGCGTACTTTCGGTATCAAAACCAATTTGATTTGCAGTAAGCTCGTAAATATCTTTGATGCCTTCTTTTTTCATTTTTTTAAATACCGCTGCCGATATCTTACTAACAGCAATATATTTTTGTGCCATCACCGTATCTAAATTAATGCCGTCTTTACCGCTGCAATGTTCTGTAAATATGATTGGAACACCAGGATGTTTTTTATGGATTTCTATTTCTGCATGACGCATTCTTTTTTCTATTTCTTCGGCACTAAATCTTGTTTTGTCCCAAAGGTTAGGCATGCAATCTAAAATATATAGTTTGGCATCAATTTCATTAATTAGGTTAATCATGGCTGGCTCGAGTTGCCCATTTCCAGAAAAGCCAAGGTTGATCATTTTTGAATTTAATTTTCTACCTAAAATATTGGTCCATCCAAGCCCAGGCCTACTTGCATAAGCACCATGCATAATAGATGTGCCATACGCTACAATTGGTTTATAATTTTGTGCGGGTAGTAATGTACAAGTAGAATTTTCAGGAACACCAATTTCTAACCATGACACCGCATTACATAGGGGGAGGTAGAGCCTAAAAAAATCAAAACTTGCTGCATCTTTGATATTTTCAAATTTATAGGTAATAGTCTCTTTAAAACTTACAGTGGCTTTGGTCCAGTTCCATCCACCTAAAGCGTCTTTACTATATAAGTCTACCCCACTTACGCCAGTGGCTGGCATTTGCGCCATGGCTTGCGCACCTTTAACCTTGAGCCTTACATAAATAGTGCTACTATTGGTGGTAAAGTTGATATACTCGCCAGCAGCGTGTTTAGATAAGTCCCAAAGCACCGGCCTTACCATACTTTGTGCTTTTTGTGGCATCCTATCGTAAGGGAATGTGTATCCATCATTCCATCCGCGGCCATCAATACACTGCTCCGTCATTTTTGTAGGGTCCATCCATTTAATGTTACCGCTTTGCCCGTAAGAAATATTTGTGATGAGTATGAGTGCTAGTAGGTATTTCATATCATTACTTTTTAGTTGCTTTTATTTTTTCAAGTTCCTCGGTTAGTACGAGCACCATTTCTGGATATGTAGCATACACATTATTTTGTTCCGACGGATCTTCTTTTAAATTATACAGTTGTACAGCTGGCATATTATTTTTTGCCGCCTGATTTTCGGTTGGCGCACTCCATCCGCCGGATCCTCTACAAATAGCTAGTTTCCAATCTCCTTTTCTGATGGCAAAATAGCCATCTATAGAGTGATGAACAGTGCTGGTTCTTTGGTAAGCCGTTTTTTTAGATGGAGTCAATAGTGGAAGAAGGCTATAGCTATCTTGACCCGCATTATTTTGCAAATTTGTATTGAGTAAGTCCGAACAGGTAGCCATAAAATCTGTGAGACAAATAGTGGCATTGTTTATGCTGTTTGCTTTTACATTACCAGGCCATTTTACAATAAAGGGCACACGGTGCCCGCCCTCGTAGATATCAGCTTTAGTACCTCTAAATCCAGCACTTGGGTCATGTCCTTTTTCACGTAATTCTTTAAAATTTGCAGATGGAGAACATCCGTTATCACTTGTAAAAACAATCATTGTGTTTTTATCGAGGTTATTGTCTTTTAGGTACTGAAGTAATTCACCAATTTTAGCGTCTGTCATTTTCACAAAATCACCATAGGCATTGGTAGCTGTTGTGCTATTATAATTACTAGAAGGAAGTATGGGTGTATGCGGAGAGGCAAGTGCTAAATATAAAAAAAATGGATCTTTTTGTTTAGAAGCTTTGCTAATGTACTGAATAGATTTGCTTACAAAAGTATCCAGTACGTCTTGATGTTTAAAATCATTACCAATAGGTCCTGCACGCCAAAACCCTTGCCCACCTTGTTCTTGAATACTATCTATGCGGCTAGCTGTAATTTTATTTCCATCAATATAAAAATAGGGTGGGATATCTAGTGAGGCCGTTATGCCATAAAAATAATCAAATCCAATTTGTGTGGGGCCACCATTAATGGGCTTTGTAAAATCAATTTCTCCACTCGTTTGTTTAGCCCAATCTAAACCTAAGTGCCATTTGCCAATGCATGCTGTTTGGTATCCGTTATTTTTTAATAACTGTGCAACCGTTAATTGATCCGGTGTAATTAGTGGTTTGTCATAACTCCATAAAACGCCATTTTTTAAACTGGTTCTCCAGGCGTACTGGCCAGTTAGAATGCCATATCTGGTGGGCGTACATACCGACGAATTAGAATGCGCATCTGTAAATAGCATGCCTTCTTTTGCTAAAGCATCTATCCACGGAGTAGCAATTTTTGACTTGTTATTGTAAGCGCTAACATCTCCATAACCAAGGTCGTCGGTTAATATATAAATGATATTTGGTTTTTGCCCATTAGCAATAATAGACAGGATTAAAAAAGGGAGTAGAGTAAGTGCCCTAAATATAGAGGCTGATTTGTAATTAGACATATTACAAATTACGAAAATCGTGCTTACAATAGGTCATGTTTGTAATTATTGCTAAATTGAACCATGCTCAAGCTTATATCCAGATTACTTTTATTTATAGTACTACTATTTTCTACGTCTTTGATGGCGCAGGTGCGTTATACCACAAAGCCAGGTGATCCAAATGGCATTAATAAATGGTATATGGGTAGACAAATTGCCCAAGTAATGAGTCATTACGGAATAGATTGGCTTGAAAGAGAGGAGCGCGAAATGGAAGAAAATACAACGCAACTTTTAAAAAATTTATTGGTAAAACCGGGTATGGTTGTTGCAGATATTGGCGCGGGTAGTGGCTACCATAGTGCTTTACTTTCAAAAATAGTAGGTAATGGCAAAGTGTTTGCTGTGGATGTAGAGCCGGAAATGATTGCCTATTTAAACGCAAGAATTAAGCAGGAAAAACTATCGCGTATTGTGCCGGTATTAAGTACCGAAAAAAATGTTGCGCTTCCAGAAAATACGGTTGACATTATTTTATTGGTAGACGTTTACCACGAGTTTTCCTTTCCTTATGAAATGGCTTTATCTATGCGGTCAGCTTTAAAGCCTGGGGGTAAATTGGTGCTTGTAGAATTTAGAGCCGAAGACCCTACTGTGCCTATTAAAACCATTCATAAAATGAGTGAAAAGCAGTCCGTTAAAGAATTAAAAGCGGCAGACTTTATATTTGAAAAAAATATGGATAACCTTCCATGGCAACACTGTATGGTGTTTACAAAACAGTAATGTAAGTATATGAAAGCACTCGTTTGTACAACACCGCATCAATTTGATTATACTGTCGCTCCTATGCCTTTGGCAGGTGATGGCGAAACACTTTTAAAAATAGAGCGTATTGGTATTTGTGGAACAGATTTGCATGCGTATGAAGGCACCCAGCCTTATTTTAATTATCCCAGAATTTTAGGACATGAACTTGCAGCTACTATCGTTGAAACAAAAGCGGTTGGATTTAGCATTGGAGATGCAGTAACTATCATTCCATACATGCATTGTGGAGCGTGTATTGCTTGCAAAATAGGTAAACATAACTGCTGCGTTAACATGCAAGTTTTTGGTGTTCATATAGACGGTGGCATGCGTGAGTTTGTTACCGTACCTGATACTGCACTCGTAAAAAGCTGTGGATTAAGCCTAGACGAATTAGCACTTGTAGAGCCACTGGCTATTGGTGGGCATGCTATAAAAAGAGCAAATATTGTGCCTAACGAATTTGTTTTGGTAATGGGCGCAGGCACAATAGGCATTGGAATCGCTGCGTTTGCTAAAATTGCAGGGGCTCAGGTAATTATGGTAGATGTAAATGATAGCAGGTTAGATTTTTGTAAAAATCTGCTAGATATAAAACATACGATTAATCCGTTAACCCAAAACATAGTGGATGTTTGTAAACAAATTACGGGTATCGACATGCCTACCGTTGTAATGGATGCAACAGGTAATTTAAATGCAATAAACAATGCCTTTGCTTATTTGGCACATGGCGGACGTTATGTGTTAGTGGGTTTGCAAAAAGAGCATATAAGTTTTAGCCATCCCGAATTTCATAAAAGAGAAGCTACTTTAATGAGTAGCAGAAATGCCAACACACAAGATTTTAATTACGTCATTGATTGCATGCAAAAAGGGCTTGTAAAGCTGCCTAGCCTTATAACACACAAAGTGTCATTTGCCGAGGTAACAAATCATTTTGAAAGCTGGCTTAATCCAGCTACTGGGGTAGTAAAGGCAATGGTTGTTTTTGAATAGCCTTCAAATACTAACACTTATTAGCATTTGCAATGATAGTGTGCATAAATGATAGGGGTAATATTTATTTAATACTTCTAAAAATTCAAAAAATCATATATTTAAAAAGTACGCCTATCAAATATAATTATATATGAATTTTAAAAATATAATGGTTTGTAAAACCAATGCATTGAATGTTTTTTTCAGGGTTGTAATTGCTTGTAATTTTTTATTTGTGTTCAATTTTTTTGCAAACGCGCAGCAAGCAAAAATTGAAACCGGAAACTTTTTTGTATCTAACTATAGCAGATCATTTTTGAATTCGATATCTGGTAACTGGTCAATTTTACAAGATCCAGAGGGTGTAATTTATATTGGTAATACCTACGAAGGGATACTAATGTATGATGGACAAAAAATAAGACGTGTTATAGATACAAAAGGAGAGCAAAAGATGGGTTTGACACGTTCTTTAATAATGGACTCAAAAAATACGATTTATACCATTATAGGAGGGGAGTTTGGCTACTTAGAAAAAAATAAATATGGTGAATGTGTTTTTAAATCTTTATCAGATAAATTATCAAAAAAGGATCAAGTAAATGCAACGCTATGGTCGGCAGGGATTATTAATGACACGGTGATATTTCAATCTGAAAAATCAGTGTACTTGTATAAATATAAAAAGCCAATTAGTATACAACATTTTAATGAGACACTCCATACGGTAAATATCAATAAAAACGGGGCTTACTTAAGAATTTGGGATAAAGGCTTATTCAAACTGTCCGGTGGGAAATTTGTATTAATACCATCTACAAAAGATGTTTTTGCTCAAAACCGTATAGACGAGCAATATGCTTTAGATGGAGGTGATAATTTACTTGTTTCTCGAAATGTAGGTGTATGGTATTTACGAATAGATGGCACATTACAAAAAGCTAAATCAGATGCAATAGATCAATTTATTATCAAAAACGAAGCTTATCAAGGGGGTGAGAGGTTGAAAAATGGAATTATTCCAATTTCAACGACAAAAGGCGGCTTGTTGTTTATAGATAATAAATTACAAATCAAATCTATACTTAATGCATCAAACGGACTTAGTTTCGATTATGTTACATCAACCATGCAAGACCGTGCTGGTGACGTTTGGGGTACAAGTGATAACATATTTAGAGTAAGTTTTGATACCAGTATGACTTACTTTTCGGTTATCAATAATTTGCATGGTGTTGTAAATGCTATAAAAAGAGTAGATGGAAAGTTGTTTATACGAACAAATAAAGACATGTATGATTTTGTTCCTAAGCAAAAAATAAATGAACAATCTGTTTTTGAAAAAAATAACGTTAACGAGCTAGGCGATGAAATTTTAAAATTTGATGATCAAATTATTACAACCAATAATTATACCATCAAAACAACTAAAAATAGAGTAACAAAAGTTATAAGCCCCATTTATAGAACCAATAGCACTATTCGGTCAAAGTTGAATCCTAGTATTATATTTTCCGCAAATTCTGCAGTTGGACTATTAGCGCATCAGTATAAAAATGGAAATTGGAAACAAATTTCACTAACAAATAAGGATACGGTAAAGTGTAATAACCTAATTGAGGAAAAGCCTGGCGTTCTTATATTGGAATCCAGGACAGGTTTGTATAAATATGAGTATAATCAGGAAGGTCAAGGCAGGTATTCTAAATTAGAATTGGATACTTCTTTTACTAAATTAAAGAGGTTATTTATCAGGCAGTTTAATGACAGTATAAATTTATTTATTGATACTTTAAATCACTTTTATAGAGCGGATTTGAAAAACAATAAACTTATTTACACAGGCTTTAGCATTGATAGTTTTGTAGATAAATCTTATTGGTTTTACACGTATAATTCAGCTTCTAAAAATGGTTGGATGGTAACTCAAAAGGGCATTTTCAAAACACATTTTGATTTTAAAAAGGGTTTCACCTTTAAGCAGTACCCTTTTTATAAGGTAGATTTAAGTGAATTAAGCGCTGGTTTATTTGCAGAAGGCACTGGAGATAATGAAGTTTTATGGATTGGGTCTCAGGACGAAAAATTATACCGTTATTTCCCTGAATTGGCCATCAAGGAAAAACATGTAAACTACAAAGCTTTAATTAGAGCTATTTACGCCAATGGTCAAAAAGCGCCGCTTGATCTTGGTACTTTGCCTTTTAGCAGTAATAATTTACTTTTTGAAGTGGCTTATCCGGTATTTGGTAACGAATCAAAAACCACGTTTAGTTACTGGTTAGAAGGTCAAGATAAAACATGGTCAGATTTTGTAACTGATTTTAAAAAGGAATACACCAATTTAAATGAAGGTAATTATAAGTTCCATGTAAGAGCCAAAGACGCAAGTGGAGAAATTTCTGAACAAGGTGTTTTAGAATTTAAGATAAGTCCACCATGGTACCGCACTATTTGGGCCTATGGATTGTATTTATTAATACTTGTTTTAGCATTTCTACAATTTGGTAAATACCAAGCAAAAAAATCATTTTTAAAAGCCGAAAATGAGCGTAAAAATTCTGAGTTAGCGGCTGCAAAAGATTTACAAAACCGGTTACTTCCTAAAAAAGTACCAGTTTTAAATCATTTAGACATTGCTGGTTACTTAAGAACTTCAACCGAGGTTGGTGGTGATTATTACGACTTCTTTGAACAGCCCGACGGTTCATTGTACGCCATTTGTGGTGATGCAACGGGTCATGGTACACCTTCAGGTATGTTGGTGTCTATTACCAAAGCGGGTATTATTGGACTTCCTCAACTAAGCCCTAATGATATGCTCCATGAGCTAAATCGTGTGGTAAAAAAAGTGGACTTAGGCATTTTAAGAATGAGCTTAAATATTGCGCACTTAAAAAATAATGAGCTAACCTTAAGTTCTGCTGGTATGCCTCCTTACTATATTTATAGGGCTGCTACAAAATCTACTGAGGAAATTCAGATATCTGGTGTGCCATTGGGAAGTTTCAATGACGCCTATTTTGACCAAATTAATACAACATTTAATACTGGTGATATATTAGTAATCATTTCCGATGGTTTACCAGAAGCACCAAATTTAATTGGAGATTTATTTGACTATCAAAAATTACAAGATTTAATTACAACCTATGGCAGTTTGTCAGCGCAGGAAGTAATTGATCAATTAATGATTGAAGCAGATGCATGGTTATCAGGAAAACATAACCCCGACGATATTACATTAGTAGTCATTAAACATAAATAAAATCATTTTTAAACCATATTATGTTTCAAAAAAATATTATTAAGAACTGCGTATTTTTTTGCGTCGTATTTCTATTAGCTATAATTTCAAATGCACAATATCCAACCGACTATTCATTTGAAAGCTATAAAATAAAAGATGGCCTATCAGTTGGTACTGTTCATACCATTTTTCAGGATAGATTAGGTTACATATGGGCTGGCACGGTTGGTGTCGAGCGTTTTGATGGCTATGTATTTAAAAATTATCGAACTAATGTGTTAGATTCAAATGCATTAAAGCCTGGTGAACAATATGCAATTAAGGAAGATACAAAGGGTGATTTATGGATAGCAAATGGTAAGTATATTTCTAGTTTAAACAGAACTAGTGATACTTGGAAAAATTATAAAAACGAAAAATTCCCTGCTACCATTTTTGATGTATTCGTGGATGAAGCAAATAAGCAGGTTTTTGCCACATCTAATGGATTCGGATTGCTGTGTTATCATTATGATACAAAAACTTGGGAGCAATTTCAAATTGTAAAAGATACAAGCAGGGTAAGAAACATAAATAACAGTTTTAATAATTTAGTAAAGTTGGGAAACAATTTTTTGTTGGTTTCAACAAAAAATGGACTCTTACTATTTAATATAAAAACAAAAAAGTTTGAGAAAGCGTATTTAAGATCTAAAGACCCGCAATTGGCAACAGAATTTATACGATTTACCTCAATTGACGCGTCTCATTATTATATAGGAAGTACAAATGGGGTTTATAAATTTAGTTTGCAAGAAGGATTAACTAAAGCATTTCAAAATTTACCTAGTGACCCTAATTCAATTATGGGCAATACTATAGAAGGCATTTATTTTGATCAAAAAAAGCAAGATTTATGGCTAGGTTTTGATCAAATGGGTATTGATATTGTCCATTTAAAAAGTAATACAATAACCCACCTAAATATTGCTACTTATCCAGTTAAGTCTATTGTAAAAAATACAGTAAATGAAATAATTAAAGATAAACAGGAGAATATTTGGATAGCAACAAATGATGGAGTATTAAAATATGATCCTACTCGAAAACAAATAAAAGTAATTAATGATCAAGAACCTTTTGATTTAAAACTGCCATTTACAAAAGCTTGGGGTGCTTATATTGATGAAAACAAACATTTATGGGTATGCGGAAATGAATTAAATAGTGGAATTGTTGAAGTTGATCTGGTTGGAAAAAAAACGAATAAATATTTATTTGAGAAAAATCAGAGTAAGACGCCTTTATGGAAAATATTTGGAGATGGGAAAAATAACATTTGGGCATATCGAACCGAAGTGAGGCCTAATGAAGGTAATTTTATATTTAAGAAGGAAAAAAATGGTTCACAATTTTTTAAAGTTGCTTCATCAAAGCAATTTGAAGATAAGTCAAAACAAATTAATTCATTTCAAACATATTTGACTGAGAATAAATGCTTAATAACAGGAGGTCAGCCCTCGTTTCTATTGGCTGATTCAAATGGAAATACGGTTATTAAGCCTTTTGATGCTCTAAATAAGTTGTCAGATCAGTTTATTCATTCTTTTATTAATAAAGGAAATCATATAACATACATAGTAACTGAAAAAAATATTTATAAATGGAATGAATCTACCAACAAAATTATGTTAGCTTGTCCTAAGTTGAGTTTTAAAGAGTTTGAAAACAGGGGTGGAGGCTCTGCAGATAATATTGAAGTATATAAGGATAGTCTAGCATTGATAACAATACCATCTCTAGGTATATTGGAAGTAGATTTGACAAAGCAAACCAAGCGCTTAATTACTGTAGAAGATGGTTTGTCTTCTCAAGTTTTGTACGATAATTATTTGGACAATAATGGGCAGCTATGGATGTCATCTGATTATGGTATCATACGGTATAATATTTTAACAAGACAGTTTAGGACATTGACTCCTTATGATGGTGCTCAAGGGTATGAATACAATAGTTTTTGTAATTATTCGACTCCGGATGGAGAAATGATATATGCTGGACAAAATGGTATCAATTATTTTAACATCAAGGATGTGATTGATAATGCTGTTGCCCCGCCTGTTATTATTCAAAAAATTACAAAAAAGAATACTGTTATACCAATTGAAACAGTTAATTATGAGCACTCAATTATTGTTGATTACGATGAAAATGTTGTGTCAATTGATTTTGTAGCGTTTAATTATAAAAATACGCTACAAAATAAGTATAAGTATAAAATGGAGGGGTATGATAAAGATTGGAGAGAATCAGGAACAAGACACTTTACAACGTATACCAACTTGCCTCCAGGTGAATATACTTTTAGAGTCATTGCTTCAAATAATGATGGTTTGTGGAATGAAAAAGGCGCTTCTGTAAAAATTAAAATTTTACCTGCACCTTGGGTTTCTTGGTGGGCTTATATGCTCTATATTATAATAGCATGTTACCTCATTTATTTATTTGTTCAGTATAAGCAAAAACAACAAAAAAAGAAGTTAGAAGATGATCGTAAAAATGGGGAATTAGCAGAAGCAAAGGCCTTGCAAGAAAGATTGCTTCCAAAAATATTACCTGCCATTAGTAATTTAGATATTGCAGGATATCTAAGAACTTCAACGGAGGTGGGGGGCGATTATTATGACTTCTTTGAACAACCCGATGGTTCATTGTACGCCATTTGTGGTGATGCTACCGGCCATGGCACACCTTCAGGTATGTTGGTGTCCATTACCAAAGCAGGCATTATTGGTCTTCCTCAATTGAGCCCTAAGGATATGCTCCATGAGCTAAACCGCGTTGTTAAAAAGGTGGATTTAGGCATCTTAAGAATGAGCTTAAATATTGCGCTTATAAAGGATAGCGAAGTTATAGTTAGCTCTGCGGGTATGCCTCCTTATTTTATGTATAGGGCGGCTACAAAAACAACCGAGGAAATTCAATTATCAGGTGTGCCATTAGGAAGCTTTAAGGACATACAATTTGACCAAATCACTACCGCCTTTAATACAGGAGATATTTTGGTGATAATTTCGGATGGTTTACCAGAAGCACCTAACTTAGCAGGAGAATTATTTGACTATCAAAAATTACAAGATTTAATTACTAACTATGGCAATTTAACTGCTCAGGAAGTAATTGATCAATTAATGATTGAAGCAGATAATTGGTTAGCAGGAAATCACAATCCGGATGACATAACATTAGTAGTAATTAAACATAAATAACCATTTAAAAAACAATAAATGAAAAAGCCCTCTGTTGAACTAAGGTTGCCTATTCTTCCAAACATGGAATTGATTGCAACGCAAACCGCTGAAGTGATTTCAAGGCATATGGATCTTACAGAAGATCAAGGTGCTGAAATTAGTATGGCACTTATTGAAGCATGTATCAATGCTTTTGAACACTCTAAGGCAGAAAACAATGTTTTTATTAATTTTTTAATTGAAGATGATTCTTTAGTTATTAAAGTAATTGACCAAGGTATCGGTTTTGATAAAACCAAAGTAGAAATCCCTAAAATCGAAAATAAAATTGGGAAGGATGAAAGAAAGCGCGGATGGGGCTTGCAGCTTATCCAAGAATTAATGGATTCTGTTGAATTTGAATCTACTGGCGAAGGCACTACAGTAACAATGAAAAAAAATATAAAACACTAAAATAAAATTATGAGCGACTTTATTACAAGCGTAAAAGACAATAATTCAATTGTTATTATTGAAACCAATGGTTATTTGAACAATGTTGGTGGCGAAGCTGTTTCGGCTGTTGTTTACGAGAAAATGACACAAGGTCAAACAAAGTTTTTGATTAATATGGCGGGTACAAAAATTGTAAATAGTATTGGTGTTTCTATCTTAATAGAGATTATTGAAAAATTACAAGAGGTAGACGGTAAAATTGGTTATTATAACTTAGCACCCATTGTTGCTAAAACATTTACAATCATGGGGTTAACTAAATATTCGTCAGTTTTTGAATCAGAAGAGGCTGCAGTTAATGGGTTATAATGACTTCGGAATTTAATATTAATGATTTACAGCTAAAGTATCTTGAATTAGAAACTTTATTAGACATCACAAATGAATTAAATTCATTTGATCAAATTCCTGTTTTATTACAAGAAATTTTGGTTAAGTCTTGCGCTGTACTAAATGCAAGTTCTGGATTAATTTTAATTGAAGACGACAATTCCGATGTTTTACATATTGGCGCAGATTTCAATATTGATATTTCTGTATTAAAAGGTTTAATTTTTAATAAACGAAAAGGGTTTATCAGTGAAATCAATGAATCCAGAAAAGCGCTCAATTTTGAAATTGAACAGGATTCTTTTTTATCCAAAACGCTCTGTAAGTACGCACTAATTGCCCCTTTATTAGAGAAAAAAAATCTAGTAGGTATTGTTGTGCTATTTGATAAAGAGTCGCGCAAGGGGCTTTCTCCTTTTCATGAGCCCGACGCCAATATGTTGTCTGCTATTGCTTCACAAGCTAGTGTAGCTTATAATAACATTAAATTACTTGAAAACATTAAAGAGGCAAAAACCTTTAATGACAACGTCATGCAATCTATTGTTACAGGTGTTTTTACAACCAATTTAATGGGTGAAATCAATCATATAAATAGGGCTGCTACTAACATTATTAACCTCGAAAAGGAGCATGTATTAGGAAATCATTACGAATATATTTTTGAATCCAACGAATCTGTCACACAGCTAATTACTAAGTGCGAATTGGAGTCGGTAACACTTTCGGAAAGTCAGGTATTAATTGAATGTAATGGCAAATTAACCACCGTAAATATTTCAGTTTCACCACTAATGAATGATTCAAATGAACCCATTGGTTCGGTGGTAGCGATGGAAGATTTATCTAACATCGATAAATTAAAATCGACTTTTAAAAAATACGTTTCTAAGCAAATTGTAGACCAGCTTTTAGAAAACGATGAAATGCTTAATTTGGGCGGCCAGGAGCAAGAAGCAACCATTTTGTTTTCTGATATTAGAGGCTTTACGTCCATGTCTGAAACCATGGCACCAAATGAAGTGGTTGAAACATTAAATGATTATTTTAATTTAATGATTGAAATAATATTCAAATACAACGGAACACTTGATAAAATTATTGGAGACGCCTTAATGGTTATTTATGGCGCGCCAAATGCAACAGAACAGGATACAGAAAATGCTGTCCTCACTGCCATTGAAATGCAAGAAAAACTTATTCAGTTTAATCAGGATCGAATCATCAATTTAAAACAACCAATTAAAATTGGAATTGGGATAAATAGAGGTAAAGTAATTAGTGGTAATATTGGATCTAAGCAACAAATGAACTTTACGGTGATTGGTGATTCTGTAAATCTGGCTTCTCGATTATGCTCCGTTGCTGCCTCCGATGAAATTATTGTATCAGATGCCGTTTGGAAAAAGGTGAAGCATGTAAAATCTTACAAATCAAAAAAATTAAACCCGGTTAAAGTAAAAGGCAAAGTAAAACCTATCGAAATAAAAGAAATCTTATACAATCGACCTGAATTTGAGTATGAACTTGCCTTTAAAAAGGTAGAACAGTTTTTACTGGAAAATTTGCCCAAAAAATATACGTATCATACAATCGACCATATTAGAGATGTAGTCAAGCAGGCTGAACGTATTGCAAAAAAAGAAAAGGTAGAAAAGTTTGTAATTCAGGATATCAAGCTAGCAGCTTGGCTACATGATGTTGGATATATTTGGGAGCCTGCTAGGCATGAAGCTAGAGGTGCGGAATATGCAACGTCAATTTTAACTGAAATGAAATTCCCGAAATCTAAAATCAGTTTGATAACAGGTATGATCATGGCTACTAAAATACCACAGTCTCCTAAAAATCTTCTTGAGCAAATTGTTTGCGATGCCGATTTGGATTATTTAGGCAGAGATGATTATGCATTAAATAGTAATAATTTATTACAAGAAATAGAGTTGACAAAAAAGTTAAAAGTAAAAGAATGGTTGCTAATTCAAGAAAAGTTTTTGAAAGCCCATGCGTACTTTACGACAACATCACAAAAATTAAGAAATAAAAGAAAACAGCTAACGCTATTAAATATACAAGAAAATTTAAAAATTAAATAGTTATGTCAGAAGTAGGACACAGTACTAGTAAAATAAAGTACCAATTAGATCGTATTTCATTTTTCACAGATGGTGTATTTGCTATTGCAATTACGCTACTTGTTATTGAATTTAAGGTACCCGTAGTTGAGCATCCCACCGATTTATTGTTATGGCATAAATTAGCCCACATGGGATGGTTGTTGCTTGGTTTTTTAATCAGCTTTTGTATTGTTGGTTATTACTGGTCTGTACATCATAGAATTTTTGGGTATGTAGAAAAATATACAAGTAGACTTATTTGGTTGAATTTAATGTTCCTTTTTTCGGTGGTATTATTACCATTTACTTCTGGATTATTAGGTGAGTATGCCTCAGAAACTCAGTTACACTTACCTTATGGTATTTATGTAGCTAATATTTGCTTAACAGCACTCATGAATGCTATTTTATGGTTTTATGTAAGTAATCCAAAGCATGATTTACTAACCCATCAAATTTCTAAGGAAAGAATTTTACTTGGCTTTTACTTCACCCTTGTAGTGCCTGTTTTATTTGTTATTTCTTTTGTTGTATCACTATATGAGCCAACTTTTGGAAGGCTTATTCCTATTTTCATTCCAATTGTATTAAAATATGGATTAACAGGTATCGCAAGCAGGGCTATTGCAAAAGAGAAAAATAATACTACCAATTAATAAAATGGCAAAAAGCAAACAGTATTATATCAGAAAATCACACAGAATACTCGGTTTATTACTTGGTATTCAATTTTTGCTGTGGACAATAGGCGGACTTTATTTTAGTTGGAATAATATTGATGAAGTGCATGGAGATATGATGCGTAAGAGAGTGCCGCTGCTTAGTTCGGGTATTCAACTTGTTTCTCCAACAATGGCACTTGATGCTATTAAGCAGAATCATAAAATTGACTCCCTGGTTTCTATACAACTCATAGATATTTTAGGCAAACCTTTTTATCAAATTAGATGCGTATCTGCTTTACATGATATGGGTACACATACCAATCATGCTCAATTGATGAATCATTTGGCAGATGCACAAACAGGTGTTTTGCGCTCACCACTCTCTAAAGAAGAGGCTGTAGCTGTTGCCAAAAGACATTTTGCCGATGATGCCAAAATAGTTAAGGTAGAAAAAGTTGATAGCATTCATCCGCATCACGAATACCGTTCTGGAGAATTACCTGCATACGCAATAAGTTTTGAGCATGCTTCAAAAACAACGGTATACGTGGCTTCTGAACTAGGTACGGTTCAAAAATTTAGAAATGACAAATGGCGGGTATTCGACTTTTTATGGATGCTTCACACCATGGACTATAATGGCAGAGATAATTTTGGAAATATACTGTTAAGGGCCTTTTCGATTTTCGGACTTTTTACGGTAATGTCAGGTTTCCTATTATATTTTAGTTCATCTAAGTTTTTTAGAAAAAGTAGGCCCAATAATTAATTATTGTTTTTTAAAATATTTTTATGATAGGTATTGTGGTTATCCTTCCTCTTTTTGTAAAGTCTATGGTACTCGGAGTGCCAAATTGTAAAATGCAAGATACTGTTTATAAAAAGGGTGTTACACAATCTACATTAGAAGCAAATTTTATCAACCCACCAACAAATGCTAAGCCTTATGTGTGGTGGCACTGGATGGGCTCCAACTTTTCAAAAACTGGAATCACCAAAGACTTGGAAGCCATGAAATCGATGGATATTGGTGGTGCTACTATATTTAATATTGCATCTGCGGTGCAAGAATCTCATGTGCCAACAATGAATAATCCATTCCCTGCACAAACATATAGGAGTGAAGCTTATTGGGACGCCATTAAACATGCTGCTGCCGAAGCTCAGCGTTTAGGGCTTGAAATTGGGCTTCATAATACAGCCGGTTATTCTACAACAGGCGGGCCTTGGATTACCGAAGAAAAAGCCATGCAGCGTCTTGTGTGGACAAAGGTGGAAGTGACTGGTGGAAATAAAATAGAATTAGACTTACAGCAAGGGGTGCCGCCTATTTTTGAAGGTTGGGGTTCGCCTAAAACAAAAGCTATATTTTATAAAGATATTGCTGTACTCGCTATGCCTGTGGACTCTGTTACTAACCAAAAAGATGTTATTGATATTAGTGCTGCTATGCAATCTAATGGGAAATTAAGTTGGCAGGCGCCTCAAGGTAAATGGATTATTTACAGAATGGGTCATGCTCCTACTATGGCCAATCCACACCCGCTTCCAGATGACATTATAGGTAAGTCTTTGGAGGTAGACAAAATGAGCTTGGAACATAACGAGTTTCATTGGAATCAGGTTTTAGAGCCATTAAAAAAACATGTTGGTAGCTATATTGGTAAATCGTTTAAGCATATTCTAATAGATAGTTATGAAGCGGACATGCAAAATTGGACGCCTACATTTAGACAAGAATTTATAAATCGAAAAGGGTATGATCCATTAGCCTGGTTGTTAACTTTTGATCGCGATAAAAATGGCCAAGGCCCCATTATTAATAGTAAAAATGAAACAGATAATTTTACGCAAGATTTTAATGAAGTAGTAGATCAGTTATTTATAGACAATGGTTGGAAAGTGGGTAAGCGCATGGTGCAAGATGCAGGATTGACATTGCAATTTGAACCTTATACTGGACCTTTTAGTATTTTACGAGGTACAGCAGTGGCAGATCTTCCCATGGGTGAATTTTGGACACACTTACCTGGTATAAATATTCAAATTCCTGCGGCTGCACATGCGGCTGGAAAAAAGATTATTGGAGCAGAGGCCTTTACAGGATGGCCTATGAACAGCCAGTATACAGAGGACCCTGAATTTTTAAAACCAACTTCATCATGGGCTTTTGCAACGGGCGTTAACCGTTTAATACTGCATACATGGGTACATCAACCCTTTGACGATAAGTACCAACCTGCAATGAGTATGGGATGGTGGGGAACACATTTTGGAAGACATCAAACCTGGTTTGAACCTGGTAAAGCTTTTTTACAATACCTTTCTAGAGCACAAGTAATGTTACAATATGGAGAGCCCGTTTCAGACATACTTTGTGTTGGTGAAGTACAAAATTTACAGGAAGATGCTATAGATCCATACGATTTCATGCATCAGAATATAACCCTTGTAGATGGAAAAATAAAATTACCATCTGGTAGAATGTACAGTACTATTCGGGTTTCTAATTTAGTTAAAGCTACCCCAGCGCTTCTTGAAAAAATAAAGTTATTGCAAACAGGTGATCAGGTCGTAGTGCCAGATTTTATTATTGAAAAAGCAGATACAACAGAGGCGATAAAAATTTTACATAGAAAAGGGATAGATGGGGATTTTTATTTTGTTGCTAATTTGCATAAAAAGCCACAAGATATTCGTATTTCATTTAAACAAAAAGGGCTTCAGCCCGAGTTGTGGCAAGCAGAAGACGGAAGCCGAATTGATGCAAACATTTGGGAAGAAAAAGGGGAAAGAACCACTGTCGATATTCACTTAAATGATTTTCAAACCGTTTTTGTGGTTTTCAAAAAGCCAATTATTTCAGTTAAGCATGCCATAAAAAAAACCGGGGCTACCGTTTATTTTTCGAATGGAACTACTAAAGTAATGGAGCCTTATTTTATAAAAAGCAAATTGGTTAAAGCAAAGTGGCAGGTTAGTATGGCGCCTAAATTAGATCAACCTTTTGTTATTAATTTAGACACACTTGCAAGCTTTGGTGCACACCCTGATAAACGTATTCGTTATTTTGCTGGCACAGCTACATACCGAACAACTATTGATATTCCTGCATTTGACAAAGCTGGTACAAAGCTGCTTCTCAACCTAGGAAGTGTTCACGATATTGTTTCAGTTAGAATAAATGGTACTGATTTAGGGGTTGTTTGGTACCCGCCTTATCAAATCGATATTAGTAAAGCAGTAAAGCTTGGAAATAATAAAGTCGAAATTGCGGTTACCAATAACTGGGCTAATAAATTAATTGGTGACGAACAGGAGCCTGAAGATATGGAGTGGGGAACAGATAGAGGAGAATTTGGAAGGGCTATAAAAGCCTATCCAGATTGGTTTATTCAAAACAAGCCAAGGCCTTCTAGCAACCGAAAAACATTTTCTATTTGGCATTACTACCGAAAAGGAGATGTAACAAAGCCGGCTGGTTTATTAGGTCCCGTTCAACTCATTTTTGAGCGTAAACAAATATTGTAAAGATAGATAATGGCACTTAATTATTTTCCTACAAGGTGCAACTTGGTTTGTCTGCCACCAATATATCTAAATCCATTTTCATCAAAATAGCCATCTTGCTCAAGCATGACGCGAATGGTTTTTTTCCATTCTTTAATTTCAACAGCTGCGTTTAATTCAATAGAATAAGCTGTTTTTAAGTGCATCGGAAAATCACCAGTGCCCGGTACCCCTTCTTGCATATCCCACATACCAATGGCTGGGCCTGCTGCGTGGCCATGAAAGCCAATAGGGTGTGTGTAAATAGTAGCGTTGATATTTTCTTTTTTAGCTTGTGCTAGCGCGCTTGCTAAAATTTGATTGCCTGTTTTATTTTCCTCAAACTGACTGGTTAAAATATCCTGTAAACGGTTGCCAGTTTCCATTGCTTTTTGTAAATAAAGGGGAGCGTTTGCTTCGTTAGGTTTTAAAACATAAGCGTGCTCCTGAATATCTGTATTTAAGCGCAAATAAGTAATACCAAAGTCTACATGCAGTAAATCACCTTGCATAATAATGTCTTTACCATTGTATCCCTTACTGGTAAAGGCTTTTAAATGGTCAAATGCCACCGAGTCGTTACGTTGTATTTCTACAGATGGATGAAACCAAGTGGTAAAACCTCTTTTAATAATTTCTTGACGGTACCACCATACAAGGTCTTCGGTGGTAGTTATGCCTGGCGTAATTACTTTGCTGCTAAAACCTTTGGCAATAATATCCTTACTCATTTTAATAAGCTGCGGATAAAATTGCATTTCTCTTTCGGTTCTTGTTTCTAGCCATGCAACCGCTAATGGTTCTGACGAAACAAGTTTAGATTGATAGCTTGCTGGTAATTTTTGTTTGAATGTTTCATATTCGGTGTGGTCTAAACCGTCGGCATGGCCAAAATTGACAGATGTGTTGATGCCAATTTTTTTTGGCTGATATTGTGTAACGATAGCCGTGAGTGCATCCCACTGGTCTGGATGGGCTTTCATATCCCAGGCTGCTTTAATTTCGTTTCCAACACTATAGCGCGCTACAGCTAATTTTTTATAGGTTTTGGTTTGAGGGTTGTAATAAAAAACAAGAATAGTTCTTCTTCTTGCGCTAATCCAAGTGGCTGGTAGCATGGTTTTTACAATCGGGTCTTCGTTGTACTCTCTAGTGATAAGCACCCACATATCTATACCGTTTTTTTCCATCAGTGACGGAAGCAAATTATTGAGTCGATCAGCAAGGACTTCATCAATTACGGTAGCTTGCTGTCGAAGTGGCAGCACTTGCGCGTTTAACGACACGCATAAAAACAGTAGTCCGGTAAATATTAACTTTTTCATAAGGGCTTATTTCAAATGGGTTCGAATAACAAAATTTGAAGTTAATTAATTTTAGCCAGCTCGGGATATTCAAATTGTTCTAATGGATCATTAGATGTTCTAAAGCTTTTGTCGATAGTATAGGCGCTCATGTAAGACGCATCATATATACCAGAAGCGAGTTCCATTATTTTGGCTTCAGATAAATTTGGTTGTAACCACTCACTAGCCTGTGCTTCATTTAAAATGGTAGGCATTCTTTTTTTCTTGTTATGGATTTGTTCCATGAGGCTATTTGCTTTTGTGGTAACAATAGAAAAAGTATCCATGGTTTCACCAGTTTCTTTGTCGGTCCAAGGCTGGTAAATACCCGCCATGTAAAATAGCGGCTGCGTTGTAAGTGAAATAAAATATGGGTAGGCAATTTCTTTTTTGGCGCCTAGGGGTTTATAATGTCGCCATTCAAAAAATCCGGTAGATGGCACAAGGCATCTGTAATTAAGTGCTGCTGGTTTAAATAATTTACTTTCTAATAAACGCTCACAAGTGGCGTTGAGGGTATTAAATTTTTCACGACCAGCCTCGGCTTCTTTTAAAGTTTTTACCCAAGGTGCAATGAGTTCCCAATGGGCATTTTCGATGGTAAAATTTTGGGCGCTAATTTTAATGATAGGCCAGCCGGAATATTCAAAACCACTTTGAAGCGGCTTGTTAATAGGCTTGAGCTTTTTGGTAACTCCTTTTATGGATATATCCGCCCCCGCTGGTGCAACAAGGCTGTTAAAATAACACATCATTAAAGGTAATAAAAGAGGGGCTATTCGAACTCTAGATCCGATATGAATGATTCCCAGCTAATTACGCTGTATGTGTTTGGTTTGGTAGGCATGGTTTAAAATTGTCTACTATAAAAACGCCTTTATTGGCATTTTGTTTAACAAATTGCCAATTTTATTTTCTTGAAATGATTTGACCTAATTTTATACCATGTCTATTAAGTATTTGATCATAATTTTTGGGATGTTACTGGTTTTTAACTTAGCCAGTAGTCAACTGCGTTTTCAGGTAAAACCCATTGCTATCAACAAAATAAATAAAGTAGACAGTTTAAAATCCCGTCCCGTTCAAATACTTGCCCCTAATAATTACGTAAAAGGGCTCCCATTTTTTTGTAAACAAGAATTTAAGTTTGAAAAATGCACAAAAGTACCTTTTAGGTTTAGACTGGGTAGTTTGGATTATGTAAACAAACTAGAAGGAAAAAAATAAACCATTAATACACTGCAAAAGTTTGCATCATTGGATTTGCAGTAGAGGTTAAGATTTTCAATCTTACACTGCTAGCCGTAATAGGTTTTTCTAATAGTCCAATGTATTTATGTCCAATACAACTGCCTTCTTTAATTGTTTTCCATTCACCATTTATATTGGCTTCTACTACAAAAGAACGAATGCGTTCTCCTTCTTGGATATTTTCTTGCAGTACAATTTTGCTAAATTTCTTTTGTGAAGGAATATTTATGGTGTAATCTTTATTTTTAGTTGCCCAACTTGCTATTGGTGTTTTAAATACTTTTTTAACGCTATCGCCCCACTCGGTAAGCCTTTGCACGTCTGTGTTTGGAATAAGTCCTCTGTTGTCTGGTGTAATGCCAAGAATAAGCGTAGAATTATGTCCCACAGATCCGTAATACATGTTCATCATTTTATCTAATGGGTTTACATGATGGTCTTCGTTAGGGTTCCAAAACCAATCGTGTCCGCCTTTGTGTCCGCGAAGTGGAGCGTCACTCATGGCAGGCATCCAATATTTACCAGTGGGTGATCCTGTTTTTAAGAGTGCAAAATTATTGGCAAAAATTGTGTCTTGTCTAGCTGCATGTGAAAACACAAATGGAAAAGTAGACCATGAAGGGTAGGGAACTGTTCCTGATTCGGAACCGCCCCATCTGAAGTCTGCTTTTTGCGCGTTGTGGTAAAAGAGGCAGTTAGGTTGATATTTGGTAACAATGGGTAAAATGTTAGGTCCGTTTTTAGATGGATCATCGGCACCACCATCAAACCATATCATAAATAAATTGCCATAGCGGGTACAAAGTTCGGTTACCATTCCTTCACACATATTTTTATAAGCCGCTTGTCTGCGCTTTGCAAATTCGCTTGTTCCTTCTACTTTAAAATCATGAATACCTAAATAAGAGTTCCATCTAATGCCCACATAAATGCCAGGTTCAATACCATATTTACGACAAGAGTTTACAAAATCGCGTACAATATCGCCTTTGCCATTTTGAAATGTTAGCGCTTTCATGCAATAGGGGTTTACATCACTTTGATATAGAGCAAATCCTGTTTCATGCGTAACCGTAAGCACTGCAAATTTTGCGCCGCCTGCTTTGGCGGCTTGTATCCACTGATCGGTATTGAGTTTTGTAGGGTTGAATATATTGGCATTTGTAAACGGCGTAATTCTGTTTTGCGCCTGATTGTATGGAGTGCCCTGAAACACCGGTAAATCATAAGAAATGAGTACGCCAATTTCTGCTTTTTGCCAAGCAAGTTGTGCGGCAGTTGGTTTCGGAATATCGCTTTGCGTGTTTTGAGCGTTTCCGTTCGTAACGCTTACCACTAGTGCAACTAAAATCCAATATTTTTTAAACATAGTTTTTTATTTATGGTCGTTTTCTAATTTTAAATACCCCTCTATTTTGAAATACGTTGTTATCTGAACGCATAAATAAAGTAAGCGTAGAAGAACTGTTGGTGCTTATTTGCGAAGTTCTATTGATATAAAATGTTTGATGGTCTTTTTTAGTAAGATACGACTGCATGGTATTTTGATTTTCAAAATTTATGATAGCCGAATCTATGGATGTGCCTGTTACTGCTACATCTGCTAAAAATTTTACTTCATACTGGCCTGGTGTTGTAATATACTTACTTAAATCTAGTGTAATCGTGTCTTTGTTGTTTTTAAATGTTTTTGTATCCCAGTTGCCACATATATGCCACTCGTTGGTTTCGGTAGGTGCAGGGCTATGTGTGTAGTTATTTACATGATATACTTTTAGAGATCTAATAAGCGGGGTATTTACATGTGCATCAATTGTAAGTTTTAGTACCGTTACATTTTGAGTAGCAAACGCGTCAATTTTTTTACGACCCACCGATGATCCCTTGGCAATAACTTCCCATTTGTTATTTATTTTACCTTTAATAGTATAGTTTCTGATGCGGTGTCCATAACGGTAATCTTCTTCTAAAACTATATGATTAACAGGGGTAGCTTTGTTAAATGAAATTGTAAAAACGTTCCCTTTTTTATTATCTAGTTGCTTTAGCGGATTTGAAAATCTTTGTTGAATCGTTTGGCCAAGTGTACGGTATGCGTTTTTATCACCAGTAGTAATTTTTCCGGTAGTATCCGGAGAGGCATTAAGAAGCATAACACCTCCATAACCCACCGATTTATAATACATATCGATTAAGTTTTGAAGAGACTTCCTCTTTTTTTCGTTGGTGGGATTCCAAAACCAATTATGATTATAAAGTGGCGCATCGGCTTCTAGAGGCGCCCATGCATCTCCATTAGGATCGTCATTGTACTGGGTAGAAATACCGCTGTTAAGGTCTTTACTAGATAAACTATTCCAGGCAGGGTAAGCAAGCATGCCAGACTCTGATCCAGGCCATCTAATAGAAGCTTTTTTACTCTGAAATATAACGGATTGGCTAGCGTGCTTTTCAAGTATATCGTCTATGTCTACAATGCAATTGCCGTCAAACCAAACTTCTAGCATGGGTCCGTAATTGGTGAGCACTTCGGTGAGTTGTTGTCTAAAAACTTTATTGTAGGCCTCTTGCAAATCAGGATTTGTGGTTTTGCCGCCGCTACCAATACCAGCACCATATTTAACATCACCCGGATAAATGTATACACCAAGATTAATCCCATATTTTTTACAAGAAGCGGCAATGTCAGCTAATAAATCGCCTTTACCATTTTTCCAAGGAATATTTTTTACACTATACTCCGTGGTATTGGTTTGCCACCAACAAAATCCACCCACGTGTTTAGCAACAAAAATAATTTGTTTGGCGCCCCACAATTTTGCGGTTTCACACCAGTCATCAGTGTTAAGCTCAGTAGGATTTATACGCGAAATATCAAACATGCCTGTTTCGTCATATTCCGATCCTAGCCAAGTGGCCACCCCAAAATGAATAAACATGATCCTTTCCTGTTCATGCCATTTGTATTGCACTGCAGATGGTTTTGCAAGTTGTTTCGTTTGAGAAAAACCAATGGTTGTGAAGGTGATAGTGATGAGAACTATAAATAGTTTTGATAAATTTTGCATATTATTTATTTGGTGACAGCTTTGGGTATTTAAAATACTAGTTGCGTATTGGTAGCAACAGTTTGAAGCTTTCCGTTACAATAAATACTAGCTTGTTTTTTTGTATTTGACTTAATGTGCAAACTTGTTACCCGTCCTTTTGTCCATTTCATGTCTATCTCATAGTTGCCTCTTGCTTTAAGGCCATTTACAGCGCCTGTACTCCATGCTTTTGATATAGCAGGCAACAGCTCTATGTAACCAGTATGTGATTGAACCAGCATTTCTGCAACAGCAGCAGCGCCACCAAAATTACCATCTATTTGAAAAGGTGGATGTGCATCGAGTAAATTTGGATAAGTGCCACCCATGTTGGTATAATTTTCTTTGGTTTCATCGGGTGGAACAAATTTTAAAAGTTCACGATACATTTTGTATGCGTGTTCACCATCTTTTAACCTAGCCCATAAATTAATCCGCCATCCTTTAGACCAGCCTGTTGTTTCATCCCCTTTAATTTCTAATGTTTTTTTAGCAGCATTAGCAATAGCTGGAGTTTGTGTAAGTGTCACGTGCGTGCCAGGGTAAAGCCCGTATAAATGGCTTTGATGTCTGTGGGCGGGTTCGACATCTTCCCAGTCGTAATACCATTCTTGTAAATTACCTGCTTTACCCACCTGATATGGATACATTTTATCGAGCGCTGCTTTAATGTTATCTGTAAATGCAGCATCGTTTTTAAGCACTTCCTGCGCAGCAATAACGGCTATAAATAATTCACGAATCATGGCAAGGTCTGCAGTGCCACCATATAGTGTGCTTCCCTTAAAACCTGTTGGCGTAACAAAATAATTTTCTGGTGAAGTAGAAGGTGAGGTAATGAGTTTGCCGTTCTTATCCGGAATCATCCATGCCAAACAAAATTCGGCGGCACCTCGCATTATTGGGTAGCCTTCTTTTTGTAAGTAGGCTGTGTCTTGTGTAAATAAATAATGTTCCCAGGCGTGAACAGAGGCCCAAGTACCACCCATGGGCCAATTGGCCCAACTTGGATCTCCGTCTCCAAAATTACCTACTGGGTTAGACATTGCCCAGATGTCAGAATTATGATGCGATACCCATCCTGGCATATTGTAAAATGTTTTTGCAGTAATTTTTCCAGTGGTTGATACGTTTTTTACAAATTGTAAAAACGGCATATGCATTTCAGGTAAATTGGTGTTTTCTGCTAGCCAATAATTTTCTTCGGCATTAATGTTCATGGTATAATTACTCGACCAAGGTGGCTGTAAATATGAATTCCAGATGCCTTGTAAATTAGCCGGAACGCCTGGTGTTCTTGAGCTGCTTATTAAAAGGTAACGACCAAACTGAAAATATAAAGTTTCGAGATAAGGGTCTGCCTCTCCTTTGGCATATCGTTGCAATCTTTCATTGGTAGGAAGTTGCGGCGCTGCTGCACCCTCTAATTGTAGCGCAACCCTGTCAAAATAATTTTGATAATCTTTGGTATGTCTTTTTTTAATAGCGTCCCAACCTGTTTTTACTGCACTGGCAAGTTGCGCTTTAGCGGCTGCATAGTTGTCGCGACCTTCTGTGGCAGGATTTTTATCAAATCCATTAAAGCTTGTTGCCATCGACACATAAATTGTTGTAACTGTTGCATTTGATACTTGAATGCTAGAATCAGTGTAGGTTATTTTACCATCGTTTGTTATCACCTGAATTTGTGTCGAAAAACGCGTTCCTTTTTTAGTATCAAACACAACGGAATTTTGTTTTTTTCCTAAATAGCTAGGGTCTGCTTTAATCGGTGCAACGCCGCTAACTTCTAAAACATTATTTATGGTTTTTGTGGTGTAACGAAGTAATGATTCAAATCCAATGGTATAGCTCAGTCCACCTTTTTGCTTGGATTGTAATTTAATGGCGAAAATTTTATCGGGGTGAGAAACTAAGTATTCTCTTTCGATGGTATTGGTTGCTGATTCAGTCTTTACCGTTGCCACCGCCTTATGTATATCTAGTTCACGGTAGTAGTTGCTAATAAATGGATCGTTATTAAAACTTAGTAAAAGCGTGCCGAGTGGTGCATATGACTCCGAAAACTTTCCTTGTAATTTTTTAATAAGTGTTTGCGCTTTTTTATAATTGTTTTCTGCTAACGCTTCTCTAACAGCCGGTAAATTTTTGTAAGCATTTGGGTTCATGTTGGCGTTTACGGGTTCGCCAGACCAGAGGGTAGCGTCATTTAAAAATATTTTCTCTTGAGATATACCACCAAAAACGGTAGCGCCGTGCTGCCCGTTACCAAGTACAAGGGCTTCTTCAAAATATTTGGCTGGGCTATCGTACCATAATTTTAACGGGGTGTTGATTGATGCGTTTTGGTTAGCGGTCAAAGAAGCCGCGCTGTTTGAACCAGCAGACACTTTATTGGCGCCAGCTTTAGCGCTTTTTTTTGTAGCTGGTTTTTTTTGAGCCAATCCAAAAAAACTAGTGATGACAAATATTGTAAATAGTATAACCCTGCGTATCATATTAATAATTAAGCGTTTAGAACTATCCTTAAAAGTAAAAATAAGTTGGCATAATTGCTCAAATAAAAAAAGGCCATGTTTTGTTATTTTCTTACATTTAATACACCATAAAATGCTTGCACATCATGCACCGGACAAAGTTACAGGCGCTTATTTTCACTATTTTATTAGCCACTGCTACAACGGCCATGGCTTATACAGTAAATGTGCAGGATACGCTTCGGGTAAACAAAGTGTTGCCTTTTGAAATTGACGGTGCGGGAACTCATCCAAGTTGGAATGCTACCAATTGGGAAAATCTAATTCAGTTAGATTCAAGCAGTTTACAATACCCTTCAAAATTTAAAATTCTATACGCCGATAGTGGTGTGTATGTTTTGTTTTCCGGACTTGACAAAAAAATAACGTCGCCGTATAAAAATGATTTTGAAGATTTGTTTAGAGCCGATGTGTTTGAAGTTTTTTTTCATCCAGAACCTAGTACACCCATTTATTTAGAATACGAAATCAACGCTTATAACGCAGAGCTGGTATTGTTAGTGCCAAATTTGAGTAAGAAAACATTTGGATGGGCGCCCTGGAAATATACGGGTAAGAAAAAAGTAGTTAAAAAAGTAAAAGTGCATGAGCAAAACAACGAAATGTACAAATGGACTGCCGAGCTTTACTTTCCGTTTAAACTATTTATACCCTTACAAAACCTAGATGTAAAAAAAGGAATTTGCTGGTATGCAAATTTTTACAGACTCGATTACGACGATACAAAAATGGTTAAATGGGCATGGTCGCCCATCATAAAAAGCTTTCACGAATTTGAAAAGTACGGTGTGATTCAGTTTAACTAAACGTCCTTAATTTTTTGGTTCCCGCTTATGCCAGTATGATGCTAAAATAGATCCTGTAATATTCATGAAGGGGCCAAATACGGCAGGCGCAAGTCCCATAGTAGCCGCTTTGCCTAATTGTTGTGCTAGCCCAGAAGCGAGTCCGCCATTTTGCATGCCCACCTCAATTGCAATGGTTCTGCAATCTTGTTCAGGCATTTTAAATAGTTTGCCGCTCCAATAGCCTAGTAAATAACCAGCTGTATTGTGTATAACAACAATGCCAATTAGGATAGGTCCGATAGTAAGTAAATTGTCTCTGCCTGATGCGGTAATAATGGTTATAATAGCAGCAATGCCTGCCATTGAAACAACAGGCATAGCGCTATCCATCCATTTTAATTTTCCTTTTAAAAATTGATTAAAAATAAGTCCAGCACCAATGGGTAAAAGAATCATTTTATTAATATCCCACATCATTTTAGTAACATCTATTTCAACCAATTCGCCAGCAAAAAGTTTCATGAGTAAGGGAGTAACAAATGGAGCAATTAAGGTTGTAATTGAAGTAATGGTAATAGATAAGGCAAGGTTTGCTTTGGCTAAATAAGACATTACATTGGAAGCAAGGCCACTTGGCGAACATCCAATTAAAATAATACCTGCCGCAATTTCGGGTGGTAATTTTGATAGAGTGGCAAGTGAGAAACCTAATACAGGCATAATTGCAAATTGACTTACTACGCCTATAATTACACCCTTTGGTGTTTTTGCCACCAGTGCAAAATCTTTCATACTCATAGATGTACCCATGCCAAACATGATCAGCTGGATCAGCGGAACTATCAACCCTGTTAGTTTATAGTTGCCCCATACTGTAAATAATTGTGGCTGAGATAAAGAAAGGGATACAGCCGAAAAAATCACGAGTGTAAAACTAAATCCTTTGTAGTTGTTGGTATATTTTACGACAATACTTAATAGTAAAAATGCAGCAGCCACACTAAATCCCACAAAATGGGTAAGACCCATAGCATAAAGTATGCCCGATGCTACAAACATTAGAACCGAAGTATACAAAAGTGTTTTATACGAATTCATAGCAGCATTTTTTAGTAATTACCAGGTTCTTTTTTCTAAAAATTTCTCGAGCGAAGCTTTTGTGATTTGAGGTTCATTCGGATGTTTTTCTATCCAACTTAAAAAAGCAGTTTTTATAGTTTCATTCCACTGGTTATCAATTTGACCGGCGGTAAAAGTCCCTTGCTTTAAAATATCTTTTGAAAAACGGTCTCTAACTGCAATAAACTCGGCGGTAGCAATTACTTTTTCTGCCATGTGTGCAGGAATAAATAAAACGCCTTCTCTTTCTGAAAGTACGAGGTCGCCAGGCATTACTATAGCAGCGCCAATTCTGATAGGGCTATTAAGTCCAATAAGCACTACTTCCTCTAAAAATGAGGGATGAAAATCTCTAACATACGCATTAAAGCCACTGATTTGCGCAAGACCTGATAAGTCTCTGGCGGCGCCATCAAAAATGACACCATTGCCGGTTTTATTAAAGATTGATGCACCTAAATTGTCGCCAATTAATGTGCCTTGTGTAATTTTGCCAAATGCTTCAGCAACGTACACATCTCCTTTTTGCAAAACTTGTATAGGCCATGCGTTGGTATTCCCGGTGCGGCCTTCTGTCTTGCCTCTTTCTTTAATAAGTGCTTCGATGTCAGGTCTTGAAGGGCTATAGCGCGCAGTAACAACTCTTCCTACAACCGGAACATTGTCATGCACCATTTTCCAGTTGCCTTCAAATTGATTTTTGTAACCTTCATTGTAAAGTACTTGCCAGGCTTCTTCGATACCAATTTTTCTAGCTCTTGCAATTAGCGCATCACTTATTTTAGGTCTACCATCTTCAAATCTTTCACCTTTCCATTGGCTGGTTAGGTATATAAGTTCTGAACTAGGAAATTGTTGTGCATTAGAAAAAATACAACAAGCGGTAAGTAATGCAAATAGCCCAATTTTTTTCATACATGTTATTTTACAGCAGCTTCTAATACTTCTTTTAAACGTTTAGCAACAATTACATCTTCACCTTCTTGTAAAGACCAGGCTGTCATGCCAATATTGTCTTTACCGCCCACCGATTCGATAGATGGTGATCCGTTACGAAGGTCTAGGCGTAACTGCTCCCCGGTTTTACCAATTTTGCTATAATCAAAACTGATATTTAAAGTAGGCGTCACGTTTCCAAGTACTGGTGTAGAAATTTTTGTGGTAATACCCGGAACTGAATCTGCGGCTGCTTGTATTTTTTTTATTCTTTCTAAAAAAACAAGGGCTTCTGCGTCGTGGTCAATTTTTATAAATTCTTCAACGGCAACCATCATACCTAAAATTTCTTCTTTGTTTACTTTCATGCCTCTACCAATGGTTTCACCGCGCGGTGGCATCGATAATCTTGCTGCTTTAATTAAATCTTTTTTACCCATCAGTAAACCCGCACTTTGTGGGCCACGTAATGCCTTGCCGCCAGATATTGCAACAAAATCAAAGCCCATTTCATTAAAGCGCCATAGGTTACTTACCGGTGGCACATCGGCAGCGATATCGATAGTGGTAGGTATACCATATTTTTTTCCAATGGCTACCCATTCTTCGTGCTGAATTTGTCCTTTATCCGATTGCACATGTAAAAAGTGCATGGCTGCTGTGTTAGGATTGATGGCTTTAATTAATTCGTCGAGGGTTTCTATCATTACAATTTTAACACCCGTATTGGTTAAGGCTTGGTTGTATCCAATTGCGTGTGATTTTTGACAAATCACTTCTGTTTTCATGCCTGTGCCTTCAAGTTTTGGAAGTTGCTTTACTTTAACGGGGTCCATGCCTGTTAAAATACCTGCCATGCCTAGTGTGAGTGCAGCAAATGCACCACTGGTTACTACCACTGCTTCCGCTCTTGTAATTTCAGCGAGTCTTTCACCCACTTTATCATGTAAATCATCAAGCATGCAAAATTTATGCGACGCTTGTCTAATGGCTTCTACAGTTGCAGGGCGCATAAGGGTTGCTGTCATGGCGGTATAGGTGCCAGCAGCATTAATAAAAGTACGTACACCTAGTTCACTAAATAAGTCACGTTTTTTAGCAACTTCTAGTGGTGTAGATTTTGGTGCGGCATTGGCTAATCCGCTTGCTATGGCGCCGCCAGCAAGCGGTGAAATTGAAATATATTTAATGAGGTCTCTGCGTTTCATAGTTTTTGTTTTTTATTAATTAGCAATTGCGATACAATCCATTTCAACAAGTGAATTACCAGGGACGCCGCCATAGGTAGCCACTGTTGTTCTTACAGGTGGTTTAGCGCCAAAGCGACCTTTGTATACTTCATTCATTTGTTTATAATCATTTAAATCGGCTAGGTACACATTTACTTTTAAAACCTTATCCATCGAAGACCCAGCTTTAATAAGTTCTTTTTCTAATTCTTTTAATACATGATCGGTGTGCGCTTTAATATCTCCATCAAAATGCGCGCCTTTGCCCGCTACAAATACCATACCTCCAAATTTTGTAGATCCTGAAAAAAGCGGAACATCCTGATCGTACTCAACATTAAATACTTCTTTTTGTGGAGCTGCATCGTTGTTATTGCTAGCGGCGGATGCAGCCATAGCTGTACCTGTAACACCCAAAATACCTGCAAACATTCTTCTAAAAATAGAGCGGCGGTTGTTTGTTTTCATAGCGGTTTATTTTATTTTTTATTTGAGTTCAACAATCATTTCTATTTCTACCGAAATATTATTGGGTAATGCAGCTACACCAAGCGCAGATCTTGCATGCTTTCCTCTTTCTCCAAAAATTTCTACCATTAAATTAGAAAAGCCATTCATTACTTGTGGCTGTTGCGTAAAGTTGGGCTCCGAGTTTACAAGACCTAATACTTTTACAATACGTTTTACTTTATTTAAATCACCGATATAGGCTTTTAAAGTAGAGATCATAGATATACCGGTAAGTCTTGCAGCTAATTGGCCTTCTTCGATGCTTACCTCTTTTCCTAAGTGACCAAACATTTGACCACCACCTGGCTTGTCGGGTCCATGCCCCGATAAGTATACCAAATTACCCACTTGCACCTGCTTCACATAGTTTGCAATAGGAGGTACTACAGGAATTAATTGAATGTTTAATTGCTTGATGCGTTCTTCGGGATTGACTTCGATGGGATCGTTGCCAAACACTAAACAAACGGGTCCTTTAACGGCAAGGTCTTGATTGGTATTGGTTAATTTACCAGTCATATCATCAAACGAAAAAATTTGAACCTTGTCTTCGGTTTGGCTGGCTACAAAAACAAATTGTCCGTTAGGCGAAAAACTAAAATTTCGGGGCCTTTGCGCAACCGACTGATGTAATATTTTTGTGAGTTTGCCATCTGCTTCAATTTTAAATACCGTTAACTCCTCCGATGTTACACGGTTGGTGGTAATAAGCCATTTGCCACTTGGAGAAATATGAATATCGCCACTTCCTTTTGTGGTAGTAACGTTTGCGGTATCTGCACTTATCGTTTGTATTTTTTCTAGTGCATTAGGAAGGATAGCGAAAACGTCAACAGTGCCCGACAATTCGTTGATTAAATAGCCACGTGTATTTTGTTTGTTAAACACAAAATGTCTAGGACCGTTGCCTGGCGTGATGGATACGCTGGTGTATTTTTCATCAAGTAATCCGCTCGCATATATTTTGTGCATATAAATTTTATCGGCGCCAAGGTCTGTTACTAAAAGCTGCTCATGATTGGGCGTTAATACTACGTTGTGCGCGTGGGACGCTTCCTGTCTGGCTTTATGAATACTAGATCCATTGTAATTTATTTCTTGAGCTATTGGAAGTAGTGCGTCATTATCTGATGTTTTAAAAACACTGACACTGCCGGATGTATAATTAGCCGTGTATACCGTTTTACTTTCGGGTCTGTAAGTAATAAAGCAGGGTGCTGCTCCTTTAATAGGTTCTTGATTTAATTTTTGAAACTGATTATTGGCGTCTAAATGATAAGCGCTAACAAAGGATGCGTCTTTGGCACCTTCAGAAACAGCATACATCAATTTGCCATCTGGCGAAACAGTTAAATAAGATGCGTTTTGATTTTCTTTTGTGTACAGGAGTTTTGATTTACCTGTTACGGCATTTACGCCATATACTTCAATACCGGGGTTTCCTTTTTTGGTATAAGAGCCTACAACAAGGGGGTAATGACTGGTGTCGGCGGGCAAAAAATGCATAAGGTTGCTGACAAGGAAAGTAGCAATTAAATTCATGGCAATCGTTTATAAATTTGAAGTAGAAATTAATGAATTAATGGCAAAAAACTAAATCTGCTTACCTATAATTTATGCACTTTGTGTATATTTTCTTTAAATTACGTACTATATGAATGTAAACTTTTAAAGTATGAATAAGAACCTACTCATAATTACCTTGTTTGTAGCCATAACCTTTCAATTGAAAGCTCAAACAACAGCCAATAGTTTTGATGTGTTGGTAAAAGGCGGTCATGTAATTGATCCTAAAAATGGCATTGATGCTGTTATGGATATTGCCATTAAAGCAGGCAAAATAGTCAAGGTAGGGAAAAATCTCCCTGCCGCTGATGCTAGGCAAGTGGTGGATGCTACCGGATTAAAAGTTGTACCTGGTATTATTGATATGCACGCGCACGTTTTTGCTGGCACGCAACCCGATCATTATTTAAGTGATGGCTTAAGTGCGCTCATGCCAGATGGTTATACGTTTAGAGTAGGGGTTACCACCGTGGTTGATTGTGGAGGTGCGGGTTGGAGAAATTTTGCAACGTTTAAAAAAAATGTAATTGATATTTCTCAAACGCGTGTTTTGTCTTTTTTAAATATTGTAGGAGAGGGTATGCGCGGTGGAAATTACGAGCAGGACATTGCAGACATGAATCCTAAATTTGCGGCTAGTGCTGCAAAGCAGTATAAAGATCACATAGTAGGCTTTAAATTGGCGCATTTTAATGGTGCCGACTGGACACCCACTATGCGTGCACTAGAAGCAGGCACTATCGCTGAACTACCTGTTATTATTGACTTTGGAGGATCTCAACCCAATTTATCGATTCAAGAATTATTTTTTAAATACTTACGCCCAGGCGATATTTATACGCATACGTATGCTGCATTAAATGGAGCGAGAGAAGAAATTGTTGGAACAAATGGTGCATTAAAACCTTTTGTATTGGAAGCACAAAAAAGAGGCATCATTTTTGATGTTGGTTATGGTGGTGCGAGTTTCAATTACACACAAGCCATTCCTGCATTAAAAGCTGGCTTGTTTCCTAATACCATTAGTACCGATTTACATACCGGTAGTATGAATAGTTCTATGAAAGATCAATTAAGTGTGATGTCTAAATTTATGAATTTAGGGATGCCACTTTTTGAAGTGATTAAAGCAAGTACCTGGAAGCCTGCACAAGTAATTAATAGAACCAATCTTGGACATTTAACAGAAGGTGCAGAAGCGGATATCGCTATTTTAAATATTAGAAAAGGTAACTTTGGCTTCTACGATAAAACTGGTTACAAAGTAAATGGTACCGAAAAATTCGAATGCGAGCTTACCATTAAAGGTGGCAAAGTGGTATACGATTTAAATGGTTTAACAACGCCTATTTACGTAAAGTAGCCGCTGCATTTAATTTAGCTTCAGCTTCTTTTTGTAACTGCATTTCTTTTCGTTTTAAAAGGCGAAGCCTCTGGCGTACAATAGTTACAGACGTTTTAGATACGGAGTCTGCTTTATTGCCAAAGTTTTGTCTGATATAAGTAAGTATGCTTGCGATATCTCTATCCGGTAGTTGCGAAAATTTAGGCATGGCTCCATGAAAAGGTTGTCCATTAATTTTTATAGGTCCTTCTAGTCCTTTAAGCATAACACCAATAAGGGTATCCTTGTTTCCGTTTACCCAATCTGTTTTTGCAATGGACGGAAACCTGATACCATCGCCCTGTCCATTTTGTTGATGACAAACGCGGCAGTTTATTTGATAGAGTTTTTCGCCACCAAGCACTACTTTATCTTTTTCTAAATTATCTTTTATAATGTCTGGATTTTTAACATAGGTTCTGTTTTCTCTAGCTTTCATAGCAGCTAAATTTTTATCAGAAAATGTTTCTTTATTTCCTTTGTATTGTATTTTCCAGATCTTTCCTTTTTTAGAATCTGAAATATACAACGAACCATCTGGGCCTTGCGCAAGTCCCATTGGGCGGTGCTTGCTATCGCTGGTATTTACGAGTGTATCTTTTCCAGTAAATCCATCTGCAAATACTTCCCATTTTTGTGGTTTACCATTTACAAAGGGAACAAACGCTACAATATAACCAGCTTGCGGGTAAGGAGCACGAATGGTAGATCCGTGAAAGGCAATAAAAGCTCCATTTTTATAACGTTCAGGAAACTGATCGCCAGTATAAAAAAGTAAATCATTGGGTGCAAAATGGCCCGGAAAACCAACAATCGGAGTTTCAATATTTTTATCCGTGTTTTCTAATTTTCCATCGCCACCATATTCGGGATTCACCATCACTTTGCCCTTCATTTGATCAAAGTAATAATAAGGCCAACCTGCATTGGCACCCGGCTTTAATTTATAAAACGCTTCGGAAGGTAAAACGGCGCTCTGCCATTCGTTGTAAAATTGAGGCCAGCTGCTAGAAAGCCCATCTCTGCCGTGACCCACACAATAGAGTGTACTGTCTTGATTGTTCCATGTCATGGCAACTAGGCTGCGCAAGCCAGTTGCTACTTTAATACCGTCGGTGGTTCTAAATTGATTGACTTTATTTTCATCAAACATCCAAACACCTGCATTAGAATCTAAAATAGGACAGGGTTTCATGCCTGGTGAACCAGGAAGTCTGTTCTCTTCTTGACATGCATCAGAAGGCGCGCCAAATGGAACAAAAATATGACCCTTGCCATCAAAAGCAAGTGGCTTGCCATCATGCTCACGCGGTTGCCCGCTGTCAATTACAATAAACTCTGCTTTGCTGGAAGGCACCATTTCATCCTGCTTTAATTTATAGCGGTACACTAGCATTTCTGAACTGGTATAAAGGTATCCATTATGAATGCGCATGCCTGTAGCGTAAGCGCCTTCACTAGCTATGGGCCCAAAATTTTTAATGATATCGGCGCGGCCATCATTGTTTTCATCTCTTAAAACATAGTTCATGCCACCATCAATGGGTTTATTGGCTTTCACATAAATATCTCCATTATCATTTACCGCCAAATGTCTAGCTCTGCCTGGTAAACTATCTACCACCACAGTGGCTTCAAAACCATCAGGTAAAAAAAGGCCCCCATTTCTTTCTCGCAAGCAACTAGTGCAAACCATTGATAGTAAGCAAATTGCTGTTAAATAGCGTGTATGTAATGCAGATAGCGCCATACTTTTTGTTTACTTAAATATACTATTTTTCAATAAAAAAATAAGGCTTGGTTTTAAAAAACAAAGGCCGCCCTTCGGGCGGCCTTTGTAAAACACTAAAATTTTCTCGAACTCTCTTATTTTTTAGAAGACTTTAAGGTATATCCAATAGATAAACTGATTACATTGTTTTTCCAGCTAACTGCACTAGGTGCAATATCTGTTAAGCTCATTAAACTATTAGCGCTAACAAAAATGCCAGACTTTGTTTGGTAGCCTACTAAAAAATTTACGCCAAGATCTGCTCTTGTAAAATTCTTATCGCTACCAAATTCAAAATCATAATTTTCGGTAGGGTCGTCCTCTGCGTCTAATTTTCCTGACAAATTATAGCCAAGGTTTAAACCCGTTCCTGCAAACAAACCTTTTTTGCTATGAACCACAATATTTAAAGGAATGTCAAGTGCAGTAAATTTAAATTTATCGCCATGTCCTTGGTGAGCTACATTCACACCTTTGGTTCCAAGGTTAAGACCTGTTTGAAATGAAACACTTTTATTAAATGGAACATTTACAACAGATCCAATATGAAAACCAGACAATGTTTGTCCGTCATCGGTAATTTCTGCGTCGTTAGATTTTACACTTGCGGCGTTGTAAGCTGCCTTTACACCAAAACTAACTTGCGCAAATGTTGCACTTGAAATTAATATGCTCAATAAAAAAATAATACTCTTTTTCATGGGTTTGTTTTTACTTAATAATGATTGGTAAATTTAATTGAATGTCGCTGTGGCCTACATTAGGTCCATCGTTAGGGCCTTTTAGCGCTGTTTTGTGCATCAATTTAAATAAGATGCTACCAGTGCCAGCGCCTGCTGTTTGCCAACTGCTTAAAAAACCAATAGGGTATCCGCTTTTGTCTTTATCTGTTTTTTGAACCGTTACAGATACACCTGATGGTATAAAATAGAATTCGTGTGAAGTTGCTTGAGCTAAAATGGTAGAAGATACTTCTTTAATAACGCCACTTGCAATATTGTACACTTTTACGGTGAGGTTGTACTGCTTGTTGCTATTTAATTTAATGGTGTCAATGCGGGAAGGTGGGTTACCTCCATCGCCATCTGGATCTTCCATAATAAAGCTTGTAGTAGCGCCACCCGTTTCAGCAAATACGAGTTCTATTTTATTAATGGCTTCGTGTTCATTTTCGTCATTGGGGTTGCTTACGTCTTTAGAGCACCCAACCATTAACATCATAAACACGGCGTAAATGATACCTACTTTTAATTGTTTCATAATTTTAATTTAATTCGGAGATTAATGGATCTTCCTGGTTCGTCATTAAAATATCTAAACCTATTCATGTAATCACGGTAGGTTTGATTGAGTAAATTAACAACGGTTAATCCTACACTGATTTGCTTTTTTCCAACGGCTACATCACTACTAAAATCTAAATTAAGTAGGCTGTATGCATTTGGTGGTGGAATGTAATCGGCAATACTTACAGGAATTCTTGTTTGCTGCATGATATGCATGTAGCGTAATTCAATAGCTGCGTTAGGCAGTAATTTATTGGCAAAAGAATACGTGATATCACCTTCAATTCGATTGGAAGGCATTTGGATAATCCATTCTTTGGTATCTCTATTTTTTGCCCATAAAAGTGCTGTTTTAGCACCCGCCATCCACGAACGATTAAGTGTTTTATGTACACTAAAATCGATGCCTCTTAACACCGCATTGCTTTGCACAAATCTAAAAGTAGGATAGGCCCCTCTTAATGTTAAAGTAGCAGGTACCGATGGCGTTAGATTAATAAAATCAGTTATTATATTATTATATACACTAATATCAAACTGCCAGCTACTATCAGTTTGATATTTTAACTGCGTAGAAAAGTTTAAGGCCTTTTCGCTTTTTAATTTGGGGTCACCAATTTCAAAACTTGATGTTCCGTGGTGTAATCCATTTACATATAGTTCATTTACTTGTGGAGCCCTCCATGCATATGCGCCATTAATAAGCCATTTAAAATTTGGCGTTATTTTATAGGTAGCACCCAGGGTTCCTGAAGCATTGCCCCATGTCCTGTTGGCAGCAGTGATACTATCCGATTTATTACGGTAGGTTCTTAAGTGTCTAAAATCAAATCTGGCACCAGCGTCAAACATCCAATTGTTTACATTGTAATTATGAATGCTATACACAGCTATATTTTGCGTGCGAAAATTTGGAACAAAAAAACGGCTACCTGCCCAAACATTTTCTTGCAGCATAGCTACTACACCTATATTGCTACTTATTTTTTTAGTAGTTCCGCTTTCAAAATTAATATCAGCCATGGTGGTTGATATATCTAGATCCAATTCTGGTCTATTCGAGAGCATTGCCCTGTCAAACTCTTTTCTTAGATTCTTTTGATAAGACACTAAAAGATTGAGTTTGCTATTATTAGGTAAATAAATTTGAGATTTAGACTTTACCGTGTAGTGCTGTACATTTTGTTTGGGTCTACCTATGGTATAACTAAACGCATCAATATTTTGTAACGGTTTATTTAATTGAATAGCGTTTTGCAAATCACTTAAATTACCTACATGCGAGCCAATAAAAATGCCCAGATCCGTATTAAAACTACTTACAAATATTTCGGTATTGTATTTCTCTTTTCTTAATCCAGCACTTGCCGAATAATTGATTTCTTGTAAACCTGTGTTGTATAACCAGTAGTTAGGCGTTCTCGCATTGCCTCCCTTTTTATAAGTAGCCTGAATACGGTAACTGAGTTCAGGATATTTGATAGGAGACGATTCGAGCATGCCACTCATTACATATTGCCTGTTATTGGAAAAATAACCTGTGTTAAATTCGGCATTTGTTTGGGCTTGTTTAGGTAACGCTTTTGGTTCAATTAAAACCGCACCAGCTATGGCGTCATTACCATAACGGAGTGCACCTGCGCCTTTAATAATGGTAAATTTTTCGGCAATAAATGGGTCAATTTCGGGTGCGTGATCGCTGCCCCATTGTTGACTCTCAAGCCTAACACCATTATTAATAAGTAGCACGCGCTGGCTATGAAGTCCATGAATTACAGGTTTAAAAATGGTACTACCCGTTTGTAAAACAGTAACCCCATTAGCGCGGCTTAATACTTCCCCTAAACTTTGTCCTCTAGTGGCATCCACAACCTTACTACTTAAAACCTCTTTAATGGTGTTTACATTAAGGTCTCTTTTGGCGTTTACAATCACATTTTCAAGTTCATTAATGGCATGCGGCAGTTTAAAATTTTGAATGATATTTTGCTGTACTGTTAATTTATATTTGATACTATCACAGCTCATGTGGTTTACCACAATGGTATAGCTGCCCTTACACAAATTATAAAAATGGTAATGGCCTTCTATGTCTGTAATAAATTTGAGGCCTAACTCTTTTATTTCAACCACTGCTTTTTCAAGTGGTGCGTTATTAGATGCATCCATAACAACACCTGATAGCACCAAATTACATTTTTGGGCTTTGGCTTGAAAAGTTGTTAGACATGTCATTATGCACAATGACACAATACATTTAGTTACGTTCAAAATAATAAAATTGAATACCGAAAAAAGAAAATAAAATCCTGCTATAAAATATTAGCAACGAGGTGGACCACGCGATTCTTTAGAAATATGAACCGTATAAATCTGTGTTTCTTTGTAGGTGTTGTTTTGTGCCCTTGCCTCTGCGGGTGTATGAACTACAATAGTAAAATTGTAACTCACAAACGGAGTTGTTGCTACCTGAAAATCAAATGTGCAATGTAGTTGCGCTTTTTCAACCTGCTCGATGGGTGCTTTAATATGCACTTCGCATTTGGTAGGATCTTTGTGTTCAGCAACAAAGTCGTGAATGGTTTTTTGCGGCGTAATACTAAACGCAAAAACAACCAGCATAGCCAGGGCTAAAAGTTGTTTTATGGTTTGTGTTAGTCGCATATTACAAAGGTACTCATTTTTGGGACCTATTTTTTAAAATTCGGTCCAATTAAAGCCTATAATTATTGTCAAATTACCGTTAAAATAAGTAGTTTACCACACATTTTAGGCACAATTAACCCATATGACCAGTCCCACTAATAAATGGCTTCTTTTTTTGTCAGTGTCCATACTTATGCTTGCTTGCGACCCTAAGCAGCCCACCTATTTATCATGGGCTAAAACAGGGGGCGGAAGTGAAAATTTGAAATACTCGGCCATACAGCAAATCGATACAACCAATTATGCCAAACTGGGTGTTGCATGGGTCTACCACACCGAAAATAATGATAGCACCAAATTTGGCCCAATGGAGTGCAATCCAATTATAGTTGAAGGCGTAATGTATGGTGTGTCACCTAAATTAAAATTATTTGCGGTTAACGCGGCAACCGGTAAAGAAATATGGACATTTAATCCTGCCGATTCTGCCGCCAATAAAACATGGCATAGAAGTAGTGTAAATATGAACAGGGGCGTAGCTTATTGGGAAAATGAAAATGATAAGCGAATCATTTATACAGTTGGCCCCATTGTATTTTGTGTAAATGCAACAACCGGAAAATTAGTACCAAGTTTTGGAACCGATGGTGGAATTAACTTGGTGAACGGTTTAGATCGAGACCCTACTAAATTATTTGTAGCGCCAACTTCTCCCGTAATGGTGTATAAAAATTTATTTTTTGTAAGTGGGTTGGTTGGCGAAGAAACGCCTGGTCATATCAGGGCATTTTATGTTCTAACAGGAAAGCAACAATGGATTTTTCATACCATACCTTATCCGCAAGACAAAGGCTATGAAACTTGGGATGATACAACGGCCTACAGGCATATGGGTTCAACCAATAGTTGGGCTGGGTTTAGCTTAGATGAAAAAAGAGGTATTTTATTTGCACCGACTGGTAATCCTACCAACGATTTTTACGGAGGAAATAGAACCGGTATGGGATTGTATGGCAATTCGTTACTCGCCATAGATGCGGCAACAGGTAAATTAAAATGGTATTTTCAAACTGTACACCACGATGTGTGGGATATGGATTTACCAGCTCCGCCAGCCCTTGTTACGGTTACGCATAAAGGAAAAAAAATAGATGCCGTAGCACAAACAACCAAAACGGGTTTTGTTTTTTTATTAGACCGTGAAACGGGTAAGCCTCTGTTTCCAGTTAAGGAAGTGTCTGTAAATACGGCAACAACGCTGGCAAATGAAAAGCTATGGCCTACACAACCTATGCCAGTAATTCCTAAGCCTCTTGTTCGACAATCATTTGATAGCGCAGACCTGAATGATATAGTAGATGCAAGTAGTTATGCTTCCATAAAAAAAACTTTTTTAAATTATGGACCTAGTAAAATATTTACACCACCTTCTGTAAAAGGAACCATTGTACTTCCAGGTTATGATGGTGGAGCAGAGTGGGGTGGGCCTTCATTTGATCCAGAAACACAGTTTTTATATGTCAATACCAACGAAATGGCTTGGCTTTTAAATATGGTTGAAAATAAAAAAAATGATAAAACACTATTGACAAATTATGAAGCTGGTAAAATAATTTATACGCAAAATTGTATGAAATGTCATGGCACTGAAATGCAAGGGGGTGGAAATTATCCTTCATTAATTGGCGCAGATAAAAAGTATACAGTTAGTTCTTTTTCTCAACTTGTAACAACTGGCAAAAGAATGATGCCAGGCAATAATGTATTAACCATACAGGAAAAAACAGCGCTTGCCTCTTATGTGTTGAATGTAAAAAATACACAGGAATTAAAATATACCGGTGACGTTTCTAAACTATTACCTCCTCAAAAAACAACCTATGGATTTACTGGGTACAATAAATTTTTAACCCCCGAAGGATATCCTGCTATTCGACCACCATGGGGTTCATTAACAGCTATTGATTTAAAAACTGGTGCACATGTTTGGAAAATTACATTTGGAGAATTTGAAGCTCTAAAAGCAAAGGGGATTCCAGCAACAGGTCGAGAAAATTACGGAGGTCCAGTTGTAACAAAAGGGGGGCTACTGTTTATAGGTGCATCTGCGGATGGAAAATTTAGAATCATCCACAAACGCACTGGTAAAATACTTCGAGAAATAGATTTGCCTGCTCCTGGTGTTGCCACGCCAAGTATTTATGAAGTCAATGGAAAACAGTTTGTTGTTATTGCTTGCGGTGGTTCTAAGTGGGGAGGTAAAACAAGTGATGCATATGTTGCATTTACATTACAATAATTGCTGATGAGAAAAAATGGTTTAAAACGCCCGCATTCTTTTTTATGGGTTTTGGTCTTTATTTTTTGCTTTTACGGTGCTGGTGCGGTGTCAGATACCCTGCTACCCACAAACAATAAGGGGCTTACAATTAAACATACCTACTATACACTTTCATACAGTAGTGCAGATAAACAAGCAGAGTGGGTAGCGTACCCGCTTACACCCATGTTAATCAATGGCAGTCAAAAAAGGGCATCTAAGTTTAAAGCAGACCCATTAATAAGGGATGCTTTTGGGCCATCTAGTTATACAAAATCTGGATACGACAGGGGGCATCTATGCCCTGCCGCAGATATGAAACTAAGTACTGTTTCTATGAATGAAAGTTTTTACATGTCTAATATGTCGCCACAGGCGCCATCATTTAATAGAGGGATTTGGTCAAAACTTGAAGACAAAGTGAGGGATTGGGCGTTACAAAAAAATGGGGTGTATGTGGTTACGGGGCCTTTGCTTAATAAAAGCTGCGGTTTTGTTGATAGATCAATTACCGTTCCATGCGCTTATTATAAAATTATTTTTAAGCAAACAAAGGAAGGGGTGGAAGCCATTGCTTTTATGCTGCCTAATGCAGGAAGCAGCTTGCCACTGAAGGAGTTTGTAATTAGCATTGATGAATTAGAGGCATTAACGGGCATTGATTTTTTTGCAGCGCTTCCAGACGAGGAAGAAGAGAAATTTGAATCTAGGGTATTAACAAATAATTGGCAATGGAATTAGTTTTAAGGTTAAACCTTATGCTACGCTGTGGGTCTGAATCCAAAATATATGACTATGCGTAAAACCTCAATTGTTCTTTCCAGTATTATAGGTGTTGTTGTATTACTGGTGGCATGTTCAAAAACAGATACACCGGCGGTTACGCAAACTGTATATACGGCCATTGCTAATGCCTTTGGCGCACAAATAGACCTCAATAATTTAGCCAACTATGCGGCGCAAACAAAGCCTGCCTATATTACAAAAGACAATACGGGAAATAATCCTATTACTAATGCCAAAGCAACACTTGGTAGGGTTTTGTTTTACGATAAAAAATTAAGCATCGATAACACTATTTCATGCGCAAGTTGTCATAAACAAGCTTTTGCTTTTTCGGATACGGCTCTCATTAGTGTGGGTGTTGCTGGTGGGTTAACCGACAGGCACTCTATGCGTCTTGTTAATGAAAGATTTGGTGTAGAAGCAAAGTTTTTTTGGGACGAAAGAGCAGCAAGTTTAGAAAGTCAATCCACACAACCCATTGCAGATCACAAAGAGATGGGATTTAGTGGACAGGCTGGAAGAGCAAACATAGCAGCGCTCTTAACTAAATTACAGAGCACTGATTATTACAACGAGCTTTTCAAATTTGTATACGGAGATATTACAGTTACAGAACCTCGCTTGCAAGAATGTTTAGCACAGTTTGTAAGAAGTATTCAATCTTTTGATTCAAAATATGATGTGGGTAGAGCCCAGGTAAATAATGACAGGCAAAACTTTCCAAATTTTACGGCGCAGGAAAATGAGGGCAAAAATTTATTTTTAACGCCACCTGTTTTTGATGGCAATAGCAGTAGAATAGGGGGAGGACTTGGATGCAATGGTTGTCATAACGCACCTGAATTTGATATCGATCCAAATACAAGAAATAATGGTGTTATTGCGCTTGCAGCAGGTGCAGGTCAAGACGTTTCTATAACGCGTGCACCAACACTTAGAGACCTCGTTAATAATAAGGGTGAATTAAATACACGCTTGATGCATACTGGTGGCATACGTGATTTAGCTACGGCCGTATCACATTATGGAGGCTTTATCAATGACAACCGAAATTTAGATCAGCGCTTAAAACCCAATGGCGTTAATGTGCAACGATTAAATTTACAGCCAGCCGAAATTGCAGCTGTAGTGGCTTTTTTAAAAACCTTGGCAGGTACAAATGTATACACTGATAAAAAGTGGGCTACCCCTTTCAACTAATAACTAACGTTTGTTATTTTATTTATTTTGTATTACTTTAGCTCCTCATATTGAAGCGAGTCAATGAATACTTTTAACAACGAGCAGGTGGCAAATTTGCCGGAGCATTTAGCCAAATACATCGTAGATCAGCATTACGAAAAGTATACACCAATTGACCATGCCGTTTGGAGATATGTAATGCGCCAAAATTATAGCTATCTCAAAGACGCCGCTTATTACCCGTATATACCGGGTTTAAAAATGGCCGGATTAACCATCGAAAAAATCCCAAGCTTACAGGAAATTAATGATGCGCTTGCAAATATTGGTTGGGGCGCCGTAACCGTAGATGGATTTATTCCACCTGCTGCATTTATGGAATTTCAGGCCTACAGGGTACTTGTTATTGCAGCCGATATTAGACAAATAGAACATATTGAATATACCAGTGCACCAGATATCATTCACGAATCGGCGGGACACGCACCTATCATTAGTGATTCAGATTACAATCAATACTTAAGTTACCTAGGTTTTATTGGAACCAAAGCCATATTTTCTTCTAAAGATTTTGAACTATACGAAACCATCAGACAGCTTTCTATTTTAAAAGAAATGCCAGGGATAGATGAAGCTGTTATTAAAAAAACAGAAGCTACTATTTTTGAACAACAACAAAATTTAGGGGAACCTTCTGAAATGGCGTTGCTTAGTAGGTTGCAGTGGTGGACAGTAGAGTATGGTTTAATTGGCCCACTAGATCAACCAAAAATTTACGGCGCAGGTTTGTTGTCTTCTATTGGGGAGAGCGCATCTTGTATGCACCCAGAGGTTAAAAAAATACCCTACACCATCGATGCACTTACCTATTCGTATGATATTACAAAACCGCAGCCGCAACTTTTTGTTACACCTACCTTTCAAAATTTAATTGATGTTTTAAAACAGTTTGAAAGTACCATGGCTTTTAGAGTGGGTGGTTTGCAAAGTTTACTTAAAGCAGTTGAATGTAAAAATATTTGCACCGCAGCCTACAGTTCAGGCCTTCAAGTATCAGGCGTGTTTACGCAGGTTTTAGAAGGGCCTGGGTCATCGGTGGCGTATATAAAAACAACGGGCCCAACTGCATTATCTGTTAACCACAAGCAGTTGCATGGTCATGGAAAAAATTACCATGCAGATGGTTTTGGGTCGCCGGTGGGTAATTTAATGGGCGCAAGTAAACCGCTCGAAGATTTTACTGAACAAGACCTGCAGCAGTTTGGCATTACGTTAAACAACGAAGTGGTTTTATCTTTTGAATCTGGCATTACCGTTCAAGGGATATTAAGAGACATCACAAAAGAGGGTACTAAAAATTTAATTTTTTCATTTACCTCTTGCACGGTTACAAATAAAGAAGGGCTTGTACTATTTGATCCTGCCTGGGGTGTATTTGATATGGCGGTTGGCGCGTCTATTGTTTCTGTATTTAATGGACCTGCCGATATCAGCACTTTTGATGATCAGTTGTATGTTTCCCCAGAGCGGACGCATCAGCCTAGCTACTCCGATAAAGATTACGCTTACCATGCACTCTCCGCGCAGGTTAGAAATATAAGAGAGCAAATACAATTACACGGATTTACTAAAGCGCAATTAGAAACACTTGGTACTATTTTTAATAGCATTTGCGCTGATCATAAAAATGATTGGCTTTGCGCTCTTGAAATTTTAGAAATAGTAGCGCATGAAAAAGAAGCATCTGAATTAGCTGCGGATGTTAGAACTTATTTGGAAGCACAAAAAAATAATATGCCTGATTTTACAAAGCTAATTGGAGATGGTCTCGCTATTATTGATGCGCAATTAACGTTTCAATAAAAGCCCAAGCGGCCTGTGCATTTTTTTCTGCTAATTCTTTTTTAATAGTACTAATGTTTGCGTCTGTTAGATGCAGGCTGATACCTGTATTTTTTGCAAATGATTCAGGTAGTGTGGTGCAATTAGCCAGCTGTGCTTTTTCATTGTTGCTAAAGGCTTCGCTTTCTCTAATAAATGTAGGTAGCATGTCAAAACCCATACCCAGCTGGGTGTTGGGCTTGGTTACCTCAAATAAATTTTGCTCGTTAATTCTTGCATACCAGTCGCCACCAAGTCTTGCAACCAAATCAAGTTTTGCTTGATCAATTTTATTGTTTGCATTAAGTACCGATTCTGCAATATGAATCCTTTTTATTTCAGCGAGCACTAAATTACCAGCACCTGCTTTTTCGCCAAGGGCAATAATTTGCGCAACCGTACATTCTAATTGAATAGGGGATTCGGCAACACGTGGCGGCGCTACTAAATCGGAAGGTATTTGCGTGAAACCTGCTTTGGTAAATTCATTTACGTCTTTGCTGTATTCGCAACTAGATAATGAAACCTGTCCAACCATAGCATAGTTCACTATGTTGATCACACACTCCGGAACTTCTTTTAAATTTTCGAGGGTATGTTTTGTGGTATTATCCCTAACCCTTCTTGAAGGAGAAAAAATACAGATAGGCGGGTTCATGCTAAATAAATTAAAATAGCTGAACGGACTCAGGTTTACCTGACCTGCTTTGTCGATGGTAGACGCCAAACATATGGGCCTTGGCGCAATGGCGCTTTGCAAATATCCTTGGAGTTCTAATGGACTTATATCTGATGTGTTGATGGTAAGCATGCTTATTTCTTTAACGACAAAATAGACCAGTTGGTATCTTCTGCTATAATTTGATTTTCTAAAATACCTAACGCATCAATAGTCATGGTTACGCGGTCGCCATTTTGTAGCCACTGCGGTTGAAAGTTAGGGTCCAATCTTTTTCCAGTTCCATTTAATTCTAAAAAGCATCCAGTTCCTACGGTGCCTGATCCAATTACATCACCCGGATACAGCGTTACGCCATAGGAGCACCTTTCAATAATTTCTGCAAATGTCCAGTCCATATCTTTTACGTTTCCACTCGAAACCAGTATGTCATTTACATAACATTTCATGGCTAAATCGTAGTTGAGACCGGTATGTCCAGCTTTGGTTGGCGCTACTTTTTGTGCAAGCTCGTCAGGTGTAACAAGCCAAGGTCCAATAACAGTTGAAAAATCTTTTCCTTTAGCAGGACCAAGGTTTAAAAGCATTTCTTCCATCTGAAGTTTTCTCGCGCTCATGTCATTCATGATGGTAAAACCAGCAATGTAAGCATCTGCTTCACTCGCTTTAATGTTTTTACCTTTTTTACCAATTACGATAGCTATTTCTAGTTCAAAATCGAGTTGTTGAAAATGGTCGGGCATGCAATAGACAGGGCCTGGTCCTTCAACGGCTTGATGATTGGTAAAATAAAAGATAGGGTACTGATCAAATTCAGGAATCATTTCTACGCCTCTGTTTTTTCTAGCTGCTTCCACGTGTTGTCTAAACGCATATCCGTCTCTACAAGAAGTTGGGTGCGGCACAGGCGCCAAAATTTCGTAATTGATTACCGGGGTTGCAACTAGCGTTCCAGCTTCAATTTGTTTGGCTGTTTGGCGGGCCATTTCCATGCCAGTTTCTTCGAGGGCTAAAAACGCATTCATGCTATCCGGAAAACTTGCATTGATGCCTGGTAAGCTATAGAGTTCGTTATTCACCAAAACACCGTATGAAATGTTATTGTTAAGGCGGTAGCTGATTAGTTTCATGGAAGATAAATTGTGAAAAACGAAGGTAAAATAATAATCTATTTTATACTAATAATTGTTAGTATTGCAACGGAATAAATACACTGTTATGCCAATATACCATAGTTTAGGACAAATTCCTGCAAAACGTCATACCGTTTTTAGAAAACCGGATGGTGCACTCTATGCCGAAGAGCTGGTTTCTACCGAAGGTTTTTCAAGTATGTATTCATTGGTGTATCACACACATCCTCCTACCATTGTTAAGGAGCTTGGAACGCCTTATTCGGTAGAGCCAAAAATTGCAAGAGAAAAACATTTAAAGCATACCAGTTTACTTGGGTTTAATATTAAACCTGAAAAAGATTATTTAGAGAGTCGAAAAATTGTACTTGTAAATTCAGATTTACAAATTTCACTCGCAGCTCCAACGGAGTCAATGACTACTTATTTTTATAAAAATAGTCAGGCAGATGAAGTGTTGTTTATTCATAAAGGTTCGGGCACTTTAAAAACTGGGTTTGGTAAAATATATTTTAAGTATGGCGATTATATTGTAGTGCCTCGTGGTACTATTTATCAGATTGAATTTAATGATGCAGACAACCGTTTGTTTATCATTGAAAGTTTTAGTCCCATACATTTCCCAAAAAGGTATCAGAATAAATATGGTCAACTGATGGAGCACGCACCATTTTGTGAGCGTGACATTGTTAGACCAACCAATTTAGAAACTTTTGACGAAGCAGGAGACTTTAAAGTGCTTATCAAAAAACAGGGTTTAATATATCCGTATACTTATGGTACGCATCCATTTGATTTTATTGGATGGGATGGATACCATTATCCATGGGCTTTTTCGATTCATAATTTTGAGCCTATTACCGGTCGTGTGCATCAGCCACCTCCAGTACATCAAACTTTTGAAGCGCACAATTTTGTGATCTGTTCTTTTGTGCCACGTAAATATGATTACCATCCACAGGCTATTCCAGCGCCATACAACCATAGCAATATAGACAGTGATGAAGTATTGTATTATGTAGATGGTGATTTTATGAGCAGAAAATCTGTGGTGCAAGGTCAAATTACACTTCACCCTGGAGGTATTCCACATGGTCCGCATCCGGGCACTGTCGAAAATTCTATTGGTAAAGAAAAAACCGAAGAACTAGCTGTTATGATTGATCCATTTAAGCCACTGATGTTAACCGAAGATGCCATTGCTATTGAAGATGAAAGTTACCACAAGAGTTGGCAGCATAATGTAGAATAAGAGTTATTGAATAAGAAGCGTTGAATAACTAAAAAGATTTAAATATTTATATGAGCACAGATTTTTTACCCTTAATGGGAACAGACTATGTAGAGTTGTATGTAGGTAATGCAAAACAAGCCGCACATTTTTACAAAACAGCTTTTGGATTTCAAAGCTATGCATATAGTGGTCCTGAAACTGGCGATAAAGAAAAAGTATCGTATGTGCTAGTTCAAAATAAAGTAAGACTTGTTTTAACAACACCACTGCATCCAGAAGGGTCTATTGCCGAACATGTAAACAAACATGGAGATGGTGTTAAAGCAGTTGCGTTAATGGTAAATGATGCTGCTGATGCATTTGAGCAAACCGTAAAGCGTGGCGCAAAGCCATATATGGAGCCTACTACACGTGAAGACGCGGATGGTAAAATTGTAATGAGCGGTATTCATATTTATGGCGATACGGTTCATTTATTTATTGAGCGCAAAGATTATAAAGGCACATTTATGCCAGGGTTTAAAGTTTGGGAGAGCCATTACAATCCATCTGATGTTGGACTTCAATACATTGACCATTGCGTAGGTAATGTAGGTTGGAATCAAATGAATACATGGGTTTCATTTTATGAAGACGTGATGGGCTTTAAAAATATTTTGACTTTTGACGATAAGCAAATTTCTACCGAGTACTCTGCACTCATGAGTAAAGTAATGAGTAACGGAAATGGTTTTGTGAAATTTCCAATCAATGAACCAGCGGAAGGCAAGAAAAAATCTCAGGTAGAAGAGTATCTCGATTTTTATAAGGATGCAGGTGTGCAACACATCGCGATTGCCACACAGGATATTATTACTACTGTTTCTGCACTTAGTGATAGAGGGGTAGAATTTTTAAAAGTGCCTAATACTTATTACGATCAGTTACTAGACCGTATTGGCCCTATCGATGAAGACCTTGAGCCTTTAAGAAAACTAGGTATACTTGTAGACCGTGATGATGAAGGATACCTACTTCAAATATTTACTAAGCCGGTAGAAGATAGACCTACCTTGTTTTTCGAAATCATTCAGCGCAAAGGTGCTAAATCATTTGGTGCAGGAAACTTTAAAGCATTATTTGAAGCCCTCGAAAGAGAACAGGAATTAAGAGGAAACTTATAATTTAATAATCTTTGTTACAATGCCATTTCTGGGATGTCTCCATTAATAAGGAGCTTTCCAGCAGTGGCATTTTTTATTTGCTCTATCGAAACACCCGGTGCTCTTTCGATTAGTACAAACCCGCCTTCTGGTGCAATATCAATAACTGCTAATTCAGTTACAATTCTTTTAACGCAGTTTTTTCCAGTGAGGGGTAAATCGCAATTAGCTAGTAGTTTACTTTCACCTGCTTTATTTACATGTTGCATGGCTACAATAATATGTTTTGCAGAAGCTACAAGATCCATCGCGCCACCCATACCTTTTACCATTTTGCCGGGAATTTTCCAGTTGGCAATGTCTCCGTTTTCGGAAACTTCCATGGCACCAAGTATGGTTAAGTCAATTTTTTTTGAATGAATCATACCAAAGCTCATTGCAGAATCAAAAGAGCTAGCACCCGGAAGCGCTGTAATGGTTTGCTTGCCTGCATTGATAACATCAGGATCTACTGCATACTCTTTTGGAAAAGGGCCTACGCCGAGTAAACCGTTTTCACTTTGAAAGCAAACGTTTATGCCTTCGTGTAAATAGTTGGCTACAAGTGTGGGAATACCAATGCCTAAATTAACGTAGGTATTGTTTTTTACTTCTTTAGCAATTCTTTTTGCGATGCCTTCTTTATCTAACATAAAATTTTATTTACTGGTAGTGCGTTTTTCAATTCTTTTCTCATAATTTTTTCCTTCAAAAATTCGGTGCACATAAATACCGGGTGTATGAATTTGATCGGGATCTAGCATGCCTGGTTCTACAAGCTCTTCTACTTCTGCAATGGTAATTTTACCAGCCATTGCCATAAGTGGATTAAAATTGCGTGCCGTGCTTTTAAAAATTAAATTTCCGTCGGTATCGCCTTTCCATGCTTTTACAATAGCAAAATCTGCATTAAAAGCAGTTTCCAATAAATATTCTTTGCCATCAAAAATTCTGGATTCTTTTCCTATCGCCACTTCTGTTCCAACACCCGCCGGTGTAAAAATAGCTGGCATGCCATAACCGGCAGCCATACATCTAAACGCTAAAGTTCCCTGCGGAATAAGCTCAACTTCTAATTCACCAGAAAGTAATTGTCTTTCAAACTCTTCGTTTTCGCCAACATAAGACGAAATCATTTTTTTAACTCGTTTTTGTTGGAGTAAAAGTCCAATACCAAAATCATCAACCCCCGCATTGTTTGAAATGCAGGTTAAGTTGGTTGTTCCTTTTTCTAATATGGCCTGGATACAATTTTCTGGAATACCGCAAAGGCCAAAGCCACCTAACATTAGGATGCTGCCATCTGTGATATCTGCTACTGCCGCCGCGGCGTCTGTTACAAGTTTATGAATCATTGTAATAATTAAATTGAATTCACTATAAAAATACCCCTTTTCATGAATACTAACAATTATTAGTATAGGTAGCCATAACTGTCGTAATATTTGTTGCCCCATCCCAAAAAACGACACTTCAGTGTATTTTTAGATTGTTTATGTACGCATTGTTATTTACATTGGGGGATAGAATAAACCCATTATGAAAAAGCAGTTATCTTTTATTGTAAGCTTGTTTTTGTTTTGTGCGAGCATGGCACAAATTCATAAAATGCCAGCGTACCCATTGGTAACGCACAATCCTTATTTTAGTATTTGGTCTTTTTCGGATGAAGTTCAAAAATCAACTACTAGACACTGGACAGGGTATGATCAGGGCTTAATTGCATATGCAAAAGTGGATGGTGTGCAATATCAAATTTTAGGAGATATGCAACTTCCTAGTTCGCCAATAGCGGCTGTTGGTGAGGCTGATCCAGTAAACTGCTTGTATACTTTTGAAACACCTGCTGCTGGATGGCAACAAGAAAAATTTGAAACCACCAATTGGAAAACCGGTAAGCTCCCATTTGGTAAAGGTTGGGACAATGATTTTGCAACTGCATGGGATACCAAAGAAATTTGGGTGCGCAGAACCTTCAATTACGATGGTGCAAATATTGACTACTTACTTGCTAAACTTAGGTACGACGAAGATGTAGAAATATACCTGAATGGTAATAAAATTTATAGTTGTGGCAACTGTTATGTCACTTCTGTTAAAAACTATCCATTAGAAGAAGCTATTAAAATGTATTTGCACAAAGGTGAAAATACAATAGCCATGCATTGCATTAATACGCAGGGTTATGCATGGTTGGATGCCGGACTCTATGCACAAAAAAAATTCACAAACATACAGCAAGCAAAACAGGAAGATGTTACGGTGACTGCAACTAAAACCAGCTACCGTATGCTTTGTGGTGCTGTTAATGTTACTATAGATTTTCTATCGCCACTATTAGCGAATAATATCGACATACTTTCTAGGCCCTTATCTTATGTTAGTTTTACCTCTAGTGCTACTGATAATAAAAAGCATGATATTCAAATTTTGTTTGGCGTAAGTGCCTCGGTAGCAAAAGACAGGTCTTCACAAATTGAAAAAACTACGGCTGGCAGTATAAATAATATTAAATATTTAAAAACGGGTGTAGCAGATCAAAAAATCTTATCAAAATCGGGTGACGATTTGCGTATCGATTGGGGCTACGCTTATTTGTCTACTGCAAGCGCAACGGCTACTTTAGTAAATCAAAGTAGTAGTGATTTGCTTCAAGAAATTGCTGGTGTTTCAGAAAACACAAAAGTACCAGATAATTATCTGACAGTTCAATTACACCAAAAGATTGGTCCAACTGGCACTACAAGTGACAGGGTTATGCTTTCTTATGACGAAATAAAATCGGTTCAATACTTTGGTGAAAACCTGGATCCTTGGTGGAAAAAGAAATATAAAAGCATGGAGCAGCTTATAAGTGTTGCTGCCACAGATTATACGAGGGTAGCTACTTTATGTGATGCATTTGACAAAAAATTATACGGCAGTGCTACAAAAAGTGGCGGTACTGCATATGCAGCTTTATGCGTTACGGCTTATAGACAATCACTAGCTGCACACAATACCATTAGAGGTCCGCAGGATCAACTTTTGTTTCCTCAAAAAGAAAACTATAGCAACGGATCTATTTGGACAGTAGATGTTACCTATCCATCTGCGCCACTCGCATTATTATACAATCCCGAATTACTAAAAGGAATGGTTGCGCCTTTAATTGAATATTCCGAAACCGGTAAATGGAAAAAACTATTTCCAGCGCACGATTTAGGAACCTATCCACTTGCAAATGGACAAACCTATCCGGCCGATATGCCTGTAGAAGAAGCAGGTAATATGATTTTATTAACGGCTGCAATATGTAAAGCAGAAAATAATATTTCTTTTGCAAAACCACATTGGAAAGTACTATCTGAATGGGTTAATTTTTTAGTAAACGATGGACTTGACCCTGTCAATCAACTTTGTACCGACGATTTTGCTGGTCACTTATCTCGCAATGCAAACCTTTCAATTAAAGCCATTGTAGGTATCGGTGCTTACGCACAAATGGCAAATAAAATGGGCATGCCAACTGTTGCAGCAAAGTATAACGCTATTGCTAAAGATTATGCAACGAGGTGGTTAGGGTTGGACTCTGTTGGCGATCATTACGCATTAACTTTTGACAAAGGCAATACTTGGAGTCAGAAATATAATTTAGTGTGGGATAAATTATTGAATCTACAATTGTTTTCGGAAGAAGTATATAAAAAAGAGATTGCTTATTATTTAACCATTCAAAATAAATATGGACTTCCGCTAGATAGTAGAAAAACATATACCAAAAGTGATTGGGTAATTTGGACAGCTAGTATGGCTGCTAGTCAAAAAGACTTTGCTGCTCTAATGCACCCTATTTATTTATATGCAACCGAAACATCATCTAGGGTTCCTATCAGTGACTGGCATGAAACCCTTACTGGTAAGCAAGTAGGCATGCAGGCGCGTAGTGTAGTAGGTGGGTATTTTATGAAATTATTAGTTGATAATTGGAAACAAAAATAGATACATGAAACATTTAGAAGGATTAATTGCGGCACCGTTTACGCCATTTCACAAGGATGGATCTTTACATCTTGAACTAATTCCCGCTTACTACCAAATGCTGCAAAGTAATAAAGTTACTGGTGCATTTATTTGTGGCTCAACGGGAGAGGGTGTTTCATTAACACTCGAAGAAAAAAAGTTGGTGATGAAGGCTTGGGCCTCAGCCGTTGGCGATAATCCAAATTTTACCGTTATTCCATTTTTAGGCGGCACTTGCATTGCCGATTGCAAAGATTTAGCCATCTATGCAAAAAGTATTGGACTAAGGGCGGTGGCTTTTACAACGCCATTTTATTTTAAGCCAGCAAATGCAAATGTGCTCGCAAAAGCTTGTATCGAAATTGGAGAAGCTGTTCCTGATCTAGCATTTTACTATTATCATATTCCAGTTTTAACAGGTGTACATATTACCATGTATGAATTACTGCAAGCAGTGCATGGCAAACTAGATAATTTTGCAGGCATTAAGTATACCCACGAAGATTTTATGGATTATTTGTCATGTATGCGTTTTGCAAATGGCAAGTACGATATGCTTTGGGGTAGAGATGAAAATATGTTATCTGCGCTAGTGCTTGGTGCTAAAGGAGCTGTAGGTAGTACTTATAATTATGCTGCACCGCTTTATATGTCTTTAATAGAAGCATACAATAGTAATAATTTAGAAGCTGCACGATCATTACAGCAGCAATCGATTGATATGATTCGGTTATTAGGTAAATATGGAGGCATCGCAACAGGAAAAGCATACATGAAAATGATAGGAATGGATTGTGGTGAATTTAGACTGCCAATTTCAAATATGTTGGAGGCGCAATTTGAACTTTTTAGTGCTGATGTAGATGCATTGGGTTTTAGTGCATACGCTTCAAAAATTCCAAATTAACAAGCGTGCATAAATTTTATACATATTTATTGTTAACGCTCTGTGTTTGCTTTTATAATGCTGGTATGTCCCAACAAAAATACCGGCAGCCCATTGTATGGCATGAGGCAGGGGTGTTGCCTACAATAAATAAGGAGCAACTAAATATTGGATTGTCTGGAATTATTACTGGCATTATTGGGAATCAATTATTAATTGGAGGTGGCAATAATTTTCCAGCAGGACTACCTTGGGAAGGGGGGACAAAAAAATACTATAATGACGTATTTATGTATAGTATATATCACGATTTGCTTGTTCATACAGGTTCGTTCAAGCTGCCTTCCAATGTTTCTTATGCTGCGATTGCTCAAACGACTGATAAAATTATGTATGCAGGTGGTGAAAACGAAACCGGGGCTATTAATACAGTTTACAGTATTCAAAAAAAGCATGGCGCTAGTGGCTTTGAAGTAATTACATGGCCTAGTTTACCCGAAGCACTTACAAATGCGGTAGCAGTTGCTACAAATGCTGCCCTATATGTTTTTGGTGGCGCTAATAGTAAAGGTGTTTCTGATAATGTATGGGCGCTTTATTTTGATAAAATAACAGCAGGTTGGAAACATGTTTCTGACATGCCGCAGCCTACAAGTTTTGCTGCTGCTTCTTTACTAAATGGACAAGTGTATATAATGGGTGGCCGCTGCAAAGGTGCTGACGGTATTAGTAAAATTTATAACCAGGTATTTGCATGGGATATTGAAAACAATACCTGGTACGAAAAAGCAAAACTACCTGAAACGGTATCAGCAGCTACTGCCGTTACAACAAATGATAGTAGTATTTTATTTATTGGGGGTGATAAAATTGTTGTTTTTCATGAAGTAGAACTATTGGCTGCAAAAATTGCTACCACTTCAGACACAACTATAAAAAAGGAACTAACTAGTATCAAAAATAATTTGCAAAAAACACATCCAGGATTTAGTAAAGACGTGCTCAAATATAATCCTGTGTCAAATACCTGGGGTCCATATGCCCAACTTAGTTTTACGGCTCCTGTTACAACACATGCATTTATCAACAATAGTAAAATATATTTACCTGCTGGTGAATTAAAACCTGGCATCAGAACGCCTAAAATTTGGGTTGGTGCTATAAAAAAATAAATATGTCTGAATCAAAAAAATATCCTTGGATTGTAGTTGGCCTTTTATGGGTAGTGGCACTTTTAAATTATATGGACCGTCAAATGATTGCAACCATGCGTCCATCTATGCAGCTCGATATTTCAGAGCTTCAGCAGGCTACCAATTACGGTTACTTAATGGCAGTGTTTTTATGGGTGTACGGATCTATGAGTTCGTTTTCTGGAATGATTGCAGACCGTATCAATAGAAAAGGACTCATCATTGGAAGTTTATTTGTTTGGTCACTCGTAACTTTTGCGATGGGCTTTGCAACAACATTTAATGAGCTCTATTGGTTAAGAGCTCTTATGGGTTTGAGTGAAGCATTATACATTCCTGCTGGCTTATCACTTATTGCTGATTATCATTCGGATAAAACCAGATCTTTAGCTGTAGGGCTTCACATGTCTGGTATATATATGGGCCAGGCGCTTGGCGGCTTTGGCGCAACAGTTGCTAAATTATTTTCATGGCAATATACTTTTATGTTTTTTGGCGGATTTGGCATGTTATATGCTATTGTATTGATTGTTTTTTTACAGGACAATATTAAAAGGGAAATACTCCATAAAGCACTAAAAGGATATCAATCAGTTTTTAAAAGTGCTTCTTCTCTACTTACATCTTTTTCTTTTTGGATTATCATTTTATATTTTGCCGTTCCTAGTTTCCCTGGATGGGCTATTAAAAATTGGGCACCCACTTTAATTGCCGATAAACTGCATAAAGACATGTCTTTGGCGGGTCCGTTAACAACCATTTTTATTTCATTGTCGTCTTTGTTTGGAGTAATCGTGGGTGGTTATTTTTCTGATAAGTGGGTGCAACAAAATATAAGGGCACGGATATATATTGGTGCGATAGGATTGTCTCTAATGATACCTGCGCTACTACTACTTGGTTATAGTAATTCTATTGTAGTGGTTTTTGCTGCTGCATCTATGTTTGGCTTTGGATTTGGCATGTTTGATACCAACAATATGCCTATTTTATGTCAATTTGTACCAGCTAATAGTAGGGCAACGGCATACGGCTTTTTAAATACGGCCGGCATTTTTGCTGGCGCTGTTATTACAGATTATTTAGGAAAGTCTACCGATGCGGGCAATTTAAATAGAGACTTTGCTGCACTTGCTATTATAGTAGCAGCTGTTATTGCAGTGCAATTAGTATTTTTAAAACCTAAACAAGCCGCGGCATAAATTTATTTTTATGATGTACAATCAAGAGCAACTTGAAGCACTCGCTACATTTTATAAGCATCAATTATTAGATGATACCATTCCATTTTGGTTCCCAAGATCTTATGATCAGGTGCATGGAGGTTTTTTATTTATGCGTGATGCTGATGGATCTTTAATCGACGATGATAAAGCAGTTTGGATTCAGGGGAGGGCTGTTTGGACACTATCTACACTGTACAATACCATCGAAAAAAAGCAGGAGTGGTTGGATGGCGCAAAGCTTGGTTACGATTTTTTAAACAAACATTGTTTTGATACAGATGGTCAAATGTTTTTTCATGTAATGCGAGATGGAACGCCTATTAGAAAACGTAGGTACTTTTTTTCTGAAACCTTTTATGTGATTGCTGCGGCTGCCTATGCAAAAGCTAGTGGTGATGAAGAGGCAGCTAATAATGCTCGAAAGATATTTACAAAATGCCTCGAGTATGCTACAACGCCCGGTATTTTACCTCCTAAATTTTCTGGGGAAAGGCCTAGTATTGGCATTGGCGTGCCTATGATATTGATGAACACCGCTCAGCAACTTCGTGACACCATTGGTGATCCGCGCTGTGATGATCTTATTAATGGATGGATCGATACGATCGAAAAGTATTTTGTAAAGGATGATATTGAGTGTGTAATGGAACAAGTGGCGCCTGATGGTTCTATCATTGATCATATTGATGGTAGAACTTTAAACCCTGGTCATGCGATAGAAGGCGGCTGGTTTATTTTAGAGGAAGCCAAGTATCGTAACAATGACCCGAGGTTAATTGCACTTGGTTGCAAAATGATTGATTATATGTGGAAGAGAGGTTGGGATGAAAAGCATGGAGGTCTGTTATATTTTAGGGACGTATATGGTAAGCCAGTACAGGAGTACTGGCAGGATATGAAATTTTGGTGGCCACACAACGAAACCATTATTGCTACACTCATGGCTTATTTATTAACAGGAAAAGAACGCTACGCTGACATGCATAAAAAGGTACATGATTATGCGTACAGTAAATTTCATGATAAAGAACATGGTGAATGGTTTGGATATTTACACCGTGACGGAACACTTGCTCAAACAGCAAAAGGTAATTTATTTAAAGGGCCGTTTCATTTGCCCCGACAAGAATGGCTTTGTTATATGATGCTAAGTCAACATTTAAATAATTAGCAGTATGCGAACCACACTTTTATGTTTGCTTTTATTATACTGTGCAGGTTCTGTTGCACAATTAAGCGTTCATCAGCCTTTAATGGATCATATGGTTTTGCAAAGAGGTAAGCTGCTTTTTCTATCCGGTATGTCTAAGCCCACAAGTAAAGTGCAAATTAGTATTAACGAAAAAAGAAATGATAAAGCGGTTTACACAACTACAGCTACCAGTGCTGGTTATTGGGAAATTACAATACCTGCTCATGAAGCTTCATTCAATTCGTTTGACATTTATATAGTTTCAAATGAAGGTTCGATTGTTTATAAAGACATCTTATGGGGTGACGTTTGGCTTTGTGCAGGACAGTCCAATATGGAGTTTCCTTTAAAAAATGAAATGCATTTTAAAGCAGAGTTGCCAATTAAAAATAATCCGGCTATTAGGCTATACAATCCAAGCTATATTGGTAAAAACAGGTATTCAAATCCATATCCTGATAGTATCAAACAAACATTAACAGCATCAAATTTTTACAAGGGGGAATGGCAAATATTAGATAGTGTGGCTGCTCCGAGTTTTTCTGCAATTGGATATTATTTTTCAAAAATCATTGCGCAAAAAGTAAAAGTACCAATTGGTATTATCAATATTTCTGTGGGAGGATCGCCCATTGAGGCATGGATGAGTGAAGCCTCATTATTAGCCAACAGAAATTTTTCCAACAAAATAACCGGGAGTTGGTTAACCAATAATAGTTTGCCTATATGGATCAGGCAGCGTGGGATAGAAAATATTGGAATTGCAGACTCCAATGGCAACCATGCTTTCAAACCTGGTTTTTTATACGACGCTGCAATTCAACCACTATCATTGTTACCTATAACGGGTATTTTATGGTACCAAGGAGAAAGTAACGCGCAGGAAATGGCTAGGGTGAATGAGTATGAAGCTCTTCAATCAACCATGATTGATTCTTACAGGAAAGCGTGGAGACAATCAAAGCTTCCTTTTTATTTTGTTCAATTATCATCTATTGATACTGCAAAATATAAGTCTCATTTTTGGCAGGTCTTTAGAGCTGTTCAGTATAACGCATTTATAAATGGGCACAATATCGGAATGGTTGCTAGTATGGACCTTGGTGCTAAAAATGATGTGCACCCTACCAATAAAAAACGTGTAGCGGAGCGATTGGCAAATTGGGCCCTTCAAAAACAGTATGCTTTTAAGGATGCACCTACCATCACAACACCTATCAGTGTTATCTATCAAAATAATAAGGTGATCATTAAATTTAACAGTGAACTTCATGCGCCTATTAATCAAACCCCTCTTGGATTTTCGTTAGATGGTATTACAGAAGCTGCTTATACGATTAAGGGTAATACTGTTTTTATACAAGCAGCTACTAAACCTAAAAAAATATACTATGGTTTTTTACCCTATACTTCTGCAAATCTTGTAGATAATCAAGGAATCCCACTGGCTGCTTTTAACGCCATAGTTGAGTAATTTACATGTAAATAATGCTAGTATGAAGTTGTATTTTTTTATTCTTTTTGCGATGGTCACTTTTGTGGCAGTCGCACAAGACAGCACAATTAGTAAGTCTGATTTAAATAGTGTAGCAAAGGTTTTTGATTTGACTTTTAGTCAAAAAGAAATTGATACGCTTTACTCCGATGTAAAAGATAATTTATACAATTATAAAAGTATGCATAAGCTTACTTTAAATAATGCAACGCCCTTAAGCATGTGGCAAACGCCTGTTGTGCCTGGTATGAAGTTTAATACGGTGCAGCAGCCTGTTAAATGGGGTCCTTCAATTGCAGCTACTCTTCCTGTAAATAAAAATGATCTCGCATTTTATTCGATTGAGCAATTAGCTTATCTAATAAAAAATAAAAAAATAACATCAGTGGCGCTTACCTCTTTTTTTATTGAGCGTATCAAAAATTATGGCGATACTTTGCAGTGCTTAATTAGCTTAACCGAAGACCTTGCACTTGAGCAGGCTAAACAGGCAGACGTCGAAATTGCTGCAGGAAAATACAGGGGTCTATTACACGGCATCCCTTATGGTCTTAAAGACTTATTTGCAGTTAAAGGCACAAAAACAACCTGGGGTGCCGAGCCTTTTAAAAATCAAATTATAGATGAAGATGCTTACGTGTATTCAAAACTAAAAGAAGCGGGCGCGGTGCTAGTAGCTAAGTTTACACTCGGTGCACTTGCTATGGGTGATTACTGGTATGGGGGGCGCACTAAAAATCCGTGGAATTTAAAATATGGTTCTTCTGGATCATCGGCAGGGTCAACGTCTGCAACGGTTGCAGGGCTTGTGCCTTTTGCAATTGGTACAGAAACCTGGGGTAGTATTGTTTCCCCTTCAACTACTTGTGGGGCAACTGGATTAAGACCTACATTTGGAACGATCAGCAGGTCCGGTGCTATGGCTTTGAGTTATAGTTTGGATAAAGTTGGTCCTATTTGCAGATCTGCGGCAGACGCAGCGGTTGTGTTTAATTATTTGCATGGTACCGATGGTAAAGATTTGTCTGCGGTAAACATGCCTTTTAATTATGACGCAGTAAAGCCAATTAAAAATTACCGTATCGCTTACGCAAAAAATTATTTTGATAAAATTAAAGATACATCAAGAGCAGAATGGGCTGCTTTAAAAGCGTTTGAAAAAATGGGCGCTACTTTAATTCCAGTAAATTTTCCGGATAGCGGCGTGTATACATTTAATATTATGGACGTTGTTATTGGGGTTGAGTGTGCTGCACAATTTGATGACCTTACCCGTTCTAACCAAGATGATGCGCTTACGCGTCAAACAAAAAATGATTGGCCCAATCAGTTTAGAACCGCTCGTTTTGTACCAGCTGTAGAATATGTAAACGCGCAGCGCCACCGCTTTTTACTCATGAAAAATGTCAATGAAGCGATTGCGCCATTCGATGCTATTATTTGTCCATCCAGAGGGGATGGTAATCAATCAGCCATAACTAACTTAACTGGAAACCCTGTGGTATGTGTGCCTGTAGGATTTGATAAGCGAAACAATTTACCGGTAGGCATCAGCTTTGTTGGAAAGCTTTATGACGAAGCAAGTATTTTAAGAATTGCAAAAGCGTATCAAGAAGCAACTGGTTGGGATGAAATGCATCCTAGTATGTTTAAATAAACTTGCGGTTGTTTTCTTTAATCCTAAACACTACTATCTCTTTGATGAGTTTTTTTGGTAATGGTTGATCAATTGGAAATTGAACTGCACCCTTGGAATGCTTGTATGCCTGAATTTTTGGTAAAAATTGTTTGATACCAGATGGGGTTGGGTAAAAGCCAATATGTCCTTTATAGCCTGCAAAATAAACAAGCACGCCATTTAGCTTATAGGCGGGCATGCAATAACTGATAAGTTCCTGTGCTTCAGGGGCTGCTGCTTTAATGATGGCTCTTATTTCTTTCAATTGTTTTTGTACAACTGGCGGAAAGCCTTCTATATAGTTGTCTATTTCGTTTTTCATTTTAGTTCAATTTTACCCTATACCTATTAATTTCAACAAAGGTCATTTTTTTAAAATGCTGATTGATAGCGACTTAATGCTTTATGATTGCTAGTTTTTAAGTGATTTTTATCCAATCCACAAATTATAAACTTTTATTCTTTTTTTTCATATTACTTTAAGTTTCCTATAAGCCTGTTATTCATGCTATTACATCATTTTTGTTTAGCATTGCCTTGTTCATATTTAACAAAATCGGGTAATTATGCATTACTGTGTATGATTTTAATTCAACAATTAAACAAAATTCTTGTTAAATTAGTCTAAACAAATTATTTAGCCCTATGGAACACTTAAAAATCGCCTCTGATAACTACGTAGCGTTTACGTTTTTTATCGGAACAATGGCTATGATGGCCGCGTCTGTATTCTTCTTTTTTGAGTTGAGCTCAACTCCAACAAAATGGAGAACTTCTGTTTTAGTTTCTGGTTTGATCACTTTCATCGCAGCAGTACACTACTACTACATGAGAGGGTACAACCTAGCAACTGGAGATTCACCTACCTTCTTCAGATACGTAGACTGGATCTTAACTGTACCTCTTATGTGCGTTGAGTTTTACTTGATCACTAAAAAAGCTGGTGCTAAACAAGGCTTATTATGGAAGTTGATTTTCGCTTCTTTAGTAATGCTTGTAACTGGTTACTTCGGTGAAACAATTTACAGAGGTAGTAGCGTAGTTTGGGGCGTAGCTTCAGGTGCTGCTTATTTCTACATTGTTTACTTAGTATGGTTTGGTGAAGTTTCTCAACTTGCTCAAACTGCTGGTGCTCAAGTTGCAAAAGCAACAAAAACACTTGCTTGGTTCGTGCTTGTTGGATGGGCTATCTATCCTCTAGGTTACATCTTAGGAACTCCAGGTGGATTATTTGGTATTCAATTAGTAGCTGATGCAGCTTTAGCTTCTCACTACATGGATATCGTTTACAACGTTGCTGATGCAATCAACAAAATTGGATTTGGTTTAGTGATCTATTCATTAAGCAGATCTCAAGATTAATTCATTCAATAGTTTTATAAAAAGGCGAGGTATGTGTTTATTGCACACCTCGCCTTTTATTTTTTAAACGTTACCGTTTTTTCGCTTACATGTTTTCAGACCAAAATTATAATGCCGATAACCGTGTCACTTCCTATGACTATGTATTTATTGGAATGGGTGCTTCCAATGGACTTATGTTATTGGAGTTCATAAAAAGAGGATTCCACCAAACAAAGCGCATTGCTGTCATTGAAAAGGCACAAAAAAACACCAACGATAAAACCTATTGTTTTTGGTCTTCTCCGGATGCATCTATCGTTAAAGACCTTTCCTCTATCATTAGTTATCAGTATCTGTTTGTTCAAACAAATGCAACAAAGGTTCAATCCATCCAGGATCAACCATACTACTGTATAAAAAGTATCGATTTTTATAATTTAGTACAGTCAACCATCGCATCTCATTCCATTGATGTGTTTGAAGCGCAAGTGGATACAGTAAACCCACAGTTAGATCATATTGACATTGCTTTTGACAGCAAGGTTATAAAGGGAGCTATTGTTTTTGATAGCAGGCCGCCACAATTTACTACAGAGGCTAACAACAAGTCTTATTTACTTCAATCATTTTTTGGATACCATATCCGCTTAAAAGAGGCGGTATTAAATACGGACACATTTCAAATGATGAATTTTGATGTGGATCAGTCTAACTATACGCAGTTTGTTTACAATTTGCCATATGCCCCAAATGAGTGTTTGGTAGAACTTACCAGATTTGGCGTTGATACTATTGATGTTGATTACGCAAAAAAAATATTAGATGATAAAATTAGTACTCAGTTTGGCGCTTATGAAATTATCGCTGAAGAAGAAGGTTGCATTCCTATGACAGTATTAAAGCATCCAGCATCTTCTGATGACCGAATTATTCATATGGGTGCCCGTGCTAATTTAATTAAGCCTACCACAGGGTATGGTTTTAAAAAGATGTATGAATTTGCAGCGTCTTTTGAACATTCAAGTGCTGCTCAATCATCAAAAACCCGTTTTTTATTTTACGATCACCTTCTTTTAATTATTTTAATTAGATGGCCGTATATAGGTAAAAAAATATTTATCGCGCTGTTTCAAAAAAATTCTATTCAGGCTATTTTTTCTTTTTTAGAAGAGAAGTCTAGGGTGTCTGCCGAAATAAAAATATTTGCATCGCTTCCAATTCTTCCATTTTTAAGAGCCTGTGGTATCTACTTTACGAGCTATTTTAAAAAAGGGTACTTGTTTACAGTTGGATGCATGGCTTTGTATTTTTTGCTAGAGTGGATGAGTCCAGCAGTGGCTAGTCAATTTGGATACACGGGTTTAATTGTAGGCCTATTGGCTGTTGGCCTTCCGCATGGTGCCGTAGATCATTTATTGGTGCAGTCTAAAAATTTTAACCTTGTCAGGTTTGTATTGCAGTATGTATGTATAATAGCAGTTTATTTTGCACTCTGGCAGTGGTTTCCAGTATTTTCATTACTCTTATTTATAGCTTATTCGGCGTATCATTTTGGTGAATCAGAAATGGTGGAAATGCGTGTTTCACTAGATTCGGTAGCGCAAAAGCTGTATGCGTTTATAATAGGATTGTCCATTTTATTATTTATTATTTTTTTGCATCTTGAAACATCCATTTTGGTGCTTAATAGCATACACGGCGTTTCAAGTTTTTTAGAAAGGGTAGACCTTTACGCGTATAAAAATACAGTACTTGCAGTTTCGTATTTTTCGATACTCCCAATTTGGTGGATGTCTAAAAAAACCTGCGTGTATTTAATGGCGATACTTGTACTTGGTATGCAAATGCCACTGATGCTTGCTTTTGGCTTGTACTTTATTGGTTCGCATAGTGTAAATGCTTGGGGGCATATCGCTACTAAACTCAAAACGCCTACAAAAAAACTGTACCTACAGTCTTTGCCTTTTAATATGGGCGCACTCTTTATTTTTGCAATTTTTTTATACCTGCAAAGTTCAAATGCGAGGCTGATACAATCCTACGCTGCTACTTTTTTTGTTTTCTTGGCTTGTGTAAGCCTTCCGCATATTATTCTGATGCACCTTTTCTATAAAAAAGAGGCTTAAAGGTCTAGGAGTTTAAAAAAATCATCTTCCTGTATTTCTTGTACACCACCTGAAGGTAAATTTCCTAAATATATATTTTCGATAGCTACTCTAATAAGTCTGATGCAGCGGTGATGCATGGCTGCTACCATTTTGCGCACCTGATGAAATTTTCCTTCGGTTAAAGTAATGAGCACCCAACTGGTTACTACATTTTGATGCAGCGGTGTAGCTGGTGTTAGTAAAGAGGCTTCAAATAAATGACTATACACTGCCGGATTCTCGACAATGTTAACGGTGCATGGGCTTGTTAGATAAGCGCTTCCACCTGGTGCACTAATTTGGATGCCATTAGCTAGTGCATTTACCGTGGCAGGGGTTATTTTATTTTTTACTTGAACCAGGTAGGTTCTAGTATGCGGCTTATGGCCTTGAAATAAAAGCTTGGTTACTTTTTTATTGGTGGTTATTAATAACAGGCCTTCAGAATGATTGTCCAACCTGCCAATGGCATGGGTGCCCTCCGGAAAATCAAAATTTAAACTGCCTAGTAAATTAACATCATGAGAGCTGATAAATTGAGAAACCATGTTTACTGGTTTATGTACTACAAAGTATCGGTGCGCTGTCATGGCAGCAAATTACTTAATATTGCATATGCAACAAGTGTCAAATGACCCCTTACACGGTAAAACCCTCGAAAAAATAGTAACTGAACTGGTTGCTTATTTTGGATGGGAAGATTTGGGGCAGCATATCCCTATCAATTGTTTTAATGATAATCCAAGCATTCAATCGAGCCTTAAGTTTTTACGCAAAACCCCATGGGCGCGTAAAAAGGTAGAGGATTTATATGTGCGCATGATTAAAGGGTAATAAACGGCATATAGTTAGCATAATACCGAAATTTATTTTCAGTTAATTGGTTTTTACCTCTGGTGCTTTAGCTTCTGTAGTGTCTGTTTCTAAAATCGGTAATTTATAACCTCCCGTATCTATTAGTAACCCTGGCATTTTTTGTTTTAACCCTGCAATAGCAGCATTTGTAAAACCAGTACCATAGAGGTATACTTTTTTTAATTTTTTTAGCGCGCTTACATTGCCAATCCCATCAGCGGTAACTTTTGTTTGCGTGATGCTTAAACTTTCTAAATTTTCTAATGCAGTAAGTGATGCAAGTCCTTTATTGGTTATTGCAGTGCCGTTTAATTCAAGTTGTTTAAGCTGTTTGCAGTTAGATAAGGCCAATAAATGTTCGTCTTTAACAGCTGTAAAGGATGCGTTTAATTGTAATAGCTGATCTGATATTTTAGATAATAGTTGAAAGGTTTGCACGCTTAGATTTTCGACACCAATTAAATTGGCGCGTACATAATTAGATCCATTTACAACGGGCACTACTACAATGCCTTCTTTGTTTAACTGCGTTAATAGATCTGCAGATATTGAGCTTGCGTTTTTAGTTGGGAGGATGCTTGCTCCTGAAGAGGCATCTGCGCCATCGTTTTCACCACCTGCACCATTTGAAAACGATGCCAAGAGTCCTTTAATTGCGGCTGTTTGTTTTGTGTTTTTTACAGCTGCCGTAAAATTAGCGCCGGATTCTATCCACCAGTGTAGTAAAGCAACCTCATCTTTTGTAAGCTGTGGTTTTTCTTTGGGTGGCATATGTTCTTCGTTAGATGTAGGCAGTAATAAGCGGTTTATGATTTCACTACTACCAGGCTGATAGGGGGTTAATACTTTTCCTTCTTCGCCACCTTGTAAAATATAATTGGGAAGATCAAGTCTTAATTTTCCTTTTTGTTTGCTTTCGCCATGGCAACTATAACATTTTGTTGCGAGGATGGGCTCAATAATATCTGTGTATACAACTGCTTCATCTATATTGGCTATTACTTTTTTAGCATCACTTGTACTTTTATTAAAGGAAGCCGTTAAATAATCTGCTCCATGCGTTAGGCTACCACCGTAATGTCCGGTAACCATAATAAGTGTAGTTAAAAGCGTAATGAATATGCCAAACAGTCCTTGTTTTTTTTGATAAACGAAATAACATACAACACTTGTAACGGCCGTTGCAATACCCAGCCACTGGTGTTTAAAAATAATATCCTCGTTATACGCATCTGAAATAGAAAGTAAATAACCGGTAATGCAGGATAGGATCGAAAAAAACGAACCAATAGCCAGTGCTGGCGCTACCGCCAAAGACATATTTGCAAACCTTTGTTTTTTTGATGCAAAAAATAAAAAGGCAGCAAAGAGTAAAATGCCAATAGGCAAGTGAACAAAAACAGGGTGTAATCTTCCAATACCAGCACTAATCATTTGTATCTTTTTTAAGCTATAATATCATGAATAACTTTACCACTTAAATCTGTAAGTCTAAAATTACGACCCTGTGATTCGTAGGTGAATTTTTCGTGGTCAAAACCTAATTGATTTAAAATAGTAGCCTGCACATCAAATGTTTCTACTTTACCGCTTACAATATTGTAGCCAATTTCATCTGTTTCTCCATAGGTAGTTCCACCTTTAATGCCACCGCCAGCCATCCACATCGAAAACGCTTCGCCATGATGATCACGACCTTTAAATGGCATGGTTTTACCATCTCTATTTTCTTGCATTGGCGTTCTGCCAAATTCAGAACCCCACACAACCAGTGTTTCATCCAGTAAACCTCTTTGTTTTAAATCTTGTAAAAGCGCGGTAATAGGTCTATCAATTTTTCGACATTTATTTTTTAATCCAATGTCTACGGCGTTGCCCGCAGAGTCGCCATGTGTATCCCAACCCCAATCAAATAATTGCACAAAGCGAACACCTTTTTCTACCAGCTTGCGCGCGAGTAAAACGTTGTTGGCAAAACATGATTCGCCTGGTTTGGTGCCATACATTTCATGAATATATTCCGGCTCGGTGCTAATATCCATAACACCCGGTACAGAAATTTGCATTTTGTAGGCAAGTTCATATTGAGAAATACGAGACAAGGTTTCTGGATCTTGATACTCGGTATAAGATTCTTCATTGACTTTATTAATAGCGTCGATACTTGCTTTTCTAATATCGCGGTCCATGCCCGCAGGATCTTTAATAAATAAAACAGGATCGCCTTCGCTGCGGCACTGCACACCTTGATACACACTTGGTAAAAATCCACTTCCCCAAACACTTTTTCCAGCATCCGGATTGTTACCGCCCGAAGTAAGTACCACAAATCCTGGAAGATTTTTATTTTCGGTACCAAGTCCATAGGTTACCCAAGAACCCATACTAGGCCTGCCTAAACGAGGCGTTCCTGTATGCATGAGTAATTGCGCAGGCGCGTGGTTGAACTGATCGGTAGTAACGGCCTGAAGCACGGCCATGTCATCAATAACAGTAGATAAGTGTGGAAGGTTTTCTGAAACCCAAGTACCACTCTGGCCATATCTATTAAAACTTGCTTGTGGGCCTAGCATTTTAGGAACGCCTCTAATAAATGCAAACTTTTTACCATTGAGTAATGAAGGCGGACAATCTTGACCGTCTAATTTTGCAAGCTCAGGCTTGTAGCTAAACATTTCTAATTGAGAAGGCGCACCTGCCATGTGTAAATAAATAACGGACTTGGCTTTTCCTAAAAACGGAGCCGCTTTTGGCGCTAATGGATTGGTAGCATCAAATACATTATTACTTCCGGTGCTGCAACCACCTAATAGATTGCCAAGTGCAAGGGCGCCTAGACCCATGGCGCTTTCTTTAATAAAATGCCTGCGTGTATGCTGTTGCATCACCACTTTTTGGGCTTCTCTTACTAGGCGCTGGTTATGTAATTCTTTTTGCGTCATGGGAATTAATTTTTATTGAGCCATTCGTCTAAATTAAGCATGGCGTTGGCTACTACAACAAGGGCTGCTCTATTGGTGGGTGATGCAAGTGTGCTATCGCTCACTAATACTGTTGCTGCTTTTTTATTGTTTTGATATTTTGACAAACTCGACTGGTATAAATTAGTAAGTACATTCAATTTAGCAGGAGCAATAGGTTTGTACATCATCTCTTCGTAACCCGTATTTATTTTTGCCTCAATAGAGCCATTTACTTTGTCCATACTTTTTGCAAAAGAGCGGGCCATAATAATATAAGACGAATCGTTTAATGAGGTAAGCGCTTGAAGTGGCGTATTGGTTCTAATGCGTCTAATTACACATACTTCTCTAGCACCGCCATCAAATGTGAGCATCGATGGGTAAGGAGCTGTTCTTTTAAAGTATGTATAGAGTGAACGTCTATACTGATCTTCACCTTCAGATAATTTCCATACATCGCCATTATAGGGTGAACGCCAAATACCATCTGGCTGATACGGCATTACACTTTTGCCATACATTTTTGGACTTAACAAAGTACTTACCGCAAGTGTTTGATCTCTAATTTGCTCTGCCGAAAGTCTTACCCTTGGGCCTCTTGCATATAATTTATTGTACGGATCTTTTTTAAGGAGTTCTTTGGTAAACATCGATTGCTGCCTGTAGGTTGCAGAAAGTAAAATTTCTTTCAGTGTTTTTTTAATACTCCAATTGTGCGTGTGCATGTGTTGCCATGCCAAATAATCTAGCAGTGTTTGGTGTGTTGGCGATAATCCCTGCGTGCCTAAATCTTCGAGGGTTTCTACTATGCCGGTTCCAAATAACTGTTCCCAAAGTCTATTAACAAGTGTACGTGAAACAAGTGGATTGTTTTTATCTGTTAACCACATTGCAAGGCCGAGTCTATTTTTGGGTGCATTTTTTGGAAGGCCAGGTAGCACAGCTGGTACATCAGGTGCAACAAGTTTTCCCTTAGAAAGCCAGCTGCCTCTTTCAAAAACATGCGTGGGTCTAAAAAGGTCTTCGTTGGCGTCCATCATAATGGGTGTTGTTTCTGCACCCGCCATTATTAAGTCATTAAAATATTTGTAAGCGCTATCGTAACCAGGTTTTTCTTTGGCAGGAAATGGATTGCCAAATGAAAACCACTCAAATAAAATACCATCGTCGGTACTGTTTTTTATTTTAGGAGAATAGTACTTGAAATATAAAGTGTGCGTGCCCTTAATGTCTGGAAGGCTAGTGGTGGTATGTACAAAACCACCGCCTGTGTTTTTAACAGGCACTTCTTTTACAAGTGGTCCAGTTAAACTATCTAAATAAATGCGCCACACGCCTTTGTCTACCCTTGAAGCGTATTTAAACAAAAGTTCCGATTTTCCAGTGAGTACCACATTTTTTAAATTACAAGTTCCGTTGTTGCGCAGTGTTGCATACCAACCGTTGGCGCCGTTAACAAATTTATCGCACTGAAATGCATTGATACTTGGTTGAAGCGTGCGTAAAAAAGTAATCCAATAATTAGCAGATGTTGGTGCCGCATTTTGTTGCAACCATTTTTTTACCGATTCAAATTTTACATTGTCGGCACCTTGGTATTGACGGAGTACAGGGTTTTCAAAAGGAGAATCTTCGTCTCTAGTATTGTTAAAAAACGCCATGAACTTATAATACTCGTCATGCTTGAAAGGATCATACGGATGGCTATGACACTGTACGCAATTAAAACTAGTGCCCATAACGGCGCTCCATGTAGTATTAACGCGGTCAAGTACAGCAGCGGTTCTAAACTCTTCATTGTCGGTACCGCCTTCATCATTGTTCATGGTGTTCCTATGAAACGCAGTAGCGATGTACTGTGCATCAGAAGGGTTGGGTAATAGGTCGCCTGCAATTTGCTCGGTTAAAAAATCGTTGTAAGGTTTGTCTGTGTTAAATGCACTTATAAGCCAGTCTCTGTATTTGTAAATGTTTCTTCCGCGGTCTGCTTCAAAGCCTTTGGTGTCTGCGTATCTGGCAAGGTCTAGCCAAAGTGCGGCCCATTTTTCGCCATAGGCGGGAGTGGCCATTAAATCATTGACTAAATTTTCGTAGGCTTTGTCTGATTGGTCGTTTAAATATTTTGCCGCAATTTTTTTATTTGCAGGAAGGCCTGTGATATCTAAACTAACACGTCTTAACAGTGTTGCTTTGTCTGCTTCTTTGGAAGGACTTAATTTTTCTGCTTCTAATTTTTCTACAATGTATTTATCAATATTATTTTTTACCCAATCGTCATTAATGCTAGGAACTTTAGGTTCATTTACTTTTTGATACGCCCAGTGTGATCCCCATTTAGCACCTTCTTTAACCCAAGTTGTTAAAATTTTAATTTCTTCTTTGGTTAACGGATCGTGCTTATACGGCATGCGTTCTTCAGGATCTGTTAAATGCAGTCTTCTGATCAGTTCACTTTCTTCTGGTTTAAATTTTATAATGGCAGGCTTACCAGATTTGGTAGGCGCAAATGCTTCTTCTTCAAAAAGCAAACTAAACCCGCCCTCTTGTTTTACACCACCATGACAGGTGATACACTTTTTATTTAAAATGGGTTTTACTTCTGTGTTATAATCGATAGGATCGGAAGGATAAATTATAACAGCGGTAATGGCAAGCACAATGAGTACTGCAGAACTGTAAAAAAGTTTTTTGCTAGGCTTTAAAAACATAAGGCATCATTCGTAAGCCTAAATTTAATAATTACTTACGAATGACGCCTTAGTATTGAAATATAGTTATCTACCCATCCAGCCGCCATCTACGGTTAAGATGGTGCCGTTGACATAGTCTGAAGCAGGAGAGGATAAAAAAACGAAAGCTCCGGTTAAATCCTGAGGAGTCCCCCATCTATTTGCTGGTATTCTGGCCAAAATAGAGGCATTTCTGTCCGGATCGGCCCTTAACTGTGCCGTATTGTCTGTGGATATATATCCAGGGGCAACACCATTTACGGTAATGCCTTTACTAGCCCATTCGTTGGCAAATGCCTTAATTAAGGAGGCAACAGCTCCTTTACTAGCAGCGTAGCCAGGTACGTTGATACCGCCTTGGAAGCTTAAAAGAGAGGCCGTAAACACTATTTTTCCAGCGCCATTGGCAATCATTTGTTTTCCAATTTCTCGGGTGATAATAAATTGAGCATTTAAATTGATGTCAATGATATTATCCCAAAATTCGTCAGAATGCTCGGCGGCAGGACTTCTTTGAATACTTCCCGCATTGTTAATGAGGATATCAATTTTTGGATGATTTTTGATTACCGCATCTAAAAATGCATAAATCGAATCTCTATTTGAAAAATCGGCTTGGTATGCATAATACTTTTTACCTGCAGCAAGTACTGCTTTTTCTACATCGCTTCCGGATGCTGGCATAGAGCCACTCACACCAATAATATCGGCGCCGCTATTAGCAAGTTCGATGGCGATGGCCATGCCAATACCTTTACTGCAACCCGTTACTAAAGCAACTTTATTATCTACTCTAAAATTTAGCATAGGAATTATTTTAATAACTGAATGTTTACAAAATCCATATCAGCAAACGACATATTTTCACCAGCCATTGCCCAAATAAAGGAGTAAGAAGCCGTTGCTACACCACTATGAATACTCCATGATGGAGACACAATACCTTGTTCATTGTTTAAGAATAGATGTCTTGTTTCGTGTGGCTCACCCATGAAATGAATGACACGTTGTGTTTCAGGTAAATCAAAATAGAAGTATGCTTCCATACGGCGGTCGTGCAGGTGCGCTGGCATGGTATTCCAAATGCTACCTGGTTTAAAATTGGTTACACCAAGTACAAGTTGACAACTTTTTAAGCCATCTGCATGAATATATTTATTAATGGTACGGTGATTCGCTGTTTCTGCGCTTCCCATTTCGGCAGGCGTTGCATCTTTACTTTGCATAAGCTGTGTAGGATGGTTCGCGTGCGCTGGGCAAGAGAATAAAATAAATTTAGAAGGGTTGCTCGGGTCGGTGCTCGCATGAAAAGTAACTTCTTTATTACCCATACCAATATACAAGCAATCAATTTTATCTAGGGTGTAAATTTGACCTTCTACGGTTACGCTTCCTGTGGCGCCAATGTTTACGATACCTATTTCTCTTCTATCCAAAAAGTTTTCTGACTTTAAAGCGTCGTAGGTGCCAAGCTGAATGGCGGCAGTAGTAGGGGTTGCGGCGCCCACCACCATTCTATCATAATGCGTATACACAAAATTGATAGCGCCCGGCTCTACTAAATTGTCTAGTAAAAATTTAGCTCTAATTTGCTCGGTTGTATATTTTACAAAATCTTCGGGATGTACTTGGTGAATAATTTTCATGTTGATTTATTAATGATATGTACTGCAAATTAAACTTTTATTTATCTTCAGTGGAAGAATAGAAAAAATAAAACTATAATGCGCTATTTGCTAATCATCCTTTTTATGTCTGCATCTTCTTTAACCATGGCACAGCAAGAGTTTTCTATTTATGAAGGCCCTGTACCCAATGCACTTCCATGTAATAAAGAAGAAGCGGTTAGCAAAAATGCTACTGGTAAAACGGTTATTGCAAATGTCACAAGTCCGTCAGTTACTGTGTTTAAGCCAGCTAAGCAAGATCCGAGTAAAACGGCTTTAATTGTGTGTCCAGGCGGTGGTTATGCAAGACTTGCTACTGGACATGAAGGTATAGAAGTGGCTGAAGCGTTTAATAAAATAGGTGTTACCGTTTTTGTTGTAAAGTACCGCTTACCCTTTGATAGCTGCATGACAAATAAAGAAATTGTACCACTTCAAGATTTGCAACAAACCATTAAACTCGTAAGAGATAGGGCAGCTAGTTTTGATATCAATCCTAATATGCTTGGTGTGCTTGGGTTTTCGGCAGGGGGTCATTTAGCGAGCACAGGCATTACAAAATTTTCTGAATCTTATATCGAAAATACGAGCCTCACTAATTTACGACCTGACTTTGGCATTTTAGTATACCCTGTTATTAGCATGGACTCCACAATTTGCCATAAAGGCTCAAGAGATAATTTACTCGGTAAAAACGCGGCCGCTGCAAAAATTAAATTGTTTTCATCGGAGCTTCAAGTAACTGCTCAAACGCCGCCTACTTTTTTAGTGCACGCATCTGATGATAAATCAGTACCTGTAGAAAACAGCATTCGGTTTTACCAGGCCCTTTTAAAAAATAACGTAAAAACGGAAATGCACATTTACCAAAATGGTGGTCATGGATTTGGATTGCAAAATGCCACTACCTCCGATAGTTGGTTTGATAGAGTTACCGCTTGGATGCAAGTCAATAAAATGATTATTGGCAATGACTTTAAATAGCATAATCATTGGGTAAAGTATAACAAGACTTGCCAATACAAGTGTATTTATGGGTAAAATTAGCTAATAACTGCTGTTATAGTATTGGCTGACTTCTATATCTTTAAGTACATTAAGATACTTGCCATGTCACAATCCAATTCAAGACGTAGGTTTTTACGCAGTACCGCTGCCATAGCTGCAGGGGTAACAATTATTCCAAGACAAGTTTTAGGTAGAGGGTTTATAGCCCCTAGTGATCAATTAACCAAAGGCATTATAGGCCTTGGCGGTATGGGTAGAGGTCATATAGGACTTGCAGGTACCAGGGTGGTTGCGTTATGTGATGTAGACCAAACGCATTTAGCAGCAGCCGCTAAAATGGTAGGTAGTGGTGTAAAAACAATGCTAGATTATCATGAACTTATTGCAATGCCTGAAGTTGATATCGTGCATATTGCAACGCCTCCTCACTGGCATGGGATTATGTCAATTGAAGCGGCTAAAGCCGGCAAAGATATCTGGTGTGAAAAGCCAATGACCAGAACCATTGGCGAAGGTAAGCGTGTGGTTGAAGCAGTAAAGCAACATGGTAGAATGTTTCGTTTAAATACATGGTTCAGGTTTCAAGATGAGTTTTATGGTATGAAAACAACCGTGAAGCCCATAAAAAAACTAGTAGAATCTGGCATGCTCGGTTGGCCATTAACAGTAACGGTTAGCAAGCATACAGGCTTTGACTGGAAATTTTATTGGGTAGGAAAAACAGGACTTGAAGCGCAGCCTGTTCCGCAAACATTAGATTATGACAGATGGCTAGGTCCTGCACCCTATAAGCCTTACAACGCACACCGCGTGCATGGAACATTTAGAGGTTATTGGGATTATGATGGGGGTGGTCTTGGAGATATGGGTCAGCACTATTTAGATCCTATTCAATATTTCTTAGGTAAAGACCATACCAGCCCAGTAAAAGTAGAGGTAGATGCAGATCAACAACACCCAGATGCTTGCGGCACATTCCGAAAAATTATTTACACCTATGCCGATGGTTGTAAAATAATTTTAGATGGTGAAGCCAAAGATGAATCGGTGGCATACATTGAAGGTCCAGAGGGTAAGTTGTTTGCTGGATTTAAATCAACCATTCCTAATTTAAAAGAGAAATTAGCGTTACTACCAGACCCTGTTCCACAAGTAACTGACTTTTTAGAATCCGTAAAATACAGAACACCATTTGCGCTGAATGAGTCCAATGGGCATAGGTCTTGCACCATAATTAACCTGGGTAAAATTGCGTTGCAGTTAGGACGCACATTAAATTTTAATCCTGAAACACAAGAATTTATTGGTGATGACGAAGCCAATAAAATGATTAACCCGCCTATGCGTGCACCATGGGGCATATAGTATTTTAAATTATTGACAAATCAACCACCATGAAAAAAATATTTTCAGCTTTTATTATAGCAGCCTTTTTTTTAGTTATTACAAGCAGTGCATTTGCGCAAGGCAATACTGCTTCTGTAGCGGCCACTGTTACAAAAATGCAGGCTTGGCAAAAAGCAGACTGGACATCGTTTTTTAATGTATTTAATAGTACAGAAGCTGGCACTAATGCACCTCACGTAAAAGCGATGTATGAGCTAGATGCATATTTGCATGCAGCCGCTACTGACAAAGCGTTGGCAAATAAAGCAGCTAATGTTTTAATTGGTGCGCTTGAGCAATTAAAAGATGTACAAGAAAAAAATATTTTAGTACGCTCATATTTAATTGAAAGACTTGGTTATTTAGGGTCTGATAAAGCCGTTAAAACAATTGCAAGTTATATTGAGGTTCCTGCACTTTCTGATGCAGCGGCTATGTCACTTGCTACGCTTCATGCAAAAAAATCATTAGCTGCACTAGATGCTGCTTTAGCAAAAGCAACGCCTGCTGCAAAGCCTGCCATTGAAGCAGCAATCAAACACGCAAAGCTTGTGTTGCCCGCATTACAGGCAGTTGCATTAACGCCCGCTAAAGAAGTTCATCCCGCGCAGAGGTTGTTGGATTTGCAAGATCAAATGGAAACGGCAAAAAGCCCAACGGCTCAAAAAGAAATTATTATAGAAGCTGGCAAAGTAAACAAACTAGGTGCGCTCATGTTTGCTGCTAAATATTTAGAAACGCCAGCGCTACAATCTGATGCAGCGCTTGTAGTTGCTAAGCTAGCACTTGCCAATCCGGATTTTAAAGGTCCGATGATAAGACCTGTTGTACAAAAAGCACTTGCTTTATTAAGAGGGGAGGATAGTGCTATTGTAGCTGGTAAGTTGGCTTATCATATTAAGGCCATGCCTTATGATTATGGTTTCGAAAATTTATTTAACGGAACAGATTTAACCGGATGGAAAGGCCTTGTTGCCAATCCTATTGCGCGCTCAAAAATGACTGCGCAACAACTTATTGATGCGCAAAAAAAAGCCGATGAAAAAATAAAGTCCGACTGGGTGGTAAAAGATGGCCTTCTTGTTTTTACAGGGCATGGCGATAATTTATGTACACAAAAACAGTTTGGCGATTTTGAACTTTTTGTGGATTGGAAAATCACCGAAAAAGGAGATGCTGGTATTTATTTGCGCGGCACACCACAAGTACAAATTTGGGATACCAGTAGACGTGAAGTAGGCGCGCAGGTGGGTTCTGGTGGACTCTACAATAATCAAAAAAATGAGCGCCATCCAAAAGTGGTAGCAGATAATAAAATTGGTAGTTGGAATACTTTTCACATTATCATGCGCGGAGCGCAGGTAACGGTTTATTTAAATGGTGTGCTTGTAACAGATAAAGTGGCGTTAGAAAATTACTGGGACCGCACGCTTCCCATTTTTGTAAAAGAGCAAATTGAATTACAGGCGCATGGTACTTATGTAGCTTACCGTAATATTTATATTAGAGAGCTTCCTAGTAACGAGCCAACCAAACTTTCGGATTTGGAAAAGCAGCAAGGTTTTAAGCAATTATTTGACGGCACACATTTAGACAACTGGGTAGGCAATAAAGCCGGCTATCTTTTGCAAGACGGGTCCATTATGGTGAATCCAAAAAGTGCAGGCGGCGGAAATTTATATACCAAAGAGCAGTATTCCGATTTTGAATACCGTTTTGAGTTCCAATTAACCCCTGGGGCAAATAATGGGCTTGGCATTCGAGCGCCACTAACTGGCGATGCCGCTTATGTTGGTATGGAACTACAAATACTGGATAATGAGGCGGACATCTATAAGAACTTGAAGCCTTACCAGTACCACGGCTCTATATATGGCGTTGTGCCGGCTAGAAGGGGCTTTCTAAGGCCTACCGGCGAGTGGAATGAGGAAGTTGTTGTGGTAAAGGGAACCCGTGTAAAAGTGGTCTTAAATGGCGAAACGATTACAGATGCTGATATTAGGGAGGCTTCAATAAACGGGACGATGGACCACAATGATCACCCTGGATTAAAGCGAACTTCAGGTCATATTGGCTTTTTAGGCCATGGAGACGTAGTTCGTTTCAGAAATATCAGGATACTCCCCCTGTAAATTCACCTAATACCCTTGATTTACCGGGAACGATTGCGTAGAAAAATAATCGTTTTTGGCGTAAAGATTGTCTAGATGGGTGTAGCATTGAGCTACGATTTTTAACATTTTAATGATTGCTAAATTCAATTACGTATGCGTATGAAAAGTGTATGCCTGTACCTGTTATTACTGGTAGGGTTACTAAATTTACATCCTAATGTTTCTTTTGCTCAAACTGATAAGCTTGAAGTAAAAGGTAAAGTTACTTCAAACGACCTTCCACTAGAAGGCGTAAGCGTTAGGGTTAAAGACGGAAAAGAAGCAGGTACCGTTACAGACAAAAATGGTCAATTTAAAATTTTATTGCAAAATGGCAAAAGTATTTTAACCTTTTCTTATGTGGGGTATACTGATCAAACCATTGCTGTCAATAATAAAACAACCATCAATGTTTCATTAGTTTCATCTGCAACAGAAACAGAAGAAGTGGTGGTAATTGGTTATCAAACGGTAAAGCGTAAAAACGTACTTGCATCTATTGCCAGTGTGAGTGCAAAAGATTTAAAAGATATCCCTGTAAACTCTGCAGCCGAAGCTTTAAACGGACGTTTAGCGGGTGTTACTGCAACAACTGCCGAAGGTGCTCCAGATGCAGATGTGACTGTAAGGGTAAGAGGTGGCATGTCAATTACTGGTGACAACTCTCCATTATATATTGTTGATGGAATTCAGGTAGAAAATGGATTGTCAGCCATTGCGCCTCAAAATATTCAAAATATTGACGTTTTAAAAGATGCTGCTGCAACTGCCATTTATGGTGCACGTGGCGCAAATGGAGTAATTGTAATTACAACAAAAAGAGGGAAGCCCGGAAAACTACAAGTAAGCTATAATGGTTTTGTTGGCGTTAAACAACTCGCTAAAAAACTAGGTGTTTTGTCACCAGCTGATTTTGTTATGTATCAGTCGGAAAGATCTCGAGGATCAAATACCGATAGTTTAAATTTTATTAGAAATTTTGGAACTACATGGGATACTTTAAAAAACTATAATAGTGTTGGTGTTGTTGATTGGCAAGATGAATTGATGGGTCGTACGGGTATTGCCCAAACGCATAATATCACTGCTGCAGGAGGTGTTAAAAACTTGACATACAACTTTGGATATACAAGAAATGATGACAAGGCAGTTATTTTAAATTCAACGTACAAAAGAGACTTATTAAATTTAAGTGCAGATTATAAATTCAGTAAAAAATTAAAAGCTGCCTTAACTACCAGATACACTCAAACAGAAGTGAATGGTGCAGGGGTTTCATCTAATCAAGGGTCTTCATTTTCAAGACTTCGAAATGCTGTAAAGTATAGACCTTTTTTATCTAGCAACCAAGAAATCGAAGATCCTGATCCTTTAGCTGATCCAAACGTTGGTAATGGTCTTAATCTTATTAATCCAATTACGCTTGCGGATGCTGAGTATAGAAGAAAGTCAACAACAGTTGGAAATATTGCACTAAGTGTAACTTATAATATTGCTAAAAATTTAACTTTTAAATCTACCGTTGGTGTTGATCAGTTTAAGCTAGTGGATAGACAATTTAGTGATTCTATTACGCCATATTCAATGATATCTGGTTCTAGAAAACCAATTGCGCAGTTAGATACAGCTATTCGTAAAACAATTACAAATTCTAATGTATTAACCTATTCAATTAACAAGTTTAAAGGAAAACACGATTTTGACTTTTTATTGGGGCAAGAAACTTTTGATTTCAGAACGGAGTCTTACACCCAACTAGTAAGAGGATTTGCAAATTTCATCAGTCCAGACGATGCATTTGGAAATCTTAGTAGTGGCATCACTTTTACTGGGTATCCTCGAGTAAATAAGACGAGATATACCAATATGTCATTCTTTAGCAGAATTAACTATGCTTACCAAAATAAATATTACGTAACACTTAATGCAAGAGCTGATGGGGCTTCAAAATTTGCGCCAGGTAAGCAGTGGGGTATATTTCCTTCAGGCTCTGTTGCTTGGAGAGCTAAAAATGAAAATTTCTTAAAAGATGTTAGTTTCATTTCTGACCTTAAGTTTAGAGCAGGGTATGGTAATGTTGGAAACAACCGAATTAACGACTATTTATTTTTAACAACCTTTAGTAACGATGGTCGTTTTTATTATGGAATCAATAACCAGCCCATCAATGCATATTACTCTGCGGGACTCGTTAATGAAGCACTTCAATGGGAATCCAACGAAAGTAAAAACTTTGGTGTGGATTTGAGTGTCTTAAACGATCGTGTCACTTTCTCTTTAGATGTATATAACAACCAAGCGAAAAACTTGTTACTCAATGTGCCAATTGCATCGACCTATGGTTACAGTTCGCAGTTGCAAAACATTGGTAAAACTTCTAACAAAGGGGTGGAGCTGCAATTGGGTGCTTTAATTGCCAAGAAAAAAGATTTTACTTGGAATGCAAACTTCAATATCTCTTTCAACACCAACCGTGTTGAAGCGTTGGGCCAAAATCAAAATTTATTTTTCCCCGCTGCTAGTTGGGGCGTTTCTGGTCAGCCCACCGACTATATCGTAAGAATTGGAGATCCAGTTGGTGCTATGTGGGGTTTAATCAATGATGGTTTTTATGGCATCAATGATTTTGATTACAATACCGCAACAAGTGTTTATACGCTTAAGCCAGGCGTTGCTAATGCTTCTGGTGTTATTGGAACGGTGCAACCAGGATCTATCAAGTTTAAAGATTTAGATGGAGATGGTGTGATAAATATGGATAAGGATAGAACCATCATAGGAAATCCTACTCCTAAATTTACAGGTGGTTTAGCACAGCAGTTTACCTACAAAAACTGGGACATGAGCTTGTTTTTAAACTTTAGCTATGGTAATGATATATACAATGCTAACAAAGTAGAATTCACAAATGGTTATACGCCAAATTCAAACATGTTGGACATCATGACTAACCGTTGGAAAGTAGTAACACCTCAAGGCCAAACAGCACAGTGGATAAGTTCTACAGGACAAGTTATGGGCATCGCGCCTGGAGCATTACAGGCATTAAATGCAAATGCAACTATATGGCAACCTATTAAATCGGCGGGTGCATTTTTCCCAAGTTCATGGGCTATTGAAGACGGCTCTTTTTTACGTGTCAACAACTTAACGGTGGGTTATAGTTTGCCAATAAAAAACTTAGTTAAAATGAAAATCTCTAAACTAAGATTTTATTTCACTGCCAATAATTTAGCTGTATTCACTAATTACACAGGATATGACCCAGAAGTTAGTGTACGTAATAGTCCTCTAACACCTGGTTTAGATTATTCTGCATATCCAAAAAGTCGCAGTTTTATTTTTGGTGTAAATGCTAACTTTTAATTTTATAATGCTAAATATATGAAAACGAAAAACTTATATAAATTAACGCTATCGGTTGCAGCAATTGTTTTGTTGTCATTTAATAGTTGTAATAAATTTCTAGATCAAAAGCCAATTACTGATGTTAGTACAGAGGTTGTATTTAGTGACGTTCCTAGCGCACTAAAAGCATTAGCTGGCGTGTATAGTAGAATGGTAGGTGATGCAGGCTATGGTATTCGCGTAAGCCTCTATTATCCGCTAGATACGGATGAGATGCAGGGTCCAACTGGATCTGGTGATAACGATCGTAGAGATATTGCACGTTATAATGCAACGCCAGGTAATGCACAAATCACCAATCCGTTTAACCAAATGTTTACAGGAATCGAGTATGCAAATATTTGTATCGCCAATATTCCTAAAATGGCGATGTACTCAAATGGAACAGACCAGGAAAAAAAGAAATTACAAAGAATGTATGGTGAGGCTTTAACTTTAAGAGCTCAGTTTTATACGGAAGCTATCAGAAACTGGGGCGATTTGCCGGCTAATTTTGCACCTGCATCTACATTAGCAACAAGTAATCCTTTTCCTGCTCGAACAAACAGAGACACGCTCTATGATCGCTTACTAGAAGATTTAAAATTAGCTGCAACACTTGTGCCTTGGAGAAATGAATTGTCTGCTATTGGCGATGGTGCTGATGAAAGAATTACCAAAGGAACCGTTAAAGGACTTCGTGCAAGAATCGCACTTTATAGAGGCGGATTTTCATTACGCCAAGATGGAGTTGTAAAACGTACTGCGGATTATTTAAAATACTATCAAATTGCCAGAGATGAAGCTGCAGAAGTAATGGCCTCAAATCAACACAGTTTAAATCCAAGTTATAAGGCATTATGGAAAGATCAAGTGAATGCAAGAGCGGTGGCTGATCCAAATGGCGAATTGATGTTCCAGGCAAGTGGTATTGGTGGTGTTGGTGCAGGAGACACTAAGCTTGCCTATTATAACGGACCTTCTGTTAATAAGCTTGGAAATAAAAGCATCAATGTGCTGCCAACATACTTTTATGCATTTGATTCTACCGATTTAAGACGTGATGTAACCTGCGCCATTTATAATGTTGATACGGATGGTAAAATTAAATTAGGTCAAGCCATTACAGCCATTTGCGATGGAAAATATCGTAGAGATTGGATCTCAAATCCAACGGTTTCTCCAACAGATAAAATCCAATATTTTAGTTTAAAATGGCAAATACTTCGCTATGCGGATGTGATGCTCATGTTTGCTGAAGCTGAAAATGAATTAAATGGCCCTACAACAGCTGCTTACAATGCTGTAAATCAAGTTAGAAGAAGAGGGTATGGTCAATCTATAACAGCGCCTAATGCAGCTGTTGATTTACCAGCGGGCTTAAGTAAAGCAAGTTTCTTTACAGCAATTGTAAAAGAGCGTTCATTAGAATTAGGTGGTGAAGGAGTTCGTAAATACGATTTGATTAGATGGAATATGCTCGCATCAAAAATTGCCGAAACTAAGGCGGCTCTTCTAGCAATGTCAACTTTATCAGCTCCATATAATACACTGCCAACTTCTATGTTTTACAAAAATAAAAATACGAGTGATGACAATAGATTTGGTGCTGGAGGTCTTTGGGCGAATTCATTTTACAAGGCAGCGCCAACTGCAACACCTTCTGGTACAACAAAAGTAGTTTGGTTAAGTGCGGCTATCAACACAACAGCTCTTTCAAGATATGCTACAGGATTTGTTAGTGGCAAATCTGAATTGCTACCCATACCCCAGCCTGCAAGAGATGCTAACCGCAATCTTTCACAGAACCCTGGCTATTAACAACTAATAAGTTAGTAAGTAAAAAAGGCTACTCAGATGAGTAGCCTTTTTTGTTGGCGAATAGGTTTCTAATGCTTAATTTCAGTTATAAAATAAAGAATTTATTGTATGAAAAAGTGCATCATTTTATGTGTAACGCTATTGATTGCTAACGCCGGATTTTCTCAATCAAAAGAGTATGCGCGTGTGGAAGCAGCGCTAGAAAAACTCAGACTTGCCATGATTAGTGGGGTTAGGGAAGATCTTGAATATATTACAGATGAAAGTTTAAGCTATGGTCATTCTAGTGGAGCGGTTGAGAACAAATCCGAGTTTGTAGAAAAAATCGCTTCTGGAAAATCAGACTTTTTAACTATAAATAATACCGATCAAAAAATTTCAATTACAGGTAATGTAGCGGTTATAAGACATCAATTGTTTGCAACAAACAACGATAACGGAAAGCCTGGTGAAGTAAAACTAAAAATCCTCCTCGTATTCAAAAAGGTTGGAAAAGATTGGAAATTATTAGCACGCCAAGCAGTAAAATCTACCTAATTTTTTTGGCACCACTTGATTCTCTAATAATCATTTGAGGGGGTAAAATAATTTTTTCAAACTCGGTGGTAGGTCTTTTGTTTTCAATTTGCTTGATGAGTAATTCAATAGCTACCTGTCCAATTTCGAAGGCAGGTTGTCTAATTACGGAAAGTGATGGCGAGAGTAAATCGGTTAAATCTAGGTTTGAAAAGCCAATCATAGCAATATCGCTAGGCACTTGTAAGTTTTTGGACTTAAAGTAACGAAGGCAATTGGTAGTGAGTTTGTCGGCAGAAGCAATTACTGCGCTAGGGGTATTGGTATTTTGGTATAATAGCTTTCCAAGTGCTTTTTCAACTTCTTCGTAAAGCATGCCACCATGTAAACAGTACTCAATTTGATTGGCGTCAAAAGGTATTTGATGGTCAGAAAGTGCTTGATGATAACCCGCTACTCTTTCTTTGGTGATAGATAAAAATTCTGAACCTGCAACCATTGCAATATTTTGGTGGCCGTTTTTGATAAGTTCAGTAGTAGCATCGTAAGCTCCTTTATAATTATCTACACCTACTTTGTGTGTGGCTAAATCTTCAACAACTCTGTCAAAAAACACAATTGGAAATCCGCGCTTGTGTAAATTGATTAAGTGGTCTAAATTTTCTGTTTCAGACGAAACCGAAATAAGAAGGCCATCTATAGACCTAGAGGCTAAATATTGGAGGTTTAAAATTTCTCTTTCATAGGATTCGTGGCTTTGCGCAATGATTACGTTATAGCCTTTGTCATAAGCAATAGACTCGATGCCGTTGATGGCTTGTGAAAAAAAACTATTGGCGATTTCACAAACAATAATACCAATGGACCTACTCCTTTTTTCTTTTAAACTAAGCGCAATAGGATTGGGCCTGTAGTTGATTTGTTGGGCATATTCTATGACTATTTTTTTGGTTTCGGTGCTAATTTCATAACTATCCCTTAATGCCCGTGAAACGGTAGACGTCGAAAGGCCTAGGGCCTTGGCAATGTCTTTAATGGTAACCGCTTCGTATTTCATAGAAAAATCAAAAAAGTGACTCAAAATTGTCCTAAAGCATAAAAATACGATAATTATCAAAGACTTAAAAAGTAGGCCTAAAAACCGGGAACGATTGCATAAATAAAGTCTAAAATTATGCCTATTTTTCATCATTATTTGAGTAGTCTTGAGCTACGAGAAACGCTTCACAATCAACGCATATGAAAAGAATTGTATACTTATTCGCTGCTATTATTTTAGTAGGGTTTATGGCACCTGAAAAAAAGGTTGTTTTTTTTATGATTGGTGATTCTACTATGGCAGATAAACCACTTGCCGATAATCCAGAAAGAGGTTGGGGACAATTATTCCCTCAATATATTTCTAGTGCTGTTGAAATAAAAAACCTTGCTGTTAACGGCAGGAGTACTAAAAGTTTTATCAAAGAAGGAAGATGGGATACCGTAATGAAATACATGAAAGAAGGCGACTATGTGTTTATTCAGTTCGGTCATAACGATTCAAAACTCGATGATTCCATTAGATCTGCACCTGCAAATACGCTTTACAAACAAAACTTAATTAGGTTTATTACAGATACTAGGAAAAAAGGGGGCAATCCAATTTTAATGACGCCCGTAATGCGCCGCAAATTTAATGGCTCAGGTGTTTTTGTTGACCAGCATGGCAACTACCCGGGCGTTGTTCGTTTTTTAGCGGACTCTATGCATGTTCCACTCATTGACCTTCACGCGTCTAGTAAAAAATTAATTGAGAAAGAAGGAGTTGAAGGATCAAAAAAAATGTTTTTATGGATTGATTCCAATCATTTTAAAGTGATGCCGTTTGGTAAAAAAGATGATACCCATTTTTCTGAATACGGTGCGTCGCAAATAGCGTCACTCGTATGTGCCGAAATTTTAGAAAAACATTTCGTAATAGAAAAATATTTACTGCGCTCTGCACACAAAGAGAAATATGCTTTTGAGCTTCCAAAAATATACGAGCCTCATTTTAAAAAAGACACATTTAACGTAGTTGATTTTGGTGCAGTAAAAGATGGTATTACACTTAATACAGTAGCCATTAATAACGCTATTGTTGCAGCAAATAAAGCTGGTGGCGGTATTGTATATATTCCTGCCGGTCTTTGGTTAACAGGCCCTATTGTGCTACATAACAATGTAGAACTTAATACAGCAAGAGGTGCACTAGTTATATTTACAAAGGACAGAACTCAATATCCTTTAAAAGTGGCTTCTTTTGAAGGCGTTGAAGCAGCAAGATGTCAGTCTCCTATTTCGGCAACAGACGCTGTTAATATTGCCATTACAGGACAAGGTATTTTTAATGGCGGTGGTGAAGCCTGGCGCCCGTTAAAAAAAGGAAAGGTTACAGAATCAGAATGGAAGCGATTGATCAAAACGGGTGGCGTTTTAAGTGAAGACAAATCAAACTGGTATCCATCGGCGGGCGCATTAAAAGGTTCGCTTACCAACAATATTGGAAAGCTCATCAATGGTGCAGCGCTTCAAGATTTTGAGCCGATCCGTGATTTTTTACGACCCAATATGATCCGTTTTACGGGTTGTTCTAATGTGTTATTAGAAGGCGTCACTTTTGAAAACTCTCCTGCGTGGACTATGCACATACTTATGAGTAAGCATATCACCATCAGAAAAGTGAATGTTAAAAATCCATGGTATGGACAAAACACAGACGCCCTAGATCTAGAGTCTTGCACCAACGCGCTTATTGATGGTTGTAATTTTGACACCGGTGATGATGGTATCTGTATTAAATCTGGTAGAGATGAAGAAGGACGCAAAAGAGGTATGCCAACCAAAGACATTATTGCAATTAATACAACAGTGTATCATGCCCACGGCGGTTTTGTGATTGGAAGCGAAATGAGTGGTGGTGCTAATAATATTTTTGTTTCTAACTGTACATTTATTGGAACTGATATTGGACTTCGTTTTAAAACAACTAGAGGGAGAGGGGGTGTTGTAGAAAATATTTATGCTTCCAACATAACCATGCGAGATATTGTAGGTGAAGCTGTTTTGTTTGACATGTATTACGCTGCTAAGGATCCTATAACGCTTGAGGGCGAAAAAAAGGACATGCCTGTTATTCAAACACTGCCGGTAACAGAAGCAACGCCTATTTTTAGAAACTTCTATTTTAACAATGTCTATTGCAATGGTGCCGATAAAGCGGTATTTGTAAGAGGTATTCCTGAAATGAATATTTCCAATTTAGTATTAAGTGATATGGTATTTGCTACCCGTAAGGGAATTGAAATTACGGAGGGTTCAAATATTGAGTTTAACAATGTTAAACTTATTACGGAACAAGCCAGTCCGCTGGTGTATATCCAAAATAGCAGCAAGCTTAGCTTTAACCGTTTAGGGATTGAGCCAAATATCCCTTTGCTATTTAGTGTTAATGGTGACGGTTCAAATGCAATTAAAGTAACATCCACAAACACAAGTGCAGCTATTAAAAAAGATGAGTTTTTATTTGGCGCAAAATCAAATAGCATCACCTATCAACAATAAAAAGCATGAAAAAAATAATTTTGATCGTATTGGTGGTTTGTGTGAACATGCAGTTTGCATTTGCGCAAAACAAATCTTTAGCAGCAGAAGTAGCGGCAACGGCAATGGCTACTTTATGGAAAGAAAAAGCTGGTGCAGACACTGCAAAGCCAACAAAATGGACCTACGATCAGGGTGTGGTACTACTTGGTATCGAGCGTTTATGGATACAAACGGCCAATCCTGAATATTTTTCATACATGCAAAAAAGTATGGATTATTTTGTTTCCGATAACGGTGACATTAAATTTTATAAAGCACAGGACTATAACATTGATAATATCTTATGTGGCAGAATTTTACTAACGCTATACAATGTAACAGGCCAAACCAAATATTATAAAGCAGCATCTTTATTAAGAGATCAGTTAAAAGGTCAGCCTCGCACAAAGGAAGGTGGGTTTTGGCATAAAAAAATATATCCAAACCAAATGTGGCTTGACGGACTTTATATGGGTCAGCCATTTTATACGGCTTATGCCAAACAGTTTCATGAGCCGGAAGCATTTGATGACATTGCTAATCAATTTATTTGGATGGAGCAGCACGCAAGAGATGCTAAAACAGGTTTGTTATACCATGGGTGGGATGAAAGTAAAGAACAAAAATGGGCCAATCCAGTAACGGGTTGCTCTCCTCATTTTTGGGGCAGGGCCATGGGTTGGTACCAAATGGCACTTGTAGATGTGTTGGAAAACTTTCCTGAGTCACACCCAAAACGGGAAGCACTTGTAGCTATTTTAAAAAGGTTAGTTGATGCTATCAAAAAAGTACAGGATCCAGTAACGGGCCTTTGGTATGACATTTTAAACCTGCCTAAAGAAAAAGGAAATTATGTAGAGGCTTCTGCAAGCGCCATGTTTGTATGCGCGACGGCTAAAGCGGTACGTTTAGGGTTATTGCCAACAAGTTATTTAGCGTTTGCTACAAAAGGATATGATGGTATTGTAAAACAGTTTATTAGAAAAGACGATAAGGGGTATGCCAACCTTGAAGGAACCGTAAGTGTGAGTGGACTTGGCGGTAAGCCCTACCGTGATGGTAGCTATGCATATTATATGTCTGAAAAAGTGGTTGTAAATGATCCAAAAGGTGTTGGGGCATTTATACAAGCTGCTAATGAAATGGAGTGGCATACGGCACCAAAACTTGGCAAGAAGCAAGTTTTTTTATTAGACGACTATTACAATGCTGAAAAGAAAAAGGATATCAAAGGTGTAGAATATGCATACCATTACAAATGGCCTGAAATGTATAACAATGGTTTTTCATTTTTAGGAAATGTAATAACCGCTAATGGATTGCAAACTAAAACACTGTCTGAAGCGCCAACACTAAGTAATTTAAAAAATGCATCTATATACATGATTGTAGATGCAGATAATGTAGGAGATACCCCTACTCCAAATTACATGAGTGATAAAGATGCGACGGAGATTTATAATTGGGTAAAAGCAGGTGGGGTGCTTGTTTTATTTCACAATGACAAACCCAATGCCGATTTTACTGCTATCAATAAATTATCTGATTTATTTGGTATTCATTTTAATGAGGATACGCATAATAGAGTAATTGGAAATGATTATGTGGGCGGTAAAATTGAAGTGCCTACCGGAAATAAAATTCTTAAAAATGTGCAAACCATTTATCAAAAAGAAGTTTGTTCTATAACGGTTAAGGCGCCCGCTCAAAAATTGCTGTCAAAAGGAGATTTGGTTGTTTTTGCAACGGCTAAATTAGGAAAGGGCACTGTGTTTGCAACTGGCGATCCTTGGCTTTATAACGAATACACCGATGGACGAAAGCTTCCAGTTATGTATCAAAATGCGCAGGCGGCAAAAGATTTAGTGCAGTGGCTGATTCAACAAATTCCAATTAAAAAATAATGTATTGAAAAAAACAAGCTATTATTTTTTCGCTTTTTTGATGACCATCATTGGATTTTTCAGTGATACAAAACTTTATGCGCAAGCCTCAAGTAAGTCAATGATTGTGGTGGATCAACGCGGAGGAGCCGATTTTGTTTCAATACAGGATGCTATTAATAGTTTATCTGACATAGCTTCTGCACCCCGAATCATATATATAAAAGCGGGCGTCTATAAAGAAAAGATTTTTGTAGAAAAGGATTTTGTCAGCTTAATTGGAGAAGATAAAAACACAACCATACTTACTATTTCATTAGCAAGAGATATTTGGCGCTGCGAAAATGATGATGATTGGGGTGTGGCCACCATCAATTTAAAATCAAATGATATTGTACTCGAAAACCTAACGATTACCAATACCTATGGTTTTGAAAATCAGAATAACGCAACGCCGGCACTTATCAATTGCCCCAAAGATTCATTACACCCAAATAAGGAGGTTAGAAATAGTGGTCATCAAATGGCGCTTAGAAGCTTTGCCACCACAAGACTGGTCGCTAAAAATTGCATTTTTAGGGCCTATGGTGGCGATACGGTAAGCCCTTGGAATGCAGAAGCAGGCTTTTTTTATTTCAAAGACTGCATCATGGAAGGCGGCGTAGATTTTTATTGTCCTAGGGGTTGGGCATGGGCAGAAAACTGCAGTTTTATTGCGCACGGAAATACCGCCGCAATATGGCATGATGGATCTAAAAATGAAGACGCTAATACGGTGCTCATTAACTGTTCATTTACAGGTGATCCTGGATTTAAACTTGGGCGTTACCATAGAGACGCGCAGTTTTATATTATCAATGGTTGGTTCGCCAAAGAGATGGCCGATGCTCCTATTTATTTAAATCCTTCTAATCCTCAAAACCAAATTAATTGGGGGCAGCGCGTTTATTTTTATAATGCAGTAAAAGAAGGTGCAGCATTTACTTGGCTAAAAAATAACCTAGAAACCGCAAAAGGAAATATCAAGCCAGAAAACATAACACTTAACTGGTTATTTGGTGGCAAATGGATGCCTGACACAACTACATTTAAATTATCAGCAGCAAATCAAGTATCAGCGGTTGATGCTGTAGCCGAAAATATGCTTGTGTATCAGCGTGCTATTGGTGGTTGGCCAAAAGCAATCAATGATATTAAAGTTGATTACAAAAAAACGCTTACGCCGGCGGAGCGAAAATTAATTATTGCGGACTCGCTTAAAAATGATCCAACCATTGACAATGGTGCAACAACAAAAGAAATTAGGTACCTGGTGGCAGCGTTTAAAAAAACAAAAAATGAAAAGTATCTAAATGCTGCCGAAAAAGGAATTGCTTATTTATTAAAAGCGCAATATGCAACAGGTGGATGGCCACAATACTATCCTGATGCATCTTCTTATAGAAGTCAAATAACTTTTAATGATGATGCCATAGTAAATGTGCTGAATATAATGCAAGACATTGTAGAAGGCGCTAAAAACTTTGAGGTAGTTAATGCGGAATTTGTTCCAAAAGCAAAACTTGCAATTGAATTGGGGATAGGATGTATTGTAAGAACACAAATAAAAGTAAATGGCGTTTTGACTGGCTGGTGTGCGCAGTACAATAAAAATACTTTGCAACCAGAAATGGCTAGAAAGTTTGAGCTAGTGTCTATTAGTGGGCAAGAGTCGGTGGGGATTCTTAAGTTTTTAATGCGCCAAAAAAATCCGTCACCAGAAATTATTGCTGCTATTAAAGCTGGTATAGAATGGTTTGAATCGGTAAAAATTAAAGGCTTCAAATATGTAGATGTTGATGCTCCAAACGAGCCAAAAGGAAAAGATAGAATCATTGCACCAGATATTAATAGCACTATCTGGGCAAGGTTTTATGAAATAGGAACCAACCGTCCTTTTTTTAGTGGACGAGATAGCGATAAAAAATATGATTTACGCCAAATTGATGTTGAACGCCGAACAGGGTATGGTTGGTATGGAACTTGGCCAGCAACATTACTGCTCGTAAATTATCCAAAATGGTTACAAAAAATAAACAAGAATAATTGATTGTATGATGTTGAATAAAAAAACATACGCGAGTAACGCTTCTGAAAATGTGGATGCATTGTTTGCGCTACCGGAAAAAGTGTTGCAGTTTGGAACTGGCGTATTGCTTCGTGGTTTGCCTGATTACTTTATTGATAAAGCCAATAAACAGGGTTTATTTAATGGAAGGGTAGTGGTTGTAAAATCTACAGATCAAGGTGGCACGGATGCTTATGGCGTGCAGGATAGTTTGTATACCATACTTGAAAAAGGCATTGAAAATGGATCTCCAATAGAGCGTACTACAATTAATGCTTCTATCAATAGGGTGGTGTCAGCAAAATCTGAGTGGGATGAGGTATTAAAATGTGCAGCTAGTAAGGATGTACAAGTAATTATTTCAAACACCACCGAAGTGGGTATTACACTAGTCCCTTCCGATGCTACTGCCTTTTTTCCAGCATCGTTTCCGGGTAAACTACTACATTTTTTGATGGAGCGTTACCGAGTTTTTGGCGGTTCGGAAGATGCGGGTATGGTTATCATTCCAACCGAGCTCATAAGTGATAATGGGATTAAATTAAAAGAAATTGTATTAGCATTAGCAGCACTAAAAGGGCTTGATGCATCTTTTGTTACGTGGGTTAATAACGCCAATGATTTTTGTAGTTCATTGGTTGATTGTATTGTGCCTGGTAAATTACCTGATACAGAAAAGAGCGCTTTTGAATTAAATGCTGGTTACACAGATGATCTTGCCATTATGTCTGAACCTTACAGGCTGTGGGCTATCGAAACAGCAAGTGAAAAAACGGCAGCCATACTATCTTTTGCAGGTGCTGATGCCCGAGTTATTTTAGCGCCTAGCATTAATAAGTATAAAGAAATTAAATTGAGACTTTTAAATGCCACACATTCGCTTTGCTGCGGTGTGGCACATTTGAGTGGTTTTGTAACCGTGAGAGACGCTTTAAAAGAAAGTACATTTAGGTCTTTTATATCGGCAATGTTACTTGAAGAAATTGTGCCACTTGTTGCTGAAGGAGATATTTCATTAGAGGAAGCGAACGCTTTTGCACTTCAAGTTATTGACCGTTTTTCCAATCAGAGTATTGAACACTTATGGTTAAACATTTCGGTGCAATACACGTCTAAAATGCAAATGCGCGTAGTGCCTTTAGTAGAAAAATATGTGAAACAACATGGAATGGCACCTAAACTGATGTCGTTTGGGTTTGCTGCGTTTTTAGTATTTATGAAATCTAAAGAAGAAGCTCCTCAAAAGTATATGGGTACTTATGCAGGCCTTAGTTATGAAATCAAAGATGATAAAGCTGCAGAAATGTCTACTGCTTGGGCTTCTAAAAACACATTTGTAGCGTCGAAGGTTTTTAATGAACAGGTTTTTGATTATGTGGATGCTATTGAAGCTGGTTCTGTAAAAGAAATTTTGGCATCGGTAGTAAAAAAATAAAGAAATGATGAAAGAGAATTATAAAGTAATTAAAGTACACCCTAGTGACAATGTGATTGTTGCGCTTGAAGATATTCCTGCTGGTGCTACTGTCATGTATGAAAATGTAACCTACAAAATAGTGGACGAAGTTGCAGCTAAGCATAAGTTTTATGAAGCAAATATGCAAGCAGGCGATACGGTTACAATGTATGGTGTACTTGTTGGAAAAGTACAAGTGCCAGTTACGATGGGTATGCGTATGACAACTACTAATTTGCATCACGCAGCAGAGCCTTATGCATTTAGGCCTTATAATTATAGCTGGACACCCCCAAATGTAGACGCCTATAAAAACAAAACATTTTTAGGATACCACCGCGCAGATGGGAGGGTGGGTACTGCCAATTATTGGTTGTTTATACCAACTGTATTTTGTGAAAACAGAAATTTAGATGTAATCCGTGAAGCGCTGCATAACGAGCTTGGTTACGCAGTGACTCATAAGTATAAATCTTTCACAAAACAATTATTGTCTGCGTATGAAGCGGGTAGTTCGATCCATGATTTTTCTCCAGCCTCATTAATGGCAGAGCCAAAAGAGAATCGTAAGTTTAAAAATATTGATGGCATTAAATTTTTAAATCATCAGGGTGGTTGTGGTGGAACTAGAGGAGACGCTGCTATATTAAGTAAGCTCCTTGCTGCCTACGCCGATCATCCAAATGTTGCAGGTATTACCGTTTTAAGTTTGGGCTGTCAAAATTTGCAGTTACAAGATTTAGAAAATGACATCAAGCTGCGCAATCCAACATTTGATAAGCCACTTTATATTTTCGAGCAACAACAATCTGTTAGTGAAGAAGATTTGATTTGCGAAGCCATCAAAAAAACATTTGAAGGACTTATTGAGGCCAATAAAATAGAAAGACATCCTGCTGGGCTTGATAAATTAACAGTAGGTGTTAAGTGTGGCGGTAGTGATGGATTTAGTGGTATTTCTGCAAATCCAGCAGTAGGTTATTGTAGTGATTTACTCGTAGCATTAGGTGCTAAAGTATTACTTGCTGAGTTTCCAGAACTGTGTGGGGTAGAACAAGAATTAATTGATCGTACCGTTAATCCGGATGCTGCACATAAGTTCATTGATCTTATGGGTGCATATAGTGCTGCTGCAATAGCGGCTGGTTCTGGTTTTCATATGAATCCATCTCCCGGAAATATTAAAGATGGATTAATTACCGATGCGATTAAGTCTGCGGGTGCTGCCAAAAAAGGAGGGTCCTCTCCAGTAGTAGATGTGTTAGATTATACAGAGCCTGCTACCAAGCCGGGTTTAAATCTAGTATGTACACCCGGTAATGATGTTGAAGCTACAACAGGTAAAGCGGCAAGTGGCGCAACGCTAATTTTATTTACCACAGGGCTTGGTACGCCAACAGGCAACCCAGTATGTCCTACCATTAAAGTATCTACCAATGCTGCTTTAACGAAAAGGATGAATGACATCATTGATATTGATACAAGTCCAATTATTGCTGGTGAAAAAACGATTGCAGAAATGGGGGAATTAATATTGGACTATTGTATTAAAGCTGCTAGTGGTGAAATTACGCCTAAAGCAGTATTGTTAAATCAAGACGATTTTATTCCATGGAAACGTGGAGTGAGTTTATAAATAAAAATTTGAAGAGATGAGTAAGTTATTTATGGGTGAAGATTTTTTGTTGCAAACTAAAACAGCGCAGTTGTTGTATGAGGATTATGCAAAACAGATGCCAATTATCGATTACCATTGTCATTTATCGCCACAACAAATTGCCGAAGATATTAAGTTCGAAAACTTAACGCAGGCGTGGTTATATGGCGATCATTATAAGTGGAGAGCCATGCGTACAAGTGGTGTAGATGAATCTTATTGCACGGGTAATAAATCCGATTATGAAAAATTTGAGAAGTGGGCTGCTACAGTACCTTATACCATGCGTAACCCACTTTACCACTGGACACACTTAGAGTTAAAAAGATATTTTGGTATAGAAGAGATACTAAATCCATCAACAGCAAAAGCGGTGTATGATAATGCCAGTGCGCAAATTCAAACGGATGCTTTTAGTATCAAAAATTTAATTCGAAAAATGAATGTAAAAGTCATTTGCACCACAGATGATCCTATCGATTCATTAGAATACCACAAAACGCTTGCTGAGAGTGATTTTGAAGTAAAAATAAAGCCAGCTTTTAGACCTGATAAAGCCATGGAAGTGTCAAGTGCGGCCAACTTTACAGCGTATGTTAAAAAACTGGAAGCCGTTACTAATTTGTCGGTTTCTACATTCAACGATTATTTATTTGCACTTCAAAATAGACACGACTTTTTTGCATCAATGGGATGTTCTGTAAGTGATCATGGATTAGAAGAAATTTATGTAGAAGATTTTACGGGTCAAGAAATTGAAGCCATCTTTACAAAAGTTTATGCAGGCAAAGATTTAAGTCTTATTGAGCAGCGCAAATTTAAAAGCTGCATGTTGCTTCACTTTGCAGAATGGGATTGGAAAAAAGGCTGGGTGCAACAATATCACCTTGGTGCACTGCGCAATAACAATTCACGCATGCTGTCTAAATTAGGCCCAGACACTGGATGGGATAGTATTGGAGATTTTTCGCAAGCAGCAGCGCTTTCTAAATTTTTAAATAAACTAGATAGTGAAGACAAATTGGCTAAAACCATCATTTACAATCTGAATCCTGCAGATAATGAGCTTATGGCATCCATGATTGGTAATTTTAATGACGGATCGGTAGCTGGCAAAATTCAGTTTGGAAGTGGCTGGTGGTTTTTAGATCAAAAAGATGGTATCATTAAACAGTTAAATGCCCTTAGTAATATGGGTCTAGTTAGCAGGTTTGTAGGCATGCTCACCGATTCACGAAGTTTTTTATCTTTTCCAAGACACGAATATTTTAGACGCATCTTGTGTAATTTGTTTGGCGACGAAATTGAAAATGGTGAATTGCCTAACGATACAAAATGGGTAGGTCAAATTATTCAGGATATCTGTTACAACAATGCCAATACCTATTTTGGCTGGAATGATAAATAATCTACTTTTTTATTTCATTTCATATTATCTTGTAAATCAAACGGGTAAGAAATAGGTATGAAAAAAGTATTTTGTTTTGGGGAAATTTTACTTCGAATGTCACCCGTATTAGATCAGGGATGGATTAACAGTGCTTCTATGCCAGTGCATTTGGGTGGCGCAGAACTCAATGTAGCAAAGGCTTTGGCTGGATGGCAGCAACCCGTTACGTATATGTCTGCAATGCCAGATAATTATTTATCTAAAGAAATTGCAGCGTCAATTGCTGCTAGTCATATTGGCGTAGAAGCCATGCAATATTGTGGCGACCGTATAGGTATTTATTTTTTACCACAAGGTGCCGATTTAAAAAATGCCGGTGTTATTTACGACCGTGCACATGCTTCATTTTCAACGGCTTTATTCCCGGGAAAAATAAATTGGGATGCATTACTTGAAGGTTCTGATTGGTTTCATTTTAGTGCCATCAGTCCGGCTTTAACAGAACAAGCTGCGGAACTTTGTTTGGATGCATTAAAAGCTGCAAAGCGTTTAGGGCTTACTATTTCTGTAGATTTAAATTACCGTGCTAAACTTTGGAAGTATGGTAAGCAACCTGCACAGGTAATGCCAGAACTTGTTGCTTACGCCGATGTAATTATGGGGAATATCTGGAGCGCTAGAGATCTCATGGGTATTCATGTTCCAGCTAGTGCAGAAAGCGCTAGTAGCAAAGAGGAGTTCGCTGCATGTGCTAAGGAAACGGCTGCTGTACTATTTGCACAAAACACGTCTTGCAAGGTAGTAGCCAATACCTTTAGATTTACACCAGAAGGAGCGGGCGTGCATTATTATGCGGCACTTGATACAAGAGAGGAGCAGGCGGTATCAGTAAGTTTTGATGCAAATTCTGTGATTGATAAAGTGGGTAGTGGAGACTGTTTTATGGCAGGACTTATATATGGTATCCATAATGGACATAAACATCAGGAAACGATAAATTATGCAGCTTCGGCAGCTTTTGGTAAATTGCAAGAACTGGGTGATAGTACCAAACAAACCGTTAGTCAAATTAAATCAAGGTATTAAATGGAAAGAGAAGCGGCTTTAATCAATCAAATAAAAAATGAAGGTATGTTGCCTTTGTTTTATCATGATGACGTTACTGTTTGTGAAAATGTGCTTCAAGCACTATACAATGGCGGCGTTAGATGTGTTGAATTTACCAATAGGGGTGTGCATGCACTTCCAAATTTTAAGCACCTTATTTCCTTAAAATCTACGATGCCTGGTTTGATACTTGGCATTGGTACCATTAAATCACCGCAAGATGCTACCGCATTTATTGAAGCTGGTGCTGATTTTTTAATCAGTCCTTGTTTTGATGCGAGTGTTGCAGACGTTGCATACATGCACAAAGTGCTATGGATACCAGGTTGTATGACCCCCACAGAAATTCATGTGGCGCAAAAATCTGGCGCTACACTTGTAAAATTATTTCCGGGTAATGTATTAGGTCCTGGTTTTGTAGAAGCCATTAAAACATTATTTACAGGGGTCGACTTTTTAGTAACAGGTGGTGTAGAGCCAACCGAGCAAAATATTGGTGCCTGGTTTAAAGCAGGTGTGTCAGGCGTGGGGCTTGGAAGTAAACTAATTACCAAAGATATTTTAGCGAATAAAAATTATAAGGATTTAGAAGCCCAAACAAAAGAACTTGTAAAGCTCATAAAAAAAGTACAATAATTACGATTTAAAGTTTACCCATATGGAACAAAATATTGGACGTTACCGCTGGACTATTTGTGGTCTGGTTTTTTTTGCTACCACAATTAATTATTTAGATAGAGCTGTAATAAGTTTACTAAAATCTACCCTTACTACCGAATTAAATTGGAATGATGGCGATTACGCAGATGTAGAAGTTGCATTTAAAGTTTCCTACGCAATCGGATTATTGTTAGCTGGTAGGTTTATAGACAAGGTAGGCACTAAAAAAGGGTATGCATGGGCAACTGGACTTTGGAGCGTTGCAGCCGTTTTACATGCGGCCGCAAAAAGTGTTTTTGGTTTTGCAACAGCTAGGGCAGCATTAGGTGTTACCGAGGCAGGAAATTTTCCGGCTGCTATTAAAACTGTAGCAGAATGGTTTCCGCGTAAAGAGCGTGCTTTAGCCACTGGGCTTTTTAATTCTGGAGCTAATATTGGCGCCATTGTTGCCCCTCTAACTGTTCCATTTATTGCAGCTGCATATGGTTGGCAGTGGGCATTTATTGCTACTGGCTTACTTGGATTTATTTGGCTTATTTTTTGGAACAAGCATTATTATAAACCATCTGAGCATCCTAAGTTATCTGCTGCAGAACTTGCTTATATCAATAGCGATGCCGATGCAATAGCTGAAGGCGATGCATTACAAACAAAACCTTTTGGATGGGGATCTTTATTAAAGTATAAACAAACCTGGGCTTTTGCGATAGGTAAATTATTAACCGATCCTATTTGGTGGTTTTATCTTTTCTGGCTACCTGATTTTTTAGAAAGTCAGTATGGAATTAAAGGCACGGCTATAGCACTTCCAGTGGCGGCCGTATATACGATGTCTGCAGTGGGTAGTGTTTTTGGTGGATGGCTTCCTATGTATTTTATCAAAAAAAATTGGTCTGTGTTTAAGGCGCGTAAATCATCTATGTTACTCTATGCATTTTTAGTATTGCCTATTTTATTTGCACAGTTGCTTGGCGGATTAAATATGTGGTTGGCTGTTTTTGTAATTGGAATTGCCGCTTCAGCGCATCAGGCCTGGAGTGCTAATATATTTACGACCGTAAGTGATATGTTTCCAAAACGCGCGGTAGGCTCTGTAACCGGTATTGGAGGTATGTTTGGAGCGATTGGCGGTATTTTCTTATCGATGGCTGTGCAAAAGAATTTGTTTGTGCATTACCGTGCTATAAATCAAATTGAAACGGCTTATTATATCATGTTTATCGTATGCGGCTCTGCTTATTTATTAGCTTGGCTAATCATGCATTTACTCGTTCCTAAAGTAAGCGTAATTGCTGCCGAAGATTTAGAATAATAACTGATTATGCAAGAGCAACCCAAAATGATTCAAACCATGCGCTGGTATGGTCCTAACGATCCTGTTGGTTTATGGGATATACGTCAAGCTGGTTGCACGGGTGTAGTTTCTGCACTGCATCAAATTCCAAATGGTGAAGTATGGAGTATCGGTGCTATTCAGGAGCGCATTAATATCATTGAAGCTGCCGGACTGACCTGGGATGTTGTTGAAAGCGTACCGGTGCATGAAGCGGTTAAAACGCAGGTAGTTGGGTTTGAAAAATACATTGCCAACTATAAGCAAACCATACAAAATTTAAGTAGCTGCGGCATTAAAATTGTGACCTATAATTTTATGCCTGTGATGGATTGGACGCGTACCAATTTAAAGTACGAAATGCCGGATAAATCTTTGGCGCTACTTTATGAAAAGGCAGCCGTTGCCGCTTTTGATGTATATATTTTGGAAAGAAAAAATGCAACAAAGGATTATTCGCCTGCTGAATTGGAACTTGCTAAACAGCGCTTCTCAAAAATGACGGATGCTCAAAAATTAGAACTCCAGCACAATATGATTAAGGGGCTTCCGGGTAGTGAAGAAAGTTTTACCATGGAAGCGTTTAGAAATGCACTTGCTGCATATGATCATATTGATGCCAAAAAATTAAGAGCACATCTTATTTATTTTTTAGATCAAATTATTCCAATAGCCGAGTCTTGTGGCGTTAAAATGGTGATTCACCCAGACGATCCACCGTATTCTATTTTAGGATTGCCAAGGGTGGTGAGCACAGCTGCAGACATTCAGGCATTATTTGAAGCTGTACCTTCTATGTCTAATGGGCTTTGTTTTTGTACAGGATCATTTGGTGTAAGGCCCGATAATAATTTGCCAGGTATGGTTAGTAATTTTGGTGACCGTATCAACTTTATTCATTTGCGTAGTACCAAACGAAATGACAAAGGCGACTTTTTTGAAGATAATCATTTAGAAGGCGATGTAGATATGTACCGGGTGGTCAAAGAAATTATTGAAGTGATGCGTAAGCGAAACCTTTCAATTCCAATGAGGCCCGATCATGGACATCAAATGTTAGATGATTTAAATAAAATAACCAACCCAGGTTATTCTGCTATTGGAAGATTACGTGGCCTTGCGGAGTTAAGAGGGTTAGAACTTGGGATTATTAAGAGTTTGTATTATTGACCTGACTCATTATAAAATAAATATGATGGCAAAAATAATTGATACCCACATGCACAGTTGGGACTTGCAAAAAGTTAGGTATAGTTGGCTGGATGGCGATACGTCTATACTAGCGCAAAATTATTATCCATCGGGTATTGAGGCACAGTTGTCTGCAGCAAATGTTAGTGCAGCCATTATGGTGCAAGCAGCAAATAGTATAGAAGATACTGCCTTTATGTTTGATTGTGCTGAGCAGTATCCATGGATTATTGGGGTTGTGGGTTGGGTTGATTTGTTAAATCCTGAAACTGCTAAAAAGCAATTAGAGGTGCATCTTCAAAATAAATATTTTAAAGGGATTAGACATTTAATCCACGACGAACCGGACAGTAGCTGGCTACTGCAACGAGATGTGATTAAAAGCTTAGAGATACTTGCCAATCATGGAGTTCCTTTTGATGTGGTGGGTGTAAAAACCGAGCACATTAAAGCGGCCATACAGGTAGCTAAACAAGTACCTCATTTAAAAATGGTATTTGACCACTTAAACCATCCGCCCATTGCTACTAATGAGCGGTTTGGTGCTTGGGGAGACGCTATAGCCGAAGCTGCTGCTATGCCTAATTTTTATGCTAAAATTTCGGGGCTTGGCACTTGCTGTACAAACTTTAATGATTGGTCTGCTACTACCATCGAGCCTTATGTGGCCTATGTTTTAGAGCATTTTGGAGAAGATAAATGTATGATAGGTGGAGACTGGCCCGTGTCTTTACTAGCAGGCGATTATGTAACAACACATCATCAGTATCAAGCTGTTATTGAAAAGTTAGTAGCGCCACAAAATCAACAAAAAATATTTGAAGGCAATGCCGCCGCTTTTTATAAGCTAGATTAATTGTTTACGATTTCAACTTCAATTCTTCTGTTTCTAAAACGGTTACTGTCTGTATCGTTTGCGGTTAATGGATCCGATTCTCCTTTGCCAATAGTGGCAATGCGCCCTGCTGCAATACCTAATTTAACAAGCGCTGCTTTAACGGCTTCGGCTCTTTTGTTGGATAAAATAATATTGTAGTTGTCTTCACCAAGGTTATCTGTGTGCCCGCTAATGATAATACTGAGGGTACTATTTTTAGTTAAGTAAGCAGCCATCTGCTCAATTTCTTGAACGTACCTTGGCATGATATCATGTTTGTCTAATTCAAAATTCACATTCAGTGAAATTATTTCTCTTATGCCTTTAAACGTTTTTTCGCCAGTCGCTTTTTGTTCACTAACGGTTCCTGCACTAATGCTTAATTTTTCATAATCAAACATGCATGGCATCATACTTACTTCGTAATAGCGGTTCAATGAAAAAAGTTGATTGTTAAATACTTCTTCAAATTCCGATCTATCGTAGCACTGAAAATACATACCGTTTGTTTCGTTGGCGATGGCCCTTAAATTTACAGAGTCGGCACCACCGCTATAGGCGATGGTAAAAACTGGTATATTATTTACGAGTGCTTTTTCTACAATAGATTTTGTGTTTTTATTTTTAGAAGAATTTTCAAATCCGTCTGTAAATAAAAGTAATACGGGTTTGTATTTATTGTATTTGGCCATCGTGTCTAGGCCACGGTCTAGGGCATCGTTTATGGCAGTTCCACCGCCAAATCCATCCATGCCTCTTTTGCGATACAACATTTTTTGGATGGTAGCGCTATCGTAAGCAGTGCCTTCATAAGAAATGTCCGAATCAAATTTCCATAAGCTTACTAAATTACGCTTACTCATTTTTTTTAAACTTGCTGATAACGCGTCTTGTAATTCGGTGCAACGTTCGTCGCCCATCGAACCACTATGGTCTAGTATAATGCCAATATGATAAATGCTGGTGTCACGTATTTCTTGTAATGTGTATTTAGTAACGTAACAGGTATCGTTGTATTTATTGATAAATCTAAAAGCGTTGGTGGTGTCAGCGTTATTAATTTTATGGTAGCTCCCTTTTAAATTGGTAGGGTAGCTCATTCTAAATTTTATTTCTTTTTTGCTTTTTGAAAAAGCATAGGTGTTGATGGTTAATTTTTCTGGAACATAGGTTTCGCCAATTCTTTTTTTAATAACCGGTTTTTGTGTTACAAAAGTTGGCTCATACATAAAAGTATAATTAGCCGGTACCCGGTCAATAGCATCAAAGGGTTCGAAGCCAGGCCTTGGTTTAAATGTTTTTTTATAAATGGGAGTAGGTACTACTCTTTGAATTTTTTTAGGAGGGGCCACTTCTGCAAATAGCTCTCTAGACTCGCGGCATGCAGTTGAAAAAATCAGACACAATACAATAAAAGCCCTTTGTATACGCGTGCTAGAAAAATAAATACCCATATCTAGTAATTTGATTGGTAGGAAAAGTTAATTTATTCTGGGCAGTCAATAATGGTCTTAATTTTTTTAAGACTAATTGGGTGAACGCTTAACATCACATAACCACCTCCCGATATATTATCCATATTACTGGAATTAGTGAGCCATCTTAAACGGTGAACGCCAACCGTGAGTGGGCCAAGTTTAACAGCGCCACCCACCATTAATTGGCCTTGGGTATTGTATTGCACTGGAATATAAACCCCTAAGTGTAAGGTTTCGTAACGGGGCGTAACCGTAATTAAATTGAGGTCACGAACGCGGCGTTTGGTAAGCCCTGCACTAGCATGCATATTAACAGTAAGGTCTGCGTTGATATAAAAGTCATTGCCAAGGGGCTTGTCAATATTTAGATTAAACCTAGTAGGTTTTGCAACAGTAAATGTTTCTGGCATTTGAGTTGTGCTTGCAAATATGGTAGCAAGCGAATCTCTTAACTGGTCACTATTTTGAATCCCTGTGGTTTTGCGTGATATTAGAGGGTCATTCATATTTAGACGTACACCATTAAACACACTGCTTGTAACACTGTTTTTATAAGACAAGCCACCAATGTCCATAATGGAAACACCAATTTTTAATGCATAGTTTAAAGCATGGTTTGTTTGAAAGCTATGGGCCTCGGTATTGTAGAGTAAATACTCTGCACCAATGCTTATTCCCATATTAGTTTTACCTTGTTTAATAAAGTCGGAGGCGGTATTGGGAACTCCTGTTACATTTTCATCATAATTGGAACTATACCCAAATGAAGATCCCCCAGCAGTGAGCGTATACAATGTGTCTATACCATTTGTGCTTTCTAAATAACTTAATTTGTTAATGGTGGCGAATGCGCCAGAAATATTTTTATTGATTTGTAAAGTAAGCCCTGCTGTTAATGTGCTTTTCTGGTTTCTAAATATCTCTTGAGAATAATTAAAATTACCTTCAATCCAGCCACTGTGCGTAAGAAAAGCTTCTAAGTAAGGCGTTTGTCTATTAATCATAAAAAAATCATGCATACTTTGTATGCCATTTTTGGCAACCAGCGGCTCTGTTTTGATATGGTTAAAAGTTCTTCCTCTAATGCCAACACTAAAAGCTTGTTTGTTATTTGGCTTGTATAAAAGGTTCAATAAATTAACATCTACATTACCATGAAAATATTTTGGAGACATACTTTCATGAATGCCAATTGAATCATTTCGAATATAAAATGCATTGCTATTGATATTGGCTTGAGCACTGAGTATAGTAGCCTCCCATTTAAAAGATTGATTTACACTAGAAGCAGGATTATTAAAAATACTCGTGCTTCCGGCAAATGCAGATCCATACGTAGGTTTGTAGCTTTGCGCAAAAAGGCTGCTGCCAAAACATACTGATCCCAAAGTAACCACAGCTACCAAAAACGCGCTTATAAATAGGGTTTGCTTTGGGGTTGCTTGCATGCATTTATTTTATAAGACCCGGATATACTTTTAATGCTGCTTCTAAACAGTCCATTGCTTTATTGATGTCTTCCAAATTTAAAACATAGGCAAGTCTTACTTCTTGTTTGCCAAGACCTGGCGTGCCATAAAATCCTGTAGCAGGCGCAAGCATTACGGTTTGGTTTTCAAAAGCAAAGTCTTCGAGTAACCACTGGCAAAATTTGTCGGCATCGTCAATGGGTAATTTAGCCATGGCATAAAAAGCGCCGCCCGGATTTGGACAAAAAACGCCTTCCATCGCATTTAGTCTTGTAACAATAAGGTCTCTTCTTGATTTGTATTCGGCCTTGGTATCATCAAAATAATTGGCAGGTAAATCGATGGCAGCTTCACCAGCAATTTGCGCAAAACTTGGTGGGCTTAAACGGGCCTGCGCAAATTTCATGGTAGCGTCAAGTAACGCTTGGTTTTTAGTAATAAAAGCACCAATTCGACCACCACATGCACTATATCTTTTACTGATGGTATCCATAATTACAACATGATCATCTACACCCGTTAAATGCAGTGCACTAATTTGAGTGCCTTCGTAACAAAACTCTCTGTAAGCTTCGTCAGAAAATAAATACAAGTTGTGTTTTAGAATAATACTTTTTAGTTGCTCCATTTCGGCAGCACTGTATAAGTAACCTGTTGGATTGTTAGGGTTACAAATTACAATGGCTTTGGTGCGCGGCGTAATTTTTGCTTCAATAGCCTCAATAGGAGGTAATGCAAAACCATTTTCGATATGCGATGTGATCGGTACAACCGTTACGCCAGCTTCTACTGCAAAACCATTGTAGTTGGCATAAAAAGGTTCTGGGATAATTACTTCGTCACCTGCATCGAGGCAAGCCATAAAGCCAAACAAAATGGCTTCACTACCACCCGTGGTAATAATGATTTGTTTTTCGTTGACATCGATGCCCACACTTTTATAATAACCCACTAATTTTTTACGGTAACTTTCATTACCTGCACTATGGCTATATTCTAGTACTTTAAAATCACTATGTCTTACCGCATCGAGCACCATTTTAGGTGTTTCGATATCTGGCTGACCAATATTGAGGTGGTATACTTTTGTTCCTCTTTTTTTTGCAGCTTCTGCAAAGGGAACTAGTTTTCTGATTGGTGAGGCAGGCATTTCTATGCCACGTTTGCTGATTTGTAACATGTTGCAAATATAAGTTTACAATTTGAGGCAGGGGCAAAAAAAACCAGCCTCCGAAGGAGGCTGGTAAGATCATTATCAGAATCTTAACAATTATTTTTTAGGAACAACAACTTCACCATTGATGGTTAAGATGATTGGCTCGGCAACGCCTACTAATTTAACGGTAACACGCTTGGTAAAGTTACCCATGCTAGCAGCATTGTAAGTTACTTTAACAGTACTTGATTTACCTGGTAAAATAGGTTCTTTGGTAACTTCAGGAGTGGTACAGCCACATTCTGCAGTGCAATATTCAACAACTGCTGGCTTTGCACCTGCGTTTTTAAAGGTAAAAACGTGGGTTACTGGAGTGCCTTGAGCAATTTTTCCAAAATTAAATGAGCCTTCAACAAATTTGATGTCTTGTTGCGCAAAAACGCTCATTGAGACAATAATGGCTGATAAAGTGAGTGCTAAAATCTTTTTCATATAAGTGCTTTGTTTAAAATGCCCTGTAAAAGTATCATTTATAGTTCAATTTTCTGTCAAAATAGGCTTAAAAAAAGGCTAAATTGTTAAAAATAGGCTTTGTTAAGGATGGCTGACATTTATCCCCAAATTCATAAACAACCCTTTTCTAATGCCTCTCGAATGCTATTTTTGTGACATGGAATTAATTGCTTCGCCAGCACCGCAAACCGAGATGTTATCCTTTGAGGGATTTCGTAATACGGTGATTCAGGATTACAAGATTTCGCTCATTAGTAGGGAAGTTAGTTTGCTGGGTAGAAGAGAAGTATTAACAGGGAAAGCCAAGTTTGGCATTTTTGGTGACGGTAAAGAAGTAGCGCAAGTAGCGCTTGCAAAATATTTTAAAAACGGAGATTTCAGATCTGGATATTACAGAGATCAAACTTTTATGTTTGCGGCAGGTATCGCAACTGTAGAACAATATTTTTCTCAATTATTTGCAGACCCTGATAGCAACCATGATATTTTTTGTGCGGGTAGACAAATGAGTTCTCACTTTGTTACACCCACGGTAGATATAAATGGTAATTGGCTCGATGTAGTTAATCAAAAAAATTCTTCTGCTGACATGGCGCCTACAGCAGGTCAAATGCCTCGCGCTGTTGGACTTGCCTTTGCATCTAAATGTTTTAGAGAAGCACAACAAAAAAATCAAGCCTTACATACAAATTTGAGTAACCATGGTAACGAAATTTGTTTTTGTACCATTGGAGATGCCAGTACATCGGAAGGTCATTTTTGGGAATCCATTAACGCAGCAGCTGTATTACAAGTTCCACTAGCTGTTTTTGTTTGGGATGATGGTTATGGTATTTCTGTTCCTAAAAATTTACAAACAACAAAAAATTCAATTTCTGACGCACTTGCGGGTATGCAAAAATTAGCAGACACCAATGGTATCGAAATATATAAAGCAAAGGCCTGGGATTACGCCGGTATGTGTGAAGTGTTTGAAGAGGGCTTACAAAAAATTAGAGATACGCATACACCCGCTCTTTTTCATATCGAAGAGGTAACGCAACCCCAGGGCCATTCTACAAGTGGTAGCCACGAGCGTTACAAATCAGCAGAGCGTTTAGAGTGGGAAAAAAACTGGGATTGCATCAAAAAAATGCGTGAGTGGATGTTAGCGTCCGGCCTCGCAACAACAACCGAGTTAAATAGTGTTGAGGTTGAAGCAAAAGAATTTGTGAAAGAGGCAAAAGCAAATGCCTGGGACAAGTTTATTGGTCCTATTCAAAAACAAGCAGAACAAGCAGTTCAAATTATTGGCGGATTACAAGTGATGAGTCCTGCTGTGCAGCAAATAGTTGCTGAGCTATCGGCTAATAAAGAACCCCTTAGAAGAGATGTTTTAAAAGCGCTTGCTAAAGTTAGTGAAGCAGCTGTTGGTGTTAAAGGCGTAGAAAAAGTAACGCAGTATGCATCGGTGTTAAAAACGGAAGCAGCCAAATTATTTAATACTTTCTTATACAACGAAGGTCCAAAATCGGCACTTCGAGTACCTGCCGTTCAGGTTACCTATGCGCCTGATGCACCCACTGTAAACGCTTACGAGGTACTCAATAAATATTTTGATGCATTATTTGCTAGCAACAATAAAGTATATGCTTTTGGTGAAGACGTTGGATATATTGGAGACGTAAATCAGGGGTTTGCTGGACTGCAAGAAAAGCATGGTGCTGACCGAATTTCTGATACCGGTATTAGAGAGCTTACTATTGTAGGACAAGCCGTGGGTATGGCTGTTAGAGGTTTAAGGCCTATTGCCGAAATTCAATATCTCGACTATTTACTCTATGGCTTGCAGCCTTTAAGTGATGATGTTGCAACTACGCATTATAGAACCAATGGTCAGCAAAGTTGCCCTGTCATTATTAGAACAAGAGGGCACCGTCTTGAAGGAATTTGGCATAGTGGATCACCCATGGGTATGATTGTAAATGCACTTCGTGGCATGTATGTTTGTGTACCGCGCAATATGGTGCAAGCGGCAGGCATGTACAATACACTTTTGCAATCTAACGATCCGGCAATTGTAATTGAGTGTTTAAACGGATATAGACTCAAAGAAAAATTACCTAATAATTTACTTGAATTTTCTGTGCCATTAGGTATTCCAGAAATTATCAATGAAGGAACTGATATCACCATTGTTTCATATGGCTCTACGCTACGTATTATTGAAGAGGCCATTGTTCGTTTAGCACATGAAGGAATTTCGGTAGAACTCATTGACGTTCAAACATTACTTCCTTTTGATATCAACCACAGCATTGTAAAATCATTACAAAAAACCAACCGCATTTTATTTGTTGATGAAGATGTTCCGGGTGGGGCTACTGCATATATGTTTACGCAGGTTATGGAAGAGCAAGGTGGTTACAAGTGGTTAGACGCAAGTCCTAGAACCCTTGCTGCAAAAGCGCATAGGCCAGGTTATGGTAGTGATGGCGATTACTTTAGTAAGCCCAACACCGAAGATGTTATTGAAGCTGTGAGAGCTGTTATGGCAGAGTAAAATTGGGTAAATATTTTATCCCATATTATGGAAAACCTTATTCACGTCTTCGTCTTCTTCTAAACGCTCAATAAGTTTACTAATGTCTTCTGCTTGTTCATCCGTTACGGGTACCGTTGTTGATGGAATCCATTCAAACTCGGCGCTGATAACGTTTAATTTTTTAGCTTCTAATTCTTTTTGCAAATTACCAAAATCAGTAAACGCACATCTTAAAACAATAATTGGATTGCCATTATCGTCGTTGCTATCTCCAAGTTCATCAAGGCCGTGATCTATAAGTTCTAATTCTAAATCGTCCATCACTATGCCTTCTGGATTTAATTTAAACACACCCATTTTTTTAAATTGAAAACTTACGCTTCCGCTATTACCCATCGCGCCACCACCTTTATTAAAATGACTTTTTACATTGGCAACGGTTCTTACGTGGTTGTCAGTTGCTGTTTCAACAAGTAAGGCCACACCATGAGGTGCGTAGCCTTCATAAAGGATTTCTTCGTAGTTAGAAGTGTCTTTGCCCATTGCACGCTTAATAGCGGCTTCCACTCTGTCTTTGGGCATACCAGCACTACGGGCATTTTGATAGCATCTTCTTAAAGCAGGGTTATCATCGGGGTTGGGGCCGCCTGATTTAACTGCGATTACAATTTCTTTACCGATGCGGGTAAATTGTTTTGCCATGCGGTCAAAACGCTTGAACATGGTTGCTTTACGAACTTCAAAAATCCTTCCCATAATGATTGTTTAAGAGATGCGAAAATACGGCAAAAAAAATAGTCCCGAAGGTCGGGACTATTTTTTTTAATTATATAAGTAAAGGGTTAATTTAACTTACTGTGTTTGCGGCTGTATACAAAGTATACAACTAGGCCTAAAATCATCCAGCCAAATGCTACTTTTAGTGTTTGTGCATCAAGTGCAAAAATCATAGCTAGGCATATAACAGCACCTAAAATTGGAACGAGTGGTACTAATGGCGTTTTAAATGGCCTTTCCATTTCTGGAGACTTAACACGTAATATCCATATGCCCGCACTTACAAGTACGAAGGCAAATAGAGTTCCAAAACTTGTTAAATCACCGGCAACACTTCCTGGTACAAAAGCAGCAAAACCCCCTACAAATGCAAATAAGATCCAGTTAGATTTGTATGGCGTGCGGTATTTAGGGTGAAGGTCAGAGAATACTTTAGGTAATAAGCCATCGTTTGCCATTGAAAAGAACACACGAGATTGACCCATTAACATCACTAAAATTACCGAGCTAAAACCCGCTAAAATTGCAACGGTTACAGCTGTAGCCAACCATCCGTAGCCAGTCATATAATTTGAAATTGCATAGGCAACAGAAGCTTCACGACCTTTTAAAGGATCCACAAAGTCTTTCCAATTTGCAACACCCGTTAATACATGACCAAATAAAATGTATAAAATAGTACATACTACAAGTGATCCTAAAATTCCAATAGGCATATCTCTTTTAGGATTTTTTGCTTCTTGAGCTGCAGTAGATACCGCGTCAAAACCAATAAAGGCAAAAAACACAATAGCTGCACCACCTAATACGCCACCCCAACCATGCTTGAACACGCCTGAGTAATCGGCAACTATTTTACCTGAAGCATCAAGTAATGGAGGCTGATCGGCAGGAATAAAATAAGGGGTATGGTTTTCAGGTTTAATAAACTGCCAACCTAAAACAATAAATATAATTACAATAGCTACTTTAATAAATACGATAATCGCATTTACAATTGCAGATTCTTGCGTTCCTTTAATAAGTAAAAGGGTAAGTAACAATAAAATCACTAGAGATGGAGCATTCATGATACCATGGTGTACTACACCTGCTGTATCAGTGATGCTTTCAAAGGGAGAGTGGCTCCATTCGTAAGGTATGCCTCCTCCTAACAGCTTGTTTAAATATTCACTCCAAGCAATAGAAACAGTAGCAGCTCCTAATGCATATTCCATAATTAAAGCCCAACCAATAATCCATGCAACCGTTTCTCCCATAGTTACATAAGAATAAGCATATGCACTACCTGATATAGGAATCATGGCAGCAAATTCTGCGTAACATAAACCTGCAAAAGCACAACCAATGGCTGCAATGATAAATGATAATGTAACGGCTGGTCCCGCAGCTTGTCCAGCAGCGGCAGCTGTTCTCACAAATAAACCTGCTCCAATAATAGCACCAACGCCTAAAGCAACAAGGTTACCTGCACCTAGGGTGCGTTTAAGGCCCTTACCACCATCTTCTGCTTGTGCTAGCATTAAAGACAAATCCTTTTTTCTGAATAAACTCATAATTTTTGGGTTTGATTACTAATCAATTGATGTCGGAAAATAGTACTTTTTTCTCAAAATCACCCTTGTTTTTTACAAAAATCATGAACCGGCCGCCTGCCTTTTTTTAGTACTTAAGTCTTATATTGCAATACTTATATACCTTATGAAAAAATCTAATAAATTAACCCTCTACATTGTTATTGCAATGATAGCAGGGGTCATTCTTGGTTATTTTGTACATCAAAATAGTGAGCCTGCGTTTATTCAATCTTTCTCTAAAAATTTAAAGCTACTAACCACTATATTTTTAAGGCTGGTTCAAATGATTATTGCGCCACTTGTGTTTTCTACCCTTGTTGTGGGTATTGCCAAGCTCGGTGATTTAAAAACGGTAGGACGCGTAGGGGCTAAAGCACTATTATGGTTTTTAACTGCCTCACTCGTTAGTTTACTCATTGGACTTGTGCTGGTAAATGTATTTCAGCCAGGTGCGGGTATAAATTTAAGCAATGCTGATATGAGTGGCGCGCAAGACCTTGTGGGCAAAACGCAGGAGTTTAGCATACAAAAATTTATAGAACACGTGTTTCCTAAAAGCGTTGTTGACGCCATGGCCAATAACGAAATTTTACAACTTGTTATTTTTAGTATCTTTTTTGGTGTGGCCACCGCTTCAATGGGTGAAAAAGCAAACGTTGTGGTTAAAGCACTAGACGCTGTAGCACATGTGATTTTAAAAATGGTTGGTTACGTCATGAATTTTGCGCCACTTGGTGTGTTTGGTGCCATTGCTGCAGTAATCGCTACCAAAGGACTTGACGTATTTGTTTTTTACGGAAAATATCTACTCTATTTTATTATGGGTATCGCAACTTTGTGGGCGGTGCTTTTATTGGTTGGGTTTTTAATTTTAGGCAAGCGTTTGCCAGGTTTATTAAAAGCCATTTTCCCGCCGCTTATCATTGCATTTAGTACCACCAGTAGCGAAGCGGTATTTCCTAAGCTTACTGAAGAGCTCGAAAAATTTGGTTGTAAAGACAAAATTGTTTCTTTCATATTACCGCTTGGTTACTCTTTTAATTTAGATGGCAGTATGATGTATATGACATTTGCAAGCCTTGCAATTGCGCAGGCCTATGGTATTCATATCGATATTGGTACGCAGCTAACCATGTTAATTGTACTCATGCTTACCAGTAAAGGTATTGCTGGCGTACCTCGTGCATCACTTGTGGTGGTTACAGCTACCTGTGCCATGTTTAATATTCCGCCAGAAGGTATTGCACTTATTTTACCGATCGATCATTTTTGTGACATGTTTAGAACCGCTACCAACGTATTAGGTAATGCGCTTGCAACAAGTGCAGTTAGCAAGTGGGAGGGTTCCTTAGAAAATCCAACAGAAGTTGTAGCGTAACTAAAAGATAAAAATATTACCATGTTCTTATTAGATGCTTTTCATTGGAGTCAATTATTGCAGCCACAGTTTTATATTGAGCATGGTGGGCTTTGGCTTATTTTATTAGTGGTATTTGCTGAAACAGGACTCTTTGCAGGATTTTTTTTACCAGGCGATAGTTTACTTTTTGTAGCAGGTATTTATAGCACCAATTTAGCAGCTCAACTTTGGTCGACAGGCAATGAGTTTACTGATTTGTTTTTACTCATGAGCCTTATTGCAGCTGCAGGTATTGCAGGTAATGCAACGGGTTATTGGTTTGGTAAAAAAGTTGGACCTGCTATGTTTAGCTGGAAAGAAAATTTATTGTTTAAAAGAAAATATTTAGTTCAAGCACAAGAGTTTTACGATAAACACGGCGGTGGCGCTATCATTGTAGCTAGGTTTATCCCAATTGTAAGAACCTTTGCGCCCATTGTTGCTGGCATTGTAGGGATGAATCAAAAAAAGTTTGTCAGCTTCAACGTTATTGGGTCTATTGCTTGGGTATTTAGTATGTTATTTTCTGGTCACTTTTTACAGAAATGGATTTTGAGTGAGTTTGGTTTTGATTTAAAAAATCATTTAGAAGTCATTGTACTCGGCATTGTATTTTTTACAACAGCACCTGTTATTATTAAGCTATTTTTTGGAAAATCTAAGAAAGCGTAGTTATGGACGTAACAGAAAAAAAGATATCTATTTTTTCGCTTCCAGTAATTGTGGCGGCGCTAGGTTATTTTGTAGACATCTACGATTTACTATTATTTACGATTGTTAAAAAAACAAGTATGCTAGGCGTGGGTGCTACAGAAGCCACAATGCTTGTAGATAGTACGCGTGTAATTAATTGGCAAATGACAGGCCTTTTATTAGGGGGCATTATTTGGGGTGTGCTTGCCGATAAAAAAGGAAGGTTAAGTGTGCTTTTTGGTTCTATCATTTTATATTCTACCGCAAATTTTGCAACAGGGTTTGTAACCACTGTTGACCAGTATGCATGGGCTAGATTTATTGGTGGCCTTGGCCTTGCCGGTGAGCTTGGTGCAGGCATCACACTTGTAAGTGAACTCCTTCCTAAAAATAAAAGAGGGGTAGGTACGTCTCTAGTGGCCGGCATTGGACTTTTTGGTGCGGTGGCTGCTTACTATACATATCAGTACACGCAAGACTGGCGCCTATGTTATAAAATAGGAGGTGTGCTTGGTATTTGTTTATTATTACTCCGTGTTAAGGTTGCAGAGTCTGGTATGTTTGCTACTGCAAAAGCTTCGGAAGTTGTGAAAGGTAATTTTTTCATGCTCATTAATAATGGCAAGCGCTTTAAAAAATATTTTGTTGCGATTTTAATTGGGTTACCTACCTGGTATGTGATTGGAATATTACTCAACCAAAGTGATCGTTTTGGTAAAGCCATGTTTAATAGCACCACCATCGATTCTGGTAGAGCCATCATGTTTGGTTATGTAGGTATCGCCGTTGGTGATATTTTAATTGGCCTTGTAAGTCAGTATTTTAAGAGTCGTAAAAAAGCGCTCCTTTTATTTTATGGCCTTACCATGCTTGGCTTATTATTTTATTATAGTAATTACAACAACTCCGATACCACCATGTATTTGGTGGCCGGATGGCTTGGTTTTAGTACTGGCTTTTGGGCCATCTTTGTTACCATGGGTGCCGAGCAGTTTGGAACCAATTTACGTGCAACAGCAGCTACTACCATTCCTAATATGGTGCGCGGCTCACTTCCTTTAATGAATATGCTATTTTTGGATTTGTTTCAAAAGTCTTGGCACTGGTCCATTGTATATAGCGGGATTGTTACTGGTGTAATTGTTATGAGTATTGCCTTTATCGCCTATGCTTTTACCGAAGAAACATTCCATAAAGATTTGGATTATATGGAACTGGACTAATATAATATTCCCCCAAATGAAATTTTTAGTAATCCGCTTTTCTTCCATTGGTGATATCGTTTTAACAACGGCTGCTATTCGTTGTTTAAAACAGCAGGTGCCGGATGCTGAAATTCATTTTTTAACCAAAGAAAGTTTTAAACCCGTAACACTGCATAATCCATACATTTCGCAGTTTCATTATTTAAAAGATGATTTAAATGAAACCATTGCAGCATTAAAAGCGCAAAACTTTGATTGGATTATAGATTTACATAAAAACTTTAGAACCTGGCGCATTAAAACAGCGCTTAAAGTGCCCGCTTTAACCTATAAAAAATTGAGCCTTCACAAGTTCTTTTTAACAAAGCTTGGCATCAAAAATAAAATCCCTAATCGTCATATTGTAGACAGGTGTATCGACACACTCACACCACTTGGTGTCCAAAATGATGGCAAAGGCCTCGATTATTTTATTGCTCCCGAGGATCATATTAAAGCAGAGGATTTACCTACGGCGCATAGCGCCGGTTATGTGGCGCTTGTTATTGGCGCATCTTATGCTACCAAAAAACTACCGCTTCTAAAGCTACAGCAGCTTTGTAAAAAAATTAATTTTCCCATTGTGTTAGTGGGTGGACCAGAAGACGCCAAAGAAGGGGATGCAGTGGCCGCAATTGACCCTATTAAAATTTATAATGCTTGCGGAAAGTTTAGCTTAAATGAATCTGCAAGTATTGTTCAAAAATCGAGAATGGTTATTTCTCATGATACGGGGTTACAATACATTGCTTGTGCCTTTAACAAGCCCGTGCTAGCCATTTGGGGCTCCACGTCACCAATGTTGCAGGTAGAGCCTTATTATGGCGAGATGAGCCTTGCTGCAATGGGGTTAAGCATGCCACCGTATCAAAACTTTATAGTACCACATTTGACCTGCCAGCCCTGTTCCAATTTTGGCACAAAAAAATGCCCCAAAGGGCATTTTAATTGTATGATGCTACAAGACACTACTGCGATTGCAGCAGCCGTAGAAAAATATTTATAAAGTTTTTAGAACGTCGTTCATGCTTCTAACAGCATCTGCGCTTTTGTTAAAAGCTGCTTGCTCGTCTGCAGAAAGATCCATGTCAACAATTTTTTCCCAGCCATTCTTGCCAATTACAACAGGAACGCCTAAGCAAATATCGTTCTGACCATATTCGCCATTAAGGCTTACGCAACATGTAAATAATTTTTTCTCATCACGAACAATGCTTTCAACTAATGCAGCACCGGCAGCACCTGGCGCATACCACGCAGATGTTCCTAATAATTTAGTGAGCGTTGCACCGCCAACCATAGTGTCAGCTATAATTTTTTCTTGTTGCTCTTCAGATAAAAACTTAGTTACTGGAATACTATTCCATGTAGCATGCTTGATTAAAGGAATCATCGTTGTATCGCCATGACCACCCACAACAAGTGCGTTTAAATCGGCAGGGCTACAATCAAGTGTAGTGCTTAATTGATATTTGAAACGAGCGCTATCAAGTGTTCCACCCATACCAATAATTCTGTTTTTAGGTAAACCTGTAGATTGTAATGCCAAGTAGGTCATGGTGTCCATTGGGTTACTGATCACAATAATGATGGCGTTAGGAGAGTGCTTTAAAATGTTTTCACAAACACCTTTTACGATACCTGCGTTGGTGCCAATTAATTCTTCGCGGGTCATACCTGGTTTGCGTGGTAAACCAGATGTGATTACTACAACATCAGAGTTTGCTGTTTTAGTATAATCGTTGGTGCTACCAGAAATTCTAGTATCAAAACCAAGCAATGCAGCTGTTTGCATCATGTCTTGTGCTTTGCCTTCTGCAAAACCTTCTTTGATGTCTAATAAAACAAGTTCGCTTGCTAATTCTTTGCGCGCAATATTGTCTGCACAGGTTGCACCTACTGCTCCAGCGCCCACTACCGTAATTTTCATATACAATGTATTAAAAGGTGAATGTTATTTTCAGGCGCAAAGGTACGTATAGAATACCATTATAATGTCTTAATGCGTCCCAATTAATTTGAGTAATTCCGGGATTTCGACCCCCATTTCATAAGCTTTAACAAACTGTTTGCGATTATCGTAAACGGCTACAAATGGGGTGTATTTTACCTGGTAATAAGAGGGGATGCTATACTGCTGGTCTTGACCGCATACCATATTTGGGCAGGCGATGAGTCCATATTTTTCTGAAAAAGCTTTTAGCTCCGGAATGCTTCTGCTGCCGGCCCACACAATATAGGTGTGCTTCAGGCTATCTATGTTTTTAACCATTTCTGTGGCCTCGTGCTGACAATGTCCACAGTCAGGACTAAAGTAAATGATGATGGTGTATTTTGAAGTAGGAATATTGTTTTGCGTAAAATTTTTCCCATCGGCAAGTAGAAGGCTAAATGCCGGAATATTTTTATTGGTTAAATAAGGGGCATCAGGTCTTACTGTGGTATTGTCTTGTGCTATTACCTTTTGAGATGCGCCAAATAATATCGCTACAAAAAAAAGTGAAATTAGTTTTTTCATTTTGGGGAGATTATTTTTTTGCTTGCTCGTCTTCTAGCATGCGCATTTGTTTAGCGTCTTGTAAAAACGATGAGGCAAATATGAATTTATTGAGTAACTCATCTTTGGAATAAATAATATCTTGGTTGGTGCCTTCCCACTGTTTTTTTCCTTGATGTAAATACATGATATGCTCACCAATTTCCATCACACTATTCATATCGTGGGTTACCACAATGGTGGTAATATTAAATTCAGCAGTAATTTCTTGAATCAGTTTGTCAATTACCATGGAGGTTTGCGGATCAAGACCAGAGTTAGGCTCGTCGCAAAAAAGATATTTAGGATTGAGTACAATGGCGCGCGCAATACCCACTCTTTTTTTCATACCGCCACTAATTTCGGAAGGGTATTTTTTATGTGCGTCTACTAAATTAACGCGGGCCAAAACTTCATCTACTCTTTTTTTCTTTTCAGCGGGGGGCCATTTGGTAAACATATTAAGCGGGAACAACACATTTTCTTCTACGGTCATTGAATCAAATAATGCAGTGCCCTGAAAGAGCATGCCAATTTGCTGTCTTAATTCTTTGCGCTCATTGTTGTCCATGAGCAGCATGTCTTTGCCGCCAAATAATATCTGTCCAATTTCTGGTTTAAATAGGCCTACCATGCATTTGGTAAGTACCGTTTTACCGCTACCGCTGGTTCCAATAATCAAATTACATTTACCAGCAATCATCGTAGCACTGATGTCTTCAATGATGCGTTTTTCTCCAAAACTTTTGCTGATATTTTTTAATTCGATCATGGTAATTTTTGCGTAACGCTTTTATAAAACTTCAACCTGATTTCTGGTAAGGTCTTCAAAGGTATCTCTTTGTCTGATTAGTTTGGCTTCGCCTTTTAGTATCATCACTTCGGCAGGCTTGTAGCGGGAGTTAAAATTACTCGCCATTTCAAAGCCATAAGCGCCTGCGTTTTCAAAAACAAGTAAGTCGCCTTCTGATATGGTTGCAATTTGTCTATCAGAAGCAAATGTGTCTGTTTCACAAATATTACCGACTATATCATAGGTTGCTAAAGTTCCGTTAGGGTTGGATAGGTTTTTAATTTCGTGGTAAGCCTCATACAACATAGGTCTAATAAGGTGGTTGAAGCCGCTGTTAACGCCAGCAAAAGTGATGGTAGGGGTTTGTTTGATTACATTTACTTCAGTAATAAAATAACCTGCTTTACTTACCATGTATTTTCCTGGCTCAAACCATAATTCAAAATTACGTGCATAGGTGTTTTGTAGTTTTTCTTGAAACTTTTTAATTTCAGCTGCTAGTTCAGAAATATTGGTAGAAGGATCACCTGCTTTGTAGGGCACTTTAAATCCACCTCCTAAATCTAAAAATTGCAAATGCGGAAATTTAGGAACCAAATCAAAAAACACATCTGTTACTTTCATAAACACAGACACGTCTTTGATTTCACTACCGGTGTGAATATGTAATCCAGCAATATTTATTTGATAGGTATCAATTATTGCAAGTAACTCCTCTAGTTGTTCTAGTGGCACACCAAACTTGCTTTTATCATGACCTGTAGAAATTTTTAAATTGCCGCCAGCCATAATGTTTGGACGCAGTCTAATACCAACAGGGTAGCTGCCTCCATATTTTTTACCAAACTTTTGTAGGTTGGATAAGCTATCAATGTTTACATGAATACCCAGTGACACTGCCGTTTCAATTTCACTAAAATGAATACCATTACTGGTGTATAAAATATTTTTAGGTGCGTGGCCAGCTTTGATAGCAAGGTGTGCTTCATTGATTGAACTACAATCAACAGCGCAACCCATATTGAGCATCAGTTTTAAAATATTAATATTGGTAAGTGCTTTACTCGCGTAAAAAAACTTAACGTGCTGCCCTGCAAAAGCAGTGGTTAAAGCACTATACTGCCCCTCAATATTGGCGGCATCATACACGTAAAGCGGCGTGCCAAAATTATTGGCTGCTGCAACAAGTTGTTCGTTGGAAAGTGAATGTGACATAGGTCCACGAAGATAACACTTCGGGGCATTTATTATGCAGGATCCTTGTCCGAATTCTCGTCAGCGTCTTCAGATGCATCGTCTCCATCTTCGTCAGCGTCTTCTTCAGAGGCTTCAAAATTATCGGACTCGCTAAAGTTGCCGTCATCCTCCGTATCTAGTGCTTCATCTTCTGCGGCAGCTAGTTCGTCTATAGGGTCTTCGTTAGATTCGGTTTCGGTATCAATGATTAAACTTTCTTCTTCAAATTCAGAGGCGTTTGCCACGTTTTGATCTGTAAAGTCTTCAGGATTTATGATGGTGCCTTCAATTAACTGCTCGGCTAGTACTTCTTTAATTTTAGGAAGATCTTCTGGGCTATTGATACCAAAATAATCCATGAATGTTTTAGAAGTAACATATAAAAGTGGTTTGCCCGGCATGTTTTCACTGCGGCCACTAATTAAAATAAGTTCTTTTTCTAATAATTTTTGAATGCTATAATCGGTATTCACGCCTCTGATAGATTCAATCTCACCTTTGGTGATAGGTTGCTTATAAGCAATGATAGCAAGCGTTTCAAGTGCCGCGTTAGAAAGACGTTTTAAAAACTTGTCACCATTTAGTTGTGCAATGGTTTGGTGGTAATCTTTTTTGGTTAAAAACTGCCAGCCACCGCCGCTTTCTCTTACTTCAAATGGATAAAATTCTGAATCATACTTTTCTTTGATTCCATTTACTGCTGCATCTACCTGATCAGTACTAATGCGCTCTTCTAAAAAGCCAAAAGTGTTGTTGATTAATTCAACAATATCAGGTGATGTAAGTGGTTTTTCACTTGCAAAAATGAGAACTTCTATATGAGGTATGATTTCGCTAATCTCCATAAACGGGTATTAAGGTTTATCCTTGAAGTGCAGCCGCGCCACTTACAATTTCTGTAAGTTCTGTGGTGATTGCCGCTTGACGTGCTCTGTTGTAGCTAATTTTAAGCGACTTTAAGAGTTCGTTTGCGTTTTCGCTCGCCTTATCCATTGCGGTCATGCGCGCGCCATGCTCACTTGCATTACAATCAAGCACTGCTTTAAATAATTGTGTGTTTAATATTTTTGGCATGAGCTCTGCTATCAATTCTTCTTTAGCTGGCTCAAAAATAAAGTCTGATTTTTTTGCAGCACCTGTGTTTTTTACTTTTGGAATAGGTAAAAACGCTTCTGCTTTATATTCTTGTGAAGCGGCGTTTTTAAATTCAGAATAAATAACTTCTACTGCATCAAATGTTTTTTCTTCAAATGCTTTCATAGCAGCTGCTGCAGCGGCTTGTACATTTTCAAAAGTCAACTGTAAAAAGATATCTTTAAAAGTAGGATCGGTAGTATAACCTGCTTTGGTTAAACTCTCGTATCCTTTTTTACCAATGTTCCAAATGGTTACATTGCCTTTTTTATGTTGGCTGCTATATTTTTCGTCGATGGTACTTTTTGCAAGTTTAATAAGGTTGGCATTATAACCTCCGCACAAACCTCTATCAGATGTGATTACAATTAATAGTACGTTTTCTACTGTTCTTGTTTCTGCTAATTTGATAGACAAATCACCTTCAGAAGAACTCACAATATTGCTCAGCATTTCCTGCAATTTTTGCGCGTAAGGGCGCATTTGCGTAATGGCGTCTTGCGCACGGCGTAATTTAGCCGCACTCACCATTTTCATTGCCTTGGTAATTTGCTGCGTACTTTGTACACTTTTAATCCTATTTCTAACCTCTTTTAATTGACCTGCCATGGTATTAAATATTACACGTTTTCGGGGGCAAAAGTAGCAGAAAGACGCTGAAATTCCATAAAGAAGTTTTCAAGAAAGAATGAACCTCCCTTTTGGGCCTAAAAACGGTAGGCAAGCCCCATGCCGGTTGATGTTGGGCCAAGGGTCCAAATACCAAACTTTTGACCCAATCTTTTGCCATTTTTGCGGTGTGCTCCAAATTGTAAGAGGTCGTATGCCAGTAAAAAGGCCCCTTGTAGCATAATGCTGCCCCCATATCCCTGAATTTTGGCATTTTGGTTGCGAATGCCACTATTTCGCATAAGTTGGCCAATGCCAAAGTATCCAATGTCTAAAGCACTGTTAATGAGCAGTATTTTTTGAATTTTTTGTTGTTCCCGAACTTCTGAGGCCAGGGTATTGGTTTTTAAAAGCTGTTTTTTAATGCCCAAAAACCCTACTGCTGCGATCCCCACATTTACAGCATTAAAATATGAGCTCATTTGGTGAAAATAGTGCTCTGGGCCTACAGTGTTGGTAGCTGAAATGCTACCTTGTACCACGTTTACAAGGCCCCAGGCGCCAAGGGCAGTCATGTAATTACGTGTTATGTTAATTCGTTCCATGGCAACGGCCTCCGGCAGAGGCAGTTGAATACTGTCGTTTGACACTGTTTGATCCGAGTCGGACGCATTATTTTGACCAAAAACGGGCCCGCTAGCCAAAATAATGGCTAAAAATGCCCAAATCCCCATTGCCCAAGTTTTGCTGCCTATAATCTTGTTCATAATCAGTTCTTTGTAACCCGTTTACAACCGCTCTAAAATCTTTACCTTTGGCGGCCTTGATATAGAGTGCCAAATTGACGCAAATTTAAATGCCGCACTCTTTTTGAGTAATATATTTTTTATAAAACAGTTTATTTAACAATATGTTGAAATTTATAACCAAATTATTTGGAAGCAGTAAGAGCGAGAAAGATGTTCAGAAGATACTTCCAATTGTAGAAAAGGCCAATTCTTTTTTTGCATCTTACGCTAGTTTAACCAACGACGAACTTCGTGGAAAAACGGCTGAGTTTAAGCAAAGAATACAAAATCATTTAGTAGCCATTGACGCGCAAATAGCAGAGAAAAAAGAAATTGCGCATGCCTTAAGCGATACCGAAATTCATAAGCGCGATGCTATCTATAAAGAGGTGGACGTTTTAAATAAAGAGCGCGATCAAAAAATTGAAGAAGTACTTGCGGAAATTCAACCAGAAGCTTTTGCCGTGGTTAAAGAAACAGCGCGCAGATTTTCTACCAATGAAGAACTTGTTGCAACAGCTACACCACTGGACCGTGAGTTTAGCGTTAAAAAAGATTATATCTCTATTAAAGGCGAACAAAGTGTTTTCAAAAATACATGGACAGCCGCTGGCGGAAAAGTTACCTGGAACATGGTACACTATGACGTGCAGTTAATTGGTGGTAGCGTATTACATGAAGGTAAAATTGCCGAAATGTCTACCGGAGAAGGTAAAACGCTTGTGTCTACACTTCCTGCTTATTTAAATGCACTTGCTGGTGAAGGTGTGCACATTGTAACAGTAAATGATTACCTCGCAAAACGTGATAGTGAATGGAACGGAACCATATTTGAATGGCTTGGACTTCGCGTAGATTGTATTGATAAGCATGATCCAAATAGTGAGTCGCGCAGAAACGCTTATTTAGCAGATATCACTTACGGTACTAACAACGAATTTGGTTTCGATTACCTGCGTGATAACATGGTGCATACGCCACAGGAAATGGTGCAACGCAAACATCATTTTGCCATGGTGGATGAAGTGGATTCGGTATTAATTGATGATGCCCGTACGCCACTTATTATTTCTGGTCCAGTAGGACACAATACCAACGAGCAACAATTTTTTGAATTAAAGCCACGCATCGAAAAATTAGTAGACGCGCAAAAGCGTGCAACCAATCAATTTTTAATTGAAGCAAAAAAGAAAATTGCAGAAGGCAACGACGATCCTAAAGATGGTGGCCTTGCATTATTTAGAGCACATAGAGGACTTCCTAAAAACAATGCCCTTATTAAATATTTAAGTGAGCCTGGTATTCGTGTTAAATTACAAAAAGCCGAAAACTATTACCTCGCCGATCAGTCTCGTGAAATGCCTATTGCCGATGAAGAACTATATTTCTACATCGACGAAAAAAGCAACTCGGTAGAGCTTACGGATAAAGGGATTCAGCTCATTACAAAGGCTGGTGAAGACCAACAGTTTTTTGTGTTACCTGATATTAGTTTGTCACTTTCTTCTATCGATAAATCAGCTGAATTAGCCGCCGAAGAAAAACTACAACAAAAAGAAGCGATCATTAATGATTACTCTGTAAAAGCAGACCGCATCCATACTGTTCAACAATTATTAAAAGCCTACACGCTTTTTGATAAAGATATTGAGTATGTAGTAATGGATGGTTCGGTTAAAATTGTTGATGAGCAAACAGGTCGTATACTTGATGGTCGTAGATATTCTGATGGTTTACACCAAGCCATTGAAGCCAAAGAAAATGTAAAAATTGAAGCGGCTACACAAACCTATGCAACGGTTACTTTACAAAACTATTTTAGAATGTACCACAAGCTTTGTGGTATGACGGGTACTGCCGAAACAGAAGCAGCAGAGCTTTGGGATATTTATAAACTAGATGTAGTTTCTGTTCCAACAAACGTAACAGCAATTAGAATTGATGAGCAGGATTTAGTGTTTAAAACCAAGCGTGAAAAATTTGGTGCTGTTATTGATGAAATTGTAAAATTAAGAGAAGCGGGAAGACCGGTACTTGTTGGTACCACTAGTGTTGAGGTGAGTGAATTACTTGGTCGTATGCTTCGTCAAAAACAAATTCCACACAACGTATTAAACGCCAAACAGCACGCACGTGAAGCACAAATTGTTACCGAAGCGGGTTTAGCTGGCGCAGTTACCATTGCCACTAACATGGCGGGTAGAGGTACCGATATTAAATTGGGAGAAGGTGTTAAAGAAGCGGGAGGCCTTGCCATATTAGGTACAGAGCGTCATGAATCTCGAAGGGTAGACCGTCAGTTAAGAGGTAGAGCGGGACGTCAAGGAGATCCAGGATCTTCTCAATTCTTTGTTTCTTTAGAAGACGATTTAATGCGCATGTTTGGTAGCGAGCGTATCGCCAAAGTGATGGACTTTGCAGGCTACAAAGAAGGTGAAGTTATCCAGCATAGCATGATTACAAAATCTATTGAGCGTGCACAAAAAAAGGTAGAAGAAAATAACTTTGGTATTCGTAAGCGTTTGCTAGAATACGATGATGTAATGAACAAACAACGTACCGTTATTTATGCAAAACGTCATCACGCACTATTTGGTGAAAGACTAGCACTCGATTTAGACAACGCATTTTATGGCGTTGCAGAAGGATTGGTGTTTAGTTTTAGAGAGCAAAGTGATTATGAAGGATTTAAATTAGCCGTGATTGTAAACTTTGGACTCGATACTGCCATCACCGAGGCGCAACTCAATAAAGAAAGCGCACAAAACGTTGCCGAACTTTTATACCAAGAAGCGATTGCACATTATAACCGTCGCCGCGCCGATATGATGGCTCAAGCCATGCCGGTATTTAAGCGTATTCGTTTACAACAAGGTAACCATATCGAAAATGTAATTGTTCCTTTCACCGATGGTAAAAAAGCCATGGAAGTGTTAGGTAATATGGATAAGACCTTGGCTACAAATGGCGCAGCGCTTATAAATGCACTTGAAAGAACCATAGCACTTGCACATATCGATAATGCATGGAAAGAACACCTGCGTGCAATGGATGATTTAAAGCAAAGTGTACAAACGGCTACTTACGAACAAAAAGATCCACTCGTTATTTATAAAATGGAAGCCTTTGAGTTGTTCAAAAAAATGGACACCGAAGTGAACAAAGACATCATTGAATTTTTATGTCATGCAACCATTCCTTTAACAGAAACGGATCAGGTTCAAGAAGGTCGCCAACAAAAAACAGACATGAGTAAGATGAGCGTTACCAAGCAAGATGCTGGTGCGCCGCCAACCGAAAATGATTATTACGATCCAACACCAGAAAAGCAACAGCCTATTAGTGTGGGTCCAAAAATTGGCAGAAATGATCCTTGTCCTTGCGGCAGTGGCAAAAAATATAAAGCTTGTCACGGTAGAGACGCCGATTAATTTAATTTTTTATTGATGACATTAAACGCCTACATCGACCATACGATTTTAAAACCTACAACACTTGTTGCAGATATAGAAAAATTATGCGCCGAAGCGGTTGAGTATGGTTTTGCAGCCGTATGCGTACCACCTAATTTTGTTAAAACAGCAAAAGCGCTTGTGGTGGGTTCGTCTGTTAAAGTAGCAACTGTTATTGGTTTTCCATTTGGATATAACGCTGTCGAATCAAAGATTGCTGAAATCATTTTAGCAGTAGTGGATGGTGCCGATGAACTAGATGTAGTGGCAAATATTAGCGCTATAAAAAATGGTGATTGGGCCTATCTGGCAAATGAGCTGGGTCATATTTTACCCATTATCAGAAGCAAAGAAAAAGTTATTAAAGTAATCATTGAATCGGGTATACTAACAGACGATGAAATTATTAAATGTTGCGAATTATATGGAGTAGCAGGCATCGATTATTTAAAAACATCTACTGGCTACGCCGAAAAAGGAGCAACCATCGAGGCGGTTCAATTATTTAAAGCGCATCTGCCTTCAAATGTTCAAATAAAAGCGTCTGGCGGCATTAGAGATTATGCTTTTGCAAGTGCACTTGTTGCTGCGGGTGCTAACAGGCTGGGTTGCAGCGCAAGTTTAGCTATTGTTACAGGGGCGCCAGCTACTGGAAACTATTAATGTTGTAACTTAGGTAACACTACAAATTGTTTGTAATGAAAAATAACAATGTTTGTTCTTTCGCCTTTTTTATCGCCGCCATGTTTTTTGCGGTGGGGGCTAGTGCGGCAGATACCATTGTTGTTATCAAAGATCCACGCCTAGATATATTATCCCAAAAGCAAGCCTTTATAAACAAACGCACATCGGTACTGACTAGTAATGGAAAAGTAAAAGGTTTTAGAATTCAAATTACAAGTACCAATAGTCGGGATAAAGCATTTAAAGCAAAGGCTCTCGTGCAATCAAAATTTTCAGATCAAAAAGTGTACACTACGTATCAAGCACCATTATTTAAAGTGCGTGTTGGTGATTTTGTAAATAGAGATGACGCCGAAAAGTATAGAAAATTAATGCTCGCTATTTTTCCAACAGGCATGTATGTGGTGGAGGATGTGATAGAAGTAAGTTTAGAAGATATCGATCAATAAATGACAAATTATATATGAGTCAATTACAAGAAAAAATTAAAGCATTAGCAAAAGAATTTGCGCCTGCACAAATTGCAGTGCGTCATCATTTGCATGCAAACCCCGAGTTAAGCTACCAAGAATTTAAAACGGCTGCTTATGTTAGAGCGCAGTTATTGGAAATGGGCATTGCTGCCGAAGAAAAAGCAACCACTGGGCTTGTAGCTATTATTGAAGGAAAAAATCCTTCAAGCAGGGTTATGGCGCTTCGCGCAGACATGGACGCGCTACCTATTCAAGAAGAAAATGACGTGCCCTATAAGTCAACGGTAGCAGGCGTTATGCACGCTTGTGGCCATGACGTACATACCTCTATTTTGCTTGGTGCTGCAAAAATTTTGCTCGCTACAAAAGATAGTTGGGAAGGCACTGTAAAATTATTTTTTCAACCTGGTGAAGAAAAAAATCCGGGTGGCGCTAGTTATATGATTAGAGATGGCGCACTTCAAAATCCAGCACCTGAGGCAATTGTTGCACTCCATGTGCATCCAGGACTTGAAACGGGTAAATTAAGTTTTAGAAAAGGCCGAGTGATGGCAAGTGCCGATGAAATTTATATGACCATTAAAGGTCCGGGAGGTCATGCGGCATCACCGCATTTAGCAGCTGATACTATTTTAGTTGCATCACATGTCATTATTAGTTTACAACAAATTATTTCGCGCAACAGAAATCCTGTTTCGCCATCTGTACTTTCTATATGCTCGGTGCAAGGCGGTAATACTACTAACGTAATTCCTTCAGAAGTAAAACTGATGGGAACATTTAGAGCCATGGATGAAACCTGGCGCTATAAGGCACATGAATTAATTACCAAAACCGCAAAAGGTGTTGCCGAATCGATGGGAGCAACTATTGACGTGCTTATTGATGTGGGATACCCAACCGTAGACAACGATCCTGCATTTACTGAAACAGCATGGAAATTAGCAGATGATTATATGGGTGCCCAAAATGTTTTAGAAACAGAAATGCGTATGGGGGCCGAAGATTTTGGTTACTACACTCAGCAAATTCCGGGTTGCTTTTTTAGACTAGGTGTGCGTGATGAGGCTGCTGGCATAATACACAATGTACATACCCCGCACTTTAATATAGATGAAAATGCCATTGAAATAGGCATGGGGATGATGGCTTGGTTAGGCGCAACCGCTCATACATAGGGTTTTACGTATTTTAGGCAAACAAGTGTTAGCCTTTAAGAATTAATGGTAAATTTGTAATTCGAACAAAACAATACAGATGGCAAAAAACAATGACCTCCGCAGAGAACAAGCCCTCGAATACCACGCAAGTGGAAGACCGGGTAAGATAGAGGTAGTGCCTACAAAAGAGGCTAAAACCCAGCGAGATTTGTCGCTTGCATATAGTCCAGGGGTTGCAGAGCCTTGTAAAGAAATTCACGAAAACATTGAAGAGGTATACAAATACACAGCCAAAGGAAATTTAGTAGCTGTAATTACTAACGGAACCGCAGTACTCGGGCTTGGTGATATTGGGCCAGAAGCGAGTAAGCCTGTGATGGAAGGAAAGGGCGTACTCTTTAAAATATTTGCAGACATTGACGTTTTTGATATTGAAATTAATGAGAAGGATCCCGAAAAGTTTGTTCAAATTGTAAAAGCATTGGAGCCAACATTTGGTGGCATCAATTTAGAAGATATTAAAGCGCCCGAATGTTTTTACATCGAGCAGCAGCTAAAAGAGCAAATGAAAATTCCGGTGATGCATGATGATCAGCACGGAACAGCGATCATTAGCGGCGCTGCACTTTTAAATGCATTGGAACTTCAAAAAAAGAAAATAGACCGTGTACGTTTTGTAGTGAACGGAGCTGGCGCAGCTGCTATGGCTTGTGTACAGTTGTATGTGGCACTCGGCGCGCGTTATGAAAACTTTATCCTATTTGATAAAGATGGCGTTTTGCACGAAGGCCGTACCGATTTAGATGCTACCCGTAAAAAGTTTGCTGTAAAAAAATCTGATAGCACACTTGCAAAAGCGATGCGTGATGCGGATGTTTTTTTAGGTTTAAGTATAGGTGGTGTAGTAACACAAGAAATGGTAAAATCGATGGCCAAAAATCCAATTGTTTTTGCCATGGCCAATCCGGATCCTGAAATCTCTTACGAAGATGCAACAGCAGTGCGTAAAGACATTATCATGGCAACGGGCCGTACCGATTATCCAAACCAAGTAAACAATGTATTAGGGTTTCCTTATATTTTTAGAGGTGCACTAGATGTGCGCGCTACAAAAATTAATGAAGCCATGAAACTGGCAGCTGTAAAGGCTTTAGCAGAGCTTGCTAAAACTCCAGTGCCTGATATCGTAAACTTAGCGTATAACCAAAGCAGTATGAGTTTTGGTCCGGAGTATATTATTCCAAAACCACTAGACCCACGTTTGCTTTCTACGGTAGCGCCTGCAGTTGCAAAAGCGGCTGTAGAATCTGGCGTAGCACAAAAGCCTATTCAAAACTGGGATGCATATACGCTACAATTAAATAAGCGTTTAGGTCTGGATAATCAACTCATACGAGTTATTGGTAACAAAGCTAGACGTGATCCTAAGCGTTTAGTATTTGCAGAAGCAGACAATCAAAAAGTTTTAAAAGCAGCAAGTATTATTTATGATGATGGTATTGCTTATCCAATACTACTTGGTGATCCAATCAAAATTAAAGCGATTGCCGAAGAGCATAATATTGATCTTACAGATATTCCTATTATTGATTCACGCAGTGATGAACAAGAAGCTAAACGCGAATTTTATGGTGAGTTGTTCTTTAAGAAACGTCAGCGTAAAGGATTTAACCATTACGAGAGTATTAAAATAATGAAAGACCGCAACCATTTTGGTTGTATGATGGTTGAAACCGGTGATGCCGACGCAATGCTTTCTGGACTTACTAAAAATTATGCCGAAGCCATTAGGCCAGCGCTTCAAATTATTGGTACCGAAGAAGGCGTTAAAAAAATTGCCGGCATGTATTTATTATTAACCAAACGCGGCCCTATATTTTTAGCGGACACAACGGTTAATTTTAATCCAAATGCAGAGGAGCTAGCTGACATTGCCATGATGGTTGCTAAGGAAGTAAGAAACTTTAACATCACACCGCGCATAGCTATGTTAAGTTATAGCAACTTTGGTAGTTCAGATTCACAAGAAGCAAAAATAGTTGCAGAAGCAACGCGCATTTTAAAACAGCGTAATCCATCATTAATTGTGGATGGTGAAATGCAGGCAAGTATGGCTTTCAATAAAGAAATATTAAAAGACAATTATGGCTTTAGTGATTTAGTGGACGAGGACGTTAACGTACTTATTTTCCCTAATTTAACTTCAGGTAATGTTGCTTATAATTTATTAAAAGAAATTGGTGGTGCAGATGCGATTGGTCCAATTTTATTAGGTCTTAAAAAGCCTGTACACGTACTTCAATTAGGAAGCTCTGTAAGAAGCATTATTAATATGGCACTTGTTGCAGTAGTGGATGCGCAGTTAAAATCACGCATAGATACAGATGACGCCGTTCAGCGCAGTAGCTGGTGGAAGCGCCTCAAAAAGAAAAATAAATAATTACCTTACTTTAGTATATGAACTTAATTACGCATTTCGGGAATTATTTGCTCATGTTAAAAGGCATGTTTACAAAGCCCGAAAACCTGCGTATGTATTGGAAGGAGTTTGTCCATCAAGCAGTAGAAATTGGCATAGGCTCATTGCCCATTGTTGTTATTATTTCTGTTTTTTTAGGTGCTGTTACAACGGTACAAACAACCTATCAGTTGGTAAGCCCACTTGTACCATTATCAACTATTGCACAAATTGTGCGTGATGGTTTATTACTTGAATTGTCGCCAACTGTTGTATGTATTGTACTCGCTGGTGTGGCGGGTAGTAAAATAGCCAGTGAACTGGGTAACATGCGTGTTAGTGAACAAATAGATGCACTAGAAATTATGGGTATCAATACCAAAAGTTATTTGATACTACCTAAAATTATCGCATCCATGCTCGTGATTCCTTGCCTCATAACACTTTCTGTGGCACTTGGTATTTGGGGAGGTCGTTTGGCAGGGCATTATACCGGCTTAATTTCTGCAGATATTTACGATGCAGGCCTGCGCCAAAATTTAAATACTTTTTATATCAATTTTGCTCTTTATAAAGCCTACACATTTGCATTTATTATTAGTACCATTTCTGCGTATTATGGATATTACGTAAAAGGCGGTGCATTAGAAATTGGTAGAGCAAGTACCAGTGCCGTTGTGGTAAGTTGCATTTTAATTTTAATTTCCGATTACATATTGGCATTACTTCTTTTAGGTTAAACTCGTTTTTTATGACACCTAATTTTACTGCGTTTCGCGCATTAATTATGCATCCAGTTAAATTCTGGTTGTATATGCTGGTTAAGCTTCCTATGGGATTTTTAGCGGGCCTTAAACTCATTCAATTAGAACCTGGCCAGGCTGCAGTGCAAGTAAAGTACAAGTGGCTTACACAAAACCCATTTGGGTCTATGTATTTTGCCGTCTTATCAATGGCTGCAGAATTTAGTACTGGTATTTTATGTCTTGCCAATATTTACAAATCTGATCCAGCCATTAGTATGCTAGTGGTAAAAATGGAATCTCATTTTTATAAAAAAGCGGTGGGTGTCATTACGTTTACCTGTTCTGATGGCGACGCCATTATTGACATTGTTAAAACAGCTAAAGAAACAGGAGAAGGTGTTACGCTTGTAAGTAAATCTACTGGCGTAAATCAGAACGGCGAAGTTGTTGCCGAATTTTTTATTACATGGAGTCTTAAAGCAAAGGCATCCAAAAGTCTCAAATCAAAATAGTTTACATGAAAATTTCCTTCCACGGAGCAGCGCAAATGGTTACAGGTTCAAAACATTTAGTTACACTTAAAAGTGGCTTTAAAATTTTACTGGACTGTGGCATGTTTCAGGGTATGGGAAGAGAAACACAAACGCTTAATAGTACCCTTGGGTTTGAAGCAGCTAGCGTAGATATTTTGGTGTTATCACATGCACATATTGATCATTCGGGTCTTATACCTAAATTATATAAAGATGGGTTTAGAGGAAAAATATTTGCAACGCCTGCCACTAAAGATTTAGCAGCTGTTTTACTTGAAGACTCTGCTGTTATACAAAGAGACGATACAAAATTTATTAATAAACGAAGGGCCAAGCAAGGATTACCTCCATTTGAGGCTTTATATGATTTAGAAGACGCTGCCGAAGCGCTCACATTATTTGAAGTTGCCGCCTACGACAAATGGACAAGCATTGCGCCTGGTGTAGAGCTTTTATTTACTGATGCCGGTCATATTATTGGTAGTGCATCTGTGCATTTAAAAATCACTGAAAATGGCGAAACCAAGCAGCTCACTTTTAGTGGCGACATTGGTCGCTACAATGATGCTATTTTAAGAGCACCTGCTGTTTTTCCGCAAGCTAATTATATTATTATTGAAAGCACTTATGGCAATAAGCTACACGACGAAGTGCACGGCACTCCGGACAGTCTTTTGTCTTGGATCGAAAAAACCTGTATCCATAAAAAAGGAAAATTAATTATTCCAGCGTTTAGTGTGGGCCGAACTCAAGAGTTATTGTACGCGCTTAATCAGTTAAGTATCGAAAAGAGGTTGCCTCGTATACCCATTTTTGTAGACAGTCCACTCAGTAAAGAAGCTACCGAATTATTAAAACGTTACCCGCAATACTTTAATAAAACCATCCGAAAAATAATGGAGCATGACAATGATCCATTTGATTTTGATGGGCTTACTTTTATACGTTCGGTAGAGGAAAGTAAGAGACTCAATACACTTGACGGGCCTTGTGTCATTATTTCTGCGAGTGGTATGGCTGATGCCGGTAGGGTAAAGCACCATATCATGAACAATATTGGGAGCAGAGATAACACCATTTTAATTGTTGGTTATTGTGAACCTAGGTCGTTAGGCGGTAGGTTATCAAGTGGCGTAGAGGAGGTAAAAATTTATGGCGAATATTATAAGGTTGCAGCCGAAATTGGTCAGATGCGCAGTATGTCTGCGCATGGCGATTACGAAGATTTGTGTCAGTATTTAAGTTGTCAAAACCCAGAACTTGTGTCGCAGCTATTTGTAGTGCATGGTGATTATGAAGTACAACAGGATTTTGCTAAAAGGTTGGAGCGTAAAGGTTTTAATGATGTGATTATACCGGAGTTGCACCAGTCGGTTCAATTAATTTGATACCCTTCCAAACCAGTGATATCTGTTTTTAGCAATCCACTTGTAAATAGTGTCTCTCCATTTTTTGGGTACAAGCCTTCCTGCAGCTAAAAGTTTATAAGGGAAGGATAGTTGTTTAGCTATTTCAATAATGGCATCCGATTCTATAAACAGCTGGTTGTTTGCAATAAATATGATCGAATTGATGTTTTGTAATGACGGGTATTTGGCAACTATAGCTGCGCCCTTTAAGCTGGATAGTGGAATTTGTTTTATTTGCTGTTTCTTGTCACCTTTGGTAACAAATTTGATGCTACTATTGCATAATTTACATCCGCTATCAAAAAGTAGCACCATCTTTTCCATACCCAAAAGTAAGTTACAATGTTTGCAGATCCTCAAATAATTATTAATACCGATGGCGAGGCTATTTATTATCCAATGGTATTTGATGGCGCTGAGGCTCAAAACTTATTACAAGAACTATTGCAAAATATTGAGTGGCAGCATGATCAGGTAATTATGTTTGGTAAACAAATTACCACCAAACGAAAAGTGGCTTGGTATGCTGGTGAGGGTATCAGTTATACGTATGCGGGTAAAACAAAAGATCCTTTACCCTGGACTCCGTTTTTATTATCTATTAAAGAAAAAGTAGAAAAGCAAACGGGTGCCACCTACAATGCTTGCCTTTTAAATTTATACCATGCTGGTGATGAGGGTATGTCTTGGCACCGTGATAATGAAAAAGAAATAGTCCCTGAAAGTTCTATAGCCTCCGTAAGTTTTGGCGCTCCCCGAAAATTTACTTTTAAACACGCTGTAACCACCCAAAAAATTGAGATGCTGCTTGAGTCAGGCTCTGTTTTAGATATGCGCGGCCCTATCCAGCAGCACTGGTACCATGCGCTGCCGCCCTCTAAAAAGGTAAAAGACCTTCGGGTAAATTTGACCTTTAGATTGTTAATAAAATAGCATCTTTTGAGGCTTCGTGCTCTTTTGTTAGTGCTATATTTAAGCTACAAATATTTACTATGAAAAAATGGATTGCCCTCGTTATTGGGGTTTGCTTTGTGCTTTCAAGTTTTGCTCAAGCACTTTCAAAAGATGATCGTATGCAGTGGTGGCGCGATGCTAGATTTGGTATGTTTATTCACTGGGGAATTTACGCAGTTCCTGCTGGCGAATACAAGGGTGATAAAAACCATGCTGAGTGGATCATGAATACGGCTAATATTCCAATTCCAGAATATGAAAAGTATGCTGCTTCATTTAATCCAACTTCTTTTAATGCGGATAGTTGGGTTGCTATGGCCAAAGATGCGGGCATGAAATATATTGTTATCACGTCTAAGCACCATGATGGTTTTTGTTTGTGGGATAGTAAGGTATCGGATTATGATGTAATGGATAAAACGCCCTTTAAGCGCGATATCATGAAAGAATTAAGTGATGCTTGTAAAAAATATGGCGTCGTATTTTGTATGTATCATTCAATTATGGATTGGCATCATCCACTCGAAAATAAAAATGATATTGATAGATATAATCAGGAGTATTTGCGTCCTTGTTTAGAAGAGCTGGTTACAAAATATGACCCGGGTGTTTTATGGTTTGATGGCGAGTGGGTAGATGAATGGACCAAACCAAAGGGCGACTCATTATATCAGTGGCTCTTAACCTTAAAACCTAATTTAATTGTCAATAACCGTGTAAGTAAGGGCCGCAACGGTATGCAGGGTATGAATATCAATGATGCTGCTGGTGATTTTGGTACGCCAGAGCAGGAAATATTAACCGAAAAGTCTACCGATGATTGGGAGAGTTGTATGACGATGAACGATCATTGGGGTTTTAATAAAAATGATAATAATTTTAAATCAAGCAATCAGTTGGTTTGGAATTTAGTAGACATTGCTTCTAAAGGTGGTAATTATTTACTCAATATTGGACCAACAGCCGCAGGATTGTTTCCAGATTCAAGTGTGCTTCGTTTAAAAGAAATAGGCGAGTGGATGCGCATTAATGGCGCCGCTGTGTATGGCGCAAAAACCTGGGATAGTTTTGGAGAAGGTGCAAATGTTAGATACTCTACAACAGCTGCTGGAAAATTATTGGTGTATATAAACGGATGGCCTAAAACATCTATGACACTTAAAAAAGTTAAACCAGCACCAGGTACTAAAATCATGCTTAATGGATTTGATACCCCACTTGAGTGGCATCAAACAGAAGAAGGTTTGGTTATTTATTTCCCATCGGCGCCGCCTAGTAATCCAGGACGAGCTAGTGTGTATGTGTTAAATTTAGAAGGCACAGCGCAGTCGCTAGCGACTGCGCCACAAATAGGTAACACCAACGAAGCTAAACTAAAATCAAAAGTAGTATCGGGTGTATCTGAACGCGTTGCTATTGCAAGCACTGAAAACAATGCAACCATTCGTTTTACCACCGATGGCTCTGAGCCTAATTTAGGTTCGGCGGTATATGCTTCGCCTATATTGGTTACACGTAGTGGTTTAATTAAAGCAGTAAGTTATGTGCCGGGTAAAATGCCAAGTGAGACATCAGAACTTACCATTGTTAAAGGAAAGCATTCGCTTACGCTTGCGCCAAATTACGCAGCGCAGTATAGTGCCATGGGTCCTGTAAGTTTAGTAGATGGTATTGCCGGCGATGCTAAAAACTTTCATAAAAACTGGTTAGGATTTGAGCAAAAAAATATTGAAGCCGTTATTGATTTAGGAACTGTAAAGTCTATCAATAAAGTATCTGGTTCTTTTTTAAAAAGACATAGCGAGTGGATCTTTTTGCCAAAATCATTTAGTGTCTATACATCGGTGGATGGTAAAAACTATCAATTGTTAGATACGCAAAAGGTAACGGCACCTAAAACTTCAGAAGCTGCAGGTATTGTAAAAATTACTGTAGCTAAAAAAGCGCGCACAAGATTTGTAAAAGTTGTAGCTAACAACACAGGTGTATGCCCTAGCTGGCACGCCGGTAATGGTGGTAAGGCTTGGCTTTTTTGTGATGAAATTGCCGTCGAGTAATTTGATTTATATATTTGATGTAAACAAAATATGGGTATGCGTTTTATTTATAGTTTTTTACTTGTGTTTATTATGGTTGCCGCTACTAAGGCGCAGTCAAATAAAGCGGTTATCTATTCCAATCCGGTGTTGCCCTTCGATTATTCTGACCCGGATGCTATTAGGGTTGGCGATGCGTATTATATGACAGCGTCAAGTTTTAATCATGTGCCGGGCCTTCCTATTTTAAAATCATACGATTTAGTGCACTGGCAATTAATTGGGCATGCGCTTACTTCACTTACGCCGGTAGAACATTTTAACACCGTGCGTCATGGCGGTGGTGTTTGGGCACCTAGTATTAGATTTCATAACAATCAATTTTATATTTATTACCCCGATCCTGATTTTGGTATTTATGTAGTTACTGCAAAAAATATTGCAGGGCCATGGTCGGCGCCTGTTTTGGTAGAAGCAGGTAAGGGGCTTATTGACCCATGTCCGTTGTGGGACACTGATGGTAATAATTACTTGGTGCATGCGTATGCTGGAAGTAGGGCAGGTATCAAAAGTATTTTAGTGATTAAAAAATTAAATGCCCAGGCAACTAAAGTAGTGGATGCTGGTAAGTTAGTTTATGATGGACACGAATTTGATCCTACTATTGAAGGGCCTAAATTTTATAAGCGTAATGGATGGTATTATATTTTTGCACCAGCGGGTGGTGTAGCAACAGGATGGCAAACGGTGTTAAGGTCTAAAAATATTTATGGACCTTACGAAAGACGTGTTGTTATGGAGCAGGGGACAACAAGTGTAAACGGGCCGCACCAGGGAGCCTACCTAGAAACACCAACGGGCGAAAGTTGGTTTTTACATTTTCAGGATAAAGAAGCCTATGGTAGAATTGTGCATTTGCAACCCATGGTTTGGAAAAATGATTGGCCCATTATTGGTGTGCAACCATCCGATACGCCAATTGGGAATCCTGTGTCAAGTTATGCGGTACCTGGTGGTAAAAACATATTGTTAAGCGAAGCCCTCAATCAAAATTTATTGTGGCAGTGGCAGGCTAATCCTTTGCCGCATTGGAAAATGAATTTAAATGGGGTAGACCGTTTTTCTGCGGTCACTAAATTAGATAGCACGCAAAATTTATGGAACGCGCCTAATTTATACATGCAAAAAATTCCTGCCGATAGTTTTGAGTTTACTGTTCAGCTAAGGTTTAAACCCAATCAAGTTGGCGAAAAAGCGGGATTAATTTTATTTGGATCTAGTTATGCATATATAGGACTAGAAAAAACAGCAGCCGGTAATCAATTAATATTTACACGTTGTTTATTAGCCGAAAAAAATGGCAAAGAAGAAAAGCAGGTGCTTGCACAAAATGTAAGTGCTGATGTTTATTTGCATATGACAATGAAAGCCGGCGCCATTGCTAGTTTTTCTTTCAGTACCGATGGTATCAATAAAACCACAGCTGCAACAAATTTTATAGCAAAACCAGGTAAGTGGGTAGGTGCTAAAATGGGTATTTTTTGTAGCGGTGAGCGTATTACCAATGACGCTGGGTTTGTTGAGCTATTATCTACTTCTATTAAAAAATAAATGTCATGAAAAATATTATTTGCGTATTCGCCCTTTTTGTTTGCATCAGCGCTGGAGCGCAAACCAAAAGTTATAACAACGAAACCATTAGTTGGAATCATTCGTGGATTGTAAAAAGTACGCCCGCACAAAATTTGCCCAATGTGCTTTTAATTGGAGATTCTCATGTTGAGCGCTACTATCCTGTAGTAAATAACCTATTAAAAGACAAAGCAGTTGTAAGTAAAATAACTACCTCATTAAGCATGGGTGATGCAACCTTTATGCCACAGCTTGCTGGTTTATTGGCGGGACACAAATTCGATTATATCTTTTTTAATAATGGACTTCATGGCGTATTGTATTCGCCAGCGGAGTATGCTTCTTATATTAGTAAAGTATACAAGCTGCTCACTAAAAACAATCCATCGGTTAAATTTGTATGGGCTAACACTACAGCTAGGCGTGTACCCAATAAGCTAGATTCATTTGATGCTTACCACGCTGATGTCATTGAAAGGAATAGGTATGTGAGTGATTTTTGCAACAAAAAAGGTATTACAGTGCTTGACTTTTTTGGATTAACTGTTAATGATAAAAGCCTTTTTACCCAAGACGGTATTCATGTAAATGAAGCTGGCGTTGCCGCGCAGGCTAAATTGATTGCTGCGGAGGTTAAATAATAATTGTAGGCTTTTAAACCAAACGGTCATTCCATTGTTATAACCGGCAATGGACTTAATTACCACCGATAGAATTATTGAAATGGCCTGGGAAGACCGTACCCCTTTTGAGGCTATTCATTTTCAATTTGGCGTTACCGAGGCCCAGGTAATTGAGCTTATGCGCCGCAACTTAAAGCGCAGTAGTTTTAATTTATGGCGTAAGCGCGTTAATAGTGGGGTAAGTCAAAAACACCTCGTTAAAAGAAGTGCTGCTATTATTAGGTTCAAATGCACCAGACAGCGTGCCATTACCCATAATAAAATTAGTAAGCGCTAGTTATTTCTTTTTTTCTTGCACCCTTCGCTGCAGTAGAGTACTTCATCCCAGCATCTTTCCCATTTTTTACGCCATGTAAAAGGCCGTTTGCAGGCAACGCAAATTTTAGTGGGGAGATCGACTTTTTTAGGTTTTTTCAATGGGTAGTGTGGTAGTTTAGATGTTAATCTTGATACTTGTAATCCAAAGTTAGTACTCTTAAACGTATCATCTAATTATATACATTAATTAATAAATTCAATATTAATAATATATATATAGTATTGAAATTAAATGTTATAAAATAAATGACAACAAGTTTTTAGCTGTTTGGTACACCCCAAGGGTATTATTAATACTTTAGATTTTATTCTGATCATAACAAGTCCATTATATATTAATATATAGTTTAATGTAATTCCATGAACTCCCCTACTTATTCTCTCATTCAAAGTACCTACTTCTTTTTATTTCTTTTATCCATCATCGTTTTATTGGATGTCCTCATTCGTTTTAAATCCCCCATTAAGCTAAAAATCTTTTTCTTATTATTTGTTCTTGCAATTGGCGTTGGTTCTTTCTGTTCATTTATTAGAATGAGTCCGGAACAGTTTAAGCTTATAAGAATGATTTGCCCAATGCTGCTTGGAACTTCATTGGTTCAAATATTTACTAATTTATATTTTATCCAACATAAAAAAATAGCAAACATTTATACAATTACTGCTTACGCGATTTATGTTTTTTTGATATTTTATGTAGAAGTTATAGGGTATGATATAGTATTTCCTAAGTCTAAAAGTGTTAATCTGCCTATATATCTCGACTTTTTTATCAATCTCGATTTTTTTCTATTTAATTTATTTTGTTTTTATTACATCTATAATATTTTATTCAAATTTTCATTCAAGAATATCTATTTTAAAAAGGTACAAATCTGGACGTTTTGTTTTTTTATGGTCATTGTATCAAATTTACTTATTTCCCTTTTTTCTATTGTTTTTGATGTTCCTAGTCAATTTAAAGGGGTTATTACCATCACACTCGCTTTAGTAATGTTATTAATTATTTTATATAGACCTAATTTTATTAATAGAAACGGTTCAGAAATATCCTTAAGCTATTTGTTTGACAAAATTGACTTTAGTTCCAAACTCAATGAGATTGATTTTACTTTTCATTTTTATACGAATTTGTATTACAAGAACAAAAACGCAGATGTTGTAGAATTTTCTGATATGCTGGGGGTGAGCAAAGACATCTTAATTAAGTATATCTACTTCAAATATTCAATGAGTTTTGATGAATTACTAAATAAGTCGAGGGTAGAGTACTTTGTTGAAATCATAAAAGACGTCGAATATAAAAATTACACAGTCGAAGCGTTGGCTTTGGAAGTTGGTTTTAGTTCCCGCCAACGTTTTTATCAGCCATTTAAGAAATATCATGGAGGTAACCCATCCGACTTAATTAATATCTATAATGATTAAGTAATTTTTAGTCTTTCATTATTTTTTCAGTCCATTTACTAGTTTCTTCAATTCCTCAATTTCTTTTTGCAGCGTTTCGATTATTTTTTGTTGTTCCTGAATCGCCTTTGTTAACACAGGTACCAAATTGGAATAGGTAATCCCTAAAATTTCTCCCTTACTTAAGTCGCCTTCTTTACCAGTGACTACCTCTGGAACTAGTTTTTGTACTTCCTGTGCAATGAAACCTACTTGCTTTAAATCATTGCTAATTAAATTATACTCAACAGATCTTAATTTTAAAACAGTTGCTAATCCATATTTAGAATTAGTAATGTTCTTCTTAATACGAATATCTGATGCTGCAGTCCATGCTACTTGACCTCCAATAGTAGTCACAGCAGTATTTCCTAAACGAATGGTGTTGCTAGTCGCGACAGTTGCCTGATACCCTATTGCTGTGGCATTACTTAAGTTGCTAGCTCCAAAATTAGCGCCCGCCCCAATTGCGGTATTGTTGTTACCAGCTGAATAACCCGCTTGCCAGCCGACCGACGTGTTGTTGCTTCCAGTTTGAAAACCCGCTCGCCAGCCGATCGCTGTATTATTGTCACCGTTACTATTGTGAAGTGATTCACGCCCAAATGCACTATTGTAATTCCCGGAAGTGTTATTAGCAAGTGTGCCTTCACCTAAGGCAGAATTCTCATTTCCCGTGCTATTGTTT
>CAMCDT010000003.1:0-161075 GCA_945873615.1 Sediminibacterium ginsengisoli | reverse complement strand
GTATCAGGCTGAAAAACAATTTCAGATTCTCTGCAAAATCCAATAATGAGTTCGGCAGGGCTTTTAATAACACAACCTCTAGATAATGCATCAAAAAAATGTTCGCTTTTTAAAAGCATATCTAACACAGGAAGTATTTCATAGTTACTGGAACGAAATAGATTAGCAAGTGGTGTAATAATATTTTGCTCGACTGTATCATCAATATCATAATACACAAACCACCTGTAAAGCCTTCTGCACATGTATTTGGCCACTTCTTGCGTAGCAAAAATCATATTTAGCAAATCATCTAATTCCTGTTCTCCAGCTGTCGCAGTATTGCGACCGGTGATAACTGTATTATTAAAAAAAGATGAAAACGTTTTATTGCCGGTGTCATGTCTTGATAACGTAAAATAAGAACTTAACGTGGTCGCATTATTACGCCATCCCGTTAATACCCTGGCTGCTGCTTTTACATCTGCCTCTGTATACAAAGAGTCTGGCCCTTTCCCGCAACAAAAAAGTTCTTGAATTTCACGCGCATAGTTTTCGTCAGGAGCTGTAAGGGTATTGTACTGCCCATTTAAATAAACGAGCATGCCCGGATCAAGGGTTATATTTTTTGTAAGTGTTTTGAAATTTCCAAGTGCACTGCTGCGTAGCAAATGATGATGTTTAAATACATATTGCGCATTGCCAATATCATTCATTTCTGTGGCAAAATGATTGTGCCAAAAAAGGGTCATTTTTTCACGAATGCTTCTGTCTTGATTGATGAGATTTCCAACCCACCATTTTTTAAATGATGAACGTCTATAACTAGCAATGGTGCCGTCATTGTTAATATCCCCTACCCAAGTGCTACCTGCAATAATATTGGTATCAGGAACAAGTGTATTCGCTGATACTACATATTCTTTTACCGGAGGCGCCGGCAACGGCGCCGTGGGATTCAATAATTCACTGACTACCTGGGTAACAGATTTACCAGAAAAATAGGCCATATCGGCTTTTGTAGCACCAAAAAGGGTTCTTCGTAAAAGATGCCTGAGTTCAGGTGCCCCAAAACTACCAGCATAAGGTTGTAGGCCAGTAGTTGGTGGCGGGGTAAACCCAGTGAATCTGTTTTTTTCCATAGTAAAAGGGGGGGCTTTACAATATAAATCGGAGCTTAAATTACAGAATTAATACGTGAATTTTACTGTTTTTCACCTTTTTTTTACCTAAATTAGAGGTACTATCAAACCAAGTCTATGACCGAGCAAGTTATTATTGCGGGTTGCCTTCAAAACGATGCTGCTGCACAAAGGGAGCTATTTAATAGGTATAGCCCCAAAATGCTTAGCGTATGCTACCGGTTTGCACAAAATAGAGAAGATGCAGAAGACATGCTGCAAGAAGGGTTTATTAAGGTTTTTACACAAATACATACGTTTCAAAACAAGGGTTCATTTGAAGGTTGGATTAGGCGTATTATGGTTCACACCAGTATTAATTTTTTAAAAAAGTATAAAAAATTTACAGAGAGTTTAGATTTAACCAGTGCAGAAAACTTGGAGGCAAAGGAAGAATCCATTGCTTCTATCATGCAGTCTAAACAAATAGTAGAATGCATCAGGTTATTACCAATTGGTTATAAAACGGTGCTCAATTTATTTGCGATAGAAGGATATAGTCATAGAGAAATTAGCACTTTACTAGACATCGAAGAAAGTACAAGTAGAAGCCAATACACAAGGGCTAAAACAATGCTTTCAAATATTTTAATTAAGAAAAGAATTATTGATGCACCCAAAGAGAAATTTGAGTTGTTGTCGGTGATACAAAAATAATTACGTGAAGCGGGTAGATATGGAAAAGAGGAATCAACTAGATGCTTTTGAGGAGTTTATACTTGACGAGGTAAACGAACACAAGATGTACCCATCTGGTCGTGTTTGGGCCAACATACGTACCGAAGTGCAAGGGAATAAATCATGGCCAGCCCTTACCATCATTGCTTTAACGGTCCTTGTGGCGCTTACGGTTTCTACATTTATTGCAACACAAAAATCCGTACCGGTTGTGCTTTCGAGTAATCGTTTGAAGCCAAAAAATACAAGCCAGTCTCTTGAAAAACCTTTTACCACTTATCAATCTAGTGCGCAAATGATAGCTTCAAAACCTACCATAAAAATGCAGGTTGTAAAAGCTTCGCCTACTATACCTTCACGCGAAATGGATGTTGAACCTACGAACTTATTATCTGCTTCTAATGCAAGCAATGAAGTTCATTCAAACAATACTTTGGATGAAACTGAATCACTAATGGAGACTAAATCAGAAAGCCTAGAGGCACCAAATATTATTACAAGTATTGACCCCATAAACAAAATAAATAGTACCTCCCTTTTACCTGCTCTTATACATGCACAGGTCAATCATAATTTTGAACATGCCGCTAGTGCTATTCAAGTTCAAAAAAAGAAAAAATACAGCGTTCAATTTTATGCCACCCCTTCTGCTAGTTATAGGGTACTGAATGATCAAAAAGTAAAAGAGTTGATTCAACCTTCACTGATTGCCATTCCAATCAATACACCAGTTGTTCAAACCACTACATTTAATCAGGCGGTGAGACATAGACCTGATATTGGATTAGAACTTGGATTTACATTTAATTACCCGGTTACTAAAAAGTTACAATTCAAAACAGGACTTCAGCTTAATATCAGACAATACCAGATTGATACCTATGAAACCGGTGCAAATGCTGCTACCCTTGCATTAGTGAATGGCGGTAGGGTGCAAAATATTTCTGTAATGTCGAGCTACAATAACAATGTTGGCTTTAGAGGGGCACAACTTAATAATAAGGTTTACCAACTGGCCCTACCTATTGGTCTAGATTATCAGCTTATTAAGTTTAAGAAATTTGGTATTCATACCCAGGCTACTATTCAGCCTACTTACAATGTCAATAAAAATGTATACCTCCTTTCTGCAGATTATGCAAATTATGCCGCTGGTAATGACTACGTACGCAAATGGAATATGAATACGAGTGTTGGCATTCAATTTAGCTATCAAAAAGGAAATACCGTTTGGCAGCTAGGGCCTCAAATAAGATACCAAACACTACCTACATACAACAACCCTTATCCCATCAAAGAAAATTTGATTGATTACGGCTTCCGAATAGGTTGGAGCAAACAGTTTAAGTAATTTTACAAAATGAAAACTTTCATACTAGCATGCAGCCTTTGCATGATTGCATCCGCCTGCAGTAATACAAATGAAAATACCCGTCAAACGGATGATGCAACAGATACTACTAGTTTTTACCCAATTGCTGCCTATTTTAAAAGTCAATTAAAGCATTTTGATAGCCTTGATGCTAGGTATAGTATTGTAACAACAGAAGGTACCCATAAAGATAGCATTGTAACAGATGGCGCTTCAATTACAACGCTTGTGCATTCATTTATTGAATCCGATATAAGCGATAGTATTCAAAAAAAGAATTATAAAGAATCAGTATTTAGAGACGCCGGTACTGCAAGTTTTAATATCAATTACACGCCATTTAATAATGAAGTTCCGGTTAGAAATATTGACATCTTAATGGATGAACAAACATCGCTTATTAAACGAATTTTTATTAGAAAACAGTTCACGAGTAAAGACACAACAAGTACAGAACAACTAAGTTGGAAAACCAACGAGGGCTTTACCAGGTCTATTAGTAAAGAAACGAATAACGGGGTTTTACTCAACAAAGCAATTACTGTTCGTGTTATACTTCCTTAAATGACCCAAGAGCAGTACCAAAAAATAGCACACAAATTACCGTCAGATCCTGGCATCTATAAATACTATGATGCAAAGGATATACTGATTTATGTTGGTAAGGCAAAGTGTCTTAAAAAAAGAATCGCCTCCTATTTTACAAAAAATCAAAGCAGTTTTAAGACCATCGAACTGGTTCAAAAAATTGATCGTATTGAATTTACAATTGTTGACTCGGAGCAGGATGCATTACTACTTGAGAACTCCTTAATTAAGCAATACAAGCCTCGCTATAATATTTTATTAAAAGATGACAAAGGCTACCCGTATTTAGTTATCAAAAAAGAACGGTTCCCGCGCGTTTTTTCGACTTGGAAAAAATACAATGACGGATCCATTTACCTTGGTCCCTTTACCTCTAAAGGCACCATTAGAGAAGTGTTAAGTTTTATCAAGCAGTTTATTCCACTACGCACTTGTAAGCTTAATTTAAGTAAGGAAAATATAGACAAACAAAAATTTAAACCTTGCCTAGAATATCATTTAGGTAATTGTTTGGCCCCCTGCGCTGCATTACAAACCGAAGCAGATTACAATGATAGTTTAGAGCAGTTAAAAGGTTTACTAAAAGGTAACATGAGTCAACTCATGAACCATTTAAAAAAAGAAATGCAATCGCATGCAGAGGCCCTTGATTTTGAAAAAGCGGCCCAGCTAAAATATAAAATGGACCTCTTACTTACCTACCAAGAAAAATCGGTGGTAGTAGGCAAGCACTTTTCTAATTTAGACGTGTTTTCGATTATAAAAGACGGTAAACTAGCATATGTCAATTACCTAATGGTTCAAAACGGAAGTATCATACAAACCCATACGGTTCCATTAGAAGGTAAACTAGATGAGCCCGAAGATGAACTGCTTTGTTTTGCTATCGAAAGAATAAGAGCCGACTTTAATAGCCTTAGCACCGAAATTATTGTTCCCTACCCGGTCGAGTATTTTGATAAAAATATCACCATCACCGTTCCTAAACTTGGTGACAAAAAAAAGTTACTCGACCTCTCTATTAAAAACGTTACGTATTTTACCAGAGAACTACAACTCAAAAAAATATTACAACTAGAAGGCAAAACGCCATCTGAAAAAAAATCTGTACTCACCGAACTACAATCTTATTTGCATTTACAAGAATTACCTACCCATATCGAATGTTTTGATAACTCAAACTTTCAGGGAAGCTTTCCAGTATCCGCCATGGTATGTTTTAAAGACGGTATGCCTAGCAAAAAAGATTACCGCCATTTTAATGTAAAAACGGTAGAAGGCATCAACGACTTTGCCACCATGAAAGAAGTGGTGTATAGAAGGTATAAAAGAGTACAGGAAGCAGGTGATCCAATGCCGCAGCTGATTGTAATTGATGGAGGTAAGGGGCAGTTAAGCGCCGCACTAGAAAGCATAGAGGCTTTAGGGCTCACTGGCAGTACTACCCTTGTAGGTCTTGCTAAAAATGAAGAAGAACTATTTTTTGCAGGTGATAGCCAGTCCTTAAAATTACCTTGGGATAGTGATAGTTTAAAACTACTAAGGGGCATCAGAGATGAAGTGCACCGCTTTGGTATTACGTTTCATAGAAACAAAAGATCCAAAGGCACTTTTACAACTGCACTAGAAAACATTGAAGGCATTGGGCCAGCCACTAGAGAAATTCTTCTTAACCAATTTAAATCGGTGGCAAATATTAAAAAAGAGCCTACCCAAAATATTGCTGCAGTTATTGGCGCCAAAAAAGCAGCCGCACTCCAAAAATTTTTTGAGGCCAACCCATAAAAAAAGGGACTTGAAAAGTCCCTTTTTTTATTACTACGTTTTACAATTAGTAAGACCACAAGTCTTGTTCATAATTGAAAATTCTTTCTTTAATATTTTCCCCTTCTAACAATCTAAATAATGGGTTCTTAATCATTTGACTGATAAACTTATCGTTTGGATTGTTGTTACTAGATTTTACAATGTAGCTTGAGAAGAAACGACTTTCAAAAAGCTCTTCCCATGTCATGCGGCCCGCATAGTTTTTTGGGTTGTACACCATATACTTATTAAGGGTCTTGCGTAAATCAGGGTAGTATATCCAAAACAATGTTTTTGTTGTAGGCTTGTTGTTGATCATGATTTTTGCAACAGGTGCAATACCAATAATTCTGCAAAAAAGTCTACTCGCTTCTTTATCAACAATCCACTGCTCTTTTAAACGGAATGTATAAATAGAATCTGGATTTGGTGCAAACTTCGTATCAAAAATAACAGTCGTATCATAGACATTTGGGAAATTGGCATTTTGAACCAAAATGGTGTCAAGCTTTCCTTTCATCATTTTGGTAATGTCGTCGTAAGCCAACTGCTTGGTAAAACGGTCATCTCCACCCTCTGCAGAAAACGCTGCAACGCTATCATTTTGAATCGCACTTAATAAGATAGAAAAGAAGCGCTGATCACCAGAATTATCTTTGCCAGGATAAATAAATGATTGATTCATTTTTTCTCTTGCGTCAATTTCACGCCAGATAAATTCTGAATACAAAAAATCATCTTCTCTCAAAAATTCATACTCTAATGGATTTTTTGAACGGTTTGTTTTACGATCAGAGACAGTTTCATTGCGCAAGCTTTTTGCAACAACTTCTCCAAAACCACCAACGATAGTAGTATCCACGGTTTTGGTTGGCTTTGGCGCCACCGCATTACTATTGTTACTAGGTGCCGCTACAGGCGCGCCTGTAGGAGTAGCAGTTTGAGTGCCTGTTTTTTTGGTTGTATCAACAGCAGAGGCTGTTTTTTTGCCTTTTAAATTACCAAAGCCTTGTGCAATAGCACCAAAACTTATGGAAGAAATAACAACACCAATTAATAATACTTTTTTCATAGTAACCTGCTTTATTGCAATATGAACGTTATGTTTTGATCTAATTTTCTACTACCGCCACCTGGCTCCAATACTTTAATCTCACCAATCGTAACGGTTGTTCCTGCTTGACATCTTTTAATGAGTGTCTGTGCTGAAGCGTCTTTGAATGAAGCACTATTTACTTCGGCAAATTCAGGTTCATCAAAACCTTTACCTGTACAAATGAGCATGAATGACATTACTTTATAAGCAACACCTTCAAATACGAAGTCTCTTAACTCTGCAATAGCACCACTTTGTACACGAAATACGTTTGCTGGCATAGCACCACCTGCGCTACCACCAACAATTACAATTGGATCTGGTACGCGTTTAACGGGAATCGCTATTCTTTGAATATTTTTTCCATCATTAGCAACAACAGTAACAGAACCTAATTGCGTGCATGAAACAATGTATTGACCAGGACCCACTTTTCTTAATGAAGCACCTGCACCTTCAATAGATACGTTTACTTTTTCGTCACCACCACCACCTGTTACACTTAATGGGTTTTCTAGGCCTTTGTAAAACACGCGTGTTTTATCGGTAGAAACGGTTAAGCCAGCAGGTATACCTACCGTATATTTAATTTCTTTTTCAACAACAGCTGTTGTGCCATCAGGTTTTGCGTAAGAAATTCTTACACGCTTAATACCTGTTCCAGAAGCGCCAACGCGTGTTTTGTATTCTGCAGTACCCTCGGCATTTAGTGCCACATTAGCCCCATCAATAGTAATAGATGGTTGCGCCGCTTTACTAAACGCACCAATACCAGCTGTGATAACAAGCTCTTCACCTGGCATTAAATATTGTGTATTGGTTCCAGCAAATGCTTGGAACTGATCGTAAATAATTTCTACTTGACCAATTTGCTTGTGACAAAACTCAACTGCTTTTGATTCAGAGTTTCTTACATCATTTTGAAATTTACTCATGATAGTGATCGCAGCAATCGTTGGTGTCATATGAAAGTAAGCATAAGCCCAATCGTTTTTACCAGCATCACTCGTTGTGGGAGGAATGGTTAAATCAAGTGGCAAGCCTACTTCAATTTCTTTTTTCATTTCAGGGTCGATACTCAATAATTGCTCTTTATAGGCTTTTAATTTTTCAAAAAGCTCTTTGCCTTTTCCTTTTCCTTCTGGAGCTTGTTGCACCAATAAACGTGTTCCAGCATCTAAATCATCTTCTTTATATTCTTCTTTACCCTCTACTGTTTTAAGACCAGACTCTTTTTTAAGTTCTTGCTTAAGTCCTTCAATGTAGTTGTATAACTCGTCAGATATTTTTCTAGCTTGTTGCGCTTTGGGTTCCCAAATCGCTGCTTTCTCTCTTGAAGTAGGATCTTCGAGCTTTGCTTTAAATGATTTGAAGATCTCTTCATTTTTTTGCTCAGCAACACCGCTCGCAATCATCAAACTGCGATCTACGGTTTTAAAAGCGTTTAAAATTTCGGCCGAAACATTCAGTGCCAATAGTGCAGTAAGCACTAGGTACATCATGTTAATCATTTTCTGCCGCGGTTCCTTAGGTAGTGACATATTGTACTATTTAGGTAGTCTTATTAATAATGAGTTTTAAATCTTGGTTGGTTACTATCTACCCTGCATCGCAGTTAACATGTTACCGTATACTTGATTTAATTTACCCAAATTATTAGCAAGGGCACCAATTTGTTCTTTTGCTTTTAATGCATCTTCTGCAGTACCGTTCATTGCTTCAGAAGCTTGCGCTAATTTGCCATAGAACTGGTTAAGTGCTTTAAGATGGTTATTACTTTCTTGTAATTCAAGTTCATAAATGGTATTTAATGAACCTAAGTTTTTAGCTAATCCTTGTACTTGTTTGTGATATTCGTTAGTACTGTCAGAAGCCAAAGAAATACTTCCTAAAGAATCTGTTGCTTTAGTTGCAGCATCTTTAATAGAACCAAGCGCGATAGCCGCTTCATTTGTTTTAGCAGAAAAATCTGAAGTAGATTTTACAACATCACCAATTTGACCAATTTGATCTACAGTGGTACCTAATTTTTGAAAGCTTGTACTAAGCTTTGATAAATTTTCTTGTGTTAAACCTGCGTTCGCAAATAATTCATCAAATCTTTTTGTCACATCAGCAACCACAGAAGATGGAAGATCTGCACCAGCGCCACCTCCTGCAGGAGCATGTCCTTCTGGAGGTAAGATAGCATAGATCAAAAAGATAATCGCTTCTGTTGTTAAACCAATTTTAAGCGCCCAGTCTGCCCATGATAAGTGAAGAATTTTTGCCATTGCACCAAAAATTACGACAGATGCACCGGTACATACAAAAATATTTACAAGTCTCATGGTTGTTTGAGCTGGTAAGCCAAAGATTTTTTCTTGTTGAGCTGACATTGATTCGGTTTTTATGAATTAAAAAGTTGAGTTTAAATGTAATTCGGAATTATCTTTTTGTTTTTGGCGCTAAATCAATAACGGTTCTAAATCCGATATATGATTTTGCAGTGTCTTGGTATTCGTATGCACGCGCACTTACTTGCAAAGCGTTACCAACATCTTTCCAGCTACCGCCTCTTACAACTTTACGTTTCATGCGTGGAGGATCGTTTTCATCGGCCTCAATTCTTACATCCGGACTTAAGTCAGACATAAAATTGTAAGAGCCTTCGTAGAAATATGATGCCGTCCATTCTGCAACGTTTCCTGACATATTGTATAATCCAAAATCGTTAGGCCAGTATGCATTTGCTTTAACCGTGTAAAAACCACCATCTTCTGGATAGTTACCTCTACCAGGTTTAAAGTTTGCAAGCAAACAGCCTTTTTTATTTCTTAAATAAGGAGAGCCCCAAGGAAACATCGTACTGGTACGACCACCTCTTGCTGCGTATTCCCACTCTGCTTCGTTTGGTAATCTGTAGTCACCATCCACAGCGATTTTCTTTTTTTCAAAATCTGCATTTTGGATATGCGTTCTCCAATGACAAAAAGCAACCGATTGTTTCCAAGTAACACCTACGACAGGATAGTTACCATATGCTGGGTGTGCGTAATATCTTTTCGCTAAAGGTTCGTTGTAAGAATAAGAGAAGTCTCTGATCCAAACAAGTGTATCAGGATATACAGGAACTGCATAGCTCACAATTTGATCACGACCTTTTTGAGTGGGATCGTTTTTATTGATTTTTGCTGCAGCTGGTAAATCAAAATAACGAACTCTGTAAATTAAACTATCAGGATCGATGGCTAATTTTCTAGTGAGTGCGTTTTCGTAAGTAAGACCATTTAAGGTACCTAGTTGCTTGTTATCGTATTTATACAAAGCCACTTTTTTCCAGTTTACCGCTGTGGTATCTGAAGGATTATTTAATCCAACACCAGAAGTTACTTTATACGCTAATGAATCACGCACCCAGTTTACAAACTGACGATAATGGTTGTTGGTGATTTCAGTGGCATCCATCCAGAAACCAGGAATTGACACCATTCTATTACGATTGCTGTAGTTAAAACTAACGTCTTCATCACTTGGTCCCATATGAAATGTTCCAGGCGGAACGTATACCATGGTCCTTGGTGTTAACATGCTTTGCTTGGCTGAAGGAGCAACGCCATGCAACTGCCCGTCATCAGGTAGCCCCTTACCTTTGTTTTTTCCAAAGAAGCAAGAAGTCAAACTCAACGTAAAAAACGCCAAGGTAATTGTAGTTAAATATCCTTTCATCTGATCTGTGTGATTTATAGCAGTGACAAATATAAGTTTTGAAACGTCAGAAACCTGAGTTTTAGCGCTTAAAAACCAATAAATTAATGATCCAGGGTAAAATTCTATTCAGTAGTTATTTTTTTAATGTTTTCCCTGTTTTGCCATGGGGAATGGCTAAAACCGAAGTGCAAAATAATTGATTACTAGTTACACAATTGCTAAAAAACTGTCAAAATCAGCGAGTTGATGGAGTTGGCAGGCATAATTTTCACAAATTTGAAACGTAACTTGTTGATTATCAATTATTTTATTAGAAATCGCCAAAATGCCTGTTGACCGATTTTCTGAAATATTTAAGATTAAATTGGGTCGATACAGGGGAAGCGCTGCCTCCAGATAGGCTAAAACACCTGGTCCAATGAGTGTCAACTCCCTCATTCCTACCACCTGATTGTAGACAACGCCTGCCCAAACCCCAAAGGAACCCGGATGCTTGACTATAGCGGGTAAAAGGGAATGACAAGTTTTTTTGCTAAGGGACAAATACTTGTCGCTAGCGTACACGACACTTAAATGAAGCAAATTATTAGCCATTACCGCGTTTCCACTAGGGGTCGCCCCGTCGTACACTTCTTTTTTTCTTAGAATAACATCTGTTTGTGCGTCATGGGTATAAAAGTAAAATCCAGTGCTAGATTCCATAAAATGCTCATTCACATAATCTGTGATTTCACCCGCTTTTTCAAGCCAATGAAAACCACCGGATACAATTTGTAGCTGAATGAGCGCTTCAATTAAATATGCATAATCATCTAAAAAAGCAGGTGTTTTTGCTTGGCCGTTTTTATACGTGTGTAGCCAACCGTCACTATTTGCATCTTTAAAACATTCAAATAGGTGCGCCATATTTTTTTGCGCACGGATTAAATAATTTTTATTCCCAGTTGCTGCATAAGCTTTACTGAAAGCCGTATTCATGAGCGCATTCCAACCTAGTAATTGTTTGTCATCTGTTTGAGGTCGAACTCTTTTGTTTCGCTCCACCATCAAAATAGCATTACAATTTTGAATGATCAGTAATAGCTCAGATTCAGTGATACCATAGCTTTGCGCTACAGCACCAGCCGCATTTGGTGTATGTAAAATATTGGTGTGCTCCCAATTACCAGTTTCTGTTACTCCATAATACGCCATAAATAGTGGTGCATCATTTTTTAGTAACTGCGTAATTTCTGCTGCAGACCATGTATAAAATTTTCCTTCCACCCCTTCACTATCCGCATCCAGCGCACTATAAAAACCACCATCAGCATCCATTAATTCTCTTTCAATAAATTGAAGTGTTTCAGAAATGGCTTTACGGTAAGATTCTTTTTTTGTTAATTGATAGGCTTCGGATAATGTAGTTACGAGTAGTGCGTTATCGTATAACATTTTTTCGAAGTGAGGTGCAAGCCACTGCGCATCGGTACTATATCTAGAAAATCCGCCACCCAATTGATCATAAATACCGCCTTCAATCATTTTATCCAAACATAGCAGCGCATGCGCCAATGAATTTTCATGAGTGGGATTGAAAAAATGATATTTCAATAAAAAACGAATCGATGCTGTTTGAGGAAACTTAGGGGCACCGCCAAAGCCACCCCAAACGGGATCGCCTTGAGATAATAACGCCGATACCGCAGCATCCATATCACTGAGTGCAGGACCTGCCTCCGTATTTTTATTTTGAAATCCGAATCCGTTAGAACTTAATAAATGTTGGGTTAATTTATCTGCCTGCGCATCAATCTGATCTCTATTTTCTTTAAATCCTTTTGACACACCTAATAATACATCTTTCCAACTCGCTCTATTGTGCATGGGTTCAGGTGGAAAATAAGTGCCGCCATAAAAAGGTCTTTTATCGGGCGTCAAAAAAACATTGAGTGGCCAACCCCCACTTCCCGTCATGGCTTGCACGGCGTCCATATAAATATGATCCAAGTCGGGCCTTTCTTCTCTATCAATTTTAATATTAATAAAGTGATCATTCATGATCTTGGCAGTAGCCAAATCTTCAAAACTTTCACGCTCCATCACATGACACCAATGACAGGCTGCATAACCAATACTTACTAAAATGGGTTTATCCAAGTCTTTAGCAAGTTGCAAAGCAGCTTCACCCCAAGGATGCCACTCCACTGGATTATAGGCATGTTGGAGCAGGTAAGGACTGGTTTCCTTTATTAATAAATTAGGTGTAGAATGATTAGTTTGCAAAAAGATTATTTTTTTGCGACAAGGGATTGCAAATAGTGGTCTAAAGCGGCTACTAAGCTTGGTCTTTGAGGAGCCGGTGCTTTAATATCTAAACGAAGTTTAGCATCTTCTACTGCTTTTGAAGTATTGCTACCAAAAGCGCCGATAACAACTTTGTTTTGTTTGAATTCTGGAAAATTATCAAATAAACTTTTTACACCACTAGGGGTAAAAAAGCAAATAATTTCGAATCCTTTTTTTGCAAATAAAGGGGTAATATCATTGCTGATACTACGGTACATGAATGCTAATTCATAACTGCATTTGTGTAGTTTAAGCCAGCCGCAAATATCATTGTCTTGCTGATTTTCACTACATACATAGAGGAATTTTTCATTCTCTTTGTGCTTATTGATAACATCAAGCATGCTTTTACTCGAGCCGTCTGCGCCGTAAAATACTTTACGCTTTCTGTATAAAATAAATTTTTGTAAATAAAGTGCAACAGCCTCCGTAATACAAAAGTACTTTGTGTCTTGACTGATAGAAACTTTCATTTCCTCTGCGGTACGAAAGAAATGGTCAATTGCATTTCTGCTGGTGAAAATGACCCCTGTATAAGCAGCTATATCAATTTTTTGTTTTCTAAATTCTTTGGCAGGAATACCATCTAATTTAATAAAAGGATGGAAAACTAGTTCTACATGGTACTTGCGCTCTAAATCGTAATATGGAGATTTATCACTTTCCGGTTTTGGCTGAGAAATTAAAATTCTTTTTGAAGCGGCTGCTTTAACAGCTGTTCCAGTTTTTGATCCGATTTTTGCCATGCTTCTAATCTAATGTTGTGCAAAGTTAAAAAGTTCCGCTAATAAAATCCACCGTTAGTTTATACAAAACAAACATTGGAAGTACTTCGCAGGTGCAAAGGTACAAGAAAAAATGGAAGGCACTCACCTTCAAAGAGGCTCTTACAATGGAGAAAGATACAAGGTACCTGTACACAAAAAGGACACTGATGATGATTAAGGCACTATTATAGGCAAAATCCTGAACAGAAACCGGTGAAAATGCGAGTAACAAAATGGCAGGGATTAAGAACACCCCCATTACCTTGTTGGTCAAAAAAACGATAAAGCTATAATTACCTAAAGCTTCACTTTGCGAAAATAACCAACCTGAAAACCATAAAAATAAAAATTTGAAGAAATAAAGGACTGAAAAGCCAATAGCGCTATAGCCAATACACTGATACAACGACAAATCTACCCATGCATTTTTAACCGCCAATAGCGATACAAATATGGAGGCATTGAGAATAAACAAAATATTACTAAAAAGAGAAGCTAGATTATTTTGTTGCAACTGTTCTCTAGTTTGTTTTTGTCTTACCGGGCTTTGGAAAATAATTTGAAATAGACTGGAAAAGTACTCTGGAAACGTGAATTTGATAATTGCCAAATAAAAAAGCATCCCAATAATTAAATAGAATCGGCCATCAAAATTAGGTGCAATGCGTAGTTCATTGATTCTAAAGGACGGCTTTGTTTGCATGGGCAAATAAGGATGCGTCATTAGTTTTTGATACGAAGTTGTATCGATAACATACTTTTTTTTAGCTAGCATTGATAAAGAATCAGAAGCTCCTCTAACACTGTCTGCATACACTGAATCTATGGAAGATATCATGGAGGAGGTATCCTGCACCTGTGTAGTATCCAAATTTTGCTGTGCCATCAAGTAAGTGCCCATCAAAAGAGACGCACTAAAAAAAGCAACCAGAACGAACAAATAACGGATTTGCATGGGTACAAAAATAAGGAGCTTCATCTAACATCAACGGCATAGTAGCAACTATTTGGTAGATTTGCAACATAAACATTTACATGGCAGGCATTTACATTCATATTCCTTTTTGCAAGCAGGCCTGCCACTATTGTAATTTTCATTTTAGCGCTTCTACCAAATTGTTAGAACCCATGGTACAAGCGGTTTGCAAAGAAATTGAATTACAACAGCATTTTTTTGAAGACCCCACCCTTGTTATTGATACCATCTATTTTGGAGGCGGAACCCCCTCTCTACTGCCCACAGCAGATACGGCGCATATCCTTGATACCATTAACAAGCACTTTACCCTTTCGCCTACAATAGAAATTACACTTGAAGCAAACCCTGATGATATTTCAAAAGAAAAACTAAGCTCATTTAAATCTATGGGGATCAATAGACTGAGCATAGGTGTGCAATCTTTTGTAGACCAAGACCTTATTTGGATGAACCGGGCCCACAGATCTGAAGCTGCTATCGAGGCTATTAAACTTGCTCAAGAAGTTGGGATATCAAATATTTCGATAGATCTTATTTATGGAATCCCTACACTAAACCATGAAAACTGGATACAAAATATTGATACCGCAGTTGCGCTAGAGGTACAACACTTATCCTGTTATGCATTAACGGTAGAACCCAAAACAGCACTGAGTGCACTTATATTTAAAGGTGAAAAAGAGGATATTGATACTGCAAAACAAGCGGCACATTTTGATATCTTAATGGAGCGCACAAATAAGGCGGGCTTCGAACAATACGAGTTTTCAAATTTTGCACTCCCCGGTTATAGAAGTAAACACAATACCAGTTACTGGCAACAAAAAAAATATTTAGGCATTGGGCCGTCTGCACATTCATTTACTGGCAATTCGCGTCAGTGGAATATTGCAAACAATGCGCTTTACATAAGTAGTATAGAAAATAATGTAGTTCCTTTTGAGTCTGAAATATTATCGGCGTCTACACAGTATAACGAATACATGATGACGTCACTTCGAACGATTGAAGGATGTTCTTACACATATTTAGAAGAAAAATTTGGTAATGAAGCCTTAGTTAGAACAAGAAAAATATCGACAACCTATATTGACAAAGGTCAATTAATTGAACAAGGAAATTATTTACTAGCAACAGCGCAAGGGAAGTTTTTTTTAGACGGGATTGCTGCAGATTTTTTTAATGTGTAGACCCTAATAAATAGTTACAAAAGTATTTTTTCTATTTCAGAAAACCCATTTGCCGCGGTTACATGCTTCCATAAAATCTGGTAAATGCCTGTAGCAATAGGCATTTCAGCACCATAGGCCTGATTGATTTCATAAATACATTTACTAGCATTATACCCTTCGGCCACCATATTTAATTCGAGTTGAGCCGCTTTTACAGAGTACCCTTTGCCAATCATGTTTCCAAAAGTTCGGTTACGTGAGTATAATGAATAACAGGTAACAAGTAGGTCGCCCAAATACACAGAGGCATTATAATTAGGCGCTACTATTACTTTAGCTGCACCTTCGCAGTGATCGCATTTTTGCAAAAAATTGGCCATTTCATTGGCGCAATTTGCGATATAAACGCTTAAAAAATTATCACCGTAATCTAGTCCATGGGCAATACCAGCACCTAGTGCGTAAATGTTTTTCAATACAGAAGCAAACTGTGAACCATAGATATCGGTGTTAACAACCGTATTGATGTACTCGCAATTGAAATGCGATGCTATTTCCTGCGCTGCTTCATGCGTAGTTCCAGAAAAAGTTAAATAAGATAATTTTTCGGCGGCAACTTCTTCTGCATGACAAGGACCTAGCAGTGTAAAATAATGATCGAGTGGAAAATTAAATGTAGTGTGCAGGTATTGATTGAGAAGTACATTATGATCTGGCAAAATGCCTTTTACAGCAGACACAATTTTTTTGCCTTCAAGTAAGCTAGCATCAATGCCTTCAAAAATAGAACTCACATATGCAGATGGTACAGCCACAACAACAACATCCACAGCAGCTACAAGCTCCTCTACGTTATCTGTCAAATGAAGTTGTGCCTGATTAAAATAAGCGGCACTTAAATAATGTGGATTGTGTTTGCGTTTTTGGATATACTGGATGGTGTCAACATTTCTTACCCACCAATGAATAGCATCCCCATTATCTGTTAAGATTTTAGCAAGGGCTGTTGCCCAACTTCCACTTCCGATAATTCCAAAACGCATATCTAATTTGGTTGTTGATCAACCACAAACATACGAAAGGATTTTTTATTGAAAATCTTAGTCTTTTTTCTTGTCTTCGAAGAGTTTATCCTTACTTACAACTTTTACAAGGCTACTATCTTTAATAAGCTTGCTAACCGTATTGTAAGGGCCAGTAATTACTTGATCGCCTGCTTTAATACCATCAACAATTTCGATGAAATTAAGGTCTTGAATATCTGTTTTTACTTTTATTTTTTTAACGCGGTTATCTTTTTGTAGAACAAATACTACTTCTTCAGTATCATCAGTTTCTAAAGATTTTTTATCTGTTGCTGGGGCAGCTTCTTCTTTTTTATCTTCTTTACCAGTACTTGCACCTGCTTTACCTTCCGACTTGTCTCTAGTTGTTACCGCATTTAAAGGAATCGATAAAACGTTTACTTTGGTTTTGGTTTGAATATCGGCACTTGCACTCATTCCTGGTCTAAAAGGAAAACTATTACCAGCCACAAGTAAGTCTTGATAGCTACTTTGTAATAAACGAATATGCACTTTGTAATTGGTTACTTCAGAACTTCCGCCAGCTGCTGTACCAGCAGTAATTGGATTTGCAATTTTATATACAAGACCTTTAAACTTTCTGTTGGTATAAGCGTCTATCTCTACTACAGCCGTATCGCCAATTTTTACTTTAGGGATATCATTTTCACCAACGTCTACTCTAATTTCGATGCTGCGCATATCTGCTACACGCATCATTTCGGTACCCGCCATTTGCGCAGTACCCACAACACGCTCGCCTTTTTTTACTGCAAGCAAACTAATAATACCATTCATGGGTGCTACGAGTGTTGTTCTTGATAAATCTTTATTGGCACGCGCTAATTGAGCTTCTGCGCCACTGATGGCAGCCTGCGTACCTTTAAGTCCTTCTTTGGCACCATTGTAATTTGCTTCTGCAGATCTTAAAGCCTGCTGCGCTTGTTCAAATTCTTGACGAGAAGTTACTTTGTCATTGTATAATTTAAGTTGACGATCATATACCTGCTTTGCATTATCAAGCGTTGCTTTAAGACCGCCAATGCTTGCAGATGAATTTGCAAGCTGAGCCCTAGCCTGGTTTACGCCCGCGGCTACTTGATCACGCTGTGTAGAATAAATGTCCGCATAAATACGGGCTAATATTTGGCCTTTGGTTACACTATCACCTTCGTTTACGTTTAGCTCAACAATTTCTCCACTGATATCCGGACTTACTTTTACTTCAATTTCTGGATATACTTTACCACTTGCATTTACGGTTTCAATGATGGTACGCATTTCGGCTTTTTCTGCAGAAACGGTAAGTCCATCTTCTTTCCCAATAACGCCAGTTTTTTTAAGTGTTACAAACAAAACAATTAAAACAACAAGTGAAACGATTGTCCAAAGTAATTTTTTATTCATGGTATTTTATTTCAAACTTTTTAAAAATGTATTGATGCTATATTAAAGTGTAATGCCTTGTCCTTTGTAAAACTCAAGCACTTTCATTTTAAAAATATAATCGTATTGGTTACTTAATTGTTGCACTTTAGCACGCAACAAATTATTTTGATTGGTAATTAAATCCAGCGAACTTAAAAGCCCCACTTCATATCTTTTTGAAGCAAAGTCATAGGCTTTTTGAGATGTTTCAACAGCTTTGGTACTTGCATTTAATTTTTGCAAAGCAGCAGTTGCGTTATTATAAGCCGTATAAATATTTTGCTTTAACGTGACATTCGACTGTTCTTTTTGCAACTCCGCAGATTTAACATTCAGATTGGCGCGCTGATACGCTCCTTTAGCTTGACCGCCATTAAAAACGGGTATAGATAGGTTAAATCCAATGTTCTGACCAAAGTTGTTACTTAGCTGCTTGGCCCAACCATCCCATATTTCACTGATATTGCGGTTGGTTTGATTGAGTTTATAAACGGGACTCTGTATAAAATAGTCTTGGCCTCCAATAGATACTTTTGGATCAAAGCCAGGTACTGGTGTTCCGTATCCTAAAAAGCTTGCACCCGTTGTTCTTCTAAAAGAATTAGAAAAATTGGATGCCAAATTGCCGCCCACAGATAAGGTTGGATATTGCTGTGCTTTTGCCACCAACACCGATTTTTTAGCGGCTTCTAAACGAATGGCATTTGCTTTTTGTAGCGGTTGTGTGCCCAGTGCCATTTCATACACCATAGCGGGTTGCAAATCTGCAAAACTTGGAATAGGAATGTTACTGATGTTGGGTGTAGCCACTTCAAATGGCACAGCAGGATCTAGGTTTAATAACCCTTGTAAATTTAAAATATTTTGCTCATAGCCAGTATAAGCAGCAATATAATTACTACTATCAGAGGCAAGCTGTACCTGTATTTCAGCTAAATTTAATTCTGGTAATGCACCAGCATCCACTCTTTTTTTGGTGATTTCTAATTGTGTTAATGTTTGCGCAATTTGAACTTGTGTAATTTTTACTTGCTCTGAAGATGCTAATACATTTAAATAAAAGTTAGCAACGTTTAAAGAGATGTCGTTGGCAATTCTATCAATATCGGCAAGGGCTGCTTTGGCGTTTAAATCGGCAACAGCAACGCTATTTTTAAGACTACCATAATTATATAGTTGCATACCCCCAGACAATCCAATATTTTGATATAAAAATTGCGTGGTGGCGAAAGCGTTGGTGGTTGGATCGATAGATCTTCCAAAACGCACCCCCATTCCAGAATTACCTGAAACAGATGGATATAAAGCTAGTTTAGACAGCTTGGCTTGTACACCAGCAATGCGGGCCTGTATATCAGCTTGTTTAACAGAAATGTTATGACTGGTCGCATATTCTACACAACGTTTGAGGTCCCACTTTTCGGTTTGGGACTGAGCCTGTAATACAACAAGGGCAGCAAGGAGGGTAAATAATGATTTCATAGAAGAGCAAAAATAGTGCATTCCATGGCCTTTATCCTAAAATTTAGACAGACGGAAAGAAAGGCGGTATTTTGGCTATTTATGGGGTATGAAGGGCTTTTCGGTACCTAGAAGTGACAAAATAGAGCAACATAAAGGCAGCCAACACGGCAACACCCACTCCTGCTGTTTCTGGGGTTTGTATGGCAATACTTGCCCCCACAAAGAGGTAATTGGCAATAAAAAACAGGGGTATAAGAGGGAATAATTTCATTTTAAAAATGCCCGTGCCATCAAGGTGCTTGGTTTTACTGCGGAGCTTAAAAATGGCAGCACTAGAAGCCACCATCCCAAAGCAGTCTAAAAAGATGGTGAAGTTTAAAATCTTTTCAAAAGTTTGTGCAAAAAATAAAATCACAATACATACCGCAGCAAAAATGGTTAACGAAAAAACGAGCACATCTGTTTTTTTATCTTGCCTAGAAAAAACAGCGGGGAGTGTTCCTTCGGCACTCATAGCATACATCACCCTTGGGTTACTCATAAGAAGTGCATTCACATAAGCGAGTACGCCAAAAAATAAAAAGAATGAAAAAATATTAGCAGCTTGATCCCCAAAAGTTTGTTGAATAAGGGCGTATGCAATTTCCCTTTCCCCTTTCATATTATCAAAGCCAATAATCATGTAGTAACTAAAATTGGCAAGTAAATAAAGTACAATAATGATGGTGATGCCAATAAAAATTCCTTTGGGTATGGTTTGCGATGGCTTCTCTACTTCATTACCAAAATTGATGGTTTGTTGATAACCGCCATAGGTAAACGAAACTGCAATTAAGCTAATGCCAAAGCTTTGAATCCAACTCATATTTGTTGCAGCCGTAACCGGCGCAGACGCAGCGTGCAAAAGGGTTTCATGCGGAAAAAACAAAGCTGCAATGATAACGAGTATCATGGTAATTTTTATAAGCATAAGTACGTTTTGCGCACGCGCACTCATTTTTAATCCGCGTAAATTGATAAAATAAAAAACTAAAATAGCCGCTACACTTAAGAGCGCTTTATCAATATCGGACCAACTATGTCCCGGAAATAATTTAGCGATATAACCACTGCCAATAAGTGCAACGCCACTTAAGCTGGCAGCATTACTAATTAAAATAATACAGTTAATAGCAAAAGCGATACTTGGATGATAGGCATAAGAAAACACTTTATAATATCCACCCGTAACAGGGTAACGACTTCCAATTTCTGCATACGTGAGCGCGCCACACATGGCAACTAGGCCACCTACAATCCAAGCACTAAAATAAACAGAGGGTTCAATGGCATCTTTAGCGCTAGTGGCTGCGGTTCTAAAAATCCCCATCCCAATTACAAGGCCAACCACAATCATGGTGAAGCTAAATAAATTTAATTTTTGTTTCGATTGCATATCATACAGTGTGGGCTTAAATGTAGTAAACTTTCAGGGAGTTTTCAACGCATGGTGCAAAACTAAAAAGGACCTTACGTAGCTAAATGCATTCAGAATAACTATTTTCGCTTTGTAATTGGTTTTCGAATTTTTCGGAATTAAAAGGGAAGCAAGTGTAAGTCTTGCGCTATCCCCGTAGCTGTAAACGCAAATAGGCAACCAACACCTCAGCCACTGTTCTAATATAGAATGGGAAGGCCCGTTGGAAGCGCGTGAGCCAGAAGACCTGCCAGTCACAAACCATCATTCACGGCTTTCGGGCGAAAAGCATGGAATGTAAATGCTGTATCAGCGGCAATTTATGTTTCTACCGTTTTAACTCTTGAAAGCTCATTGTTCAAATTAAAAAAAACAAACAATGGGCAAAAAATTAATGCTCCTCACCTTGCTATTTTCAGCGAAAATGGTAAGCGCACAACAAGACACCACCACCCTCGACGAAGTTGTGGTGACGGCCAATAAAATGGCACAAAAACAATCAACCACCGGTAAAGTGGTTACCGTTATTACCAAATCTGATTTGGAAAAAATGGGTAATAAAAATTTAGCTACCCTACTCCAAGAACAAGTGGGTGTTACTGTCAATGGAGCTAGCAACAATGCAGGTAGTGTACAAACCATTTTTACGCGCGGCGCTTCGGGCGGAAGAACACTTGTATTACTTGACGGGATCCCAGTAAATGACCCTTCGTTTATCAACAATGATTTAGACTTAAACCTATTTGCAACAAGTAGTATTGAGCGCATAGAAATATGCAGAGGTGCGCAATCAACACTGTATGGCAGTGACGCTATTGCAGGTGTGATCAATATCATAACCACCAGTAAAGATATTTCTAGGCCATTGCAAATCAATGCCAGCAGTATTTTGGGTAGTTTTGGTACGCAAAAAAATAACTTACAATTAGCAGGCAAAAAAAATAAATGGTCTTACTCGGGCCGCATTGCGCATACCAATTCAAAAGGATTTTCTGCGGCAAATGACAGCACAGGAAAAAATAATTTTGACGCCGATTTATACAAAGGCCTTGCAGTTCATGGCCAAATCAACTACGCAGCTACCGAACATTTTTCGATTAAGGCATTTAGCATGTACAATAAATACAAAGCAGGTGTTGACGCGGGTGTTTTTAGAGATGATAGAGATTTTACCATCGAAAATAGCAGCTTATTATTGGGCACTGGTTTTGTATACAAGAAAAATAATTTTCAAATCACGGGCACCTATCAACACAATACTTTAGACCGTCATTTTTTAAATGACAGTGCGCATAAAACAAGCACTTGGTTCGAAAAAAACGATTACGCAGCTGCTTCTGATTACGCTGAAATCTATACCAGCATAAAATTATCAAACAGGCTTACAGCCCTTGCAGGGCTCGATTACAGAAAAGGATCTTACAGTCAAGACTATCTTTCTGTGAGTAGTTGGGGGCCTTATAATTTTAATGACCCTACCAGATATGCCGAGCAGTCTGCGCTTTATGGTTCACTACTTTATACAAGCCTAAACAAAAAATTGACCCTCGAATTAGGTGGTCGTGCCAACAAACATTCGGTGTATGGAGGCAACCAAACTTTTACTTTAAATCCATCTTTTGCACTAAGCGCAAACACAAGAATCTTTGCAAGTGTGTCTTCTGGATTTAAAGCGCCATCCTTATACCAAATTAGCATCAACGACAAACTCGATCCAGAAAAAGCAACCAGTTACGAAGCAGGTTTTAGTTATCAAAACAAAACGCTACAAACAAGGCTTGTTTATTTTAACAGACAAACAGCAAATGGAATCGATTACAACTACATCAATTATCAGTATTTTAATTATGTAAAACAAGCCGTGAATGGACTAGAATTTGAAATCAAAAAAACACTTTCTAGTACGCTAACCGCCTTTGCCAACTACACTTATTTAGCTGGAAAAGAAACTACACAAAATAGAATTACCAATCAAGATACCATCACATACGATTATCTATTACGCAGGCCTGCGCACCAATTAAACATGGGCATTAGCGCGCAAGTCAATACAAAATTGCGCCTCGAAATAACAGGCAGGTATGCGGGTAAAAGATATGATGTTGGGGGATATGCGGCGCCTGATATACTTCTGAAATCTTACGCAACACTTGCTGCAAATGTTGGTTACCAACTTAATAAACATTGGCGCTTTACCGCTGATATTCAAAACTTCACCAACACTAAATATTATGAGGTCTATGGCTTTAAAACCATGCCACTCAATGCAAGTGTTGGAGCCGTGTTCGGTTGGTAAAATAATTGGTTATATTTGTAAGAAGGGTATCAATACTTACCAATATGAACTTCCAATTTGACCAACTCATCACCGTTACATTTACATTATTTGCGGTTATAGATATTGTGGGATCTATCCCACTTTTAATATCCTTGAAAGAAAAAATGGGTGGCATTAAATCTGTTAATGCTACCCTTATTTCTGGAGCCCTCATGATTGCGTTTTTATACGTAGGTAAGCCATTTTTAAAAGTGCTGGGCCTTGATATTCGCTCATTTGCGGTGGGTGGATCTGTGGTTATCTTTTTATTAGGCCTCGAAATGGTACTTGGGCACGAAATTTTTAAAGGCGACAAAGACGCCAAATCTAGCACCATGGTACCCATTGCCTTCCCCATTATTGCCGGAAGCGGGACCCTTACCACCATTATGTCATTAAAGGCCAATTTTGAAGAAGTCTACATATTATCGGGCATCGTTGTAAACCTTGTTATCGTATTTATCGTCTTAAAATCACTGAATTGGATTCAAAAAGGCCTTGGAGAGGGCGGTTTAATGGCCGTTCGTAAGTTTTTTGGTGTGATTTTGCTAGCCATTGCCGTAAAGATTTTTAGCAGTAATATTGCCGCTTTTGGCAAATAATAGAGCTGTTTTTAGCCTACAATTCTTACCTTTGCAGCCCAATTAACCCTTTTGGCCTATTTGGGCCTCAGGCAAAACCTTATAAATAAGAAGACATGGCAAAAGTTACTAGAGAGAACATTGCAAAGCTTACAGACAAACTAACAGTAACCTTAGACAAGGCAGACTACTTAGGCAATTTTGAAGTGAGCCTCAAAAAATATGCAAAAACAGCAAATATTCCTGGTTTTAGAAAAGGAATGGTACCTGCAGGACTTGTTAAAAAAATGTATGGTCAGAGCGTTTTTACGGACGAAGTTTTAAAAACAGTAGAGCAGGAATTAAACAGCTACTTACAAGCAGAACAATTAGATATTTTTGCTCAGCCGCTGCCTTTAGATAGCGAGTTACGCAATATGGACATCAACAATCCAGAAAGCTACACCTTTGCTTTTGAAATTGGACTTAAGCCAGCAGTAGCTATTGACGTGAAAAAAGTAAAAGTTACACGTTATAAAATAAATGTTACGGATCAAATGTTACAAGACGAACTTGAGCGTTTACAAATTCGTAGCGGTAAAATGACAGAGCCTGAAGCAGTAACTGGTGATGACAATGTACTAAATGTAAAGTTTGTTGAGTGCGACAAAGCTGGTGTAGCTGTTGAAGGTGGTATTACAAAAGACAACTCTTTACTTGTTAAATATTTTGAGCCTAAATTTAGAAAAAACTTAATTGGCAAGAAAAACGACGATAGCGTTGTATTCCAATTGGGCAAAGCGTTTGAAGCGAAAGAAAAAGAAGCAATTTTAGCTGATTTAGGATTAACAGATGCAGACGCTGATAAATATTTTAGCTTACAAATTACAAAAGTAGGTCTAGTAGAAAAGGCTGAAATGAACGCTGAATTTTTTGCAAGCGTATACCCTAACGCCGCCATTGCAACTGCCGAAGAATTTACTGCAGAAGTGAAAAAGGAAATGGAAGCTTATTATGATGCACAATCTCGCAATCAAATTCACGACCAAATTTATCACCACTTTGTAGACCATACCCCAATGGAATTACCAGAAGGCTTTTTAAAGCGTTGGTTACAAACAGGTGGCGAAAAACCTAAAACTGAAGCAGAAGCTGAAGCAGATTACCCAAGCTTTGCTGGTCAATTAAAATGGACACTCGTAAGCAGCAAATTAGCTACCGATAATAAAATTGAAGTAATGCCTGACGATATCCGTGATTTTGCTAAGCAACAATTGTTTAGCTACATGGGCGGTCAACTAGGTGCTTTAGGTGACAACCAACAATGGGTTGAAGATTATGCAAACCGCATGATGCAAGACCGCAAATTTGTAGAGGATAGCTACCACCGCATTAGCACCGAAAAATTATTTGGTATCATTGAAACACAGGTTTCTGCCAAAGAAGAAAGCATTAGTGCCGAAGATTTTGCAAAAAAATTGCACAACCACAACCACTAATCTTATAAAATCATAGGAAAAAGCTGGGGTAACCCGGCTTTTTTTATGAAAAGCAAATAACTTATCTTCAAAGCGAAAATGAAAGTATATGAATCTAGGAAAAGAATTTGAGCAGTATGCTATTAAGCACCGCGGTATTAGTAGTGCAACACTCCACAATTACAGCCAGGTAACCAACCTTACGCCTTATATTATTGAAGAGCGTCCAATGAACGTGGCTAGCATGGATGTGTTTTCACGTTTAATGATGGACCGAATTATATTTTTAGGCGAAGGCATTAACGACTACGTAGCAAATATTGTTACAGCGCAGCTTTTGTTTTTAGAAAGCACCGACCGTACCCGCGATATCCAAATGTATATCAATAGCCCAGGAGGCAGTGTATATGCAGGTCTTGGCATTTATGATACCATGCAATTTATTGGACCAGACGTTGCCACTATTTGCACGGGTATGGCAGCAAGCATGGGACAAATTTTATTATGTGCAGGTGTTAAAGGAAAACGTACCGCACTTAAGCATAGCCGTATCATGATGCACCAACCAAGTGGTGCCATTGGTGGACAAGCAACTGATATCGAAATCACTGCAAGAGAAATTAAAAAATTAAGATCAGAATTGTACGCTATCACAGCACATCATACCGGTAAAGACGAAGCGACTATCGCAAAAGATAGCGATAGAGATTTTTGGATGACCGCCGCAGATGCAAAAGAATATGGACTGGTAGATGAAGTTTTATTAACCAACCCACGCAAAGAAAAAAAATAACAACGCCATGACAGACTTAAAATATATTGTAAATCCATACTTAATGGAAGACGAAGAAGAATCTGTAAAAGAAGACAAGCCTGTAAACAACGGCATGCTCATGAAAAAAATGGAAAAACTTTTCTTTGAAAAGAGAACTGTTTATTTATGGGGTGTAGTCGATGACAATTCTGCTAAAGATGTAGTGAACAAACTATTATTATTAGACGCAGACAAGCCAGGTGCAGAAATTAAATTCTATATCAATAGCCCAGGTGGTATTGTAACAAGTGGCATGGTAATGTATGATACCATGAAACTTATTCAGAGTCCGGTATCTACTATTTGTATGGGACTTGCAGCAAGCATGGGCTCTATTTTATTAAGTGCTGGTGCCAAAGGCAAGCGTTATATTTATCCGCACGGCGAAGTGATGATTCACCAACCTAGCCTTGGTGGTTATATGCAAGCTAAAAGCGCTGATATAGAAATTCAGGCCGAACAAATTATAAAAACAAAAGCAATTGGTGCGCGCATTTTAGCAGAAAACTGTGGCAAAACAGTAGATCAAATCATGAAAGATTTTGATCGTGATTATTGGATGGATGCCAAAGAAGCCGTGGGGTATGGCATTGTGGATAGTGTACTAGAAAAGATATAAGGAGCAACCGTTTTATGGCAAAAGCAAATCAATTAACCTGTTCTTTTTGTGGCAGAAGCCGTGATGAGGTAAAAATTCTCATTGCGGGGCAGCAATCGCATATCTGCGAGAACTGTGTAGAGCACGCGCAAGAAATTATCGCACAAGAAGTAACGGTTAAAAAAGAGGGCGACAAAGGAAACTTTAAACTCAATGTGCGCAAGCCCATAGAAATAAAAAAGTTTTTAGACGAATACATTATTGGACAAGATGATGCAAAAAAAATCTTGTCGGTAGCGGTATACAATCACTTTAAGCGTGTGGCACAAAAACCACAGGCAGATGATGTTGAAATTGAAAAGAGCAATATTATTATGGTGGGCGAAACCGGTACGGGTAAAACACTTTTAGCCAAAACCATCGCAAGACTTTTAAATGTTCCTTTTGCTATTGTAGATGCCACTGTTTTTACAGAAGCAGGCTATGTTGGTGAAGACGTTGAAAGCATGCTTACGCGTTTATTGCAAAACTGTGATTACGATGTTGCTGCCGCGGAAAGAGGCATTGTTTACGTAGATGAAATTGATAAAATTGCACGCAAAGGAGATAACCCTTCAATTACACGTGATGTAAGTGGCGAAGGTGTGCAACAAGGTTTATTAAAAATGCTTGAGGGCACAGAAGCGCTGGTACCACCACAAGGTGGACGTAAGCACCCCGAACAAAAAATGATCAAGGTAGACACTAAAAATATTTTATTTATTTGCGGTGGCGCTTTTGATGGCATCGATAAAGTAATTGCGCGACGTATTAACACCAATGCTATTGGCTTTAGCGTTAATAAAGACGAGCAGGAAAATGCAAGAAAAAATTTACTGCAATTTATCAATGCACAGGATTTAAAAAGCTTTGGACTCATCCCTGAATTACTGGGAAGACTTCCAGTGGTAACCCACTTAGAACCTTTAGATGCTGGTATATTACGTAGTATTTTAACCGAGCCTAAAAATTCATTACTCAAACAATACCACCGTTTATTTGAACTAGAAGGTATTGAACTTATTATAGAAGAGGAAGTACTTGATTTTATGGTAGGCAAAGCCATGGAATATAAACTTGGAGCAAGAGGTCTTAGAAGTATTTGTGAAAGTATTTTAACCGACGCCATGTTTGAACTTCCGGGCACAGACACACAAAAATTTATTGTTACCATTGATTACGCAGAACAAAAGTTTAGCAAAAGCAAACTTAGTTCTCTAAAAGTTGCTTAAAAACAATTGATATGAACGAATTAGTAGAACGCTTAGTAAAAGAAGCATCCTTAACCCCAGAGCAGGCACAACAAGCCATTGTAACCATCGCAGGTTTTGTAAAAGAAAAATTTCCAATGCTGGGTGGTGCTGTAGATCAAATATTTTCGGCTGGTAATAAAGACTAGTCGATTAAAGCATATTTAATACGGTCTCAATAATTTCACCTTTGGTGATAGGGACTCCCATTACTTTATTGTACCCTTTTGCATCTACTAAATACTGGTCTCTAATTATTTTAATAAGTTGGCCATTGTTTAGTTCAGGAATTAATACTTTATCAAATCCTGCAATGATGCTTCCTAAATTTTTAGGGAAAGGACGCATGTATTTAATATGTGCATGGCTTACCGCATGTCCTGCCGCTTGTAATTCTGTAACAGCCGTTTTAATCGCACCATAGGTAGAGCCCCAACCTAGTACCAATACTTTACCAGTTGCAGCACCACTGTCTAATTGTTGAAGCGGAATATAATCAGCAATCATATCCACTTTAGCCTGACGGGTGTTTACCATGTGCTGGTGATTATCCGGATCGTAACTTACATTACCCGTAATGTCTTGCTTTTCGATGCCACCAATGCGGTGTTCAAAACCCGGCGTTCCTGGAACAGCCCATGGACGTACGAGTTTTTCATCTCTTTTATACGGCATGAATTTTGTTTCCCCTTCATCAAGTGTTGTTTTAAAAGTCACTTGAATAGGCGCTAAATCTGCAGCTACAGGAAATTTCCAAGGCTCTGCACCATTTGCTATATATCCATCACTTAGTAGTATGACAGGCGTCATATGTTGCACGGCAATACGCACCGCTTCATAAGCAGCATCAAAACAGTCGCTAGGTGTAGAAGAGGCAATAATTGGCATTGGACACTCTCCATTACGGCCATAATAGGCTTGTAACAGATCACTCTGCTCTGTTTTGGTAGGTAGTCCAGTAGAAGGGCCGCCACGTTGAATATTGATAATTACGAGTGGGATCTCTAACATAACAGCAAGGCCCATCGCTTCGGTTTTAAGTGCCATGCCGGGCCCTGATGTAGTGGTTATCCCTATAGAGCCGCCATAACTGGCGCCAATGGCTGCTGAGATACCCGCAATTTCATCTTCGGCCTGAAAGGTTTTAATACCAAAAGCCTTGTGCTTACTAAGCTCGTGTAAAATATCTGAAGCCGGAGTAATTGGATAAGTGCCTAAAAATATAGATAAGCCCGATTTTTCACTTGCTGCAATTAAACCCATCGAAAGAGCCTGATTACCCATGATACTACGGTAAGTACCAGGCACCATTTTGGCTTTTTCTACACGGTAACGGCTCGAAAAAGTTTCGGTAGTGTCGCCGTAATTAAACCCAGCTTGCAACACTTTAATATTACTTTGAAGGATGGTATCTTTTTTCCCAAACTTTTCATTCAAAAAAGTAATGGTGTTGTCTAAATTTCTATTGTACATCCAGTAAATAAGACCCAGCACAAACATGTTTTTTGCACGGTCTCTTTCTTTGGTGCCTAAATCAGTAAAATCTTTTAATGCTTCACGCGTAAGTTTAGTAACGTCTACTTTTATCAATTCAAAACCCTCCAAACTGCCGTCTTCTAAGGGATTCACGCCATCTGGATAATTGGCTAAGCGTAAATTTTTGGCATCAAAGCCATCTACGTTCGCGATAATTTTTCCGCCTTTTTTAATGGCTTTTAAATTTACTTTTAAAGCAGCGGCGTTCATGGCAACAAGCACATCACAATCATCACCAGGTGTAAAAACACGGTCGCTAGAAAAACGTAATTGGAATCCACTCACACCCGGAAGCGTTCCAATAGGGGCACGAATTTCGGCGGGAAAATCCGGAAAAGTAGCCAGGTCAATACCCAGTAACGCGGTATTATTGGTAAACTGCTGACCGGTTAATTGCATACCGTCACCACTGTCACCAGCAAATTTGATCACAACGTCCTGCAGTAATGTTTCCTTCTTTTCCATGAGCTTCTTTAATTGCGGTAAAGTTACAATTTACTGAGGAGGTAGCCAATGGTTTTTTAACTGTTAAAGTCTTGAAAAGAGGCTTCTAAAAAGATAAATCTTATTGTATATTTGGGTAACAAAAATTAAACAACCATGGCACTATTTGAATCAGGAAATCCTACCCTTTCAGAAAAAATGTTTGACAAAGTAGGTCACGCACAGGCAAATGCAGAAGGCACGATGTCTGTTAGAGGCACCATGAATAAATTTGGACTAATGCTAGTAGGTGTAATTGCTGGAGCAGGCTACACTTGGCATTTAATCGATCAAAACAATCCTACCCTTGCACAAACCCTTATGATTGTGGGTGTTATAGGTGGACTCATTACAGCACTAGCCATCACTTTTAAACCTAACTGGGCCCCTGCACTAGCACCTGCTTATGCAATACTTGAAGGCTTATTTTTAGGCGCTATATCAAAAATGTTTAACGACGCTTTTTACCCAGGCATTGTGGTACAAGCAGTTGGCCTAACATTTGGCGTAGCGGTTGCGATGTTTTTACTCTATAATTTTAGAGTGATTAAACCTACCGAAAAATTTAAGTCTATGATGATGAGCGCCATGCTTGGCATTGCCATCTTTTATTTACTTACCTGGGTACTTGGTTTATTTGGCGTTGACGTAAGTTTTGTAAGAGATAACTCTATGTTAAGTATTGGTATTAGCTTATTTATTGTAGCGATTGCAGCACTCAATTTAATTTTAGATTTTGATATGATTGAACAAGGTGCACAAAGAGGAGCTCCACAGTTTATGGAGTGGTATGCAGCTTTTGGTTTGATGGTAACCATTGTATGGTTATATTTAGAAATCTTAAGATTACTTAGCAAACTATCAAGCAGAGATTAATGCAAAAAAATAAATTATTCATATTTAAAATGGTAGCAGCTTTTGGGTTGCTACCATTTTTTATTGCGGCACAAGTAGGTTATCAACCTCCTTATTTTAAAGACAGTAATAGGCTAGAAAAACTGCGCATCGCATTTCCAGTAGTTGAAAAAATGGTGCAAAAATATGCAGCAGAAAACCATTTTCCGGGCTACAGTTTTGGCATTGTACTTGACGGAAAGCTAGTGTATACAACGAGTAGCGGCTATACCAATTTGCAAACCAAAACGCCTGCTACGCCAAAAAGCATGTTTAGAATTGCTTCGATGTCTAAAAGTTTTACGGCGATGGCCATTTTAAAATTAAGAGATGAAGGCAAATTAAGCCTAGACGATAAAGCAAGTAAATATATTCCTGAATTAAAAAATCAAGGGCTCACCACAGATGCAGCGCCCATTACCATTAGAGATTTACTCACGCACTCGGCAGGTTTTCCAGAGGACAATCCATGGGGAGACCGTCAGTTAGAAAAAACGTCTCAAGAATTTTTAGCATTCATTAAAAAAGGGATTCATTTTTCCACCGCTACTGGTTTATCTTATGAATACAGCAATGTAGGTTTTACCATGCTTGGCTATATCATAGAAAAAGTAACGGGTAAAAATTATGGCGCGTATATCAAAGAAAATATTTGGAAGCCACTTAACATGGAAGCCTGTTGGGAATTTTCTAGCATTGATGATACAAAGCTCGCTCACGGTTATAGATGGATCAATAACAACTGGACAGAAGTACCTTTATTACATGATGGTATTTATGGCGCCATGGGTGGTATGATTACAAGTCTGGAATCTTTTAGTAAATATGTATCGCTTCATTTGGATGCTTGGCCAGCCCGAAACGGACCTAGCACCGGACTCATTAGCAGAAGCTCCATTAGAGAAATGCACCAGCCAAGTAGATTTATTGGACTGAACCCGACCTACAAGTACCCTTCTGGTAGAGCTTGCGCAACAACGGCCGCTTATGGTTATGGATTAAGCTGGTTAAAAGATTGCACCGGCAGAACAAGCATTGCGCATAGTGGTGGACTTCCCGGATTTGGAAGCAACTGGAGAATACTTCCGGAATATGGACTAGGCGTAATACTGCTTGCAAACGTAACCTACGCCCCAACTGCAGTACTTAACACCATGGTGATTGATACTATTTTAAGAATGGAAAATGTAGATTTACAACCCAGAATTTTACCGGCATCTACTGCATTAAAAAATGCACAAGCAAAATTAACGGCACTATTACCAAGTTGGAAAAACGCAGCAGCTTCTAATTTATTTGCCGAAAACTTTTTTGATGACTATTATATAGACACATTAATCAAAGAAGCCAGTTCAATTTTTGAAGCAGCCGGACCTATTACTGGACCAGGAAATTTTATCCCGGAAAATGAACTGCGTGGTTATTATTATATCCATGCAAAAAACGGAATGATAAAAATCAGTTTTACATTAACGCCTACAAATCCTGCGCAAATTCAGGAGTACCATATTAGCTTCCAAAAGCATATTGAAGAATAAAATACTACTATTTTACTTTCTGATAGCAACACCTGCTCTTGCACCTGTGTGTACACCTGCATCTACCGTAACAACACCATTTACAATGATGTAACTAAAGCCTGTTGCATATTGGTGGGGATTTTTGTATTCGGCTCTGTCGCTCACTTCTGCTTCATTGAATAAAACAATATCAGCAGCAAAACTTTGACGAAGCAAGCCTCTGTCGGTAAAGCCAAATTTTTGTGCAGGGAGTGACGTCATGCGGCGCACGGCTTCTTCTAAACCAATTACTTTTTCTTCACGCACATATTTTTTTAGGACTCTTGCATTGGTGCCATAGCCTCTTGGATGCGGATTGCCTTCTTTGTACACACGAATACTTGCATCGGAAGCAAACATGTTAAATGGATAACGCATAATGGCTTTAATGTCTGCTTCACTCATGCCATGAAACACCATGGAAGCGCCACCTTTTTCCATCATTTCAATAATGGTTTCTGCTTCCTGTTTTGCCGTATGTTTTTTTCCTAGTGTTGTGTTTACTTCTTCAATACTTTTTCCATTAAGTGTGGTGTCTTTTGCATAGTACGCAACCACTGGATAACTAAAATGTTTTAGTTTTCTTTTTGCGAGTCGCGCTAACATATAGGCAGTTACTTCTTTTCGAACGGAAGGCCTTGCAAGCCTTGCTACTATGGAGTCTTGGCCGTCTGCAAGAACCCAATCTGGAATGAGTGTACTTAAAGAAGTACTACTTGCCGTGTATGGATATTGATCGATAGTTACATCTAGCCCATTTTTTCGCGCATTCATAATAAGTGGTAAGGTTTCACTACTACGTCCCCAGTTTTGCTGACCACTTAATTTAAAATGAGAAATTTGAACCGGCATATTTGCAGCCGTTCCAATATAAAGCGCTTCCTGAATAGCAGCTACAACACTATCGCCTTCATCGCGCATATGCGATGCGTAAACGCCATTATATTTTGCTGCTACTTTTGCCAAGCGCACAATTTCTTCGGTGGTAGAATACGTGCCCGGAATATAAATGAGCCCGGTTGACATCCCCACAGCTCCATCACGCATGGCTTTGTCAACAATACTTTCCATGGCTTGCATTTCTGCTTCGGTTGGGTTTCGGCTAGATCTTCCCATCACTGCTTTTCTCACATCATTGTGTCCAACAAGTGCCGCCACATTTACAGAGGTTTGTAAACTATCAATTTTGCGGAGGTATCTTCCAATATTAGCATCTGATGAGCCGCAATTACCAGTAATAACCGTTGTAACACCATCATAAATAAAATTGGTAGCCTCCGGATTTTTAACCTCGTCGCCCTCTATATGTGTGTGTACATCAATAAAACCTGGTGCTGCCACAAGGCCGGTCGCATCAATTACTTTTTTAGCATTCCACCCAGCTAATTTTCCAATTTGAATAATTTTACCACTACCTATAGCGATGTCGCCATAAAACCATGAATTACCCGTGCCATCTAAAATTTTGGCGTTTTTAATGATGATATCAGCAGTTTGGCTTGGCATTTGAGCCTGCACCGAAAGCGCTAAAAAAACAATAAAAACAAGGAACGAAGAGCGTTTATGTCGCATAAGTCTAAAATTATACGGGAAGATAAGTATTCTTTAGACTCATTTAGGTTGAAAATCTCCACCCGAATAACGTAAATTTGCCCTCCAATAAGAACTACAATACCCTATGCTCGATAAGTTAGAAGCCATAAAAGCCCGTTTTGATCAGGTAGGCGTTGCCCTTACCAACCCCGAAATTATCAATGACCAAAAACAGTTTGGAGCATATAGTAAGGAGTACCGTTCATTAGAGAAAATTGTGCAGCCCTACGAAAAGTATGTAAGGGTTCTTTCGGATTATGCATTTGCCAAAGAAAGCCAAAATAGTAGTGATGAAGATATGCGTGAGTTGGCTAAAATGGAATTACCAGAATTAGAAATTCAAAAAGAACAATTAGAAGCTACTTTAACCAAGCTCTTAATTCCAAAAGATCCACAAGACGATAAAAATGCCATTTTAGAAATTAGAGCAGGGACCGGTGGAGATGAAGCCAGTTTGTTTGCTGGTGATTTACTAGGTATGTACTTACGTTACTGTGCTAAAAAAGGTTGGAAGACAGCCGTGGTTAGTGAAAGTGAAGGTACGGTTGGTGGTTACAAAGAAGTGATTCTTGAAGTAACGGGAGAAGACGTGTATGGTACCCTCAAATTTGAAAGTGGTGTACACCGTGTGCAACGTGTTCCAAATACAGAAACCCAAGGTCGTGTGCATACTTCAGCTGCAACAGTTGCAGTAATGCCCGAAGCAGAAGAATTGGATTTTGAATTAAAAGAGAGTGACGTGAAAATGGAAACCGCGAGAAGTGGTGGTGCGGGTGGACAAAACGTAAACAAAGTAGAAACAAAAGTATTTTTAACGCATATTCCTACCGGCGTTGTGGTGGTTTGTCAAACAGAAAGATCACAACTTGGTAACCGCGAAAAAGCAATGAATATGCTTCGTACTAAATTATACGAAGAGCAGGTACGCAAGCAAGAAGAAGAAATTTCAACAAGGCGTAAAACACTCGTGAGTACCGGTGATAGAAGTGCCAAGATAAGAACCTACAACTGGCCACAGGGAAGGGTTACAGACCACCGCATTGGTTTAACATCCTACAATTTAGACGCTGTTGTTGGAGGTGAAATTGAAGAGTTTATTGAGGCTTTACAAATGGCAGAAAACGCCGAAAAAATGCTCGTGCAATAAACTAGTTTTTTGCAATCGACTCTTTTAGTTGCACTTCTTTTTCCCAAGCCCAAGCTGTACGCATCATATCCTCTATGGAGTAATTAATTTTCCAACCAAGTTTACTGATGGCTTTTTCATTGTTGGCATAAATAGCCACAATATCTCCAGCCCTGCGTGGGCCTATTTCATAATTTAGAGATGTGCCACTTACTGCTTCAAAGGTTTGAATGGCTTCTAGTACAGAAATACCGTTTCCTGTTCCTAAATTAAATACTTCGCAGGCTTCCGCATTTTTATCTGCTAACAAATATTGTAATGCAAGCGTATGTGCACTGGCAATATCACAAACGTGGATATAGTCTCTGATACAACTACCGTCACGCGTTGGATAATCATTGCCATACACCATCATTTTTGGCAGTTTGCCAATGGCAGTTTGTGTAATTGCAGGCACTAGATTTTGTGGTCGACCAATAGGCAGTTCACCAATCAGTGCAGAAGGGTGAGCACCTACTGGATTGAAATAACGAAGCAGTATAACATTTGCACCACCTGCTGCAGCTATGTTTTGTAGTATTTCTTCACCCATTTGCTTGGTAGCGCCATAGGGTGATTCTGCTTTTTTAACTTCCGAAATTTCAGTAACTGGTGATGCATCCGGATTGCCATACACGGTGCAAGAAGATGAAAATACAAAATGAGGAATATCAAATTCCTGCACACACTTTAAAATGTTTACGAGCGATCCAATATTGTTTTCATAATAAAACAAAGGCTCCTGCACTGATTCCCCAACTGCTTTATACGCCGCAAAATGAATGATACCAGCGATGTCAGGGTTTTCCTGAAAAACCGCTAATGTATCATCAAAGTTTTTTAAATCTACTTCGTAATTTTTTATACGCTTGCCTGTAATTTTTTCTATGGCTGCTACTGCATAATTTGAAGACCTAGAAAAGTTGTCTATTGAGATAACATCAAATCCATTTGCCAATAAATCTACAATGGTATGTGAACCTATATAACCACAACCGCCTGTTACTAATATTTTTGCCATTTGAAACGCGTATTAAGTCTGCAAATTAGGTAGAGATCGGGAATATAGAAAAAGAATTATGCGTTTGTTACAAGTGTAAAACCAATAGTGGTGCCTATTTCTAATTTACTGCGCACGTGAATGGTTTGACCATGCGCTTCTATAATATGTTTGCATATCGCAAGTCCAATGCCGGCGCCACCAGCGTCTCTGCTGCGTCCTTTATCGGTTCTATAAAAACGTTCAAAAATACGGGGCAAATGTTCTTCAGCAATACCAATACCATCGTCGCTAATTTCAATAAGCACATGGTCTGCATCGGTTTTGTAAACACTTGCTACAATAGATCCATCTTGCTTTCCGTATTTAGATGCATTGACCACTAAATTATTGAGTACTTGTCTAATTTTCTCTTTGTCGGCAAACACCATGGTTTGACCTTCTGATCCTTTTTTGAAACTGCAACTGATGTTTTGTTTGGCCGCCTTAATAGATAAAGCATCAAACACTTCTTTGATGATATCTTGAATAAAAAAAGTAGACTTGTTAAGCGGCTGTTCACCCATTTCAAGCTTTGCTATTTCGTCGAGATCATTTACCAAATTCACCATCCTGTCCACATTTTTAGACGCATTTTTTAAAAAGCGAACGGCCGTTTCTGGACTTTCGAGTGCGCCATCTAATAAAGTGTCTACATATCCCTGGATCGCAAAAATGGGGGTTTTAATTTCGTGTGATAGATTTTGTAAAAATTCTTTGCGGTAGTTTTCGTTTGTTTTAAGTTGCTCTATCTCGGCACTTCGCTGTTCTGCCCACTGCACCACTTCTTCACCTACTTCATCGAGTTCTTTTTTTGGTAAAATATACTTGAAATAGGTTTCTTCTCTTTTCGTTGCTTTTGTTTGGTATATGAGCTTGTAAATAAGTTTGATTTTTCGGTTCACGAAAATTTCAAAAATATAACGAATGAGTAAATAAGATGCGATGCCTGTGGTTACAAAAGTAAAGGCAAAATGATACCAGCTATGGTAAATGAAGCCGATAGTACTAGAAAAACCAAGCGCTATAATTGCTGCCGCAAAGGCCGCCAATTGCTGTATGGAAAGGTTTTTCATGCTGCAAATTAAGGTAAATCAAACTTATATCCCACGCCTTTAACAGTGGTGATACAGTCGATCCCTAATTTTTGACGAATTTTTCGGATATGCACATCAATGGTGCGGTCGCCCACAATCACTTCATTACCCCAAATTTGTGAAAGTATTTCGTTGCGTAAAAAAACGCGGCCAGGCCTAGAAGCGAGCAAATGTAAAAGTTCAAATTCTTTTTTAGCGAGTACTTTTTCATCACCACCAATGGTCACCATAAATTTGATACTGTCAATTCGCATCGTGCCAAACTGCATCACTGAAGAAGCTTCCTTAGGTGACACCCTTCTAAACAAAGCATTCACACGACTTACGAGTACTTTTGGAGAAATGGGCTTATTGACATAATCATCTGCGCCAATTTCTAGCCCCGTTATTTGTGAAGCTTCGTCGCTCATAGCTGTTAAAAAAATAATGAGCGTTTCTTTAAATTCGGTTTGAGCACGTAATATTTCACAAACCTCGATACCCGTTTTTTTAGGCATCATAATGTCGAGTATCAGTAAATCTGGTTTGATTTTTTTTGCTAGATCCACGGCTTCGTCACCATTTTTAGCAGTATGTACCTCGTAGCCTTCTTTTTGTAAATTGTAGCCCACTATTTCTAAAATATCGGGTTCGTCGTCGGCAATCAATATTTTTTTAATAGGGGCGGCAGCCATAATAGATAGGTAGTTTGTACAAATTTAATTTTAAAGATTGGTAAAGCCCTCTTTTAGGAATATTATGTAATTGTTAAGGCTTTTAAGGAGCTTTTAACAAAATAAGGCCCTAACTGGTTTATAAGGTTGTATTTTTACAAGATTTCACATGAAATACAAGGGCAACATATTAAAAGCGGTGTATTTGCCAATAACGCTATTGCTATGGGGAGCCCTATGCACAATGACCGCAGCAGCTCAATCCACTAAAAAGGACCAACAAATGCCGCCCATTCCTGCCATGAGGGGGTTAAGCCATGATTATATCACTGAAAATGAAAAAGCCCTGATCGGTTATCCATCTATTGCCCAAAATTTACCACTAAAAGATAGTATACAAGTTGCGGTTTTTGAAAATAGAAAATGGATTGAATCAAATTTGGTGCTATCTGACAATCAAAAATTTAAATGGTTACGCGGCTTCAATAATTTATTATCTGAAATTCAGTTAGGGCTAAAATTCAATAAAATAAAATCAGAAGAGGTTGCCACATGCATTCGTGCATATACAACAGCTATGCATACGAGCGCAAAAGGACTTAATATGAGCGCTGTCATAGAAACCGAAAATGTGAGCGTAGGAAGTATTTTACTGTCTACTGGAAGTTTTGCAGACAATATAGGGTACGGCGCTTCTAGGGACATCATCGTGTTAAAAAACTGTCAGAATAATCCGGGGCAAGTATTACAAATACTAGACAAGCAAGGCACACAAATTTCTAGTAATAGATACGCCGACAGTATACTTATCGCTGCTGCATTTAAAAATGCAGAAATGATATACAATTATGCGGCAGCACCAAGCCCGCTTGGCAAAAAAATTCAGTCTATTAATCATCCACTTGTTAAATGGATTGGCAGGCTAGCATTTATGAAAACGGGGCGTTATTATTTTCCGTTCTTAGACGCGCTATACACTGGCAAAATGAGTATCGATACCATCACGCCACTTATTCCTGAGGACCAGTCCGAAAATTATTTTAGACTTCTGGTTCATACGAGAACCCAACAGGTGGAAAGAAAAAAAATGGGCGACAAACTCGTGGCAGAAGCGGCGCTTTTAATGAGGCTAAAAAGTCTTGCAATGGAACTTTATGTTAATAATATCAATGGTTTACACCAAACCGAGGCCGCTAGTATTCGGTTTAAAAAACTAGCTAATTTAACCGCTCAAGAACTCTATTATATAGCAGTACTAGGTGCCGACGAGCTTTACACTTCTAGTTTTATATCAGGCATTTACCCACTCATCATTCAAAAACTTGGGACCAAAACAACAAGTGATTTGCTTACCATGGTGCATCAAGATTTCTTTAAAAAATTTATTGCATTAGCAGCCAATTACAATACGCTACAAAATTTCTTATCGCATATGCCACAGGAGGCCAGCGGTAATTATATGCGCAGCTTTGTGCGTGATTTGGATAAGTCGCCTACATTAGAAGACGCAGTTGACGTTGCAGATGCTTTTTCAAGTATCACAGATAGCAGTATGCGAAATTTATTACTTACTGAAATTAGAAAAAATAAAAATAGTAGCCTATATACTTTATTAGATGAACTATGCACAGCTGTTGTAGAAGACAATACAACAAATAATACGACACACCTACTTCTCAATAATGTTGGCGCTCTTTCGATTAACGCATTAAAAAACAACCAACAAAAAGTAGTTATCAGACAATATTTTTATGGCGATAAAGATGGTGCGCAAATATTTAACGCCTTTATAAATAGTTTTAACAAGGCTGGCTGGAAAACAAAAAAACAAAAATGTTTTACAGAAGTGAGTAGCACAAATGGTCGCGTAAGTATTTATGCAAATGCGCCGCTAGATGAAAAAGAAGAACTTGATTTAAAAGCGCAGGATAGTTTAACGGCTTATTTATCAGAGAAGCAAATAACGCCTAGTATTATTGTACATAGAGGCCATAGCTATTATGCAAACCATACCGTCGCTAGTATTGACAGTAGTGCCAAACTTGTGCTGCTAGGGAGTTGTGGCGGTTATCAAAAATTAGCAGCGGTACTAAACCGCGCGCCAGAAACACAGGTCATTGCAAGCAAGCAAATAGGCAAAGGTGTCATCAACGCTGCCCTTTTAAGCCAAATAGCGGATACGATTGAAAAAGGACAAGATATTGTTTGGCGTGCCGTTTGGAAACAAATGAATGTACAACTAAAAGGTGCTGCTAAAACAAGTTTTCAAGACTATATACCTCCCTATAAAAATATAGGACTTATGCTTTTAAAAACATACCGGGCACAGTAATGATATAGTGATAGTTACAAAAAAGGATTGTTTCTTTTTTCGTAGCCAATAGTTGTTTTGATTCCATGGCCCGAATACACGATTGTTTCGTCAGGCAATACCCAAAGTTTTTCGCGGATACTATGTAAGAGCGTTTCTGAATCGCCACCAGGCAGGTCTGTTCTTCCGATACTTCCTCTAAATAAAACGTCACCACCCATCAAATCACCTTGGGAAGGGATATAAAAGCAAATACTTCCGGGCGAATGACCTGGCGCTAAAATCACTTGGATTTCAGTATCCCCTAAAAATAGGCTGTCTCCATCATTTAAAAAATGCAGCGGCCCCGTATAGTTTTGAAAGGGCAAACCCCAACGCTCTCCAGATACCGGCGCCAACGCTAACATGGCTTCCTCATTTGGATGCATATGCAACTCCAAACCGTAGATTTCGTGTACCCATTTGTTACCAAACACATGATCGAGATGGCAATGGGTATTAAGCAGGTATACCGGCATTAAGCTGTTATCCGTCAAGAAATTTTTTAACGTTTCTTGTTCGTTTGGAAAGTAACAACCAGGGTCTATTATGATAGCTTTGCCTTCGTTGTTGTATAAAACATAGGTATTTTCTGAAATTGGGCTAAAAGTGAAGGCTTTGATGTGGATCATGCGCGTTTTATGAAAATTTTACAAGGTAATTGACTAATTTTAAAACACTAAAGTTCGGTTATGAAATTGAAAAGAATAGGACTAATTTTTATCATGAGTAGTTTGGTTGTTTTTGGCCAGGCGCAGGTGAATGCTGTAGAGTTTGGTAAAAATAGAGTACAATATAAAAAACTGGTGTGGAAATTTCATCAATCCCCCAATTTTAATACGTATACATCACAAGGTGGCGTAGAACTTGGCAAGTTTGTGGCACAGGTGGCAGAGCAGGAATTAGGCGCTATCGAAAATTTTGTAGAATATTCTTTACAGCGCAGGGCCAACATTATTGTATATAGTAATTATGATGATTACAAAAGCAGCAATATTGGCCTAGGATCAGACTGGCAAAGTGCTGGCGGTCTAACAAAACTGGTGAACAATAAAATTGTGGTTTACTTTAATGGCAACCACGCTAATTTAAAAAAACAAATCAAAGAAGGGATCGCCAAAGTATTATCTGACAATTTACTCTTTGGAGAAGACATTGGAGAATTTGCAAGTAATCAAGCATTACTTGATTTACCAAAATGGATGCTTGATGGTTATGTTGTGTATGCTGCCGAAAACTGGAGCGTAGAAAAAGACGATGCACTTAAAAGTGCCATGTTAAGTGGTAGGTACAATACTTTTTATCAGTTTGCATTTGACAAGCCTACCCTTGCAGGGCATGCGTTCTGGAATTATATCAGCGTAAAGTATAGAAAAGAAAATATCACATATCTACTTTACCTAGCTAGGATTTATAAAAACTTAAATAGCGCCTTTTTAAAAGTTTGCAAAAAGAAATTCAAAGAAGTATTGTCTGAATTCATGGAATATGAACAAGATAAATATGCTAAAGACATTCGTCAACGAAAAAATTCACCAAAAGGTCAATTAAATATTTCAGAAGACGTTTCTAAAAAAGATTATTTCAGATTTCAGGCCAATCCAAATCCAAAAAGCAACAATTATGCCGTAGTAGAATTTAATAGAGGCATTTACAGTGTAAAGCTGATGGAAAATTTTTACGACGGTCGTGTACTTTTAAAATCAGGTGTGAGAACCAACCAAGGAGAGGTCAATCCCAACTATCCAATTATGGCTTGGGATAATAAAGGCACTAAATTATTAGTGATTTATTCGGAAGAAGGCGCTATTAAAATGTTCGTGTATGACGTGGTAACACGCATTAAAAGGTTCAAGCAAAAAATTGCAGGTATCGACCAAATTTTAGATGCATCCTATATGCTAGACGCTAATAATGTAGTGATGAGTGCCGCTAAAAATGGCCATACTGATATTTATACCTACAAAATTGAAGAAAACCAATTAACACAGTTTACAGACGATGTTTACGATGATCTGCATCCAAGTTTTGTTTCTTTTCCTAACAAATCTGGCATTCTATTTTCGTCCAATAGGCCTAGCCCGTATGCACCAAATAGCGATACCGTAATACCTAGTAAATACAATTTTAACGTGTTTATGGTTGACTATTTAAACAATAGCAAAAACAAGCAAATCACACAGCTTACCAATTTAAAATACGGAAATGCAAGCTATCCAATGGGCTATAATACCAACCACTTTACTTTTGTAGCTGATGAAAACGGCGTTGGTAACAGATGGGCTGGATTTTTTTCAACGCAAAGAAATGGACTAGATACGCTGTATCATATTGGTGACGATATGCTTCGCAACGCATCACCCAAAGAAATTGACTCTACGCTAAATGCATGGCAAAGAGAAAAACCAGATAGCATTAGTTTTTTCCAGGTATACAAAGACTCTACCTATACATTCCCTATTACCAATTACCAAAGCTCACTTTTAGAAACTAGAATAGCTGGTGATAAAGGACAGGTGAGTGAGGTAAGACGTGAAGGCGATTATAAATTCTTATACAAACTTCGAGTAGACTCTATCGCACTAAAAAAGAGAAACCTCAATCTAAGGCCCACTACTTACATGAAAAAAGTAATGGATGAAATCAGAGCAGCAGAAGGCAATGCAATTGTATATAAAAAAAGTATTGATACTTCTGCAAAAGCGAATCTTTTTCAATCAGAATTTTCTGATGAGCCCACAGATAGTTTTTCTGTAAAAAAAGCGGATCTATTATCGGCGAAAGCAAAAAATATTTTAAGTGACTCCAAACTATTTGATTACCGACTTAAATTTAGTAGCGACTATATTTTAAGTGGCTTTTCAAACAACTTACTACTCAATAGATACCAGCCTTACGCAGGTGGCGCAGGTCCCATTCAATTAAACAATGGTAATAATTTCAACTTCAATTTAAGAATTGGTACCAGCGATTTATTAGAAGACCATAAGTTTATGGGGGGTATACGTTTTGGAACCGATCTCAAAGACAAGGACATTATTTTTAGCTACCAAAATTTTAAAAAGAGATTGGATTGGGGTACTACTTATTACAGAAGCAATGTAACCAACTACTTTAATTCACCTTTTTCAAATATGCTTATTACCAATTTGTTCCAAGGTAATATTGCGTATCCATTTAATGAAGTAAAAAGTTTACGTGCCACTTTTGGCCTTCGTATAGATAGGGGGATTTTAAAATCTTATGATAATAGAGTGGGCTATCCGGATCCAGGTGCACTTGCCTACCCCGATACGGTTAGTAAATTTATGGTGTCACGCATCGAGTATGTGCATGATAATACCATCAACCCAACACAAAATATTTGGAACGGATTGCGTTACAAAGTTTTCTTTGACATCAATATGCCAAGCCTTAAAACAGAAATGAACAATGGTAAGGCAACTTTAAACCTAGGTTTTGATGCACGTTACTACTACAAAATTTACAGAAATTTTATTTGGGCGGGAAGAGCTGCTGCTGATTTTTCTTGGGGAGGACAAAAGATTATTTATTATTTAGGAGGTGTAGATAGCTGGATCAATCCAAAGTTTAATAGTCAAAATTTTCCAGCACAGGACCAGAGCTATGCGTTTCAATCTTTAGCTGTAAACATGAGAGGCTACCAACAAAATATTGCAAACGGCAACAATGCATTTGTGATCAATTCAGAATTTAGACTACCTCTTTTTGCAACCATATTTAATAGGCCTATCAACAACGCATTTTTACGCAACTTCCAAATTACGCAGTTTATAGATTTAGGAACGGCTTGGAATGGCAAGTACAACGGCATTAAACGCCCTGGTGACGTGATTGTTGACGCAAACTCTCCTGTGGTTGTAAAACTTGATGCAGGTGGTCTTGGACCTTTTGCGGGAGGTTATGGATTTGGTGTAAGAAGTACCCTACTTGGTTACTTTATGAAACTAGATGCTGCATGGCCAATGAAAGGCGTATTTAAAGGAAAGCCACTCTATTATTTCTCGCTAGGATTTGACTTTTAAAACCTTGGTATTGTAATAACGGCAATTTGCTTGCAGGCCACAGCTGTCACATTTTGGCGATCTGGCGAGACATGTATACCTTCCATGTAGTATTAGCCAGTGGTGTGCTTTGTGCACCAGTTCCGAAGGAATATTTTTTATGAGTTCTTTTTCTACGGCAAGGGGTGTACTTGCTTTTTGTAACACAAGCCCAAGTCTTTTACTTACCCTAAATACGTGTGTATCTACGGCCATGTTGGGTTGCTGATCAATAACACTGGTAATAACATTAGCCGTTTTTCTACCCACCCCCGGAAGCTCCACCAGTTCATCTACCGTCATGGGCACTTCGCCGCCAAATTTTGATAGTAATAAATTAGCCATGCCAATTAAATGCTTAGACTTATTACTTGGATAAGAAATGCTTTTTATGAGCGCAAACATTTCGTCAAAACTAGCTTTCGCCATTTTTTGTGGCGTAGGAAATTTTGCAAAAATGGAAGGTGTGGTAAGATTCACGCGTTTATCGGTACACTGCGCAGATAAAATAACGGCTACTAATAACTCGAAAGGATTATTATACAAAAGCTCGGTTTCCGCGATAGGAACCTGCGCTTCAAAATAAGCAATGACGCCGGCGTATCTTTCTTTTTTAGTCATGGAAATATTAGTCCAATCCTTTTTTAGAATAATTTTTAACCGCTTTTAATGAAAAAAGAGAGGGTCTTTTGAGCTCCAATGCATTTAGCTGGGCAATAGAACGGCGCAGGGTTTTTAACTGTTCTTCTAGCACGTAATTGCCTTCTACTAAAGCAGCATGTATGGCATCAGAGGTGGCTTTGGGGCACTCCTTATAGAGATACAACAACAAATCTTCCTCTTTAAACGGTTCCATACCCCTTATAAACGAGATAGGATCTGCTTTATTTTGTGGAAGCTAAAGAATCTTCGATAATATAAACGTCTTCGCCATCGCGCTTCATCAGGTAACGTTCGCGGGCAAATTTTTCGAGGGCAGCAGGATCATTTTGCAAATCGGTAAGCTCAGCTTTGGCTTTTTCAATTTGCTCTTGGTAATACTTTTTTTTGGTTTCCAACTTGTCAAGTTCGGCCATAGTTTCTTTTTGCTGGAAATAATTACGTTGATCGAAAAATAACATCCATACAATAAAAAATATGCCTGCGAGCAGGTATTTATTGGTTAGTATGGATGTTACTTTCTTCATTATAAAAAATTATTTCGTGCCAAACTTGATTTTCCCTTTCGGATAGATGGCTGTTGATCCTAGCATTTCTTCGATACGAATTAACTGATTGTATTTTGCAATACGGTCTGTTCTTGAAGCAGAACCTGTTTTAATTTGACCACAGTTTAATGCAACTGCTAAATCAGCAATGGTTGTATCTTCTGTCTCACCGCTTCTATGACTCATGATGGTATTGTAACCATTGTGTTGAGCAAGTGTAACAGCGTTAATCGTTTCAGTTAAAGTACCAATCTGATTTACTTTTACGAGTAAACCGTTAGCAATTTTTTTATCGATACCTGTTTGTAAACGGTCTACGTTGGTAACAAATAAATCGTCACCTACCAATTGACATTTGCTGCCAACCGCTTCTGTAAGGGCTTTCCAGCCATTCCAATCATCTTCTGCCATACCATCTTCGATAGAAGCGATTGGATATTGTTTAACCCATTTTTCCCAGTACTTCACAAGCTCGTCACTGCTCATTACTTTACCGCTACTCTTATGGAAAACATATTTCTTTTTCTTAGCGTCCCATAATTCACTGTTTGCAGCGTCCATGGCAATCACAATTTGAGAACCTGTTTTATAACCTGCTGCACTAATCGCAGCGAGTACGGTTTCAATCGCTTCTTCGTTGCTTTGAATGTTTGGTGCAAATCCACCTTCATCACCAACGTTGGTGCTGTATCCTTTTTTCTTTAACACAGATTTTAATGTGTGAAAAATTTCAACGCCCCATCTTAAGCCTTCGCTAAATGATGTAGCGCCTACAGGCATGATCATGAATTCTTGGAAATCAATTTTATTGTCTGCGTGTGCACCACCGTTTAAAATATTCATCATTGGGATAGGCAATGTTTTTGCATTGGTACCGCCAATATATCTGAAGAGTGGAAGCGCTGCTTCTTCTGCTGCTGCTTTTGCAACGGCCATACTTACAGCAAGCATTGCGTTAGCACCTAGTTTACTTTTGTTAGGTGTTCCATCAAGCGCAATGAGCGCTTCGTCAATTGCTGCTTGTTGAGTAATATCAAAACCAACAATGGCGTCAGAAATTAATGTGTTTACATTTTTAACTGCTTTTAATACGCCCTTGCCCACATATTTTTTCTTGTCGTTGTCACGAAGTTCTACTGCTTCGTGGATACCTGTACTGGCACCACTTGGTACAGCTGCGCGTCCCATAGCGCCATCATCTGTTAATACATCAACTTCTACGGTAGGATTGCCACGGCTATCTAAAATTTGACGGGCATGTACTTCAATAATGTAACTCATGTTCGATTGCTTATTTTATGACTAATTAATTTGATATTAAGGATGCAATTTAAGCATTTATAGGCGTTTCTGCGCCACTTGTTAGGGCCCTAAACACAGATTCTAGGCTCTGGCTCTTATTACTAAGGAGATTAGACAATAAATCGTTGGCCACAATTTGACCTTTTGATAATATTAGGGCGCTGGCGCAGATGGCTTCTACTTCTTGCAGTATATGCGACGAAAAGAGCACCGTTTTTACCTGCCCTTGCTCCCTAATTACGTTTCTGATTTCAATAATTTGGTTAGGATCCAGGCCTGATGTAGGCTCGTCTAATAATAATACAGATGGGTTATGAATAAGCGCTGCGGCTAGCCCTACCCGCTGCTTATAGCCTTTAGACAACTGACCTATTTTTTTATGAGACTCGTTTCCAAGGAAAGTAAGTTCAATACTATTTGTAACAGCATTTGATACGCTTTCGATAACGTGTATTTTACCAATAAAACGGAGGTATTCTTTAACGTACATGTCGTAGTAAAGTGGGTTGGCTTCTGCCAAATAGCCTATTTGCTTTTTTGCTGCAATAGGATCTTTTACCACATCAATGCCGTTAACGGTAATAGATCCAGCATCGGGCGTTAAATAGCCGGCTATCATTTTGAGTGTGGTGCTTTTCCCGGCACCATTAGGTCCTAAAAAACCAACCACAGCGCCAGCCGCCACAGAAAAACTGATGGACTGAACCGCTTTTTGCGTACCGTAGTTTTTACTTACCTCTTTTACCTCAATAGACATAATACAAAGATATCATTTCTTGTAAGAGCCGGCCACTTCAATTTCATAAACAATCTATAAAATCAGTGATTGTATTCGCCTTTAATGGCATAGTAGCCAAAAATACTCATGCCAATAGCTATGGGAATAAAAATCACCACAAAAACACCCCATTGTATTACGGTATCGACACCAGGTTTTACAGCAATTTCATGCGCAGCGGCACGCACAATAAAATAAATGCTTGCAGGACCTAATAATAGCCAAATGATGCCAGCTAGTTTTTTAATTTGATTCATAGCAAATATTTTTAATCGTGTTTGGTATTAATTTTTGAATCGAGATACAGGGTACCAATAATTACAGAAACGGCGGCTACAATAATTGGGTATTGGAGTCCGGCAAGTGCATCCGCAGTATACATAGTAGTGAGTAATGTTGCAATAAAAGGCGTAAGGCCACCAAACACACCATTACCAATATGGTAAGGTAACGACATGGAGGTATATCTAATTTTTGTAGGAAATAATTCTACTAAAAATGCAGCGATAGGACCGTATACCATCGTCACATACACAATCATTATAAATACAATAAGTACCATTTTCCAATAAATGCCATTCGCGAGTACTTTGCTTATTTTAACAACGGGTTTTAGAGTTGTTTGTGCAGGATTAGTATATAATGTATCGGTGGTAGTTGTGGTAACAATTGTACCATCTGTGTAAGACTTTGTTGACAGCGCTGTTCGTACAAAATTTTGTGAATTAGGAATAGATACTGAATTAATTTTTGAAGTTGCAGCAGCTACTAGTTCTGTTTTTGTTGCTGTATCTGAAAGGTCTAAAAGGCCTTTAAATAAAGGCTTGTAGGTGACAACGGCCAGAAACATACCCACTAGCATAATCCATTTTCTGCCAATTTTATCGCTCCAAGAACCAAACACCACAAATAGTGGCGTACCAAATAAAATGGCCCAAATTAAAATGGTGCGCGACTGATCAAAATCTATTTTGCAAACATTTTCGATAAATGATTGCGCATAAAATTGACCGGTATACCACACTACTCCTTGTCCCATGGTTGCACCAAAAAGTGCTAGCAAAACCATCTTTAAATTTTCTTCATGTCCAAAACTTTCTTTGAGTGGATTTACAGAAATAGCGCCTTCCGATTTTAATTTAGTAAACAGTGGAGACTCCTGCATTTTTAACCGGATATAAATTGAAACACCCACAAGTACAATAGAAAACAAAAATGGAATACGCCAACCCCATGCATTAAATTTTGCAATCGACACAGCCGGATCAATATCTAAACTATGGCGCGTAAATAAAATCACACTTAAGGAAACAAATAAACCCAGTGTTGCCGTTGTTTGAATCCATGAAGTATAATAACCTCTCCTACCTGCCGGCGCATGTTCTGCCACATAGGTAGCAGCACCCCCATATTCTCCACCAAGCGCAAGGCCTTGCAGCAAACGAAGCGTTAATACAATAATAGGCGCAGCAAATCCAATAGATTCGTAACTAGGCACGAGCCCAATCGCAAATGTTGATCCACCCATCAAAACAAGGGTTAATAAAAAAGTGTATTTGCGGCCTACCAAATCGCCAAGTCTTCCAAAAACAAGCGCACCAAAAGGTCTTACAATAAAACCCGCAGCAAAAGTGGCTAGTGTAGATAAAAGTGCCGCCGTTGGATTTGTTTTAGGAAAAAACTGACCCGCAATAACGGTAGCGAGGCTTCCAAAAATGTAAAAATCGTACCACTCAATTAAGGTACCAAGTGAAGACGCAGTAATTACCTGCCAAATTTTATTTTGTTTTTTCATGTGCTAACAATAGTAGCAACAACTTACGCCAACCAACGCATTTTTCCAACTTTTTACGCCTCAATAAACGAACAAGTGTTTATTAATTCTTTGCTTAATAAATGAATAATAAAATAGTTAGTGACGTATATTTATGACTTCAAACGACAAGCCATGACCTATCCTTATCAGCTTACAAGCTTTGATGCTTATAAAGAAGCCTATAAAAAAAGTATTGAAGACCCTGCTGCTTTTTGGGGCGAGGTTGCAGAACATTTTACATGGCGCAAAAAATGGGATACCACACTTGAATGGAATTTTAAGGAACCAAAAGTTGAATGGTTTAAAGGTGGTAAACTAAATATCACCGAAAACTGTTTGGATAGACATATTCCTACCAAAGGACATTTACCTGCACTTATTTGGGAACCCAATGCACCTGATGAAGCGGGTCGTGTACTCACCTATAGCAAACTCCTTGAAAAAGTTTGTCAATTTGCGCAAGTACTTAAAAACAATGGCGTTCAAAGAGGCGACCGTGTTTGTATTTACATGGGTATGATTCCAGAACTGGCCATTGCAGTGCTTGCCTGCGCCCGCATTGGCGCCATTCACTCTGTGGTGTTTGGTGGATTTTCGGCACAAAGTATTGCAGACCGTTTATTAGACGCGAGCGCTACTTTTATTGTTACCTGCGATGGTGCCTACCGAGGCGCTAAAGACATTCCATTAAAATCAGTGATTGATGATGCGCTCATTGGAAATAAAACCGTTAAGCGCGTTATTGTAGCAACCCGTACACGCACACCTGTTTCTATGATTAAAGGACGCGACTGTTGGTGGGAAGATGAAATGAAACAAGTGGAAGAAAAAGGAATCAGTTTTATTGAAGCCGAAGAAATGGACGCCGAAGATCCTTTATTTATTTTATACACTTCTGGTTCTACCGGAAAACCAAAAGGTGTGGTGCATACCTGCGGTGGATATATGGTATACACCAACTATACATTTGTAAACGTATTTCAGTACAAGCCTGGTCAAATTCATTTTTGCACTGCAGACATTGGTTGGATTACTGGACATAGTTATATTGTTTACGGACCATTAAGCGCTGGCGCTACCACACTATTATTTGAAGGCATTCCTACCTGGCCTGATGCAGGAAGATTTTGGGATGTAGTAGATAAATACAAAGTCAATATTTTATACACAGCGCCAACTGCTATCCGAAGTTTAATGGGTTTTGGTTTAGGCCCACTTCAAGGAAAAAATTTATCGTCACTAGAAGTATTAGGAACAGTTGGTGAACCTATCAACGAAGAAGCATGGCACTGGTATGATCAAAATGTAGGCAAGGGCCGCTGTCCTATTGTAGACACTTGGTGGCAAACAGAAACGGGTGGTTGCCTCATTTCAAATTTAGCTGGCATAACGCCTGCAAAACCAAGTTGGGCAACACTTCCCATGCCAGGCCTCGAAATGGTACTGGTAGATGAAAATGGTAAAGAAGTGGTAGCAGAAGGAGATGAAACCATCTCTGGAAACCTTTGTATCAAATCACCATGGCCATCTATTTTACGTACTACCTACGGTGATCATGAGCGTTGCAGAACCAATTATTTTGCCACATACGAGAACATGTATTTTACGGGCGATGGTGCATTAAAAGATAAGGATGGATTTTTTAGAATTACTGGAAGAGTAGACGACGTACTCAATGTAAGTGGTCATAGAATTGGAACCGCCGAAGTAGAAAACGCGATTAACATGCACGCTGGTGTTGTTGAAAGTGCTGTAGTAGGTTATCCGCACGACGTTAAAGGACAAGGTATTTATGCCTATGTAATATATGGTGGCTCACATGCGCAGGACACGCACGGTACTGGTGAACTTGTAAGAAAAGATATTTTACAAACCGTTACACGCATTATTGGAGCGATTGCAAAACCAGATAAAATACAATTTGTATCGGGTCTTCCAAAAACAAGAAGTGGTAAAATTATGCGCCGTATACTTCGCAAAATTGCAGAAGGCGAAACAGAAAATTTAGGCGATACAAGTACCCTATTAGACCCAGCTGTTGTAGACGAAATTAAAAACGGAAAATTATAGCATCATTTTTAATGAAGCTCCTGACCAGTCAGGAAATAAGTTGCCATTTGTTTTTAGCTGCAAGTGATTTTCTGCAACTGCACTAAACACGGATCTAAAATCGGTGGTAACAGGAAGGTCTCTATTGTCTTCTAGGTTTTCTTTGGCAAGGCTTCCCATGTTACTATACACTTTTCCGCCGGCAACGTCATTTCCTAATACAAATAGACAGCTAGCTCTTCCATGATCGGTTCCGCCTGTTCCATTTTGTGCAACGGTGCGGCCAAATTCTGTCATAGTCATCAGCGTAACCTCACTTTGTCGTTCTCCTAAATCCTGCCAAAACGCCGCAATACTATCTGAAAAATCTTTTAGGTTGCGTGCAAAAATGCCGTTTGTTGTACCCTGGTTAAAATGCGTATCCCAACCGCCGCTTTCTGCAAAACCCACTTCGAGTCCTACATCCATTTTAATAAGAGTTGCAATTTGTTTGAGTGAATTGCCCAGTGCCGAGCTTGGATACACTGCACCATTAGCGGGCTGGTAATTTTTGATATTATTTGACTTTAAAATTTTGAGTGCTTCAAAACTTTCTTTGCCTGTTTTATTGAGTAGCTCGTTTGCAGTTTGATCGTAAAGTTCTTCAAATGAAGTGGCCGCTTTTCCCGCAGCCATTGGGTTGCCTTTTAATTGGATCGAAAAATCTTGTAAATTTTTAATCGCAATCGCATCCGCATCGCCATATAAACTACGCGGTAAAGAACTTGTTACACTCACCGCAGAAAACGGCGTGGGCGCATGATTTAGTAAACCAACTGCTCTATTAAGCCAACCACTTGCGGTACCTTTTGCAAACGGTGTACCCGACTCCATATAATCCTGTGCATCAAAATGACTTCTGGTCGTATTAGGGCTACCCACCCCATGCACCACTGCTAAATTTTTTGTGTTAAAATAAGGAAACAAACTTTTTAATGAAGGGTGCATAGCGTAACGGTCGTCCAAATTAAATAAGCCACCTTCACCCGCTGTTGGACGCATAAATAAACCTGGCCTTGCAAGTTGTAATGCTGGGTCTGCAAATGGTGTTACAGCCATTAGGCCATCCATCGCACCACGCTGAAAAATACAAACCAAGGTTTTATTTTTTTTATACATCGGTAGCATTTGTGTGCCCGCTGCTGCTTCTGTAATAAAACGGGGAAGCCCACTGATACCAGTAGCAAATAATGCAAGCGCACCTGATTTCATAAAAGCTCTTCTGTTTGCCATCTTCATTTATTTATTTGCGCTGAAACGCAGGTGAACCAATAATCACACCAACCACCTGTGCCATGCTTTTTAATGGGGTGTTATTCATATCAGACATGGATTCTTTTTGCATGTCTTGCATCCCGCCGGTGTCTTTTGTGGCAGATGCAATTTTTTGATCGATATTTTGTGCGCGCACAATGGACATAATGCGCTCCGAATTTTCTTTTTGATTGGCAACCGGTAGTAATAGTTTGGTATAAATTTGAAGCGCTTCTTCTACACTTTCAGGTTCATGGTTTTGATTGAGGGCTAATAAATTGGTTTTAAAACCTGGTATTTTTTGCGCAGCAATCGCCATTCCAAAATTCATTCTATTTAATAGTGATCCTGTATTGATCCAAAAATTTGCCCTATCCGGAAAGCCCGTTGGCGCCTGATAAAAATAAAATTTTTGACCCATTTTTTCGGACCAGGTAAACACCTGATACGGGGCTGCTACTTCGGTAGCTGTTGCGCGTACGGCACTCACCGCTAGTTCAAATGGAGATTTTATTTTTTCTTTTTCTTTGGCCTTGTTCCAAAAACCAGGATGCATTACCATGGTTAATAGCACTTCTTTAATATCGCCTTTAGATCTTAAAAATGTTTTGGTCATTTCGTCTACAACTGCAGCTGGCGGTTCGTCCGCTATAAATTTAGCAGCCAGTTTGGTAGTAATAAACCTCGCCGTGGCTGGGTGAGACGCCAGCATAGAAAGCGCTTCCATGCCTTCGTTATAGCCTCCATTTGCAGGAAAAGTTTTTCCAAGAATTGTTTTTGCATTTTCGTCGTGCTTTTCACCACTATATAAAAAACAATCTTCTACTTGTAACCCTCGGCGTGCTAGTTGTGCAGGCTGGATATTTGAAAACCTTTTAGCTAGCGGCCCTTCTTCATACATGGGTTTAACGCCCCAGCCTGTTAAGGCGCGCGCTAACTCGGTTACATCAGATTGAGTGTATCCACCATTCACTCCAAGGGTATGTAATTCCATCACTTCTCGTGCATAGTTTTCATTTAAACCCTGTGATTTTCTTTTTTTAATTTGCGTTGTCATCTGATTTTCCATAGCATCCATTTTTTGCAAAGAATCTTCAGAAACACTAGCAGCTGCTAACATTTTTTTAGCAGCATTTAAATCAAGTAACCGCTGTGCTGCTTTTAATTGACGCTTTGCATACTCATTGTCATTGCTAATGCTTAATGCATTGTCTAAATAGAGTAGCATAGCCGGATGCTTAGCGGTTGCAAAAAGTAATGATGAAAAATTATTGAGCACATTGGGCCTAATCGCATCGCGCTCGTATGGCAACACCAGTTGCTGCACCTGATTTTTTGTGAGTGATACATTAAAATGATTGAACCAAAAATCAGTTAAGACTTCTTGTAGTTGCGCATCACTATACACCGCTCTAATTACTTTTTGATTGATGAGTTCGCGCTGTAATTCTTGAAGGGGTCTAAACCCATAATCGGCTTGGAGTTTTTTGAGGGCCTCCCTATAAGCGGGTCTATCTGTTTTATCTACCGAGTCTTTATCGATATATCCTTTTGCAATGGCAAGTCTTAAAAGTTGCGCAGGCTGCAAATAGGTATTTACGATAGAATCGGTGGGCATGCCCAGTGCCGTGTAGCTAGAAAGCTTAACGCGGACTTTTTCGTTGTCTTTTGCGAGTTGCAATTGTTCCAAAAACCAGTTTTCTAGGCCCTGCTTCACCACTTCTTCTACCTGACCCGGCTTTGGGCCAAACGTAAATCGGTTAAGTAGGTGTAAGGCAGCTTCCTGCTCCGTTAAACCCGCCTTTTTATAGGGCATTTTAGGCGCTGGCTGTATAAATGCCATTAAAAACAAAAAACCAAACACAAATGCATACCCTAAGGCACGCTTATGTGTTTGGCTTGTAAGGTTAATTTTCATATTCTATTAGAGCCTCTATAACAGTAAAAGTTTAATCACTCTTACAATTTATTTATGCATCCGCTTTTTTAGTGGCCACTTTGTATAAAATAGCGCCCATAGCAGCAAAAAACAAAGTCCCAATTAAAAAGTATCCGTTTTGAGAAACGCTATGTACAATGCCTTCTTCTAAGCTAATAGATGCCAAAAACTTTTCGCCTGCACTTGTGCCCGTTGCAAAAGCAATAAGCACACCCGCCACTGCGCCACCTGCTACAAGTCCGGTTGCAAATAAAGAGCCTTTACTTAGGTCTTCGTCTTCAGCACTTGCAGCTGGCTTGTTGGCTTTTTTATCTTTTGCTTCCACAATACCTCTAATAGCACCACCAATAAAAATAGGTAATGTAGTTGCAAGTGGTAAATAAACACCAATGGCAAAGCTTAAAGATTTAATACCGCAAAGCTCCATGGTGATAGCTAAAAACACACCCACCACCACGTATTGCCAATCTAAGTTTTGAGATAAAATTCCTTTAATTAAAGTAGCCATGAGGGTAGCCTGCGGTGCTGGATATTTATCAGAACCAATCGCGTGCTGAATACCCTGCTCCATCATTTCGGTGGTAGGGCGATCTAAAAATTTAACCGTTAATCCAATCACAATCGATGAAACAATCGCGCCCACAAAAAGTGCAATTTGTTGATTGCGTGGTGTAGCTCCAACAATATATCCGCTTTTTAAGTCCTGGGATGTAGCACCCGCGTTAGCAGCTGCAATACAAATCATACCTCCAACCACAAGTACAAGTGGTTCAAATGCTTGGCCCGTCCAGCCTACACTTAAAAATATTAAACTGGTACCCATTACAGTTGCAATGGTCATGCCACTAATTGGGTTATTAGAAGAACCAATGAGTCCTACAATACGTGACGATACGGTTACAAAAAGTGCACCAAATAAAATCACTAGCACACCAATTAATAATTTTTGTAAAATACTTTCACCAGGCACTTGCGGTAATACAGCAATAAGTGCAACAAGTGCTAAACTTCCAAAGCCCACTACTTTTAAACTCAAATCTTTTTCGGTTCTTAAAACCGCTGCAGCACTTGGGTCTTTACTACTTTGTATGGAAGCAAAACTTCCTTTGATAGATTTAACAATCGTAGGAATGGTTTTTAATAAAGTAATGATACCACCCGCCGTTACAGCGCCAGCACCTACTTGTCTGATATAAGCATAATAAATAGCTGCCGAATAATCATTAAACTGATGCGTTACCGGGTCCCATCCACCTTTACCTCCAGGTTTTGCAAGATCCATTAAGTAACCAAGTTTTACCAGTTGCGCCGCAATCACATCGGCAGGTACAAGGGTTGATAAAAGCGGAATAAACACCATCCAACTAAGTACACTACCTGCTACTAGTACCCCTGCTATTTTTGGACCAATGATATAACCAACACCCATGTACTCTGGTGTGATTTCGCCACTTACTTTAGCAGAAGGAAAATATTTATTGATTTGCTTGGTTGCATAAAATGGTGTTTCTGCAATCACATGTAGTACCTTTTGCAAAATGGCGTATGCAAATGCCACACCTAGGCCCCAAAAAGCTGTTTTTGCAAAATCGCCTCCTTTTTCACCTGCTTTTAAAACGTCGCCACAAGCCGTTCCTTCGGGGTAAGGAAGATTTTCATGTTCATTTACAATAAGCGCCTTACGAAGTGGAATCATAAGAAGTGTGCCAAGGAGTCCACCAATAATAGCAAGAATTAAAATGGTGAGGTAATTAAAATATTCGGCACTATCTGGTGATGATAAAAACAAAAAGCCAGGAAGGGTAAAAGCTACACCCGCAGCAATACTTTCACCTGCTGAACCTGTGGTTTGAATGATATTATTTTCTAGTATCGTTGTTTTTAAAAACTTGCGTCCAAGCGTAATGGCTATTACTGCAATAGGAATAGAAGCTGATACGGTAAGTCCTGCTTTTAATGCAAGATAAACGGTTGCTGCTCCAAATATGACACCAAATAAACTACCCACTAATATAGACTTAACGGTTAGTTCTTTTACGTTTTCTTCAGGTGCAATAAAGGGTTTAAAAACTTTTTTTTGCTCAGACATATAATTGGTTTTTAAAAAAATTTAAAATGAATAGCGATGGATTAGTCCATCATGGTTTTTAATTTACGTGCAATTAAAAATAAAACAAATGCGGCGGTGCCTGCCATTGCAACAAACAAAATAAAGAAGTCAAATAAATTGGTAATGGCATAGCCAGCAAAATAAGTTGTTTTGCCATCTGGATATAAACCACTTAAAACACCGGCAAATTTATTGGCAAATGCATTAGCTGTAAACCATACGGCCATTAACAAAGAAGCAAATTTAATTGGCGCCAATTTATTCACAAGCGATAGTCCAATAGGTGATAAACAAAGCTCTCCACAGGTGTGAAGTGCATACATTCCTGTAAGCCAAATCATACTTACTTTAACACCGGATGCAACATTGTGTACCCCAAATGCAATCCATAAATAACCAAGTGCTAATAAAAATAATCCGAGTGCCATTTTAGCTGGAGAACCTGGTTCAAATTTTCCAAGCTTTAACCAAAGCCATGCAAATAGCGGGGCAAAAGCAACCACAAAAGTGGAATTTAATGATTGGAAAAAACTAGAAGGTATGGTATAAGAACCGAGTGTACGGTTGGTTTGTTCTTCTGCAAAAAATGTAAGGGAAGCGCCTGCTTGCTCAAAAGCACTCCAAAAAAATATCACAAAAAAGGACACTACAAAAATGACAGAAACTTTTTTCTTTTCTAATGCACTTAATGTTTTATCAGAAAAAATTAAAATTGCAATGAGTGTAATAGAACCAAGTAGTAAATAAAATAAATAACTAAACACATTGGCCTCTACATATATAAGTCCAACAGAGATCAACGAAAAAATAAACAAACCGCCAAACACATACAACGGCTTATTGGCAGCAGCTGGCGCATCTTTTGGTGTTAACCCTAGCACCTGATTGTTTTGGTCTACTACATATTTATTATGGAAAAAGTGCATCACCACCACACTCAATAACATCCCTATTCCAGCAGCTAAAAATGCCCACTTATAATCGTCAGGATTACCCGTATCACCAAAAAATCCGCACACGAAGGGTCCGATAGCACCGCCCGTATTAATGCCCATGTAAAAAATAGTGTATGCCGAATCTTTACGTTTGTCATTTTCGGGATACAACTGGCCCACCATGGCAGAAATATTGGGTTTAAAAAAACCATTACCCGCAATCATAAATCCAAGACCCGAAAAAAACAGCAGTGCCGCAATTTCAGGATTGGACTTGTACATAGAGCCACAAAAAAATAATATAAACTCGCCAATAGCCATCACCAGTCCACCCAAAATAATGGATCGCTTATTGCCCCAATACCTATCAGCCACATAACCACCCACTAGCGGTGTCAAATACACTAAACCTGTGTAGCTACCATATATATTAGAGGCAAAAACCTTGTCAAACATGAGTGCCTTGGTCATAAACAGGACCAAAATGGCACGCATGCCATAGTAGTTAAAGCGTTCCCACATTTCTGTGGCAAATAGTACATACAATCCTTTAGGGTGACCTTTTTGAGGAATAGTTTGGTTCATAAACAGCTGGTTATCGTTGTAAACTATTGATTTTCTGGTGCTGTAAAATAGCAATAAAATCTTTACTGCGAAACACCCGCATAAATGAGCGCCGAAAATGATACTTTTGCCTACCCATTTATACCTATTACTATGAATATTTTACTACTTGGTTCTGGCGGAAGAGAACATGCGCTTGCTTGGAAAATGTCACAAAGTCATCATTGCAACGAACTATATATTGCACCCGGAAACCCAGGTACAGCGGGCATTGGAACCAATTTAGATATTTCAGTAACAGATTTTGATGGTATAAAAGCCGCATGCATCACACATCAAATTGGACTTGTGGTAGTAGGACCCGAGGAGCCACTTGTAAAAGGTATTTATGATTTTTTTGAAGCGGATCCAGCACTTAGAGAGATTATTGTGGTTGGACCATCTGCTAAAGCAGCTCAATTAGAGGGGAGCAAGGCATTTAGCAAGAAATTTATGCAGCGCCACCACATTCCTACCGCTGCTTACGCCGAATTTACCTTAGAAAATATAGAAGAAGGCAAAACATACATTGCTGCGCATACCCTTCCCATCGTACTAAAAGCCGACGGTTTAGCGGCCGGAAAGGGCGTTGTTATTGCAACCACCCACCAAGAAGCGCTTGAAACCTTTGATGAAATGCTTGTAAACAAGCAGTTTGGTGAAGCCAGCAGCCGTGTGGTAATTGAACAGTTTTTGTCAGGAATAGAAGTGAGTGTTTTTGCGCTTACCAACGGTATGGACTACCAAATTATTGGTCACGCCAAAGACTACAAACGAATAGGAGAAGGCGATACAGGCCTTAACACCGGTGGTATGGGCTGTGTGAGCCCTGTCCCATTTATGGACGATGTTTTTATGCAAAAAGTAGAAGAGCACATTGTAAAACCTACTATTCATGGTCTTGCTCAGGAAGAACTTTGCTACCATGGCTTTGTGTTTTTTGGCCTTATGAACGTAGAGGGAGAACCCTATGTGATCGAATACAACTGCCGTATGGGCGATCCAGAAACAGAAGTAGTGATGCCGCGCTTACAAACAGACTTAGTGGCTCTTTTTGCAGCCATGGATAATGGCACTTTAATAGACGCCAATATTAGTTATGATACTAGAAGCTGCGCCACCATTATGGCAGTTAGTGGTGGTTACCCTGGTAGCTACCAAAAAAATAAGGTCATTACAGGACTTGATACTGTTAACGATATGCCAAACACCCTTGTGTTTCAGGCCGGAACTGCACTGGGTCAAAACGCCGTTGTTACAAGTGGGGGAAGGGTTTTAGCTGTTACTGCCTATGGCGAAAATATTAGCGAAGCGGTGGTTACTGCCACCCAGCGTCTTCAAAAAATTGAATTTGAAGGCATGAATTTTAGACGCGATATTGGTTACGAATTTGAAAATAAATAAGCAGATAAAATTCGTAAGAATAGGCTTTGTTATTTCCATTTATTTCAAGCACCTTTGTAGTAACACATTTACTCAAGCTTTACGCACTATACCATGGGATTATTTAACTTTTTTACGCAAGAAATTGCAATGGATTTGGGTACCGCAAATACCCTCATTATCCATAATGATGAAGTAGTGGTTAACGAGCCTTCAATCGTTGCCCTTAATCGTAATAATTTAAAGGAGGTTTTGGCAGTTGGTAAAAAGGCGCTCATGATGCACGAAAAAACGCATGAGAGCATTAGAACCATTCGTCCATTAAAAGATGGTGTAATTGCAGATTTTAACGCCGCGGAATTAATGATTCGGGAGATGATGAAAATGATCTATCCTAAAAAACCATTATTCCCTCCAAGCTGGCGTATGGTAATTTGTATTCCTTCATCTATCACCGAAGTTGAAAAACGTGCCGTAAGAGATTCAGCAGAACAAGCAGGTGCTAAAGAAGTATATATGATTCACGAACCTATGGCAGCTGCACTAGGTATTGGTATAGATGTTGAAGAGCCAGTAGGAAATATGATTATCGATATTGGTGGTGGTACAACAGGTATTACCGTTATTGCACTTGCAGGTATTGTGTGTGATCAAAGTATTCGTGTAGCAGGTGATGAATTTACTGCAGACATTATGGAGGCACTTCGCCGTTATCATAGTCTATTAATTGGTGAGCGTACTGCAGAGCAAATTAAAATTAATGTTGGTGCTGCCATGAAAGATTTAGACAACCCGCCAGATGATTTACCAGTAAACGGTAGAGATCTTGTGACAGGTATCCCAAAACAAATTATGGTGAGTTACCAAGAGATTGCAGAAGCACTTGATAAGAGTATTTTTAAAATTGAAGAAGCAATCTTAAAAGCCCTAGAAACCACGCCACCAGAGCTTGCTGCGGATATTTACCGCCGCGGATTATACCTCACAGGTGGTGGTGCTCTACTACGTGGACTCGATAAAAGATTAAGTGCAAAAATTAAATTACCTGTTCACGTTGCAGAAGATCCACTTAAGAGTGTTGTGCGTGGTACTGGTTTAGCACTTAAAAATTATCAGCGTTTTCCGTTCATCATGCGCTAATAATTTACCTTGAAAAATATTTTTGATTTCATTCGTAGGCATTTTACATTACTTAGCTTTTTGCTATTGCAAATTGCTTCCATTTATATGCTTACTAAAGCCAGCACTTCGCATCAAACTTTTATTTCTGCGAAAATGAGCGATGCAACTTCAAAAATTAATGAGCGCTATTACAATATGCGTGGCTACTTTTTTTTGAGAGAAACGAATCAACAATTAGCACTCGAAAATGCGCGTCTTTTAAATTTACTACGTTCAAATATATCGGTACCAGATTCTAGTATACAAATTGTAACCGATTCGGTATACAAAGACTCGCTCAATAAATTTAGAAAATACAATTGGCTTCCAGCCAAAGTAATTGGCAATACTGTTTCTTTACAAACCAATTTTCTAACGCTTGAACGCGGCCGTTTACAAGGTGTAAAAAAAGGTATGGCAGCGGTTAGTCCAGAAGGCATTGTTGGTGTTGTAGTTGAAGTATCTGACAATACAAGTAAGGTAATGAGTCTACTTCACCGCAACAGTAGGGTTAGTGCCATGCTAAAAAAAGACAATAACGCGGGTAGCATCGAATGGGATGGAGCCAGTCCGTATTACCTCCTTTTACGTAACGTTTCTAAGGGTGCTAAAGTGGTTAAAGGCGACACGGTTGTTACGAGCACATACTCGGCAAATTTCCCGCCATACCAAATTGTGGGTCGTGTTGCGGAGATAGACGCCGACCCTTCAAGTAATTTTTATACCCTCAAAATTAAAACAGCCGTTAACTTTTTTACGGTTCAGTTTGTATATCTTGTAGAGAACCTTCGCTACCAAGAGCAATTTGATATAGAAAACAACAATTCAAAGACACGTGAATAGCTTACTTAAAAATATCATTCGGTTTGCGCTGTTTCTGTTACTTCAAATTGTGGTACTCAACGAAGTGCCGCCCGTGCACCGTTTTATCATACCTTACCTATATTTCTTATATATACTTTGGTTGCCGTTTTCTATGAACCGGTTTTCGCTCCTGATTGTTGCTTTTTTGTTTGGTCTTTCATTAGACTATTTTACGGGTACTACGGGGCTGCATGCCGCTCCCTGCGTGCTTATCGCTTATATTAGACCCTACCTTTTAAACCTACTATTGCCACAAGAAACCATCGAACAAAGTTACGCCGAACCAGGTGTAAGCAGTATGGGCTGGGCCCCTTACGCGGTTTATGTAGGACTCCTAACTTTTATCCATCACTTTTACTTGGTGCTTATCGAATGGCTTCAATTTGGAGACTTTGTATACTTTTTAGGCAAGGTGATTGGAACTACCCTTGTAAGCTTTATGATGATTGTACTTTCCGAACTTCTTTTTTTAAGAAAGGGCAAGTACAGAACCAACGCAGCCTAGTTTCTACTGTCCACAAGTATGCATAAGTTTTTTTTGACAAAATGATGTATTGTTGACTTTGTTACATCAAATTTGCATAAGATTTTCGTTGAATTATTTTCCCAAGCTCCTATGTCTGCCTTTAACCAAAACCGAAGTAGAATTGTACAACTTATTTTTATAGGTGCTTTTGTTTTAATTACCCTTCAGCTCATTAACCTTCAAGTATTTTCAACAAAATACAAAATGGCTGCCGACAACAATGCCTTTTACCGAAAGGTGATTTATCCAGACAGGGGTATCATTTTTGACAGAAAAAAAAGAGCCATTCTTGAAAATACCATTAGCTACGATTTGGTAGTAATACCGGCAGAGTCCAAAGGAACAGACACACTTGCCCTTTGTGCATTACTAGATATAGATACCGCCACCTATAAAAAAAGAATGCGCGATTTGATATATAAAAATGGCGCTGTTAAACCGAGTGTATTTGAACCACTACTCACGACCGAAAATTTTGCACGTCTCAACGAAAATATGTACCGCTTTCCTGGCTTTACGCTCAGTGAAAGATCGGTGCGTTCGTATCCATACGATTGCGGAGCTGCAGTGCTTGGTTACACCGCAGAAGTAGACACCGGTTTTTTACGCAGACATAAAGATGAAGGCTACGAAATGGGTGATTATTTTGGGAGTACGGGTCTTGAAAGTAGCTATGAAAAAATATTAATGGGAGAGCGCGGTATTAAGCGTTTTATTAGAGATAACAAAGGAAGAATTCAAGGGCCTTGGGAAAAGGGAGAATTTGATACGGCTGCCATTGCTGGAAAAAATTTATACTCAAGTATCGATGTAGAACTCCAACAACTTGGCGAAAAACTGATGAAAAATAAAGTAGGCAGTATTGTTGCAATTGATCCTAAAACAGGCGGCATTTTATGCATGGTTAGCGCTCCCAGTTATAACCCAAATTATTTAACAGGCAATCAGAGAAAAAAACACTTGGTTGACATGATGTATTACGATCCTAGGAAACCACTTCTTAATAGAACCGTTAGCACCACATACTCACCTGGCTCTACCTTTAAAACGCTAGTAGGTATTATTGCCATGGCTGAAGGGGTCATTGATGATCAAATGACAGTTACCTGCGGGGGTAGTTATTTAGGATGCGGAAGAAAAATGGGATGTCACGCTGCTGGTACCTTTACCTTAAAACCTGCTATATCTAGATCTTGTAATAGTTACTTTGCAGTAGCTTACCGTAGAATATTAGACAATGCTAAAATTAATGATAGAAATGTAACGCTTGGCATCTTTAATGAATACGCTTATTCATTTGGTCTCGGAAAAAAATTAGGTGTAGATCTCCCATCAGAAAGAATGGGCAACATACCAACTGCTAAATATTACCAGAAAATATTTGGGAAAAATTGGCAGGCCTGTAATATTATTTCCAACTCAATTGGACAAGGAGAAATTACAACTACACTAACGCAACTAGCCAATGTGATGGCTATTATTGCCAACAAAGGATGGTATTATTTACCACACTTAATTGACTCTGTAGAAGGTGGTGATGACTATGAAATGCTTGCAAGATTTAAAGAAAAGCATCGAACAAAAAATATTGCAGAAAGTATTTTTGAAGAAGTGCATGATGGCATGCAAGGTACCATGGAATTTGGAACTGGCGCTGCTGCTAAAATTCCGGGCATCACTGTTTGTGGTAAAACCGGTACCGTAGAAAATGCTTACAGAGGAGAATCTTTAAAAGATCACGCATTTTTTGGCGCTTTTGCCCCTCGTGAAAATCCGCGCATTGCTATTGCTGTAATGTGTGAGAATGCCGGCTACGGGGCTACCTCTGCTGCTCCAATCGCTAGCTTACTCATTGAAAAATATTTAAGGGACTCCATTGCAGGTCCTGAGCGTAAAGCGAAAATTGAGCAGCTATCCAATATGGATTTAATTCCTCCGCAAATGAAGCGGTTAATGAAACCGGAAACAAATACAATCAAAAAAGAGAACATCAAAAAAGCAGTTGCCAAAAACTAGCCAGGTACAAAATGAATAGAAGAAATAATAATTTAGCTGCAGAAGGCATTGATTATACTGTCATTTGGCTTTATGGCATTTTAGTGTCTATTGGTGTATTGTGTATTTTTATGGTAGAATATAAAGCGGGCTCTAATTGGCTTTCTATTTTTTTAGGAGGCAAAGCCAACTATAGCAAGCAACTTATATTTGGCGGTGTGTGTGCACTGGTTGCTACTTTTATTTTACTTACGGATAGTAAAATATTTACTGCTTTTGCAAATCTCTCTTACCTACTTGGTATCTTACTGATGCTTGCCACATTTGTACTCGGGAAAAACATCAATGGTTCAAAATCTTGGATTCCACTTGTTGGCGGCTTTAATTTACAACCTGCCGAACTTTGTAAAATATTTACATCCCTTGCAATCGCAAAATTTATTTCCCGTCAAGAAGTTGATTTCACCAATCTAAAATCGCAATTAATTGCAGGTGTCATTGCGCTAACGCCAGCTGCGCTCTCAATTTTACAACACGAACTTGGACTTGCACTTGTATACCTTAGCTTGTTAATAGCAATGTTCCGTGAAGGGCTTCCAGCACAATTTTTAATTATTGGTTCTTGCTTTGGCATACTGGCACTAGCAACACTTATTGTAGAAAGAGATGCGCTATCAATTACACTTACCATTTTAGCTGGGTTTATTATATTTTTAGCCTACAGACAGGTTAGAAAAAAACAAAGACTCATTACCATTACTGCTATTTTATCCATTTGGATTTTATGTGTGGGCGTGCAGCGTTATGTTGTACCCTATATTTTCAACAATGTATTAGAGTGTTACCAAAGTACTAGAATTTATAGCATGGTGGGTAAGGATTATGATTGTAGTTTAAATAAAAAGTCCAACGAAAAAGTTACAGGCAAAGCAGCTAGAAAACCTGATGATTACAATGTAAGACAAAGCAAAATTGCGATTGGGTCAGGTGGCTTTTTTGGAAGAGGCTTTTTAAAAGGTACACAAACCAGAGGTAAGTATGTACCCGAACAAGACACCGATTTTATTTTTACTTCACTTGGAGAAGCCTTTGGTTTTGTAGGTTGTGCCATTTTTTTAGGACTCTATTTATACTTCTTATTTCGAATTGTCAGAATCGCAGAAAGACAACGCAGTACTTTTAGCAGGGTATACGCCTACTGTGTTGCTAGTATTTTGTTTTTTCATATCGCCGTAAATGTAAGTATGACAATTGGCCTTTTCCCAATTGTGGGTATTACACTCCCCCTCATCAGTTACGGAGGATCTTCTTTACTTACTTTTACCGTTTTAATTTTTATCATGCTTAGACTAGACGCCGATAGACAAATGGTACTGCGTTAGTTCAATTTTATATTTCATGCAAATCATCCCATTATCCGAAGGCAGTTTTACCATTGATCAATCTAAAGTATTTGTCCCCTTTGATACAAACAAAGAAGCACTTCAGAGTAGACCTATCGGTAGCATACTAGTAGAAATTCAACCCTTTGTTATAGTTACGGGCAAGGATGTTATTTTAATTGATACGGGGCTTGGATATACGGGTACTGATGGATCTTTGCAAATTCATGAAAACCTAGAAAAAGCAGGTATCAAGCCCGCTTCTATTACCAAAGTACTCATGAGCCATTTACACAAAGACCATGCAGGTGGCACCACATTTAATAATATTGATCATACGGCTAGGTATATTAGTTTCCCTTACGCTACCTACTATATACAAAAAAGAGAGTTTGACTATGCAACTGGCGTAGGTTCTGCCTCTTATATTCCAGAAGATATACTAGCACTTCAAGAATTTAGTAAAGTTGTATGGCTTGATAGTGACGAAGGTGAAATTGAGGGCGGTATTAAATACCAAGTAACGGGGGCGCACTCCAAATTCCATCAGGTATTTTGGATTACAGAAAATAACGAAACCGTATTTTTTGGTGGAGATGATGCGCCGCAACTGCAACAAATGAAAAGCAAGTTTGTGGCGAAATACGATTTTGATGGAAAAAAATGTATGGAACTAAGACAGTCTTGGCTAGAAAAAGCAAAACAAGAAGGCTGGACCTTCTTGTTTTATCATGATATTGCTACGCCCATTTGGGCTGCTCGTTAAATGTTTGGCTATTATTGACCTGGAGGCGGAGGAGGTCCGCCATTTCCTCTCTTTTTTGATCCTGGTTTACCGCCTTTTCTATTTTGCAGTTCTTCTCTTATCATGCCCATAAACCTGCCATCTGCGGTTAAGGCTTTATTGACACGTTCATCAGAACCCAATGCTTTTTTAAAGTCGTTTTTGTACTTCTTTTTAACGTTTAATGCTGCTTCTTCAAAAGCCAACACGTCTTCTTTATTGTCTTTGCGTACTTTTTTTAAATCTTCAAAGTAAGCGTTATACGCAGGCCAAAATTTTTGCGCTTCTTCAATTGTCAAATTCAAATGTCTGGTAATGAAAGCAACTTTTAAAGCCTCTACGTTTTCTTTGCTAGGCTTTGGTCCATTGCCGCGGGAACCCACTGGTCTTTCTGATGGCTGTGCCATAGTTATCCCAACAACAAGGAAAGAAAGTAGGAAAGATAAAATGATCTTTTTCATAATTGTTATTTTAATAATTTAATTAATTGCTCGATTCGATATAATCCGATAGTTCCTCATCAGTACTTTGCTCTATTAAAGCTACTTCAGTTTCAAATTCGTAATCTGGAACAGAAACATCAGGTGTTGAAATTAAATTTTCATGTACGTTCATATAGGATAAAAGTGTTGAGTCGCTGATTGTTTGTAACAATTTTGTTTGATCAACATTCATATATGCGGCATAATCAATTTTTTCTTGTTTATGATTAAACATAAATGTGCCAACCGATACAACACCTATAAAAACTGCTGCTACAGCCCATTTTGCAAAATAATACACCGGTCTTTTTTGAACCGCTACTGGCTGCCGATATACATTTGTTTTAGGAATGGTATTTAATAAAGGTGCAACGCTTTCTAGTTCCGTGTATACCGCCTCTTTTTCGATACTTGCTCTAACAATACCATGCAGCTCTTCAAAATATTGAGCAGGAACTTGATAGGGCATAGTAGCATGTATTGTTTGCCAAAATGGACTTATGGTTTCTAATTCGTTTTGTATGTCAGTGTTTTTGTGCATCAGTAATTAATAGACGTTCTCTTTTGGAAAGGGTTTAATTATTTTTAATTATTTCTTCAATTTTTTTTGCGGCAAGATGATAACTCGCTTTCAATGCGCCTTCAGATGTTTCTAATAATTCACTCATCTGATGATAAGGCATTTCATCATAGTATCTTAAATTAAAAACCAGTTGTTGTTTTTCTGGAAGGCTTTTAATCGCTAACTGCAATTTCCAAATAAGTTGATTTTCATTAAAGTTAGTATCTGCTTTAATTTTATCCTGAAATCCATCCGCACCCTGATCTAATGAAACCGTAGCTCTCTTTTTTTGCTTTTCAATAAATGTGAGGGTTTCGTTGGTAGCGATACGGTACATCCAAGTAAATAATTTACTATCTGCCCTAAAATTATCTAGGCCATTCCAGATTTTTATAAGTACCTGCTGTAATACATCATTGGTGTCTTCATGGTCTATAAGCATACGCCTAATATGCCAATACAGCTTCTCTTGGTATTTTTTTACAATACCGGTGTAGCCCTTTTCTTTGGTAGAAGGGTTTTGAAACTGAGCGAGCAAACTTGTGTCATCTAGGTGCAATGCCATAGTATAAAGGTAAATACTTGGACTGCTGTATTGGACAAAAGTTTAATGCACCGCTATTTATCGTCTTTCCAGCGCCATAGGTGAAGGCAAGCATAGGTCCTGTAAGGACTCCAGGCTTTGGACCTTTCTAGCATGTCTATTTTGAGCTGCTTTTTGTTGGTAGGGTCTAAATGATAAAGCTTTGTCATGGCTTGTTGAATACCCAAATCGTCCACTGCAAAAACATCTTCCCTGCCAAGTGAAAACATTAGAAGCATTTCTACCGTCCATTTGCCAACGCCTTTTATTTGAGTAAGGAGTTCAACTATGGCTTCATTGGAAAGTGCTTGTATTTTTTTATCTGTGATTTTATGTTCTAGGCAAAAGTTTGCCACTGCATAGATGTATTTGATTTTCGCATAGCTGATACCAATGCCTCTTAAGGTCTCTTCTGGAGTGTCGAGTACTTTTTGAATCGTTGGCTTTTTAGCCGGATATAAGGCTACAAAACGATCAAATATAATTGCTGCCACTTTGGTGCTTAATTGCTGGCTAATAATACTTGCCATTAGCCTTAAAGGGATGTTTTTTTGTAATGAAATGGTATAGCTATCCTTATTGAGAATACTTGCTAAAACCTTGTCTTTGCTTAAGTGCTTTTTGTAGCTCATAAGGGCAAGTTACAAACACTAAATTATCTTTCAAAACCAATAAGAAGTAGTAGCTTAGTGTAAAATTAAAGCACCATGCTTCCCCGCTTTTTTCCCCTTTTTTTACTTGCTTTTGTTTTTTCAATTCAAGCATTTGGACAAACTAAAACAGCCGCTAATCTGGCAGATGAAACTGCCATTAGAACGCTACTTTCATCGCAAACCAAGGCTTGGAATAACGGAGACTTGGTGCACTTTATGGAGGGCTACTTACCTTCCGATTCCTTATTCTTTGTTGGCAAATCGGGTCCTACTTATGGATTTAATAATACACTTAACAATTATAAAAAGGGCTACCCTGATACGGCAGCAATGGGCAAGCTTACATTTACCTTGCTTTCTTTGTCGCCCATCGAAAAAAAGCATTATCGTGTTTTAGGAAAATGGGAATTAAAAAGAAGTAAAGGCGATATAAGCGGCTATTTTACATTACTATTTGAAAAAATAAAAGGCAAATGGTTTGTCATACAAGACCATAGCAGTTAATTAAAAAATTAAAAATTACAACATGGCAATTATTATTATTGGTATTATCATCCTTGTAGCAGGTATGTTAATCCTAAAACAAAAAGAAGAATTCAATAAACTAGGTAAAGGTATTAGAGCTTTTGGCACTGTCCTCATTATTATTGGCGCACTCAATGCTTGTGTCAAACAAATTGATGCTGGTCAAATTGGGGTTACAAGTTTATTTGGTAAAGTATCTAATGAAGTACTTACAAGTGGATTAAGTTTTGTTAACCCGCTTGTAGATGTTTACAATGTAGATATTAAAACACTCAATTATACCATGAGTGGTGTTCATAATGAAGGTGAAAAAGATGGGGATGATGCTATTCGTGTACTGACATCAGATGGCCTAGAAGTAACCATTGACCTCACTGTTTTATACCGCGTTATTGGTACGGAAGCCCCAAGGTTAATCAAAGAAACCGGCCTCGATTACAAAGACAAAATTGTAAGACCGCTAACAAGAACAAAAATTAGAGATAACGCTGTATACTTTACTGCCATTGACTTATACTCCACCAAGAGAGATCAATTTCAGAACAGAATTTTTACCACTATAGAAGCGGATTTCAAGAAAAGAGGTTTGATATTAGAGCAATTACTACTTAGAAATATCACCCTACCTAATAACGTTAAAACTTCTATTGAAGAAAAAATTAAAGCAGAACAAGACGCTCAAAAAATGGAATTTGTACTGCAAAAAGAAAAGCAAGAAGCAGAGCGTAAGCGTGTAGAGGCGCAAGGTATTGCAGACTATCAAAGAATTATTAGTACTGGATTAAACGACAAGCAATTACAGTACGAGCAAATACAAATGATGAAAGGACTCATTACTTCACCTAATTCAAAAGTGATTGTAATGGGTAAAGGAAATACACCGGTTATTTTAGATAGCAAGGATAAATAATTATTCTTCGTTGTAATCGATAGGATCTTTCCACTTGTTGTATAAATACCAAAATAGTAATCCTGTACTCAACAAAAGCCAGGTGTAAAAAATTACATTGGTAGTGGTGAAACTACTCTCCCAGTATGCAGCGCCATACATAATGCCCGCGCATGAGTTAACGGCCATCCATAACAAAAAAATTGAAATGGTATTGACAATCCGGATTAAATATTTACGTACACCTGGTTCCATATAATTAGTCTAAACTTTGGTTATTGGCAGCTGCCATTTTTAAGAGCCTATCAAATTGCGCAGGGGTTAAGTCATTATAAAAGAAGTTAATAGGGTCAATAGGTCTGCCTGATTTGTGCACTTCGTAATGCAGGTGCGGTCCTGTGCTTTTACCTGAATTACCTACATAACCAATTACCTCGCCTCTTTTCACACGCTGTCCTACCCTTGCTTTTACGCGCACCATATGACCATAAATTGTTTTATACCCGTAGCCGTGATTTACAATTACATGGATACCAAAGCCACTTGTGGTAAAACCTGATGTGGTTACTACACCATCTGCCGTTGCATAAATAGGCGTTCCAATAGGTGCTGCAAAATCGAGTCCTTCGTGCGCCTTTCTAGTTTTATAAATGGGATCAATACGATAACCAAAACCGGAAGCAATTCGGGATAATTTTTTATTGCTAATGGGCTGAATGGCCGGGATGGCTGCAAGTAGTTTTGCCTTATTTTTTACCATGCCAATGAGCTCATTAAAGGATTTGTTTTGGTATTCCATCCGAAGCGCTAGGCTATTGAGTTGATCAATTACGGTGTGCACTAAATCGGTGGAACCCATACGCTGCACTAGTTGTACCTCTTTTTTTTGTTCCATATCCTTGATACGGGCACTGTCTGCAACGGGGTCGGCTTCAAAAATAGAACGGTACACGGTATTGTCTCTATTGGTGATTTCACCCATCTTTAATTCAAGCTGTTTGAGGCGCTCCTCGATAACAGCGTATCCCTCTTTTAGGTCATCGTTTTGTTGACGGAGTATTTTTTCTTTGGGGGAATCGATGTACTGAAAAGCAATGGCAAAAATGATGATTCCGGTAACAATAGATGCTGCCATAAATCCAAACACCTGAAGGAGCCGAACCCGAAGGGGTGTCTCCAGCTTTTCGAACCGCAGGGTATGGGTATTATAGTAATATTTTATTTTGCGCATAGGGGTGTTGGTATCAATAGCTAAAGGCTCAATTCCTTACCTTTGGAGCTATAAAATATAGAACAAAGATAGCCCGCTATCTAGTAAAATACGCATATTAAAATTTGAATCCTTTTATGATGACCAGTGCCGAGATAAGAAAAGAATTTCTAGCCTTTTTTGCTTCTAAAAAACACCAAATAGTTCCGTCTGCCCCAATCGTGGTAAAAAACGATCCTACCCTTCTATTTACCAACGCCGGCATGAATCAGTTTAAAGACTATTTTTTAGGAAATCGAAAACCTGAATACAAGCGTATTGTAGATACCCAAAAATGTTTACGCGTAAGTGGTAAACACAATGACCTAGAAGAAGTTGGTGTAGACACCTACCACCATACAATGTTTGAAATGCTCGGCAACTGGAGCTTTGGGGATTATTTTAAAGATGAAGCGATTGCATGGAGCTGGGAGTTACTTACCGAAGTTTATAAAATTGACAAAGACCGTTTGTATGTTTCTGTTTTCAAAGGTGATGAATCGGAAGGATTACCAATGTCTACCATTGCATATGAAGCATGGAAAAAATTAGTGCCAGAAGACAAAATTATTTTCGGAAATAAAAAAGATAATTTCTGGGAAATGGGTGACACGGGTCCATGTGGTCCATGTTCAGAAATTCATGTAGACTGCAGATCCGATGAAGAAAGAAAATTAATACCAGGTAAAGACCTTGTAAATAATGACCATCCGCAAGTGATAGAAATTTGGAACAATGTATTCATGCAATACAACCGTTTAAAAGATGGAACACTTGAGCCCCTTCCTGCAAAACACGTAGACACAGGTATGGGATTTGAACGTTTGGTGCGCGTGCTACAAGGCAAACAAAGTAATTATGATACCGATGTATTTAGTGGTACCATAGATGCAGTAGTTTCTATTACTGGAAAAAAATATGATAGATCTGACAGCAAAGAAGCGGTTGCCTTTAGAGTTTTAGCGGATCATATTAGAGCTATATCATTTACGATTGCTGATGGTCAACTACCTTCTAATACGGGCGCTGGCTATGTGATTAGACGAATTTTACGAAGAGCTGTTCGGTATTACTACACCTATCTTGATTACAAACAACCTTTGCTTTTTCAACTCGTTCCTTTACTTGCCGCTCAGTTTGCAGATGTGTTTCCTGAATTACATGCACAAGAAGCTTTTGTAACCAAAGTGGTAAAAGAAGAAGAAGATTCTTTTTTACGAACCCTAGATAAGGGCCTAAAAAGAATGGATGAATTAATGAAAGCAACTGGCAGTAAAACCATTGAAGGTAAAGCTGCGTTTGAACTTTTTGATACCTACGGTTTCCCCATAGACCTTACCAGACTTATCGCGCAAGAAAATAATTTAGCGGTAGACGAAAATGGATTTGAAGTAGAAATGCAGCAGCAAAAAAATAGAAGTAGAGCTGCCACTGCTATAGATGCTGCTGATTGGATTATTGTTCATGAAAGTACAACCCAAACATTTACTGGCTATACAAACACCCAAGCAACAACCAAGGTTTCAAAGTATAGAAAAGTAACTGCTAAAGGAACAACAGGATTTCAAATTGTTTTAGAAACCACTCCTTTTTATGCCGAAAGTGGCGGACAGGTTGGAGATACAGGCGTCCTTGAATTTAATGATTCAAGCGTTGAAGTAATTGATACCAAAAAAGAAAACAACCTCGTTATTCATTTTACTTCCGAGCTTCCTGCTACTATAGAAGGAGCGGTAGTGGCAAAAGTGAATACGAATAATAGAAAAAATATTTCGGCACACCATAGTGCAACACACCTACTACACGCCGCTTTAAGACAAGTACTAGGTAATCATGTGGCACAAAAAGGGAGCCTTGTAAATGCTGCGCAACTTCGTTTTGATTTTTCTCATTTTGCAAAAGTGAGTGATGATGAAATGAAGCAAATAGAAAGTATTGTCAACGAAAAAATTAGAGAAAATATTCCTGTAGTTATTAAAGAAATGACAAAAGATGAAGCTGTTGCGCTTGGCGCCATGGCTTTATTTGGAGAAAAATATGGCGATACCGTAAGGGTCGTTATTATGGATCCAAATTATTCTATTGAACTATGTGGCGGTACACATGTTGGCGGAACAGGGGAGTTAGGATTATTTAAATTAAAACATGAGTCTGCAGTTGCAGCAGGCGTTAGACGTATTGAAGCGGTATGTGGCGAAGGCGCTAACGCACAAGTGAACGACGCATTAACTGAACTGGAAACCATTAAAGAGCTTGTAAAAAACACCAAAGAGCCCGTAAAGGCGGTACAACAAATGGTTGCCGATTTGCAGACTTTAAAAAAGCGCATCGAATCGTATGAGGCGCAAGCACTTGTTGGTATCAAAAAAGAACTAGTATCAAAAGTGACAAGCATAGGTGATACGCATTTTATTGGCGCCGTTGTAACAGTTGGCAACCCAGATGGCCTAAAAAAATTATGCACTGAACTACAAGGAGAATATACAAACTTATTAGTAGTACTCGCCGCTAATATAGAGGGTAAAGCATCTGTTGCAGTGCTAGTTGATGACACCTTACAAACGATGAAAGGAATGGAAGCGCAAAAAATTATCAAAGACCAAATTGCGCCGCTTATTAAAGGTGGTGGTGGTGGTCAAAAAGGCCTAGCAACCGCTGGTGGACAGGATCCTAGCAATTTGACACAGGTTATTGAATCTGTAAAGAATTTGTTAAACTAAACCCCCATTGAGCGTAAAAAAATATATTTGAGTATACAAAACAACCAAAATTATGAACAAAGTAATTTCATTATTATCAGCTGCCTGTTTACTAGTAACAGCTGCTAAGGCACAAGAAGAAAAGAAAGTTGTCATTGTAAAAACAATGGACACAACCATCGTTCAGGGAAAGGCTGATGGCCCTCAAAAAATGACAGTGATTGTAGAAAATGGAAAAATTACAGTGAATGGTAAAACAATCGAAGGTGTTAATTTACCAGACATGATGGGTAGTGTAAAAGGTATTCCAAAAGTGATGATGTTCAAATCGGATGATATGAATGCCCCACTTCCTAAACTAGAAGGGAAAGTGGGCGAACTAAAAATCGTAAAAGGCATGCCACTTGATATGAGCAAAATGGGTGAGGCTTTTGATTTTATTGCAAAAATGGATGATGGCCCAAAAATGGGTATCAGTATAGAAGACCTAACAGAAGGTTCTGGTGCTAAAGTTTTAGAAGTTACAGAAGGTTCGCCAGCTGCAAAAGCAGGCATTACAAAAAATGATGTGATTACAGAAGTTGACGGTGCAGCAATTAATGACGTAACTGCTTTGCAAGAAAAAGCCGCTAATTTAAAAGCAGGCGACGCCATCACCTTGAAATTAACACGTGACGGAAAGTCTAAAGAAGTGACTGTTAAAATTCCAAAAAAAGTAAAGAAGGCTAATATATAAGCATCTTAAGTGTGCGATAACCCGGTAACTAATCTTATTTTTGTTTGAGATGACCTCAAGCAATCAATACGAAGCAGTTATCGGGTTAGAAGTACACGCACAGCTAGCAACCAAAAGCAAGCTATTTTGTTCGGATGCCACAACCTTTGGCGCTGCACCCAATACCCACATCAGCCCTGTTACTATGGGGCATCCGGGTAGTCTTCCAAAAACCAATAAAAAAGCCGTTGAGTTTGCCATTAAAATGGGACTTGCTTGTGGCTGTACCATTGTCAAGGAAAACTACTTCGCCAGAAAAAACTATTTTTATCCAGATCTTCCCAAAGGTTATCAGATTTCTCAACACACCACGCCAATTTGCGCAGGTGGTACCGTTCAAATAGCGGTAGAAGGTAAAAAGCGCCTAGTACAACTAAATAGAATCCATTTAGAGGAAGACGCCGGAAAAAGCATTCACGATATTGATCCTACGCATACCCTTATTGACTTAAATAGAGCGGGCACACCGCTTATCGAAATTGTTACAGAGCCTGATTTATTTAGCGCCGATGAAGCATTTGCATATGTTACTGAAATTAGAAAACTAGTGCAGTGGTTAGGCGTTTGTGATGGAAATATGGAAGAAGGCTCACTAAGATGTGACGCCAATGTATCAGTACGATTAAAAGGTGAAAAAAAATTAGGCACTAAAGTAGAAGTAAAAAACTTGAACTCCATTCGCAACGTAAAAAAAGCCATTGAGTTTGAAATATCAAGAATGATTGAAGTCCTTGAAGCAGGTGGTACCATTACGCAGCAAACCAGAAGTTTTGACGCCACTAACGATACTACATTTGCCATGCGCGATAAAGAAGAAGCAAATGATTACCGCTATTTTCCAGACCCTGATTTAGCGCCGTTTGTGTTAAGCGAAAGCTATATCGATGCAATAAAAATGGAGCTTCCTGTTTTACCTGCTGCTGTAGAAGAAAAGTTAATGAACCAGTTTCAATTAAGTGCTTACGATGCTGCACAGCTTTGTGATACTTTAGCTACCGTTCAATATTTTGAAGCAGCCGCCAAGCATACAAACAACTTTAAATCGTTGGCCAATTGGATGCTAGGTCCCCTTAAATCCTACATGAATGAAGCAGGGCTAGATTATAAGAGCCTTGCGCTACAACCTGCTACACTAGCGGATCTTATTAAACTTATAGATGTTGGTCAATTAAATTTTTCGGTATCTGCATCAAAAATTTTACCTCAATTAGTAGATGGCAAAAAAACAGATGTTTTAGCAGTTGCCACTGAACTAAATGTACTGCAAGTAAATGACTCAGATACCTTAGAAGCTTGGGTAGATGCTACCATCGCCAGTATGCCAGATAAAGTAATTGAATACCAAAAGGGAAAAAAAGGACTGATCGGATTATTTATTGGAGCAGTTAAAAAAATAAGCAAAGGGCAGGCAGATCCAAATAAAGTAAGCGAAATGCTTATCAATAAATTAAATAAATAATTATTAATCAATACATCAATCATGAAAAAAACAATTAGTGTGTCTCTAATTGCAGCAACCATCTTATTTGGCTGTGCCGAAAAAAAATATGGTGGTTTTACCGTAAGTGGTAAAGTAAGTAACGGAGGAAGCCAAAAAATTTACTTGCAAGAATTACCTTTTGCAGGATCAGAGCCTCTGATACTTGACTCAGCAACTTTACAAGAAAATGGAAAATTTGAATTAAGAGCCACTGCTCTAGAAGAAGGTTTATACAGACTAAGTTTGGAAAGAGGTCCCGAAGTATTACTGATCAATGACGAAAAAAGTATCCGCGTTAATATCGATGTCAATCAACCAAAAAACTACGAAATTGAAGCTTCTGATGCTAGTAAAAGCCTTCAAACTTTGTTTGCAAATTATAGTGTAGCAGACTCCTCTTTAATGGTTGTTTTTAACGCATTAGAAAGTGCACAGCAGCAGTCTGGTAGTGATAGTTTGGTACAGGTTTTAACTAAAAATAGAGACGCCGGACTTGTATCTATTAATAATATCGTTAATGAATTTATTAATAATTCAAAGAGCCCTGCTGCTATCTATTATGCCATTGGCATGGCAACTAGAACGATGCCAGAAGAGGCCGTTAAGCAACTTGTAGAAAAGGCTGCAACCAAGTTTAAAGAACATACGGGGCTTGCTAAAATTAAAGCGCTTATGACAGTTCAGCAAGCGGCTCCAAGCGCAGGCAACACCTATGCACTCTTAAACAAGCAGGCACCTGAAATTAATTTACCTGACACAGAGGGCAAAGCATTTTCATTGTCTTCTTTAAAAGGCCAATATGTACTCGTTGATTTTTGGGCTAGCTGGTGTGGACCTTGTAGACAAGAAAATCCAAATGTGGTAGCCGCTTATAACAAGTTTAAAAATAAAAATTTTACCATTTTAGGCGTGTCATTAGACAATGATAAAGAAGCCTGGGTTAAGGCTATTAAAAACGATGGATTAACTTGGAAACAAGTAAGTGATTTGAAACAATGGGAGTCTACCATGGTTCCTTTATATGGTTTTGATGGCATTCCATTTAATGTGTTAATTGACCCTACAGGTAAAATTATTGCAAGCAGTTTAAGAGGTGAAGATTTAGAAAAAACATTAGCAGCGGTTTTAAAATAAAATAGCTGTAGGTAATATAAAAAAATGGCGCTCGAAATCGAGCGCCATTTTTTTATTGAATAACTCAATCAATTACCATCCTGGGTTTTGAACTAGGTTGGTGTTGATATTAATTTCATAAGTAGGAATACCCCATACAAATTGTGGATTACCAGCTGCAACATTAATCTGATGATAGCTAGTAGACGGCGTTGTATTGATAGCACCTAAATTTTGAGGTGTGCCTCTTGTGAAGCCTAATTTCCAACGCTTCAAGTCAAATAAACGGAAACCTTCAAACGCTAATTCTCTGGTTCTTTCGTCTCTAATTTCAGTCATTAACGCAGCACCTGTTAAACCAGATAATGCAGTTAAGCCTCTAGCAGTACGAAGTTTATTTAAAGTCGATAAAGCAAGTGCTTCATTAGCACCACCTGCATTAGCAGCAGCTTCAGCATAAATCAAGTACTGCTCTGCAGAACGGAACACTTTTGGTGCATGCTGATAGTTTGTATACGTGCTTGTAAATAACGCTGGGTTACCAGGAAATTTATTAACACACCACAAATTAGGATAGTTCACACCTTGAACAATTGCAGGTAGTTGCTTCAGATAAACGCTCTTTCTTAAATCCGCTGCATCGTATAAATTAACGAAGTCTACAGTTGGGATAAAGTCTGGAGTAAACTTACCAGTTGCACCATTGAACCCTAAATAAATAGAATTTGTAGGAGCCTGCTCTGTTTGCTTAACTACTGCAGAATTGAAAATAACTTCTGTAGCCAAATCATTGGTCCACATGTTGTTTAAATTGGTAAGCGTATTTAACAATGGATACTTGTTAGCAGTAATAATTGTGTTAGCTGCAGCCATTGCCCCTGTCCAATCTTGCATGTGTAAACGAACACGTGCCTCTAGTGCCGTTGCAACATCGATTGTAAACCTTGTAGCACCAGGCGTTCCTGCAGAACCTGCTAAATTTAATTTAGCAGTAGCGATATCAGATAAAATTTGATCATACACTTTTTGAACGGTTGCTCTAGCAGGTCTTGCATTGATATTAAATTCTAATACCAATGGCACACCTAAATCAGTAGCAGCAGTTGCTTTATCATACGCTTTAGCAAAACGTAAAACTAATTCTGAATAGTAATACGCACGCGCTAAGTATGCATCTCCCTTGTATTTGTTTAAGGTTGTTGCTTCAGCAGCTGTAGACGTTTTGATGGTTTCATAACCAGCAATACAAGTATTGATGTTTCTTAAAGAAAAATAGTAACCAGACCAAGAGCCACTTAATGCTCCATCATCTGCTAGAAAGCTAGTTCCCCATCTGTGCGGGTTACCGTTTCTATTACCAAAATCTAAAGAAGCGTTTAATTGATCTGCTTGCACATCTTGAGAGATGTTGTAAGAACCATACACTCTACCACGCAAATCTGCGTACAAACCTGTATTCCATGTTGCAGCATCTTTCACCGTTTTAAATGATTGAGATAACTCAATACTATTGTACGGATATAGGTCAAGCTTTTTTTCGCAAGAACCCAATGAAAGGATTGCTGCAAAAGCGACCATGTTTTTTATAAGTAATTTTTTCATTTTCATTTTCATTTAACTGGTTATGTAAAGCTTAGAACTGAAGATTTAAACCAACAGCAACTTGACTTGTGTTAGGGTTAGCACCTAAAGATACGTTGGTATCAACCTCAGGATCAGGACCAGAATAATTAGTAAGTGTCCAGATGTTACGCATAGTAACATAAAACTTAGCAGCAGTTAATACTTTTTGCTTGTTCAACAAAGTTTTTGAGAAATCGTAAGCAAAAGTCAAAGCTTTCAAACGCATGAAAGAAGCGTCTTCAATTAACCTTGTGTCAAACTGTGTAAACTGAACGCCATATCTAGGGAAACGAGTTTGATCACCTGGTTGCTTCCAGTAATCAAGAACCGTGTTAGATTGGTTGTAACCAGTAAATTGGTTTGGATTTTCGAAGAAATAACGGTCGTTATTGATCATGTATTTGCCTTTAGAAAAAGAAAAATCTGCACTTACAGAAAACTCTCTTACACCAGCGCTAAATCCAAAACCACCATTCACTGGAGCATATCTTTTAATGCCAGTGTTTTGTTGTAAACCTGCACTATTAAATGCATTTGTAGTTGCATCTTTTGTTGTTTCAACAATTTTGTCAGGATTCGCATTTGGTCTGTACCAAGTTGCATCACCATTAGCAGGATTCACACCAGCAAAAATTGGGTAGAAATAAGATACTGGTTGACCCACTGCCCAACAAACACCGGTATTAGGAATGATCCAGTATTGTTTGCCTTGGAATAATTCTGTAATCTTTTGTTCTACATAACCAACGTTTACGTATACATTCAAGAAAGATGATTTCTTTTTGATGAAATCATAATTAACGTTCGCATTGAAACCCGAGTTCTTAAGGCTACCTACGTTAGAAGTAACTGAAGAGAAACCAGAAGTGTACGGGAATGGAACACTAATTAACATGCTAGAAGTTACACGATCAAAATATTCGATATCTAAGTTAAGCTTGTTAAATAATGTTGCTTGTGTTCCAATGTTAATTTGTCTTTGTGTTTCCCAAGATAATTCTGGGTTACCCGCAGAGCTCACACCCCATCCTGGAGCAGAGCTGTATAAATTGGTTCCAACTGTAGCCAAAGATTGGTAGTTACCAATTGATGAGTTACCACTGGTACCAATGCTTCCTTTTACAACCAAGTTGTTAATCCACTTCACATTTTGTAAGAACTTCTCGTTTTTAGCTTTCCACATTAAACCTGCAGAATAAAAAGTAGCGCCTCTTAAAGCTCTACCAAAACGAGATGATTGGTCATTACGAATTGATAAGTCTACAAAATATTTAGAATCTAAATTATAGTTTAAACGACCAAAATAAGATGCAAAAGCATACTCATCCATCGATGAACCTGCTTGGAAACCAGTAGGACCAGCAGAAATTAACACCAAACGGTCGTCTGTTTGACCAGTAGAAGATCCACTGAAACCGTTGGTATTATTTGAAATAAATTCTTGACCAGCAAGTAAAGTAAAGCTGTTACGCTCTTTAAACTTAAAGGTATACTCTGCAGTATTGGTAATTGTTTTGGTGGTTCCTCTTGTAAATGATTCAGAAACGTTACCGTTGTTAAGAGAACCTAAAAATGAAGGTAGTGTTTTGCTAGAGCCTCTGTAATCGTAAAACTCCATACCAGCTTGAGACTTAAGTGTAAAGCCAGCAAATGGGTTTAACTGAATAAAACCACTTGGGTTAAATTGTACGTTAGAACCAAGTCCTTGAATTTTATCAGCCAAATAATTTGGATTGTAAAAGTTACCACCCGGAATGATATCTGGGTACTTTACACCATTTGCATCATATGCAGAATAGAATGGCTGACGAAGAAAAGATAAACCTCCATTTAATTGGTTTCTTCCATAAGGATTGGTTTGTCTTTCATCATAACCACCAGATAAGTTAACACCTAATTTAAACCAGTTGTTAACCGTGGTATTTAAGTTAGCACGCATGGTGTAACGCTCAAAATCTGAACGGTACATTAAGCCTTCTTGCTTAAATGCAGAGCCAGAAACATAGTAAGTAGTTTTTCCACCACCACCAGAGATGTTTAAATCAATTTGTTGTGTTGGAATATTTTCTTTGAAATATTGTTGATACCACTTAGTGTCTGCATTGTATAAAGCAAGCAATGAAGCAACTTGAGCAGGCGTTCTAAATTTAGTTGCAACCCAAAAATCAGTAAGTTGCTTGGTACTCATGAAATTGTTAAATAGATCAAGCGTAGGTTTTACTAAATTAGAAACTCCATATTGTGATTGAACGGTAATTTTTGAACTGTTTACTTTACCTTTTTTTGTAGTAAGATAAATAACTCCATTTGCAGCTCTAGACCCGTAAATAGAGGTAGAAGATGCGTCTTTTAATACGGTAACAGATTCAAAATCTTCTGGGTTCAAACTAACAATCGTACCAGGATCAATTGGCATTCCGTCCAATACATATAATGGGGTTGAACTAGCACCTAAAGACCCTACACCATTTAAACGAACAGATGGTGTAGCTGAAGGCTCACCAGAGTTGTTGTAAATTTGTAAGCCCGGTACTTTACCTTGTAAGGCATCAAACATGTTTGCAGTAGGCTTGTTTTGTAATTTTTCTGCGTTAACAGTTACAACAGAACCTGTAACATCTGATTTCTTTTTTGCAGCACCATAACCAACTACAATTACCTCATCTAGTGCATCAGCTGCTGCCGATGTTAATGAAGCATTTGCTGTATTGTTTGCAGCAATTGTAATGTCTTTTTGAACAAAGTTTAACGAAGAAATCGTTAACACTTTAACTGTGTTAGGCACCGTTAATTTAAAGGTACCATCAGCAGCTGTGGTTGCACCACCTTTTGATGATTTAGCAACTACGCTTGCACCAGCAATTGCAGCGCCCTTTTCATCAGTAACCTTTCCGGTAACCGTGCGGTTTTGTGCGAACGACTGCGTAAAAGCAAGTGTTGCACACAAAATCATGACAACTAATTTTCTCATATTTTGGTTTTTAATGTAAAAATGCAGACGCTAATTTAATAAAAGATTAACTTAAAGACCCGTTTTCCCTGCGTTAAATACTAGAATTTTTATAATTATTTCCCATTTTAGCCAAAATAATGATGCTAAATTATTATAATATATTGATTATCAGTTATTTAAAATAATATGACATCATATATGGTATGTTTGCTATATGATACGGCATGATAAGACATTGTATAACAAAATTTGATTGGCATCAATCGAATCTATCATTTACCCTTCTGAAAATGCAAAATGAGTACTGGTAAAAGGATCAAATTGGTTAAAGTGCCCACAACAAGGGTTAAAGAGGTAAGCCATCCCAGTGCCTTGGTGCCTCCAAAATCACTGATACAAAAGATAATAAACCCTGCAATTAGCACCAGTGAAGTATAAATAATACTAATACCCGTGTGCTTGATGGTTTGAACGAGTGTTGGACCCACCTGGTTATTATAATGTGGTAATTCTTGCTTGTAATTGATTAAAAAACGAATCGTTACATCAATAGCAATACCTAGGGCAATGCTAAATATTAAAACTGTAGAAGGCTTTAATGCAATACCAGCCCAGCCCATTACCCCTGCTGTAATCACAAGTGGAATTACGTTTGGAATTAAAGAACAAAGCAGTATTCGAATAGACCTAAATAAATAAAGCATACAAAGTGCAATGAGCAAAAATGCCCAAACGATGCTCTCTTCAAGACCTTTGATGATAAAACTTGAACCTTCTAAAAATGTGATGGTACTGCCGGTAAATGTTACTTTATAATGCGCCGTATCAAAAATTTCTGCAGCTTTTGTTTCAAAATCTTTGATTAAAACTGGAAGTTTTGCACTTCCAATATCTTTCATATTTACACTAATGCGCGCCACCTGCTTTGTGCTATCCATAAAACTATTAAGCAGTTTTGCAACGCCTTCTTTTTTAACCTGAACCCCCGAATCTTGTGGCGCTGGTGACTTTAAATAGGGTCCCATAAACGCAAGGTCACCTTCATAAGGGATATCATAACTTAAGGTGTCACCATCGTAGTAGGCCTGCTTTGCAAATTTTAATCCTTCTACAAACGATAGTGGTCTTGCTGTTTCGGGGTGCGCTGCTATATACACAGACAACTCTTCAATTTTTGAAATAGGACCGGTGGTGCGGAGTAACCCATTTTTCTTTTTGGTATCCACCATAATTTCAAGTGGCATAACGCCGCCAAAATTCTTTTCAAACCATTTAAGGTCGGTGTAAATTTTATCTTGCTTGGGTAAATCATCCACAATAAATCCTTCTGACTTTAACTTGCTCATTCCAATGAGCGCAAACACGGTAATAACAATGGTTACGCCATATACCCAGCGCGCATGATGAAAAGTCCAGCGTTCTATTTTTACTAATAATTTTTCTAAATTTTTATTGTCGAGATAACGTGTATGTTTTGGTTTAGGTGCTGGCAAATAACTAAGTACCGCGGGTATAAACACCAGTGAGATAAAAAACAACACCATAATGTTGATTCCGGCAACAAGTCCAAACTCTTTTAAGAGCGCACTTTTTGTTAAAGCAAAAACAGCAAATCCAATAGCCGCAGCAATATTGCAAAACAGGGTTACAATACCCATTCGGCCCACCATGGTAATGATTGCTTTGCTTTTATCTTTTAATTCTAAAAACGCAGTATGGTATTTATTAAAAAAGTAAATACAGTTAGGAATACCTATTACCACAACAAGTGGTGGAATCAGCGCCGTTAAGAGTGTTATTTTATACCCAAATAAAACAACGGTTCCCAGGCTCCAAATAACACCAATAGCCACTACAACCATGCTCATCAGCATGGCGCTAATTGATCTGAAAAATAATAGCAGAGTTAAAGCAGATAAAACAAAAGAGGCAATTAAAAAGATATTCATTTCCTTTTTAATTCTATCAGCAACAATCGTTCTAATATAAGGAAGCCCACTTAAGCGAACTGTAGTTTTAGTTTCTTGTTCAAAAGTTTGAATGGCTTTATTAATTTCTTGAATAAGCGCGGATCTGTTTTTTGAATTGATAATTGCACCATCTAATGAAACGCCCATTAAATATGCGTTTGAATTAGGGCTATAAAGTAAAGTTTTATAAAAAGGTAGCGACTTAAATACAAGTGCAGCACTATCCAAACCCCCTTGACTCGTATAAGGCGGTGTAAATATTTTTACCGATTTAAATTGAGCAGCAGCCGTGTCATTGATTAGATTCACAACATCCGGTATATTTAAAATAGCTGTTACACCTTGTATACCTTTAATTGTTTTTTGTAGTTGAGCAACCGCATTAAAATATGATTTCTCATAAAAATGATCCGTTTCAAAACCCACAACCATGGTATTGCCATCTGTGCCAAAACGTTTTAAAAACGCTTGATAATCTTGATATTTAGGATTATCAGTAGGAATAGCTCTTGTAAACTCGTAACTAAGCGACACTTTTGAAGCGTGATACCCCATAAAACAGGTACTGCCTAATAAAGCAAGGAGTAAAAAAACGCGACGTTTTATGATCCATTGTCCTAAAGTATACCACATAATAGAGGGGTTTGATTTTGCGGAGCAAAAGTCGGTTAAAAAACTCAGTTTTTATATCTAGAGCACAAAGAAATACGCAGTAGCTTGACAAAGGGCACCCACTAACAATCCCATATACACTTCTTTTTGGGAGTGATCTGAAATATACAACCTACTAGTTGCTACAATACCCGTAAGCAATAACACGGCTGCAATGACTATGCCCATGGGTTGGTGGTAATGAAATGCAAATAAAATGACGGCCATACTCGCCCCACCCATACCTATCCCATGCAAACTGATTTTATAAAAATTGTTTGCGATAAGCCCGACAGAAGTTGCCATAAAAATACCCGTATAAAAAAATTGTAAAACAACTGGCTGATCGGTAAAATTCCTGCTCAAGTAATGCATCCACCAATAAAAAAACATGGTAATGATATAAGGTATGATGCGTTCTTTTTGGGTGCGTAAATAAATACTTTCTGAAAACTTAAGGCGCCACAATAAAAAAACTGCAAAGGCAGGAAAAAAAGCAGTCATCCAAAACACACTAAACAAGCGGAGCTTTAACTGCCATGGTGTAATACCTGCAAACTCATACGGAAATAGCGTCATAAGTAACAAAAAAATGTACGTAGGTATAAACAGCGGATGTAATACATATGACACAACTTGCGCCAAAAAGCGAAGAACTGGATGCGTTGTTGAAGGCGTAGTTGTTGTCATACTATTATAATTCTTTTCTTAAACGTGCAACAGGAATATGTAATTGCTCTCTGTATTTTGCAACGGTTCTTCTTGCAATATTATATCCTTTTTGCTGAAGCATATCGGTTAAAATTTCATCGCTCAATGGGAGATGTTTTTCTTCCGACTCTATCAGCTCACTTAATATTTTTTTAACTTCCCGGGTACTTACTTCTTCGCCACTATCAGTACTTAATGATTCACTAAAGAAATATTTAAGTCTAAAAGTGCCATACTCTGTTTGAACAAACTTACTATTGGCAACCCTACTCACGGTAGAGATATCAAGGCCAGTTTGAAGTGCTATATCTTTTAAAATCATGGGCTTCAATACTGTTTCATCACCCGATAAAAAAAAGGCTTGCTGATGCACTAGTATGGCTTTCATGGTATTTGTAAGCGTTGCTTGACGCTGTTCTATCATGTCAATAAACCACTTGGCTGCATCAATTTTTTGTTTAATAAATAGTACTGCTTCTTTTTGACGTGGATCTTTTTTACTGCCTTTCTCATACTCCTTTAGCATATCTCTGTAACCCTCACTAACACGGAGTTCTGGCGCATTTTTGCCATTTAACGTTAGCTCTAATTGACCACCATTGTTAAGTACAAAAAAATCAGGTATAATATAGGTTTGTGCCTTATCAATATTTGTAAAATTGCCGCCTGGCTTAGGATTTAACTTTATGATTTGACCCACCACTTCTTTAATTTCTGCGTCACTTAACTCCAATTGACGCTGAATTTTTTCGTAGTGCTTTTTTGTAAATTCTTCAAAATATTTTGTAAGAATAGTGATGGCCAATTGTACCGATTTGCCTTCCGATTTTTTTCTTTTCAACTGCAGTAAAAGACATTCTTGCAAATCTCTAGCACCAATACCCGCAGGGTCAAAATCTTGAATGCGTAAAACTATTTTTTCAATTTCTTTTTCTGAGACTTCAATGCCTTGTCTAAATGCTAAATCATCTGCTATAGAGGATAGTGCCCTTCGCAAATAACCATCATCATCTAAACTACCAAGCACCTGCTCTGCTATGGTATATTCGCGTTCATCAAGCTCTAGCATGCCTAGCTGGTCCGTTAAGAGTTCATGAAAACTTGTTTCGATTTTAATAGGAATAACAGCGTTATCATCCATTTCAGGATAATTGTCATCCTTTAATTTATAGTCTGCAATTTCGCCATCGTCATCTACTATAAAATCAGTGTCATCCGAAGGCTCGTATTCATCGAGTGGAGCGGGCTCGTCTTCTGGTATTTCGGCATCAAATTCATTATCCACTTCTTCGCCAAATTCAATATCTTTTTCACCCTCTGCCATTTCAAGTGCCGGATTTTCTTCAAGTTCAGACTGAATCCTTTCTTCCAAATTAGCCGTAGGTACCTGCAATAGCTTCATGAGCTGAATCTGTTGCGGAGATAGCTTTTGTAATAATTTTTGTTGAAAAGATTGACTTAAAGACATCCGTGAAATTCAAGTAATTATAACACTTTAGTAATCGCTGCTAACATTTTTTCTCCCTTCTCTTTTATTTGTTCCTCTGTCCAAAGTAAACTAATGGCAGTAGAAATAGTTCGGCTCATAATGGCGTCACTTTTAGCAAAAGACTTTGTTTGTAATGTTAGTAGTGCGGCTACTTGGGCATCATGCAAACGGTTGAGCGTAATAGCATTTTTTACATGATCCCACTTAGTTATGTAATGCCAGTTGTTTGCATACCAATAAAAATTGCCAGCAAAAACCCCTGCTTCTTTTAATGACTCGATCGCAGCTTTAGTACCGGCCTCTGTGGGAAGCATCCAAGATAAAAAACTACAGCTGTCGCCGTCTTCGTCGGGCACTGCTCTAAAGGTAATGCCCGGCACTTGTTCTAAATAGCTTCGTAATAATTTGTTGTTTTTTCGTTGGATAGATAAAAAAGTATCGAGCTTTTTAATTTGCGCTAACCCAACGGCAGCGTGCAGTTCACTGATTCTAAAATTGTATCCAATAAACGGATGCAGGTCTGCGCCACGGTCTACGCCAAGGTGATCATGACCATGATCGGTGTAGGCATCACACTTGGTGTACACGTCTTTATCGTTTGTCATTACCACGCCACCTTCACCGCAAGTAATTGTTTTTACAAAGTCAAAAGAAAATGTTCCCGCGGCTCCAATCGTGCCTAATTTTTTTCCTTTATACGTACCGCCAATACTCTGACAAGCGTCTTCTAATAATATTAGATTGTGGTCTGTGCAAATTTGCTGAAGCGCATCCATATCCGCCATGCTACCGCACATATGCACCGGCATTACACATTTTGTTTTGGGTGTTATAGCGGCTTTAACAGCAGCTGGATCTAGCGTTAAGGTTTCGTCAATATCTACTAAAACGGGCACAGCGCCAACGCTTAATATAGCTTCAAAACTTGCTACAAAAGTAAATGCCGGCATGATTACCTCATCCCCAACACCAACACCTAGTGCTGCCATCGCGGTTGTTAAAGCGGCTGTACCACTGGAAGTCAGTTGCGCATGATTACAACCAAAAACCTGCGTTACAGCGGTTTCTAGTTCTTTTGATTTCCAGATGCCTTTGCGGGGGCCATCAAACCCGTAACGCATTAAAATTCCGGTTTCTAAAACCTCATTCACTTCTTTTCTTTCTTCGTCACCAAAAAATTCAAATCCTGGCATATTCTAAGTTTAGAATACAAAGGTAAAGAACTTAATTGCATCTTGTATTGGCATTATCTTTGCTTTATGAATCCTACCTTATTTTATTGTTATGACGCCTATTGTGGCTGGTGCTACGGCTTTTGCCCCGTTATCAAAAAAATAGCCGAAAAATACCCTAACTTACAAGTAGAAGTACTTTCTGGCGGCATGATCATGCCAGAAAAGCCCGTTCCAATCAGCGCTACCGCTCATTACATTTTAGGTGCCTATAAAAATGTGGAGGAATTAACCGGCGTAGAATTTGGAGAAGACTACCTCTGGCATATTAAAAACCCCGAGTTAAGCGACTGGTTCCCACATTCCGAAAAACCAGCCATCGCGCTTTCCATTTTTAAGGAGTTTTACCCCGAACGTCAGGTAGAATTTGCAACCGATTTACAAATAGCCCTACATTATGAGGGTCGTGATTTAACGGACAATGAAGCATACAGGCACTTACTTGAAAAATATAGCATCGCCCCCGAAACTTTTTATGAAAAATTAGCCAGCGAAACCTATAAAGATCAAGCCCACTATGAGTTTTCGTTGGTTAAACAATTGCAAGTAACTGGATTTCCATGCGTTTTATTACAAGTCAATGAATCAAAATTTCATTTATTAGCGAGGGGTTACACAGATTATGAAACGCTACAAGCAAGACTTGATCTAGCGCTAGCAGAAGCCTCAAAAACGAAATAGTAGTTTTTTAACCTTATTTTACCTTTACTTTGCACAACGTAAACAAAGCATATGGAGTACAGTAATTTAGTATCAATCTCTGGCCTTAGTGGCCTATTTGAAATGGTTGCCAGCAAGACAGATGGCGCTATCGTTAAGTCATTAGAAGATCAAACCACAAAGTTTGTAAGTAGCAGAGTACACAACTTTTCTCATTTAGAAAGCATTGAAGTGTATACCGTTCGTGATAATATCAATTTGGTGGAGCTTTTTCAAACGATGTTGGCTTCTAAAGAAGCCCTTCCTTCCGAAAAAGACCCTGCAGCTATTGTCGCTTACTTTAAAAAAGTATATGCCGATATGGATTTTGACCGAGTGTATCCAAGTGATATGAAAAAAATGGTAAAGTGGTTTAGCATTTTAAAAGCCAATAACATCGAAATCAAATTATCTGAAGAGCCAGAAGAAGAAACAGAAGCATAATTTAAGATAACGTATATAAAAGTCGCAAAAGCCTGTCTCTTGCGACTTTTTTTTGCCCATACCTTCCAATAAACTAAGAGAAATCTTACATTGTGACACTCAATTTACCATCATGAAAAAATTCTTACTCATAACTATTTTAGGTTGCTCTTTATTTACAAGTAAAGCACAGCGTTTTTCTGAAAAATCAGAAGCATCTGAAGCCTGGGTAAATGCACAGTTCAATAAATTAACACCCGAAGAGCGCATTGCTCAACTCATGATTGTAAGAGCACATAGCAATTTGGGTGAAGCGCATGTAAAAGAAGTTACCGATTTAGTAACCAAATTTAATGTGGGTGGATTGTGTTTTTTTCAGGGTGGCCCCATCAGACAAGCAACGCTCACCAATGCGTATCAATCACTTGCTAAAACGCCACTTATGATTGCCATTGATGGTGAGTGGGGTTTAGGTATGCGACTCGACAGTGTGATTAATTTTCCACGTCAACTCATGATGGGTGCTGTAAATGACGCCAATTTAATTTATCAATTTGGACGCATTGTAGGTGAGCAGTGTAAGCGCCTTGGCATACAAATTAATTATGCGCCGGATGTTGACATCAACAACAATCCAAAAAATCCGGTAATCAATGATAGAAGTTTTGGAGAAGACAAATACAAAGTAGCACAGTATGGTGTAGCGTATATGCGCGGTATGCAGGATGTAAATGTAATGGCTTGTGCCAAACATTTTCCTGGACATGGCGATGTAGCCGTAGACTCACACTATGATTTACCCATCATTTATAAATCTAGAGGTTCACTTGACTCTTTAGAATTATATCCTTTTAAAGAAATGATTAAAGCAGGTGTTGGTAGTGTGATGATGGCGCACTTGTCTATTCCTGCATTAGATACGACTACCAATTTGCCAACTTCACTATCTGCTATAGCCGTTCAAAATTTATTACGTAATGAACTTGGATACAACGGTATCACGTTTACAGATGCGCTAGAAATGAAAGGTGTTTCAAAGTTTTTCCCTAAAGGTGAAGCCTCTGTAATGTCTTTAATTGCAGGTAACGATATGCTTTGTTTACCTAGAGATATTGAAGGTAGCATTGAAAAAGTAAAAGAAGCCATTGCAGTTGGAAAGTTAAGCTGGGAAGACCTGAACCAAAGAGTTAAAAAAGTATTGCGCGCTAAATATAATTTAGGGCTAGACCGTTTACAACCAATCGATACTACCAATTTAGCTGCGGACCTAAATGCTTCTACCAACGAGCTAAAAGAAATCCTTGCTAAAAAAGCATTGACCGTTTTAAAACTTGAGAATAAAAAATTACTGCCGTTACAAACAAAAAAATCAAAGACACTTTATATAGGTATTGGCACCCCTAAAGAAAATAGTTTTGCAACCAGTATTAAAGATGCTTATGGTGCAGACATTGTACTATTTAATTTTTCAGACAGCGCCACTAAAGCAGATAGCATTGCCAAATTAACAAGTGGCTACGATGCGGTTGTTGTTGGGGTGCATAATTTTAGCAGAAGACCGGCCAATAATTTTGGCATTTCTGAAGCAGCGCTAGGTTTACTATCAAAAGTGCAAGGCGCTAATACCATTAATTTTTGTTTTGGAAATCCCTACGCAGTAGCAAATTTATGTGGCGCCAATAATATAGTGGTTTGTTATGAAGATGACGAAATCACACAAAAAGCGGGTTTACAATTATTACAAGGTGTTACCCAGCCAGAAGGAAAATTACCTGTTACCGTTTGCGATAATTTTACTTTTGGTAGCGGGATTGAAACGGCTAGTTATTTTAATACAGCTGTTCCAGAAGAAGTAGGCATGAGTAGTGCTGGGCTTCAAAAAATTGATAGCATTGCCAAAGCAGCCATTGACAGCGCAGCCATTCCGGGCTGTGTAGTACTAGTGGCCAAAAACGGCAAAGTGGTTTACAATAAAGCTTTTGGCACCACAAACTACAATAACAAGGATCCGATGCAAACAGATATGGTATTTGATTTAGCGTCTGTTACTAAAATATCTGCTACCACCGTAGCCATCATGAAACTTGTTGAAACCAAAAAAGTAAAACTTCATAAAACCATTGGTGATTATATTCCTTGGGTGCGTGGATCAGACAAAGCATCTATTAAAATATCGGATCTTTTATTACATCAGGCAGGACTTGTTCCTTTCATAACTTTTTATAAAGAAGTATTGGACCCTACTACCAATAAACCATCTCCTAAATATTTTTCAACAACCGCTACACCACAATTTCCAGTGCGTGTAGCAGAAAATGTATATCTACGAAAAGATTGGCAGGACAGCATGTATGCGCGTATACTATCTAGTAGCACACCTACCGCTGGCAAATATGTATACAGCGATAACGATTTTATTTTTTTAGGAAAAGTAGTGGAGTCTGTTACGGGTATGGGCTTAGACGCTTATGTAGCAGATCAATTTTATACACCACTTGAGATGCATAGCACTGGTTTTTTACCTACTGCAAAAATGCCATTAAGCAAGATCATACCAACCGAGGTAGAAGCGCATTTTAGAGCACAACAAACCCATGGAGATGTTCATGATGAGGGTGCTGCGATGTTTGGTGGCGTAGCAGGGCATGCTGGCTTATTTAGCAATGCTTATGATTTAGCTAAACTCTATCAAATGCTATTAAATGGAGGTGTACTAAACGGTAAGCGCTATTTGAAAAAAACGACCATTCAAAAATTTACCGCATATAGTTCTAGTATTTCTAGAAGAGGTTTAGGATTTGACAAACCTGAAAAAGACAATGCAACAAGAAAAGAAGCCTACCCTTCAAAAAGCGTAGCTCCTGAAACATATGGCCACACTGGATTTACCGGCACTTGCGTTTGGGTAGACCCAACCAAGCAACTGGTATATGTCTTTTTATCTAGCAGGGTTTCTCCTACCAGAAACAATACCAAATTTGGTAGACTAAATGTTAGACCTAATATTCAAGAAGCCATCTACAGCGCAATTCAATAAAATAAGCTACCTTACTGTCAAGCACTATTATTAAAGTGCGTGGCGCTCATGATATCGATTGCAATTGTAGATGATCACCGCCTCATGCGGGCTGGACTTGCCAATATGATTGCTGGATTTAAGGGTTATAAAGTAACCATTGAAGCGGGTAACGGACTTCTATTTATCGAGTCCCTCAAAAAAAACAAAGCTCCAAGCATTGTACTACTCGATATTAATATGCCAGAAATGGATGGATATCAAACAGCACAGTGGATTCGAAAAAACTTGCCGGATACAAAAATAATTGCCTTAAGCATGTATGAGAACGATTATGCCATCATACAAATGCTAAAAAATGGATGCCATGGTTATTTATTAAAGAATTCGGAACCCATGCTACTTTATACCGCTTTCAACGAAATCAAAAAGTACGGTTATTTTAGCAACGATATGGTTTCTGATAAACTCATCCATTATATTGGCGACGAATCGGTACTAAAAAAACAACAGGATCAAGTCAATCAATTAACAGACAAAGAAATTACCTTTATGGGCTGGGTTTGCACCGACAAAACCTACAAAGAAATTGCCGATATCATGTTTATCAGTCCGCGCACAGTAGATACCTACCGGGATCATTTATTTAGAAAGCTAGACGTTAAAACCAGGGTGGGCCTCGCATTATTTGCCATCAAAAATAACTTGGCAGTACTATAGTTATTATGGATTATTTTTAATGCATGTTACTGCTTAAGCGGAGTTTATTTTTTATTGGCTATTGGATGTTTACATCTCATGCATTTGCCCAAGCCCCTCCTATTGGAAGCTGGCGCGTGCACCATAGTTATGCTAGCACATTAGAAGTCGTACAAGGAGATAAAATGTATACCGCTACTCCAGAAGCTATTTTTAGCACCAACAATGCGGGTCAGTTCGAATACTTTAATAAGCTAACCGGTTTATCAGAAGCCTCTATCGCTACTATTTGCTGGGATAATGAAACGGAACAACTGGTGGTTGCTTATACCAATAATAATATGGATGTCATAAAAGGTGGTCTTGTAAAAAATATCTATGACCTTGTAAGAATAAGTAGCATTCAAAAAATCAATTCGATATACGCTGATAAAGGAATGGCCTACCTTAGCACCAACGTAGGCGTTGTAGTCATTGACTTATTAAAATATGAAATAAAGGAAAGCTGGATATTAGGTTCTAATGGAAATACGCTAGACGTTTTTTCACTTACTAGAAGCTTGGGCAATTGGTATGCTGCTACACCTAATGGCATATATACGACTGCTATAACAAACACAAATATTGCTGACCCGAAATCTTGGACTGTTTTTTATAACGCAGCAAATAACATGATCGTAAAAAAAATAAGTAGTACACCTACTGGCTTAATCATTGAAAAAAATGATAGCCTCTTACTAATTCAGGCTAATACTACCACTACTTTATTTTATAAAGCATCGGAACAAATAAAATCCTGGAAGTTTAATGAACAAAAAATTACCATCGCAACAACGGATAAGCAAACAAGCATTGCACGCATACACCAATTAAGCATGGGTAATCCAACAGGGCTTGTTTTTGAACAACCTTCCATATTCATAAACCCTAATGCCAGTATTTTTTCAAATGGAATCATTTGGATCAGTGACAGTGTAACGGGCCTTATCAAACTAGACCCGAGCACAAATAGTTTTGTAAAAATTATTCCCGGTGGACCAGTTGGGCAAATCACCAAGGCATTACTAGCCACAAGCACAGGCGTATTAGCGGCTTATAATACAAAAAAAGGATTAATGGTACTAGAAAACGGAAAATGGAAGCCGCAAAATAGTTTAGATAGCATAACAGGGGTTCAATCCATTGCAATCAATCATCTAGACAATAGCATTTGGCTCAGTACCGCACAAATGGGCGTAGCAAAATGGCAAAATAACAAAGTGCAAATTTTTGATGCACGCAATAGTAGCCTTAAGGGTGCGGCAAATAACACTTGTTTTACAACTGGTGTAGCAGGTGATACCAAAGGAAATAGTTGGGTAAGCAACGCAGGCACCACTGTTTCACTCCATGTAAACCAACCGGATGGTAAATGGAACGGATTTACAAACCCTTATGGTTTAACAGATGCAGGCGCACTTGAAATAGATGATATTGGGCAAATTTGGTGTGCCACCACAAATGCAAATGGACTACTTGTATACAACCCTGGAAATTCTTTAACAACTAGTGCAGATGATAAATGGAAACAATATAAAGCAGGAACAGGTATTGGTAATTTACCCAGCAACCAAGTAAACTGTACTGCAAAAGATAAAAATGGATTTATATGGGTAGGTACTGATAGAGGTATTGGAATTATACAGTGCACAGAAAATATTTTTACGCCTGCAGGTTGTGACGCACTATTACCTGTTGTGCAGCAAGATAGATTTGCAGGACTATTATTTAAAGATGAAAATGTACAAACCATCGCCGTGGATGGTGCCGATAGAAAATGGGTGGGTACCAAAAATGGCGTTTGGCTGATCAGCGCTACCGGAGAAAAAGTTATTTATAGATTTTCATCAAGCAACAGTCCTTTGCCCGGTAATGATATTTCTAAAATCTCTATAGATCCCCTAACCGGCGAGGTTTTTATAGCTACAAATAGTGGACTTTGCAGTTTTAGAAGTACGGCTACAGAAGCAGTAAGTACGCAGCAAAAACCGCTTGTATTTCCAAATCCTGTTCCGCCAGGATATAATGGCAGCATAGCTATTAGAGGCCTAACCAATAATGCACTCGTAAAAATTACCAACTTATATGGCGCGCTTGTGTATCAAACTAGAGCGCTAGGTGGGCAAGCCATTTGGGATGGCAAAACTACAAATGGCGTAAAGGTAGCCAGTGGGGTTTACTTGGTTATTTGCAGAGATGATAGTGGTACCGAAAAGATCGCAACAAAAATTACGATTGTTCAAGGAAGGTAAAATTACTTTTTTTGAAAGTCGTAAAACCTAGATACAACAAATTTTTGAGTGCCTTGTTCTCCTGGAGCTACACGGTACATCAATCTGCGCATTTTACCAGTTGGTTGTTGCACACCGCTCGCATCTTTTTCGTAGAGTGGATAGGTACGCATTAAAATGCCTTCTAAAAGCATATATTTATCTGCACCTTTATAACCATCGCGTAACCTAGGGTCATCAAGTATGTCTGGAAAAACGATAGGCGCCACCGATTTATTTTCTTGAGAACTAATAGCGATTACCGAGCTCTTATTTAATGAATCAAAACTCGCAACGTATAATAGTAAATCAGGAAAACCATCTTTATTTAAATCATCCACTTCTGTGCCCGTTAAAATGCCTTTCAATTCAAAATTAAAATCGCGCGCTTCACTTTCAAAACCAATAGGATAAATGCTGATTGGATTTTTTTCAGAAGATTTATTGTAGCAATTAATGCGGTAGCCTGCTTTACCAACTTTCATGGTGGTATCTATTCGACGGCTCTGCGCCATTAATATTGTTGGGATAAGTGCTAGTGCAAAAAAGAGTGTACGAATTAGCATGAAACGCATACGAAAATGTAGTTTAGACCACTAAATTAAATAAAATAATGGTAGTTACATATTTCTTCTATACTGACCACCCACTTCATATAAAGCTTCGGTAATTTGACCCAAAGAACAATATTTAACAGCGTCCATCAGTGATTCAAATAGGTTTTCGCCAGCAATAGCCGCCTTTTTTAAGGCCACAATTTTAACAGGCGCCACTTCTTCATTGCGTTTCCAAAAAGCATGTAAATGATCAATTTGCCTCTCCTTTTCGATTGTCGTAGAACGAATCACTTCGGTAGGTAAAATAGTAGGACTTCCTTTTTTATTTAAAAAACTATTCACGCCAACAATGGGGAGTTCACCAGTATGTTTCAGCGTTTCGTAGTACATGCTCTCTTCCTGAATTTTATTACGCTGGTACATTCTTTCCATTGCACCTAGTACACCACCTCTTTCACTAATTTTATCAAACTCAAGAAGTACCGCTTCTTCTACTAAATCAGTTAAGGCCTCAATGGCAAAGCTACCCTGAATAAAATTTTCAGTTTTAGCAGCACCGAGTTCTTTATTGATAATTAATTGAATGGCCATCGCTCTTCTCACACTTTCCTCGGTAGGGGTTGTAATGGCTTCATCATAAGCGTTGGTGTGCAAACTATTACAGTTGTCATAGATGGCATAAAGTGCTTGCAGCGTTGTTCTGATATCATTAAAATCAATTTCTTGCGCGTGCAAGCTTCTGCCACTTGTTTGAATATGGTATTTTAATTTTTGAGAACGCTCGTTTCCTTTGTATTTTAATTTGATCGCTTTGGCCCAAATTCTTCTAGCAACTCTACCAATTACACTATACTCTGGGTCCATACCGTTGCTAAAGAAAAATGATAAATTAGGTGCAAAATCATCGATATGCATACCTCTACTTAAATAATACTCAACATAGGTAAATCCATTAGCGAGTGTGAATGCAAGTTGGGTAATTGGATTGGCGCCCGCTTCTGCAATATGATATCCGCTAATACTTACACTGTAAAAATTTTGCACTTTATGGGTGATAAAATAGGATTGTACATCGCCCATTAATTTAAGCGCAAACTCGGTAGAAAAAATACAAGTGTTTTGAGCCTGGTCTTCTTTTAAAATATCTGCTTGCACCGTACCGCGCACACTTGACAGTGCTTGTGCTTTTATGGTTGCATACACATCAGCAGAAAGTACTTCGTCGCCACTTAATCCAAGCAGTTGAAGGCCTAGTCCATTATTACCTTCAGGAAGTGTATTGCCACTATCTGACACAGCATATTGAGGAGGTACGACAGCACCATATTTATTTTGAAATACTTTTTGAACAAGGTGCTGTGCATTATTAGATGCAATCCATTTTTCACATAATTGATCAATGGCAGCATGCATAAAAAAGGCCAAAATAATAGGAGCTGGACCATTAATGGTCATACTCACTGATGTTTTTGGATCACACAAATCAAAGCCACTGTATAATTTTTTAGCATCATCGATAGTGGCAATGTTTACGCCACTATTACCAATTTTTCCAAAAATATCCGGACGGGTTGCAGGGTCTTCGCCGTATAAAGTAACACTATCAAACGCCGTTGATAAACGTATTGCGGGTTGATCTACAGAAACGTAATGAAACCTTCTATTGGTTCTTTCAGGACAACCTTCACCAGCAAACATTCGGGTAGGATCTTCGCCTTCTCTTTTAAGTTCAAATACACCAGCTGTGTACGGAAATTTTCCGGGAACATTTTCTTGTAACTGCCATTTTAAAATACTGCCACTGTCTGTATAAGTAGGCAGCATCACTTTTGCAATTTTACTTCCACTCAGTGATGTTGTGGTAAGCGGAATAGAAATATTTTTATCCCTAATGGTATAGGTTAAAAAATCGGCGCTGTATTTTTCTACAACCGATGGCCAGTTTTCTATCAATGTTTTACAACTCGGATCTAGCGCGGCTACTATGTTTTCTTTTGCTCTTGCAACCTCACTAATAGCTGTGTCATTTTTGTGTGCTCCAAGTATTTCTAGGGTGCCATTTAACTGATATAATTTCGTTGCAAGTGCTACCTGCTCCAATACCCAGGTATCATAAGACCTATTGCTAGCCGCTATTTCAGCGAGGTAGCGTACTTTGTTTGCGGGTATAATAGGCGCTTGCTGCGCTACTTTTTTAAGATCTTCCGAAACCGAATTAACGCTCACTGTTGGAGTAAAAACGATACCTGTTTTTGCTGCTACCGTTTCAAAAATTAAATCTACCAGTTTATGAATCCCAGGATCATTAAACTGCGCAGCAATGGTGCCAACCACAGGTAGTGTTTCATCTGCAGCTTCCCACAATTGATGGCTACGTTTATACTGCTTTCGCACATCATGAAGTGCATCTTTTGCACCAGACTTATCAAATTTGTTCATGCAAATAATATCTGCATAATCAATCATGTTTATTTTTTCAAGTTGTGATGCCGCTCCATATTCTGGCGTCATCGCATACATACTCACAGAACAATAATCGATAATGGAAGCGTCACTTTGTCCAACACCTGCAGATTCTAAAATGATAAAATCGTAACCTGCGGCTTTACAAATATCAATTGCACCTGATACGTGTTTACTTAACGCAACATTTTCTGACCTTGTGGCCATGCTGCGCATATAAGCCCTAGGATGCGCTATGGCATTCATTCTTATGCGGTCGCCAAGTAATGCGCCGCCTGTTTTTTTCTTGGAAGGATCTACAGAAATAACAGCAATTGTTTTGCTTGGAAATAAATATAAGTACCTTCTTACAATTTCATCTGTGATAGAACTCTTGCCTGCACCACCTGTGCCCGTAATTCCTAAAACAGGAATTTGTACAGTAGCAGCATTTATATTTATTTCATAGCTATCCTTGTTTTCTAAACGCGTGATGGCTCTTGCAACATTTCTAACATCGATGGGACCTCCTAATGTAAAAGGCTTACTAAAATCTCCTTTTTCTTCAACTTCAAAATCAGATAAAGTAATGAGCTCCTTAATCATGCCTTCAAGCCCCAATAGTCTTCCATCATCTGGCGAATAAATTTTTGTTATACCGTATGCATGCAACTGTTCAATCTCCTCTGGTAAAATGGTACCGCCACCGCCGCCAAATATTTTGATATGTCCATATCCATTTTCTACGAGCAAGTCACGCATGTAACTAAAGAACTCGATATGCCCACCCTGATAACTTGTTACAGCAATCGCTTGAGCATCTTCTTCAATGGCGCAGGAAACTATTTCTTGTGCTGTTCTATTATGCCCCAAATGAATAATTTCTGCACCCTGTGCTTGTAAAATTCGGCGCATAATATTGATAGAAGCATCGTGCCCATCAAATAAACTTGCTGCAGTTACAATTCTAATTTTGTGCTTGTTGGCATTGATCATAGTTACTTCCAATTCTGCTGCAAAAATAAGACATTAGAAGGTAAAATATTAACAATTGTTAGTTTTATAAATCGAGGGCTTTTTTGTAGCTTAAGGCATTAATTTGCATCTAAATGGACCCTATGCAGTTTACGGTATCAACAATTCAGGAAAGTGGTTATGAGGTAGTAGAACTTCAAGACTATGTGTCAGGCGCGCGCGTTAAACTCTACTCGTTTGGAGCACTTTTAAATGCCTTTACAATACCTACTAAAACCGGCACTATCAATGGCATTGATGGATTTTCAAGTGTTGCAGATGCTGTAGCGGGCGCAACTGCAGGATTTAAAAGTTCCAAGTTAAGCCCCTTTGTGTGCCGGCTTCAACATGGCAAGTATAATTACCTTCAAAAAGAATATACAATCAAAGGTTTTTATTTAGGAGAACACGCCATTCATGGACTCCTTTTTAATGCACCATTCACAATTACAGATACAAAGTCGACAGCAACGGAGGCATCGGTGATATTTAGCCATCACTACAAAGGAACTGACCCTGGCTATCCTTTTTCATTTACACTTCATGTTAAGTGGAAACTCACTAGTGGCAATACGCTGCAGGTATTTACTACGGCTACCAATAACCATAGTAGCGCCATTCCTTTTTCGGATGGATGGCACCCTTATTTTAGCGTAGGCGACACCATTGATACAGCAACGCTTTCATTTACAACAAACAAGCAACTTGAATTTAGCGAAGACTTGTTGCCCACTGGAAACATCATTGAAGACAATAGATTTATAGAGGGGCAAAAAATGGAAGGCGTTTTTTTAGATAATTGTTTTTTACTCGATCAGGATTCAGAAACGCAGCAATATTGCACTTTAAAAAACGAAATGGTTACTTTAACCATTGCACCTGACAAACACTATCCTTACTTACAAATTTATACACCACCGCACAGAAAAAGTATCGCGATAGAAAATTTAACGAGTGCTCCTGATAGTTTTAACAATGGTATTGGACTACTCATTATTGAGCCAAATCATACACTCGAATTTTCGACAAAGTATATACTAACAGCAAACGAATCCTTATAAATCAACTACAGCAGTGGTGCTAATTTCTACATTAACACCCCTTGGCAATCCTTTAACAGCAAAGGTTTCACGCGCAGGAGGCATCTCTGCAAAATAACTTCCATACACTTCATTTACTTTTGCAAACAGCGACATGTCGCTTAGCAAAATGGTTGTTTTAACAATATGACTGAATGAAATTTTTGCTTCCGCTAAAATGGCTGCAATATTTTTCATGACTAAGTGCGTTTCTTCTTCAATACTTGAAGTCACTGTTTCACCTGTTACTGGATCGAGCGCAATTTGACCGCTAATAAAAATAAAACCATTGGCTTTAACAGCTTGATTGTATGGACCAATTGGCGCAGGAGCCAAATTTGTTTGAATGATTTCTTTAGGCATCTTTTTATTTTAAAGTTTAAGCAAGTTGATGATTTTCTATGAGTTTGCCAACCTAAATTTGCAATTGAACCACATTCCAAGTTTAACCCCAATTACCATGGCAACATTTTTACTCATCTATACGGCAACGGCACACGCCAGCGTTTGCATGGGTAAAGACGGAGCGGTAATTGCCTGCCTAGAAACTACTGATCAAAAAAATCATGCTAGTTTTATCCAGCCGGCCATTGAAACCTTGTGCAAGCAAACTGGCATTGGATTAAATAGTATAGATGCGGTTGCCATTAGCATAGGACCGGGCAGTTACACGGGTCTTCGAGTTGGTATGGCAACAGCCAAAGGAATTGCTTATGCAATAGGTAAGCCCCTGATAGGTATCAATACCCTTCAAATCATTGCTGCTGCTGCAAAACATAAATACGCCAATCAGCATTCAGCGATTTGTACGCTATTAGACGCCAGAAGAATGGAGGTTTTTACAGGTATTTATGCGCATAATTTAGAACCTTTAACACCCAGCACTGCCCTCATTTTAGATCCTTTGTCTTTTAAAAACGAACTTGATAAAGAACCCATTTTATTTGTGGGAGACGGAGCCGAAAAATTTAAGGCCATTTGTGAGCATTCCAATGCGCATTTTGATACCTGCATCTCCTACGGTGCATCAGACATGCTAACACTAACCGAAAAAGCCTTTTTGTTAGCCAATTTTTTAGACCTAGCTTACAGCGAACCGCTGTATATCAAAGCCTTTCATGATACCCGTAAAGCCTAATTAAATACAACTTAAGTTTTTTCCAAATTATAATTATTTATTATAAGTTATTTCTGCATTATCATTTTCTTAGTGTATCTTCACATTGCAATTAAGTTTATTAACCCCCCAATAACTCTTTATTGTCATGAGCAACTCATTACAATCAGTGGTTTTAAATAATGGAAAAGCGCCTGTAAAAGTCGATTTTTTGCATGCAAAAAAAGCGGCTCTTATATTACGCTCCATTAACCACAAGCTTCGTCAACAAATCATCAAATTACTGGACGAAAGTCAGAAAATGACGGTTACCGAAATCTATGTAAAACTTAGACTCGAACAATCTGTAGCATCGCAACATCTAGCCATTTTAAGAAGAGCTGGCATTGTTGCAACTACAAGAGAAGGTAAGTTTATTTTTTATTCTGTCAACTACACGCGTTTAGCGGAAGTTGTAGGATTCGTGGAAACACTCGTAGGGTAGTATTTTTTATTTCATCATGTTTGTACAACAACTGTATACAGGCTGTATTTCAGAAGCAGCTTACTATATTGAAAGCAATGGCATTGCTGCCATCATAGATCCTTTAAGGGACATCGATGCATATCTACAACTTGCTAAGCAAAGAAAGGCTACTATTCAATATATTTTTGAAACGCATTTCCATGCCGATTTTGTTTCTGGTCATTTAGATCTAGCTGCTGCAACTGGCGCTAGCATTGTTTATGGACCCAATACTGTTACAAAATTTGAAGTAACCGTAGCAAAAGACAATCAAGTTTTTCAAATAGGCAATGCGAACATACAGGTATTACATACGCCTGGCCATACACTTGAAAGCAGCTGTTATTTACTTAAAGATGAAACTGGAAAAGACCACGCGATTTTTACCGGTGATACACTTTTTGTTGGAGATGTAGGCAGGCCAGATCTTGCACAAAAGGATAACGAAATAACCATGGAAGAACTAGCGGGCATGCTTTACGATAGTTTGCATGAAAAAATTATACCGCTAGCAGATGATGTAATCGTTTATCCGGCACATGGTGCAGGTACCATTTTTAGTACCATTGGCTCGCAAAAGCAAACCAACTACGCATTACAACCACAAACAAAAGAAGATTTTATTATAACAGTAACCGATGGGCTTGCTGCGCCACCACCATATTTTCCAATCAACGCCAAAATAAATAAGGAAGGATACGAAAGTTTAGATACCGTGTTAGCAAATGGTATGAAAGCATTATCCGTTGCAGCTTTCAAAGAACAAATAACAACATTTGAACCAATTATACTTGATACCAGAAATGCTACAGTGTTTACACAAGGTTTTGTTCCTGGATCAATAAGTATTGGACTAGAAGGACGATTTTCGGAATTTGCTGGAACTATTTTACCATTTGACCAGGCCATACTACTTGTTTGTGAACCTAGTACCGAAAAAGAATCTATTGTTAGGCTTGCACGCGTAGGATTTGAAAACATCATTGGACATTTAGCAGGCGGTTTTAATGCTTGGGTAACTGCGGCCGAAACGCCTGATTTAATTATTGATGTAGAAGCTGATGAGCTTGCTATGGATATTCCATTTGATCCAAACATGGTAATTGTAGATGTAAGAAAAACGTCGGAGTTTGATAAGGGGCATATCAAAGAAGCATTGACAATTCCATTAGACGAATTAACGGACCCTGCTAGCATGGCTAATTTTGACGACAATCAAAATATTTATATTCATTGTGCCCGTGGATACAGAAGTGTCATTGCAGCTTCTCTCATCAAAAGACAAGGGATTCACAATATCAGAAACGTATTAGAAGGATTTAAAGCCATTAGCGAACTATCAGATAAATTTGATATCGAAGAAACAGTACTTGCAGAAGAAGTGAAGTCTTAATCATGTAAATTTCATTACACCTTTTATCAAATCATAAGGTGCGCATATTTTTCAGCTTCTTCGGTCCATTTCCATCTGCGATGACTCCACAAATAATTGGAAGGCCTTTTGCGAATAGCAGTTTCAATTTTTTCAATGAGTAATTTTGTTAATGCACCTTCTTTAAAATAATTGGGAGAAGTTGTTACAAGTTCTATTTCAGCTTTATAATGCCCCCTTTTTACAGCATAAAAATCAACAAACACCACAGCTGCATTACTTGCACGTGCGCCTTTTTCTGGCCCTAGTACAAAGGGCGCTGGCTTGGTAAAAAATTTAGCCCAAAACGCTCTGTCTAACCTACCAGGGTTTTGATCCGCAACAAGCGCTAGTGTGTACCTGTCATTTGCATACTTATGAAAATTATTTCGAAACTCTGACGCAGGAATTAAGATGGTGCCAAAACGACTTCGCATTTTGAACATAATTTTATCAATCACTTTATTGGAAAGCGGCATGTATACGCCAATAAAAGGATACTTCGATTGCTTGGCAATACCCAGGTTTGCAAATTCCCAACTAAAAAAATGACCTGCAATTAATTGTACGTTTTGCCCGGTAGCATATAAATTATTGAGCACATCAATATTTATAGAAAACCGCTTGCTAAATTCTTTTGGGCTCATGCTAATGAGCTTGATCGCTTCTATAAACGTATCTACAAATTGATGGTAAAAAGCCTTTTCGATTTTTTTTCTTTCGCTGTCAGACTTTTCAGGAAAAGCAATAATTAAATTTTGGCGCACTACTTTTTTTCGGTACCCAATAATATAATATAAGATGCCATAAATACCGTTCGATAAAATATACAATACCCTAAGTGGCAATAAAGAAATAAGATAAAATATGGCGTAAACAATTGGATACATATATTTCTAAATTATACAGGATCAACCCATGCATCATGTGCTTTTAATAATAATATGAGTTCATCCACTGCAATTTCACTGTCTACATTTTTTTTGACAACTTCTTTACCCTTGTAGAGTGTAATTTTTCCTGGACCGCTTCCTACATAACCAAAATCAGCATCAGCCATTTCACCAGGACCATTTACAATACATCCCATGATGGCAATTTTAACGCCTTTTAAGTGATTGGTGACAGATCTAATTTTTGCAGTTGTTTCTTGCAAATTAAACAAGGTTCTACCGCAACTAGGACAGGAAATATATTCTGTTTTTGATATTCTGGTACGGGTAGCTTGTAATATCGTAAATGCAGTGGCATTGATAAATGCTTCTACACTAGAATTTGAATTGTAGTTTCTACCGCTGGTGTCTTTAGAAGCATTTGCTATTTGGGCTGCATAACTTTTGGAAGTTAAGCCAAAACAAAGTCCATCACCAAAGCCATCGAGTAAAAGCGCACCCGCTTCTGTTGCAAAATGTATCAGGTGCTCATCCGTTGTGTTCCAACCGCTATCAATGGTAATCACCACTGGATTGTTGATTTGTTTTTCCTGAAGTTCCATAAACATTCGGCGCATGGCAGGCATTGCATTTTTGTGTTTACTGCTAAGGCATAATATAGCAGTTGGGTCATTTGCTACCGCTTCAAGATGTGTAAAATAATTGATAGGTGTTTCGTCACTAAAACAATCCATCATCACAAAGTTTTGCTTTGGATGCTTTGCAGTTTCAGTAGCGTAACCTGCGATATCAAAAATAGGTATGTACTTATCGGCACTATTTTGAGTAGCCCAAGTTCCAGGATACACAATCACTTTTAAAGTGCCTGGTAATTCAAAATTGATGAGCTGATGACCTGTAAAAATATAATCAGCTGCTTGATCTCCAATATTCCATTTATCGGTAAGCGCATCGTAAGTATATCCAATAGCCGTTAAATGTGCTGGTTCAATTTTTTCAATCTTGCTAAAATCGGCAATAACAATAGGCACTTGTGACGCGCCTACATTAGATACCGCTATACTAGGTCTACGTTTGTACACAAATGGATCATAGGTAAGTTTTTGAACTGGCGGAATTGCTCCAATATTATTACTAGGCTCCTGTGTATAACGTTTTACAAGATCTCTACAAACCGGAATCTCAAATTCAGGATCTTCAGTTAAACTAACACGAATGGTATCGCCTATACCATCTTCAAGTAATGTTCCAATACCAGCAGCACTTTTTACGCGTCCATCCTCACCATCACCCGCTTCTGTTACACCAAGATGCAATGGATAACATTCATTGAATTCAAGTTGCATTTGCTGAATCAGCAAACGGTAAGCCTGCACCATTACTTGCGGATTGCTGGCCTTCATGCTTAGCACTATATTATGGTAATCATTGGCTCTTGCGATACGTAAAAATTCCATGGCACTTTCCACCATACCCATGGGTGTATCGCCGTATCTACTCATAATACGGTCACTCAGTGAACCGTGGTTGGTACCAATGCGCATGGCCGTTCCATGCTCTTTACAAATAAGTACGAGTGGTGTAAACCTTTCTGTAATTCTTTCTATTTCTTCGGCGTAATCCTGATCAGAATATTCGATAAGCTCAAACTTTTTCTTATCTACATAATTGCCAGGATTGATGCGCACTTTTTCAACAATACGTGCAGCAATTTCTGCGGCATTGGGTGTAAAATGAATATCAGCAACAATAGGTGTATCATACCCTCTTGCACGTAATTCATTTTTTATATTCAGTAAATTTTCTGCTTCTTTTTTGCTTGGTGCAGTAATTCTAACAAGTTCTGCGCCTGCTTCAATACACCTGATGGTTTGTTCCACAGTTGCTGCTGTGTCAAGCGTATCGGTGGTGGTCATGGTTTGAACACGTATTGGATGACCATTACCAATTTTGAGATGACCAATGGTCACTTCTCTAGTTTTAAGACGACTTATTTGTGTTAAGGATGGACAGTAATATTGCATCATAAAACGTATTGTAATAGGGTTATCTTTTGCCTTCAAAAAAACCTTGCGATTTTAATATTTTGTTTAGTACCGTCATACTCACAGTTTTTAGATCTGTGTCTGCGGCACTTTCAGTTTGTAAAACAAAAAAATAAGGGTGCTTGTTTTCTTCAATCCAGCCAACAATCCATGCAACCGCTTTACCATTTTGCTTAAAACTAACGCCTTGCTTGTAACTTAGCTTATAATTGGTGTTAGCTGTTTGAAGCATTAACATTTTAACCATTTCTTGGCTTCGCTTTTGAAAAGGTAATTGACCGAAATATAATTTTTTTACAAGACCCATCTGCTCGTCTGGGGTAATCACCAACTTATTGTTATACCAAAAAGAATCTACAGCGGAACCCATATTTTTTGTTCCATACTGCAAGCTATCTAACCAGTGCTGCATGGTATCTTTTCCAATTCTTCTAGCCACTTCCATAAAGTAAGGCGTTGAAGTTTGTTTAAAGGCACTATCCATTCGAATGGGACCTGCACTGTCTACAGAAAGTATCATTTTTTCATCTACAATTCTGCCGGTTTCGATACCTACTAAGGCATTCACAATTTCAAATGTAGAAGCAGGTGCATAGCTAGAATCTTTAAACTGCGCTAGATTATAAATATAAAACTCGCCAGACCCATTATCAAAAAGTCCAAAAGAACCTGTTGTTGCAGTCTCATCAAAATATTTTTTATAATCATCCTGAATGGTAACATTATTGGGAGAGCAGGCTTGTAAGGTTAACAAAATTGCAACCAAAAAGACGGAGCCAGCACTAACACTATTCTTATAAAAATTCATGTAACTATTTTATTAAAGAAAACTATTCTTTTTCGATACTAATTAATTCTACATCAAATACTAAAAGTGCGCCAGGACCAATTGACGGACTTGGAGAACTATCACCATAGGCTAGATCAGAAGGCACATATAACTTCCATTTGCTACCTACTGTCATAAGTTGTAAAGCTTCTTGCCAACCTTTAATAACGCCATTTACAGGGAACACAACCGGTTCACCACGATCTACCGAGCTATCAAAAATACTACCATCTAACAATGTGCCGTGGTAATGACATTTTACTTTATCTGTTAATTTGGGCCTTGTCGTATCTGTCCCTGCTTTAACTACTACATATTGTAGTCCTGAAGGGAGGCTAATAACGCCTGGTTTTTTTGCATTGGCAGCTAAAAATTCGATGCCCGCTTTTTTAGCACCCGCCGATTTTTGTTCGTTTGCTTTTTGTACAAATTCACCAATACATTTATCTAACACAGCTTCTGGAAGTGCAGATGTCTTACCACCAAACACATCACCAATAGCACGGTATAAATTAGGTAGGTTGATGGCATCAAAACCTTGTGCCTTTAAATTCTGACCAATACGAACACCAAGCGCATAACCAGCACTATCGGCACTATTTTTAAAAGTATTTACTGGCTTAACTGTAGTTGTAGGCTTTTTAATAGTAGCAGGCTTTGCTGCTGTTTTTGTAGCAACTTTTGGAGTCGTTGCCGCTTTTTTAACCTGTGCATTGGCACCAAAAGAGGCAAATAATAAACAAATAAAAAGACGTTTCATGTATTGTTGTTTAAGTATCAAATGTAAATAAATATTTAGTCGTTTAGTAAAGCAGCTACTGCATTACTAGCAATAGCAAAATTAAAGCCAGCAAGCACTTCTTGCATCATTTTTTCAATTTTATCATTACACAAATTACCCATACTACCCTCGTGGGTGTGGTTTAAACTGGTACTGTAAGTGAAATTACCGTTTTCGATAGCCATACCCACTTGTTTATAGGCATCCCTAAAAGGCACACCTTGTAATACCAGCTTGTTTACTTCTTCCACGCTAAACGCATATTTATACTTTTCGTCGAGAAGGATGGTTTCTTTTACCTGAATCGACTCAAACATCAATTGCGCCATCGCGAGGCAGTCATGTAATGTTTTAAAAGCAGGAAACAAATGCTCTTTGAGCAATTGTAAATCGCGATGGTAACCAGAAGGCAAGTTGGTAGTCATGAGCATTACTTCGTTAGGTAATGCTTTTATGCGGTTACAATGGGAACGGATCAATTCAAAAACATCCGGATTTTTTTTATGTGGCATGATGCTTGACCCGGTAGTTAGCTCTGCAGGGAATGCAATAAAATCAAAATTTTGATTTAAATACAGACAGGCATCCATGCTCATTTTTGCAAGTGTATCTGCAATGTTTGCAAGTGCCATCGCAGTAATACGCTCTGCTTTACCTCTTCCCATTTGCGCGTATACCACATTATAATTTAAATTTTCGAAGCCAAGTAAAACCGTGGTTACACTTCTGCTAATAGGAAAAGAAGATCCATATCCAGCAGCAGAACCAAGTGGATTTTTATTGACTACTTTATATGCACTTTGTAAGGTAATTAAATCGTCTACCAAACTTTCGGCATAAGCGCCAAACCAAAGTCCAAATGAAGATGGCATAGCAAGTTGCAAATGCGTATAGCCTGGTAGTAAATGATTTTTATATTTTTCACTTTGTGCTTGCAGTAATGTAAATAATGATTGCACACTACCTACAAGCTCCATAATTTCATGACGCAGGTATAATTTTAAATCCACTAATACTTGATCATTTCTACTTCTAGCACTATGAATTTTTTTACCTGCATCGCCAAGTTGCTCTGTTAATAAGAGTTCTACATAAGAATGAATATCTTCTACACCCGCTGGTAATACAAAGCCTGGCGCTATTACCTGCTTGTAAATATTTTTTAATGCAGCGTCAATTAGCTGGGCTTCTGAAGATTCTAATAAACCAACCTGAGCAAGCATACGTACATGTGCAAGTGAGCCAAGCACATCAAAAGGCGCGAGCATTGCATCAAATGCCGGATCGTTTCCAACCGTAAAATTTTCTACCGCTGCTGCTACGTTTGTATTTTTTTGCCAAAGTTTCATCGTTTCTATTTTTTGTTCAGCTGTTACTTTTTAAGTACCACCTGATCTAACAATTCAATATATTTCTGTATACCTGTTTCTATTTCTTCAACAAAAACAAATTCATCTGCGCTATGACTTCTTGCAGATTCACCTGGACCCATTTTTAAAGCAGGAAATGACACGAGTGCTTTATCGGATGTTGTTGGTGACCCGTAAGGCTCACTGCCAATAGCCATACCCGCTTTAACCAGCGGATGATCTAATGCAATCGCCGAAGATTTAAGACGCGTACTTCTTGGTGTTACACTTACCGCTGCATTGTTTATTTGAGCATTAAGTTCTTCTACAATTTGCGCAAACGTGTAACACTCATTTACCCGAACGTCGACCACCAATGTACAACCCGGAGGTACAATATTATGTGCCTTGTTGGTAGTTTCTATAACGGTGACAGTTTGCTGTACCGGACCTAGCAATTCAGAAGATTTTGAAAAAACATAATTTTTAAATACATCAATGACAGGTAGTGCTTGATAAATTGCATTGACACCTTCGCCTCTAGCCGCATGCCCTGCAACACCTGGTACCACAACATCTAACACCATTAAGCCGCGCTCTGCTACTGCTAATTGCATACGTGTGGGTTCACCAATAATGGCACAATCAATTACTGGTAAATGCGGTACCAAACTTTCGATACCATTTTTTCCAGAAATTTCTTCTTCGGCAGTACCCGCATAAATGATGTTGTATGTAAGATTAGTCGCGTTGTAATAATGTAAAAAAACATGCAGTAATGAAACAAGTGAAGCACCCGCATCATTACTTCCTAGCCCAAACAATTTACCGTCTTCTATGATAGGATTATAAGGGTCAAGCGTATAACCTGCATTAGGCTTTACCGTATCGTGATGAGAATTTAAAAGTATGGTAGGCTTTAAAGGATCAAAGTTTTTATTAGCCGCCCAAACATTGTTAAGGTGTCTATGAGGTGTTACTCCATTTTGCCCTAAGTAATCAAATAAAATGAACGCAGTAGCGTCTTCCTCTTTACTAAAAGAAGGCGCCGCAATGAGCTTTTGTAATAAAGCGATTGCAGCAGCTGCGTAATTATGTTTATTTGTTTCCAAGTAGGTATTAATTTTTTTGAATGGTTGTGCCAGCTTTTCCAGCAATTAATTTTTCAATATCTAAAGCGTCTCCAATGATTACCCTATTTACGCCTTTTTGCAAAGCTTCAAATGCGTTATCTAGTTTTGGAATCATCCCTTCATTTACCTGACCACTCGCTTTTAAACTGGTGTAATTTTCTGGATTAATTACCGGAATAACACTATCGCTATTTTGAATATCAGAAAGCACACCCTTTTTTTCAAAAGAGTATACCAAAGACACTTCGTACATGCTGCTAACAGCAGTAGCAATTTCCTGCGCCACCGTATCGGCATTGGTGTTTAATAGCTGTCCTGCTCCATCATGTGTAATGGGTGCTATTACAAGCGATAAACCTGCATCTAATAATTGTACAATTTTTTCCGCGTCTACTACGTCAATGTCGCCAACAAAACCATAATCGGTACCAGCGTTTATTCTTTTATGCGCTCTTATAATATTTGCATCTGCACCACAAATACCAAGTGCCTGTATATTTTTTGATTGAAGCGCTGCTACAATATTTTTATTGATGTATCCAGCATATACCATCGTAACAATTTTAAGCGTAGCAGCATCAGTAATTCGTCTGCCATCTACCATTTGTTGTGGTATATTTAAATCGGCAGCCATTTTAGTGGCCAATTTGCCACCGCCATGAATTAAAATTTTCTTTCCTTCTACTGCCGCATAGGCGTTTAAAAAGGAAGCAAGATTTGCTTCATTGTCTATGATATTACCGCCAATTTTTATAATGGATATTTTTTCCACGCTTACTGGTTTGAATTTAATAAGGTGGATAATACCGCTTGTGCAGCCCAAACCCTATTACCTGCTTGTTTGGTAACAAGGCTGCTTGCGCTATCTAATATTTCATCAGAGAGTTCTACATTTCTTCTTACGGGTAAACAGTGCATCACTTTTGCATTATTAGAATGCTTGAGTGAATTTTCCGTTAACATCCAGGCGGGGTCGGTGCAAAAAACCTTACCATAGTCTTCGTAAGAACTCCAGTTTTTTACATACACAAAATCGGCATCTTTAAGGGCTGCAGCTTGATCATGTGTGATAGTGGCACCCTTGGTATATTTTTCTGAAAGTTCGTAACCCGCTGGATGCGTAACAACAACATCCGCAAAATTGGCAGCCGTTGCCCACTGTGCAAAGCTATTGGCCACACATTGTGGTAATGCTTTTACATGTGGCGCCCAGGTTAATACCACTTTAGGTTTTTTAACAAGCCCAGTTAATGCTATAGATTCCTGTATGGTAATTAAATCTGTTAAAGATTGAAGTGGATGCAGTGTTGCGCTTTCGAGGCTTACAACAGGCACACCCGCGTATTTTATAAACTGATTGATTATTTTTTCGGAGTAATCTTCATCTCTGTTTTGTAAGCCAGGAAAAGTACGGATACATAAAATGTCAAAGTAATGTCCTAAAATAGGCGCTGCATCTTTTACGTGCTCGACAGTAGTTCCATTCATGATAGCGCCTTCTGCAAATTCTAAAGCCCAACCTTCTTTGTCTACATTAAAAACAATGGCATCCATGCCTAAATTTTGCGCAGCTACTTGTGTACTAAGTCTTGTACGCAAACTAGGGTTTAAAAAAAGTAAACCTACGCGCTTATTAGCGCCAAGGGCTTTATCCATTAATGGATGCTTCTTGTATGTCAAACCTTTATTGATGAGTGCTTGTATGTCTGTAACGTCACTTACTTCTATAAATTTTTTCATGACAAAGATTGAATGGCTTTTTGTAGTCGATCTAAGAATATATCAATTTCCTCTTTTGTAACAGCCAAAGAAGGAAGTAATCTGATTACGTTTGGTTTTGCTTCGCCAGTAAATACTTTAAACTCCTGCAGCAATACTTTTTTCAAATCTTTGATTTCATCCGGCACATCAAAACCAATCATGAGGCCTCTGCCTCTTACATTTTGTAGTTGTGGAATTTTTAAAAGCGCTTCCATTAAGTAAGCACCATTAGAAGCAGCACTCGCTAATAAATTTTCATTATCTATTACTTCTACTACCGCTAGTGCAGCAGCGCATGCCAAATGATTACCACCAAATGTGGTGCCTAACATGCCGTATTTAGGTGCTATATGGGGTGCAATTAAAATACCGCCAATAGGAAATCCATTGCCCATCCCTTTTGCCATCGAATAAATATCGGCGTCTACGCCTGCAGCATCATGCGCAAAAAACTGTCCTGTTCTGCCATAACCACACTGCACACTATCCGCAATATATAAAGCGCCATGCTTATCACACAAAGACCTGATGCTTTGTAAAAAAGAATTAGATGCAACCCTTATACCACCAACACCTTGTATGCCTTCTATAATAACAGCTGCAATGGTGTCACCCTCTTTTTCAAAGCACGCTTTTAACGCCTGCTCATCATTAAAAGGCAAGAAAATAATATTATCTGTTTCATTGACAGGTGCTATAATAGACGGGTTGTCTGTTGCAGCAACGGCAAGTGAAGTTCTTCCGTGGAAAGATTTTGTAAATGCAATAATTTTTTTACGACCAGTTACAAAAGAGGCAAGCTTTAATGCGTTTTCATTGGCTTCTGCACCGCTATTGCATAAAAAAAGTTGAAAGTCTTGTTTACCACTTACTGTTCCTATTTTTTCTGCTAGCCTAGATTGAATAGGAATAATAACAGAGTTAGAATAAAAAGCAATTTGATGCAGTTGCGTTTCAATGGCAGATACCCAGTATGGATGCGTGTGACCAATACTTATAACAGCGTGTCCACCATACATATCTAGGTACTCCGTTCCTTTTTCGTCCCACACATACGAGCCCGCAGCTTTTGTTATGGTGATATTATTAAGTGGATATACGTCAAATAGTTTCATGTCTAAAAAAAGTTTGCTTTAAATAAAAGACCCGTTGTTTCACCAAGTCCAAAAAGCAAATTCATATTTTGAACTGCCTGTCCACTAGCTCCTTTTATTAAATTATCAATAGCACTGTGCACCACCAGTTTATTTCCCCTCTTATCAATTTGCAGTACGCATTTGTTAGTATTTACCACCTGCTTTAAATGAATAGCAGCATCTGATACCACCACAAATGGATGCGCCGCATAATAACCCGCATACATTTCCTGAACGGCTTCTAGCGGTAAACTACAATCTATTACAGAGCTGGTATAAATACCTCTTGTAAAATCACCTCTCCATGGTACAAAATGTAGGCCTGATCCTTCGCCGCTTGTACTAAGTGGCGCATCTGATTGCAAATGATTAATGGATTGTATAATTTCAAAAACGTGCTGGTGATCGAGTGTTTTATAAGACTGAATATTATTAGCGCGCCAACTAAAATGAGAAGTAGCACTTAATGACTGTCCAGCACCCGTAGAGCCTGTAATGCCTGTAGTATAAATATCTTGTAAGAGACCTGCTTTTGCAAGTGGTAATAATGCTAATTGAATAGCCGTTGCAAAACAGCCTGGGTTGGCAATGTTTTTTGCAGTGGTTACTTTTTCACGATTGAGTTCTGGAAGGCCGTATACAAAAGTTCTATCTCCAATGGTTGCATTTGGCGCAAGTCTAAAATCTTGTGACAAATCAATAATTGAAACAGACGGGCTTATTATTTGTTCTGAAAGTAATTTTTTTGCTTCGCCATGACCCACACACAAAAACAACACATCGATAGCATCAGAAAATGAATTTGAAAATACTAAGTCTGTATCACCTACTAAATCTGTATGAACGGCAGATACGGGTTTACCTGCATTACTACTGCTATGTATAAATGCGATGTTTACCTGAGGGTGGTGAATTAATATTCTGATAAGTTCGCCACCCGTGTAACCAGCACCACCAGCTATACCAACATTTATTTTTTTCATGATTGGCTATTTTTGATGCTGTGGTAAATAGATGTTTGGTTGCCAAATATTTTTGAAAATCCACGAACGTCTTCGCCAGACCAGCCACTATTCATTTCTCCATATTTACCAAACTTGCTGCTCATTAAATCAAAGGCAGATTCAATCCCGGTTACTGTAAAACGGTAAGGGTGAAGTTGCACAAATACAGTGCCTGTTACATTTTCTTGGGCACTTTCTAAAAATGCTTCTATATCGCGCATCACAGGATCCATGATTTGACCTTCATGCAACCAGTTGCCATAAAACTGCGCCAATTGATCTTTCCAATTTAATTGCCACTTGGTTAATACATGTTTTTCAAGTGCATGATGCGCTTTTAAAATAACCATGGGTGCTGCTGCTTCAAAGCCAACACGTCCTTTGATACCTATAATGGTATCGCCAACATGTATGTCTCTACCAATGCCATATGCACCTGCAATGGTTTGTAAATATTGAATAGCTTTTGTTGGATGATCAAAACGCGTGTCGTTAATCATGGTTAAAGCCCCTTGCTCAAAATGCAAACTCACTTCTTCGGTACCAGATGCAGTTACTTGTGTTGGCCATGCAGATTCTGGCAACATGCCCTTAGACGTTAAGGTTTCTTTACCGCCAACACTGGTTCCCCAAAGCCCTTTATTAATCGAATAAGCAGCTTTTTCAAAGTTCATGTTAACGCCCTTAGATTTTAAATACGCAATTTCATCTTCTCTACTAAGCTGCATATCTCTAATAGGCGTAATAATGGTAACGCCAGGAATCATAATATGAAAAACCATATCAAAACGAACCTGATCGTTGCCGGCGCCTGTGCTACCATGCACTACGGCAGTAGCATTCATCTTTTTAGCATGCTCCGCAATATGAAGTGCTTGACTGAGGCGTTCTGCACTTACACTGAGTGGGTAGGTGTTGTTTTTAAGTACATTGCCATAGATCAAATACTTGATAATACTATCGTAGTAGGATGTTACAGCATCAATAGTTGTATGTGTTTTTACGCCTAAATTATAAGCGTGGGCTTCAATATTTTTTAATTCCACTTCCGAAAAACCACCGGTGTTTACAATTACACTATGTACTTCATACCCTTTTTCGTCCGTTAAATATTTAACGCAATAAGAAGTATCTAAGCCGCCGCTAAATCCGAGTACCACTTTATCACCTGCCTTTACTTGATGTAGTTCACTTGCCATTGTATTATTTTTTTTCTTTTTTTCTAAACCATTGCAACAAATTATTTTGTTTGAACTTCATAAAGCGCTCATATAGTTTAGAGTTGTTTTTAAATTCTGTAGATGTTTCTTGCGTTGTGTAATGATCCGCAGGGTCATACAACATAGCCGTACACATACAGTTTTTACGCTCTTTGCTTTGTAAAATTTCATAATTCACGCAGCTTTTACAGCCTGCCCAAAACTCTTCGTCGTCCGTTAACTCACTATAGGTAACAGGCTCGTAACCCAAGTCACTATTGATTTTCATCACTGCAAGACCCGTTGTCAATCCAAATATTTTTGCTGTTGGATAACGCTCCCTCGATAATTGAAAAATGGTTTGCTTAATTAATTTAGCAACGCCACTTTTTCTGTGTGCAGGTGCTACAATAAGTCCACTATTCGCCACAAATGTTTCATGCCCCCACACTTCGATATAACAAAACCCTACCCATGTACCATCCGGTTCAATAGCAATAACTGCTTTACCCTCTTCCATTTTTTTAGCAACGTAATCAGGGGTTCTTTTGGCAATACCAGTACCCCTGGCTTTTGCAGAAGATTCCATTTCGTCTGTAATGGTTTGAGCATACGTAATGTCGCTAGCATTTGCTACGCGAACAATTATTTTTTGTTCCAACGCCTTCAATTAAAATTGTAGAAAAGAAAATGAAAAATTAAATTGGGGATTTTTTCACTGATAGGGGCAAGTGCCAGTTGCTCGTCCTATCAGCATCCACGTCGTGATCGGACCACAAGCCTAACCACAGAAATGGGTCCCAAGCAATTAGGCGTTGATTGGGATACCGTGTTTCTATATTGAAATGCTATTTTCACTAAGGGTATATAATGTTTTTGAGGGTGTAAAAATAGGTTAGTTTGTAGTAAATTAAGGAGTTTTGCACAAAAAATCCTCATTTTTACTAACGACTGTAAGCATTAAAAAAAGGCTACCCGGTATCGAGGTAGCCTTTTTTGAAATTAGATGGATGATTTTACATGCCTCTACCTCTGAAGGTCCGCATCATATTGTTCATTTGACGTTCCGCACCTGGCATTTGCATCATTTTCATCATTGGATTTTGAGGACCTTGTGTAGCTCCAAATTTGCGTAAATTATACGTAAAGCTAATCATAAAGTAACGCTTTAAAACACGGGTTTGTAAATCCTGAATATAGTTACTAGTTACATTTCGAGAAATACTGATGTTTTGATTTAATAAGTCAAACACATAAAACTTTAATTCACCGGCTTTATTCTTCAACATTTGCTTAGACAAGCTTGCATTCCAAAGTGGAATACTAGTGTTAAATCCTTCACTTCTGCCTGCATTATAAATGTAATCAAAGTCAGTAGACAATACCCAACCACTCTTTGAATAAATAGTTGCTTCCGTTGAAATGGTTTGGCTAAAGAAGTCTCCATTTTGTTGAGGCTGTAATGTATACCTAGCCATTGTCAAATTAGAGTTTGATGAAAAATTCATATCAAACCCCTCTTTAATATTGGTCGTCCATGAAATGGTTCCACCTAAATTGGTATTGCGTGTGAAATTGCTAATACTATTTACCAGTGTTTGTGTTTGATTACGTGAAACATTCGCCATTAAGTTTAAATTACTTTTTGGCTTTTTGATAGGGAAACCATAATTGAAAAATCCATTTACATTATAGGTTCCGCTTAAGTTAACCGGCTTAATAGTTTGCACTCCGCCACCTGAAATTGTTGTAGAATTTTGTATGTCGTTTTCAATAAAACTACCACTCAGTGTTGCGAAAATAATTTTTTGAGTGAAAATATCGAATGAATTAAATAAGAATCTAAATGAGTGTGAAAACTGTTGTTTTAAGTTAGGATTACCTGTTCTGATAAGTAGCGGATTACTGTTATCAATAACTGGCTGTAACTGATCTGCACTTGGCTGTGACGTACGTCCATTGTAAAACATTCGTAAATTTTTAGACTTTGTGAAGTCGTATCTGAAATTAGCAGATGGAAATAAATTTACAAAGTGTTGCTTTAAATTGACATTGGTACTAATGTTTTTACTTACTAGATCACCAACCTGAAGACCAGATCCTACACTAAAATTATATTTTGCATTTTGAACACGATAATTTAATGTAAATCGATTGGCATTAAACGTGTTTTCAAAAATATTGCTCAAATTAGGAACAGCAATATCATAGTTGTCCGTTACTTTATTATAGCCGTTTGTTGCTCTCCCAGAATTGTTAACATTACTAGAAATGTTATAGTTAAATTCTATTTGTTTATTTTTTCCAATAGGCTCAGTGTATGATAAAGTAGCACTATTATTTTTGCCATCACGGTTGGTGGTATAAATTTGATCCAGCGTATCAGTGTAGTTACGTAATGGTAAATTAAATTCATTTACTGATAAGTTGCTTCCAGCACCGTCATTGGTATTGTAGCTGCTATTTAAGCCAATAGAATAGGTACGTCCGCGTTTTGCAAAACGGTGTCTGAATGTTGCTTCTAAACTTCCATTGATACCTTCATTATCTCTCGTAGAATTTACACGTGAGCTGTTAAGGTTTGTAATTTTACCACGTGTAGAACTTGTGGTTTGAAAAGTTTCTGAATGTGTATTTTGAAAACTAATATTAGGTCTAATGATTAGCGTATTACTCGTATCAAAATTTGTTTCGATATTAAAATTGATACGGTGATTTTTATTATTGGTAACTGAACTTTGAACCTGCTTACTAAAAATAGAAGAATCAGTACTACCCGTAACTAAATTTTCTGTTAAGCTGTTTTGGTCTCTAGTAGTTGTTTGGTCGTTATAAAAATAACTTCCAGAGAATTGCGTTTTAGTGCCCCAGTTGTCTTTGTAGTTTAACCCAGCTGCAAGTGTTTTAACGATACCGCCACCACCACCGGTTCCAAGCAGTCCGCCACCGCCGCCCATGGTTGCACCGCCGCCACGACCACCGCCGCCAAAGCCGCCACCACCCAGTGAGCCAAGCATATCTTGAACAGAAAAGTTTTGCTTGTTTACGTTATTGGCCTGACCGGTAAAAGTAATTTGTTGGTCCCCATTAAATTTACTGATATTGATATTGTTGTCATACAACGCATCATCACTATTAGCCCCTGCACCAAGTGCTGCTCTACCAAAATAACCTTTACGTTTGTCTTTACGGGTTGTGATATTAATAGTTTTAACACGGTTACCATCATCAAATCCGGTAAATGCACTTTGATCACTTGCCGCATCAAATACTTGAATTTTATCAATGATATCTGGAGGTAAATTTCTGGTTGCCATTTTAGGATCGTCACCAAAAAAGCGTTTACCATCTACAAGCACACGTTGTACAGTTTCTCCTTGCGCCTTGATGCCACCATCTTTATCGACTTGAATCCCTGGTATTTTTTTAAGTAAATCTTCGGCAACTGCATTGGGTTTTGTTTTGAATGCAGAAGCTGTAAATTCGACGGTATCTTTTTTCATTTGAACCGGAGACTGTGATACTGTTACATTGCCTAAATCATTAGCTGCTTGTTTCAAATAAATTTTACCAAGATCAACTAAGCTATTTTTTGCTGAAAAAATTATTTTTTTAGAAAATGGTTCGTAGCCCTGAAATTTTACTTCTATAAGCATTTCACCAAAAGGTGCATTGTTAATGATAAAACTACCATCTGCTTTCGCAAGTGTAAAAACTTCCAGTGATGAATCACTTGCCGCTAATACAACAATGGATGCGTCTTTTAATGATTGCTTATTTAAAGAATCAATTAAAATTCCTTTTACGGTGGCTACAGATTGAGCGCTCGCAAAAGAAACTAAGAATACAAGAGAAAGTAACGAGAGTAATTTTTTCATAAAAAGTGCTAATAGGCGGTGCAAAGTTAATCTATAATGATAGACAGATAATTTTTAAAAAAGTTTAAAGGCAAGGTAGCAGGATAATAGGGCAATGTGCTTGAATATCGGTGAGCCCCTTTTTAATAAGGATAAAGTTTGTTAATTTTGTAAAACGTTTTGAAAAACAAAATATTGTAACAAAATAAAACAATTCGCCATGTTCACCGGTATAAAACACAGATTCGCCCAATTAATCGCATTAAGTATGGTTTTTGTAAGTTGTAATAACACAGAAGCTCCTAACCAAGAAGTAACTGATACTACATCTCAAACAAATATGAAGGCAGCCGCGGCTAGTTTTCCAGTATCTATGGTGAACAACAAAAAAGATCCTACCTGTGGCATGCCAGTTACAGCAGGCATTTCAGATACAGCACATTATAAAGACAAAGTGATTGGGTTTTGCTCTTCCGGTTGTAAAGACGAATTTAAGCTAGCACCTGAAGCAAATATTGCTGCTGCAGAAATCCAGTAAGCTTAGCTAAACAAATATTCAACGTCTTCACGGGTAAGGCTTTTCACAAAGCCTTCATCGTCGGTGATCAGTTCACGTGCCAAACTGCGCTTGCGGTCTTGGAGTTTTAATATTTTGTCTTCAACGGTATCGGTACAAATCATGCGGTACGCAAAAATGTTTTTGGTTTGACCAATACGGTGGGTACGGTCAATGGCTTGTTGCTCTACTGCAGGGTTCCACCAAGGGTCTACTATGTATACATAATCGGCAGCCGTTAGGTTTAATCCAACACCACCCGCTTTAAGTGAAATTAAAAACACTCGACAAGATTCGTCATTTTGAAAACGCTGAATAGCACGTTCTCTTTCTAGCACGGTACTGCTACCATCAAAATATTCATAATCTACACCAAGCTCTGTGAGTCGCTCTTTAATAAGCGCAAGCATCCCTAAAAATTGAGAAAACACAAGGGCTTTATGATTGCTAATGTTTTCTGTAATTTCTCTACCAATTTCTTCTAGCTTAACAGATACGTTCGGGAATTTTTCTTCATCTTTAATAATAGAAGGGCTATCACAAATTTGACGCAGCTTCATGAGGCCTTGTAAAATGGTTAATTGTGATTTTTGAATGCCTTGGTTATCTACAACACCTAAAATTTTATCGCGGTAATCGTTTCGGAATGCTTCATAAATTTTACGCTGCTCGTCACCCATTTCGCAAAACAATACCATCTCTTGTTTTTCTGGTAAGTCTTTGGCCACCTGCTCTTTGGTTCGCCTTAACATAAATGGATACAAGAGTTTTCGCAAGTGATCTTTTTGTTCTTTTTCGCCAAACTTATCGATAGGTATAGAAAATTCTTGTTTGAAAAACTCAACGCTACCTAGCATACCAGGATTCAAAAAATTCATTTGCGCGTATATATCAAATGTATTGTTTTGAAGTGGTGTACCACTCAAACAAAGTCTGTTGGTTGCTTTTAATAAGCCAGCCGCTTTGGTAACCTTACTATTTGGATTTTTTATCGCTTGGCTTTCATCAAGTACTACATAATCAAAAGCTACTTCAACAAATTGTTTGATGTCGCTTCGCAGTGTTCCGTAAGTAGTGATAATAACATCTGCTTCATTTGCAGCAAGTGCATCACGAGAACGCCCAGCACCATGGTGTACATAAAAACTAATATTTGGCGTGAACTTTCCAATCTCATTTTGCCAGTTATACATCAGTGTTGTAGGGCAAACCACAAGCGCTTTTAAAGTGCCTTCTTCCGATTTTAAATGATGTAAAAAACTGAGGGCTTGTATGGTTTTACCAAGACCCATGTCATCTGCTAAGATGCCGCCCCAGCGTACTTCTCGTAGATAGTTTAACCATTGAAAACCACTTTCTTGATAGGGGCGTAACACTTCTTTTAAATGTTTGGGTGCTGGCACATCTTTAATGGAATGATTTTCTTTGAGGCGCTCATATTTTTCTTCTAACTGAAAAAATAATTCCTCTTCGTCGCGTTGCAAGTAAAGCTCTTCAATAACACTAAAATGGTATTTGCTTAACTTGATATTTTCTGAACGGCCTTCGCCAACTCTAAACAACAGCGAATACTTTTTAATCCACTCTTCAGGCAAAATGCCAAGGGTCCCATCTTGTAATGGCACAAATTGTTGTTTGCTCGCAAGCGCTTTTTTAACGTCTTCGACGCTTACTTTTTGCTCTCCAAAATGAATTTCAACCTTAGCATCAAACCAATCGGTATTGCTGCTGATAAATATTTTGGTAGAAGGCTTTGCTGTATTAAATCTGAAATTTTTAAGTGCTTCAAATCCAAAAACAGGAATACTCATGTCTTTGACAGCGTCTACAAATAAAAAGAACCAGTTGTTCTTTAAAACTTCTGCTCCTTTTAAAGCTAGTAAATCACTTTGCTCAGGTCTTACAAAACCTGAATGCAAAGATTCTATTTTTGAAATGATACGGGCTTCCGTTTCTAGATTACGTTGTATCATTAAAATTTTATCAGAAAGCGGAACAATAATTTTTTCTTTATCAATCGCGCGCACTTCAAATCCTTGGTAAGAAAATATGGGCTGAAATAATAAATAATCGCCACGCTCTTTAAGATGAATGCTTACTTCTGGTGTAATATTATTAAGCTCTTCTTTTTCTACATTGCCAAAATGAATATGGTACATTTTAGAAAGCGGCAATACAAAAGTTTGTAATTTTTCGGCCCACTCTTCTTTTCTGATTACAATTTTACCGCTTGGCAAAAAGGACTCCATCATCAAAATGTCTTCCGATTTTTTCCAGGTAAAATACTGCTGATGGTATTTAAAAAGTAATGGACTGGTGCATTCGTTTTCTGAAACATTCACATCTGCGAGCGGCAGTTTTACGCGGCATTCAATTTCGTAAGCGCCTTTTGCATATTGGATTTCAAAGTAGGGTGCTATAAAATTACACACCAGCTCTGCAGACTCTAAATTAGCCGTTACAAACTGCTTTTTTTCTGGTAAGGTATACACCAGGAGACTTTCGCCACAGTGCTCAAATAATTTTTTAATTTTTGGATGCAGGTATTCATTAATCAGTGTCCTGGTTTCTTCAGGGAGCTGATCATTGTGCTGCTGCACAATATTTTCCCAGATACCACTAAATGGTGAATTGCGGTCTAGATACCTACTTACTTCGGAAGGCATTAATTTTCGGAGCTGCTGCACGAGTGATTTATCCTGCTCGTCTAGCATTTCTGTATTAATAAACCTTGCCAGGTCTTGCTTTTCTACTTTACCTAAAAAACGTTGCTGATCTTCGTCCACTTCACCTTCCACAATATCAAACTGCGTAAATGGATATTGAATACTGCTCGTAGAAATAACAAGTCCTAATTTTTGAAAAGTTTTTCCCTTTACTGTAGGTACATGTTCTTCCTTATTTTCTGATTCTCTTTCGAATGGGATAAACTCAGGCTTTTTAGGCGCGATAGATATGGCTTCATTGCCTAAAGGAAGGGCCACTCTTTTAATGGTCGTATCTAATACACGTAAAAAAGGTTTACCAGCGGTGTACGTGAATTCAAATTTATTTGTAAGGTCATCTGACAAAGAATAACCGTAGAGTGATAATAATTTATTTTTTTCTTTATCCCAGTTTCTAATGGTATCAAAATAACCTGGACCAAACTTATTGAGCAGTTGTAAAAAAATTATGTTTTTATGTACGCAAAGTGGATGTTCTGTTTCAGATCCACAGTTGCAAGAAGTGTCAAAATTACGCTCTTCATTTTTTTGAATGAGTAACTGATAGGTATGTCCTTCATATACCAAAGAGGCTGAAACCCGCTCCTCCTTTGCTTCTAGGATAGTTGCCGAACCTGTACGTAAAAAATCACTGGCGTCTTCAAAACTGGTTTGATCAGAAAGCATTTTAATTTGCTTGAGCTCAAGTTGTTTCATTTTAACAACCGTATGCTTTTGATCATAGGCCGCTTCGTAATTACCTAATTGATTGCGGTCTAGTAAATCTTGTAAATGAAATAAGGCGCCCGCTTTGTGTCTACAAATTTCTGATAAGTTGTAAGGGCATGCGCAACGAACCGATAAAAATTTAGGATTCTTGAATTGAGAAACACTTACTTTATAAAAAGTAGCATAGCCGTCATCCTTAACACGAAAATTGACATTACCCATGAGGTCGTCATACTCGAGTAATTCTACATTACCCAACGCATGAATTTTCTTGCCTCTTCTGATTACCTCTTCGGTACCGTTATTATAAATATGTTTGACCAAGTAAGGTAGCGCCATAGTGCTGTTCTAAATTGCACCCTGTTTAAAAAGGGCAATTTGCGAAAGTACGAAAAAGCTGCTAATTGGCGCGTACTAAATCTCCGTTTTTATAGATCGGAAGCACCGGAGCCACATCTGTGGTAACACAGTAGGTTAGGTCTGCCTCTAGGCCATAAGATGCCAAACGGTGCCAATGGGTGGTTTTTTGGATAAACTGCGTAATATCCGCCTTATGCAAATTGTATAAATCATTTGCCATAAGCGAACTATCGCAGTGGATGGTAAAGTGGTCTTTAATTTGCTCGATCACAGCACCCGCAAATAGGGCGTCTTCGATATTTACGCGGTCTTTCCATGCAGAGCAACCGAGTACTACCGGCTTTTTTTGTGCAATTAAATGCGCACAAACCGCCGATAAATTAGGAAATGACCCTGTAATAATTTGATCCGCACCATTATTGAGCGCCATGTGTAAAAGCTTGGTACCATTGGTTGTTGTGAGAACCAGTGTTTTGCCTTCTATAAAACTACGCGGATATTCGGCAGGGGAATTACCATAAGAAAGTCCTTCAATAATTTTTCCATCTCGCTCCCCGGCAGTAATTCCACCCGTTGCTTTACCAACTTCTATGCACTTGTTTACATTGTCGACAGGAATGATACGATCAGCACCATTGTAAAGCGCTGTTGCAATAGTAGAAGTAGCCCTAAATACATCAATAACAACTACAATGCAATCACTCACATTGTATAGTTCTAATAATTTAGGCGATAAAATGGTATGTAAATGTGGTTTGGACTGATTCATGAGGCTGCAAATATAAAGCCAAATGAATGAAAATAAAAAGGCCAGCGCAAAAGCACTGGCCATAAAAAAGAACAGAGGGGCTATCCTTTTTTTGTAAGTATTAAAAGTTCGTTGGCATGCACTTCGGTGACGTATTTTTTTACGCCGTTTTTATCGGTATAATTTCTATTAACGAGTTTGCCATCGATGGCAACTTCAATGCCTTTTACTAAATATTTTTCGGCGATTTCGGCTAGTTTACCCCAGGCTACAACGGAGTGCCACTGTGTTTCGGTTACTTTTTCACCGTTGGCGTCTTTGTAAATTTCGTTGGTAGCTAAATTGAGGTTAGCTACTTTGCGACCCCCTTCGAAGTTGGTGATTTCGGGTGTTTGACCTAGATGTCCAATGAGCTGGACCTTGTTTTTAATTGCATTCATAATTAAGTGTTTTCATATTTGCGATAAACAAATAGAAACATTAATTACACAGATGCAAACGCGTCTTTAAGATTCGAGTATAAATTCTAATAACTAGAAAGCATTATTACGCAAAAGGGAACTTTACCACTTTTGCTTTTACCGGTGTATTTCTGATATCAATATAAATTTCAGACCCTACCGCTGCATGTGCAGAAGCCACGTAACCTAGTCCCACAGCCTTTTGTAGGCTTGGCGCTTGCGTACCGCTGGTAACTTTACCAATGGTTTCACCCGTTTCATTTTTAATGATATAATCGTGTCTTGGAATACCTCTATCGATCATTTCAAAACCTACTAATTTTTTAGTAACACCCGCTGCTTTTTGCTGTTCAAAGTATGATTTATTTGTAAAATCTTTGGTGAATTTTGTAATCCAACTAAGGCCGGCTTCTAGTGGAGAAGTCGAATCGTCAATATCATTTCCGTATAAACAAAAACCTTTTTCTAAACGGAGCGTATCACGTGCACCAAGTCCAATAGGCTTGAGCCCTTGTGGCGTTCCAATTTCAAAAATTGCATTCCATATTTTTTCTGCAGCACCATCACTATCTTCAAAATAAATTTCTACGCCGCCAGATCCCGTATATCCAGTTGCACTTACCAGTACATTTTCTACGCCTGCAAAAACACCTTTTGTAAACGTATAATAAGGCAGATTCAAAATATCCATCTCCGTAAGTGGCTGTAATATTTTTGTAGCGTTTGGACCTTGAATAGCAAGCAAACAAGTTTTGTCGCTAATGTTGTGCATTTCTACACCCGCTGTATTTTTTGAAACAATCCAGTTCCAATCTTTTTCAATATTAGATGCATTTACAACCAACATATACACTTTGTTGGCTTCTACACAATACACCAGTAAATCATCTACAATACCACCGTTTTCGTTGGGAAGGCAACTGTACTGTGCATGTCCGTTTGTAAGCACCGAGGCATCGTTAGAGGTAACGCGCTGGATAAGGTCTAATGCACCTTCTCCTTTTAAAATAAACTCCCCCATATGACTTACATCAAACACACCAGCATTGTTTCTTACTGCAGCATGCTCATCATTGATGCCTGAATAACTAATGGGCATGTTATAACCAGCAAATTCAGCCATTTTTGCACCAAGTGCGAGGTGCTTATGGGTAAACGGAGTATTTTTCATAGCAGTGTTTTATATCGCCTGCAAAAATAAGGGGTTTATCCATATTCCATGCGAATAATTGGTTAAGACTGAAACCGCGAAACCAACAGTTTAATCGCATCAAATCCAAAAGCAATTGCTTTTACGGTATCTGAAACAGTGGCTTCATTTTTTGTTGAATTTCGCTTGATGGTATCTTTTGATTTATCCAACTGTTTTTTAATCTCGTCCGCTTCTTTTTGCTTTTGCTCCCAGGTTTTCTTTAAATCGTTTTCAATTTTTTCACTTTCGCGTTTTAATTCTTCTAAGCGGTTTTTTAACACTTCAGGATCCTCGCTATCATCATCACTTGGTTGCCCTTTTACTCTTTCTAAACCCGTTGGCGTCATGATGTATTCTACGTCATAGTCATAATCAAATGCATCTGCATCGTTGTACCAATCTGAATTGTCGCCATCTAATGCAAAATCAATATTAGGGCCTGTTTGAGAGCGGAACCCTCTTTTATTAACACTCACTTTTACTTGCTCCCATGCTCTATTGGTAATTTTAAAACGCTTACCTACGGGAACTGAAAGGGTCATGATAACATGCTGGTTTCTAAATTTATCAGTTTTATTAATCGCAATGCCTTTATCTAAAAATAAACTGCTGTCCTCTTGATTGAGGTCAAAATTAATTTTGCTTGCAAGACGTTCTGCTTCCGCTATTGATTTACCATTACTAATACGTACATATTTAACTTCAAAACTATCAGAAGCTGCTTTTACAATGCGAATGCGTAAATTTCTTACATATACGGTATCGCTATCAAAGAAATTAAAAGGCTCAAGCTTTAACCAGTAATGATTGTAGTATTTGAGTTTTTGTTGCGCATTTATTTCTAAATAATTCACTTTTGCATTGGCAAGTGTATATACTTCTTCTTGGGGTTCATTTTGTTTAGAAAAACTTTTGGTAAGGGTTGCAAAAAAGAGTGGAATAAAAATCCAACTTAATGCCCATAATGACCAAAATCCTCCGCGCACCCAAACATTTGCTTTTTTAATACCCGCAATTTTTCTGATAATAGCGGTAACAATTCCTATAACTGGTACCCAGATAAAAAATACAATGATTGCATAGGCATACCAGTTGTGGGCACCATCTTCCAAAATAAATTTGCGTAATGGAAGTAAGCCGGTGGTTGCAATACCTATTCCAAATAAAGCGGCTAAAACAGAGAGGGTAATAATCCCTAAAATAAAATATACAAAGGCCTTAAATAAGATGGTAATGCTACGACCTGCAAAATGCAAGCAACCTCCGCGCTGCGCAGGTTCTGGAGCTGCATTTGAACTAGCCGTAGTTGTTTGAGACTCATTTTTTTGGGTCTTATTGTACATATTAGAACCCCAGCTTTGAGCTCTTTTGCCAAAACCTTCCATATCGGTTTGAATGGTATTTTTAATACTATTGATATCTACCTTTTCGCCACGCATTTCTAATTTATCGGCAGTGGTTTTAGCTTCTGGAAGCACCAACCATAGTATAATGTATACAAAGACAGCGCTAGGGCTAAATGTTAATTCAATAAAATTAGGGAAGTCATCAAATTCCCAAAATTGAAACAAATGAAAATGATTCCAATTTAATACGAGGAGTATACTAGGCACTAAAAATAAAAGTCGAATATATCTAACTCTGATATCAAAATATTTAGACAAGCCAGCACAAACACCACCAATTACTTTAGCATCAATGTCTCTAAATAATCTTTTTCGTGCACCACCAATTTGATTGGTTGAAGCATTTGGAACTGCTATCCATAAGAGTACGTATGCAAAAATTGAAATGCCAAATAACAGTACCCATAATACACGCACAAGTAATGGATCTAATTTTAAATAATTAGCAATGCCGGCACAAACGCCACCAATAACTTTATTTTGCTCATCACGATATAATCTTCTTTGTGGATCGTTACCATTGTCTGAAAACTGCTCCTGCTTAGGGTTTGAGCTGCTTGCATTCGTGCTTGACTCAAAGCCATCCTGTGCTTCAAAATCGGCGGGACGACCAATACTTTCGATAATTAAACGCATATCATCTTCCGTAATGCATACGGCGCCCTTTTTTAAACGGTCGTCACAAAGTTCTGCAATCCGGCATTCGATGTCGTTGATAATTTCGTCTCGGCCTTCTTCGGCGTCAAAATATTGACGTAAACTTTCTATGTATTGTTGTAATGTTTCGTAAGACGCTTCCTCAATAGGTAGGATACGACCTTGGAAATTTATATTGATTACTTTTTTCATGGATCAAAATTTTAAAGCGGTTACGCTTCTGTGTTAGGAGTTGGAGGTTGTGTCAATAATGAAACGGCATTTGCCATATCGTTCCAAGTTTGTAATAAAACAGAAAAAGCTTCTTTGCCTGCATCTGTCATTACAAAATATTTACGTGGTGGTCCACTCACACTTTCTACCCACCTGTAATTAAGTAAGCCAGCATTTTTGAGCCTGGTTAGTAGTGGGTACAAAGTCCCTTCTAGAATATGCAAATTGGCTGTTTTCATTTGGTCAATAATATCACTCGGATATACTTCACCTCTATTAATGATAGACAGGATGCAAAATTCTAAAACCCCTTTCCGCATTTGAGATTGTGTGTTTTGAATATCCATTGCTGTTAATTGAAACACAAAGATGGGGATTTATTTAGTACTATGCAAAACATAGTACTAAATATTTTTGACAGAAAGTGGCAAAAAATATCCAAATAACTGAAAATCAATTATTTGGATAAATAAATTTTCTTCAAATAAAATTCTGAATCGCCGCCAGTTCGCACAAATCGACCCAATTCTACCCTTAGATCACCACTAGTTCGTAGAAATCATCCGGTTGTAGGTAGGCATTGGCGAGTCTTTGTAACTCCTGTGGGGTCACCGATTTGATGGTTTCGATGCTCTTATAAAAGTAATTTTCGTCCAGCCCGTTTAGTACATAGTTTTTCCAGCGGCCTATCAGTTGGAAAGGACCATCCAAATCTCCTAGTAAAGAGCCAATCATATAATTACGCACCAAATTCAGTTCTTCCAGATCCACTAACTCATTACGCAGTAGTTCCATTTCTTTTAGTACTTCTGTTATGGTAGCCGCGCAAACATCACGGCCTGCTTCGGTACTAATCATCCACGCACTAGCGTGCACATGGTTTTGAAAATAGCTATGGATGCCATAGGTATATCCTTTGTCTTCTCTAATATTACTCATGAGTCGAGAACCAAAAAATCCACCAAAGAGTGTATTAAGTACGTGTGCTTTTTTAAAATCAGGATGGTGTCTATTTGGAAAAGGTCTGGCCATTCTAATTGCACCTTGCACACCATTTTCATCATTGATAATTTCCACCTTTTTTTGTGCTGCTGTTACAATAGGATGCTCCACCACCACTGGTGTATCTGCGTGCAAAGGCAGTGTACCAAAGGCTTTGTTAAGCATCGATTCATAACCAGTTGGCATTTTTCCAGCTACAAAAATTTTACAAGAGCCGTTTAAATAATACTGTTTGTAAAACGCTTTTAATAAATCCGTGTTTAGAGCGTCATAATCTTCAGCATTAGAATACGTACCGTATGGATGATTGATTCCAAATAAATATTCATCAATTAAACGGTTAGCGATAAAATCACATTTTTGCAAATTAACCGACAAACGCTGTTTTTGATTTTGAATATAGATGGCTAATTCTTCTTCAGGAAAAATACTGGTTTCAATAATTTCACGCACCACCGGAAGTAAGGTTTCCAAATGTTTACTTAAACAGTGTAGCGTAATACTAGCCGTTTCATTGTAGCAAGTTCTATTTAAATACGCCCCATGAAATTCAAAAAAATCATTGATTTGATATGCCGTTTTAGACGTCGTGCCGTTTTTGATTAAAAAATTAGTGGTAGCGGCCACCATGGGCTGCTTATCATACCAATTACCAGCGTCAAATACCCATTCCACCATAACCACATCTTGCGCACCTGCATTCATGGCATACACTGGCACTTTATTGTCCAATGTAAACCGGTCGCAATTTTTTAATTGCAAATCAAAACGAACCGCCTCTTCTATCTTTGGAAATATTTTTCTATCTAACATGTCATTTTTTATTGAGCGTGATACAAGAGTGTATTTGAATTGTTGTTGTCAAAAATTGAATTGGCATATGTATGAATATCGTCAATACCAATAGCTTGGTATTTTTGAAATTCGGTATTCATCATATCCGCATCACCAAGTAATTCGTAAAGCGCAATACTACTGGCTCTACTCATCACACTCATGTCTTCAAAAGCAATCACGCTCTCTGTTCGATTAATTACTTTTTGTAATTCTTTTGCTTCAATTTTTATGGCTTTTAATTTTTCAATTTCTTCGTCTACCGCCTTCATTGCATTTTCCATAGAAACTCCTTTTACGAGTTTCCCATCTACCGCAACAAGCCCATTGTCTAAACTTCCAAAATGATAACAATCGATGCTAGAAAAATATTGCTTTTCTTTTACCAGCGTCTGATACAACCTAGACGCAGCGCCACCTCCCAGTATTTCAGTTAGTAAATCGGCGGCGTAATAACCAGGTGATAACCGGGCGTCCATATGCCATGTTTTTACAAAAGCATCAAGTGGTACATTGGCTTCAACTTCTAATTTTCTTGCTTCAGTTTGTACAGGTTCTATAGGTAATTGACGTTCATATCTTGTACCCATATCGATAGGACCAAACCATTTTGCTGCCAAACGTTTTACCTGTTCTAGTTTAACATTTCCAGCCACTACTAATATGGCATTAACCGGACGGTAATGTTTGAAAAAGAAATTTTTAACGTCATCTATTTTTGCATTTTCTACATGCGATAGTTCCTTACCAATCGTCATCCATCTATAGGGATGCACCGTGTAAGCGAGGGTGCGCATTTTATGCCATACGTCACCATATGGTTTATTGATATAGTGTTCTTTAAATTCTTCACACACCACTTTACGCTGCGTTGCTAAACTTTTTTCGCTAAACGCTAAACTTAACATACGGTCACTTTCCAGCCAAAAAGCGGTTTCAATATTTTGAGCCGGTAGCTGGCAATAGTAATTGGTTAAATCGTTGGTGGTATAGGCATTGTTTTCGCCACCCGCACGTTGCAGGGGCTCATCATAGTCTTTAATGTTAATGCTACCGCCAAACATGAGGTGCTCAAATAAATGCGCAAAGCCGGTTTGGGCCGGATTCTCGTCTCTAGCCCCTACATCATACATCACATTTACCACAGCCATGGGAGTTGAGGGGTCTTCGTGAACCAAAACCCTTAAGCCGTTGTCTAATACAAAGCGATCGAATTGAATCATAATACTTAAAATAGACTGCAAAAGTACATACAACGCTGTTAGCTATTTTTAAAACTTGAACTATTCGGTAGTACCTTTGTTACCATTATTTAAAATAAGCAAGCATGCAATTAGCAGATTTATACCAAAAGGCCCTCAATTTTGAGTTTTTAACCATCGAAGAAGGGATGTTTTTGTTTGAACACGCCCCCCTCACCGAGCTCATGCACGTAGCAGACGAACTCCGCAAAATTCAGGTGCCCCATGGTAAAGTAAGTTGGCAAATTGACCGTAATGTAAATACCACCAATGTGTGTGTGGCCAACTGTAAATTTTGTAATTTTTACAGAATTCCAGGACACGCCGATGCGTATATCACAGACATGCCTACCTACCGTAAAAAAATTGAAGAAACACTTGCTTATGGTGGTGATCAGTTATTATTACAAGGTGGACATCACCCTGGTTTAGGACTCGATTTTTATACTAAAACATTTAGAGAAATTAAGCAGGAATATCCAGCACTTAAACTACACGCACTTGGGCCCCCAGAAGTAGCACATATTTGTAAGCTCGAAAAAATGAGTCATCACGATGTGCTAAAAGCCTTACAGGAAGCGGGTTTAGACTCTTTACCAGGTGCCGGTGCCGAAATATTAGTGGACCGTGTACGCCGTTTAATTTCTAAAGGAAAATGTGGTGCCGACGAATGGCTAGCCATTATGCATGAAGCGCACAAACTAAATATTACCACCAGTGCCACCATGATGTTTGGTCATGTAGAAACACTAGAAGAAAGATTTATTCATCTAACACGCATCCGTGAAATTCAAAGTTTAAAACCTGAGCATGCAAAAGGATTTTTAGCATTTATTCCATGGACTTTCCAAGACGTTGATACCTTACTTACACGTATTAGAGGGGTGCATAATTTAACCACCACCGATGAATATATTAGAATGATTGCCATTAGCCGTATCATGCTTCCAAATGTCAAAAACATACAGGCAAGCTGGCTTACCGTGGGTAAACAAACCGCCCAGGTATGCTTACATAGTGGCGCCAACGATTTTGGCTCTATCATGATTGAAGAAAATGTGGTGAGTGCAGCAGGTGCGCCCCACCGTTTTACCTATAAAACCATGCAAGACGCTATTAAAGAGGCTGGTTTTGAGCCTCAATTAAGAAATCAGCAGTACGAATGGCGCGAAATACCAGCAGCCATTAAGGAGCAAGTGATTGATTATTAATTTTTTGAGCTAGCCTGTAACTTTTTATAGCCGGGATCGTTATACCCACAGAAAAGACCAAAATAACTGTGTTTTTGCTATGACGGAGAAAGACTACAACGAATCTGTGCTGCTTTATGCCGATAATGTTTACCGCTTTATCGTAAAAAATCTTCGCCACACCGAAGACGCAGAGGACATTGTGCAATCTGCCTTCGAAAAGTTATGGATCCACAAGGACAGCGTTGAAACCCAAAAAGCAAAATCGTATTTGTTTACGGTGGCTTATCACTTATTAATAGACCATACTAGAAAAGCAAAACGCATATCGTTACAAGAGAGTTTTGAAAATGATACGCAAACAGCTTATCAAGAAAACAAGGCTTTAAAAAAAGTATTGCACGACGCACTGGCTACCTTAAACGAAACGCAGCGCAGTTTGGTTTTATTAAAAGATTACGAAGGATATAGTTACGAGGAAATTGGAGAAATCACAAAGCTTACCACAGATCAAGTACGCGTGTATTTGCACAGGGCCCGTTTAAAGCTTAGAAATTATTTAATTAGTCCGCAGCAAGTTTTATAAATAAATGCAAAACATAAACCTACATAACTACCAAGACTTTTTACTTCGTTATATCGACGAAGAATTAGACCTGCGTGAAACAGAGGCCCTGCTTGCATTTGTAGCGGCTCATCCTGCTATTGGCGAAGAACTCGAATCTTTACAATCAACCAAACTAGACATTGAAACAATTGCCTGCCCTAACAAAGCAGTACTCTATAAAAATATTTTTCCGGTTATAGTAGAGCCAACAACCATTATATACCCCAACAAACAAAAATTATTAAAAAAAGAAAAGGAAAAAGCGCCTATTATTCTTTTAAAATGGTGGGCGGTGGGTGCTGCGGCAGTTTTTATTTTTATAGTAGCGCGTTATGGCATGTTTAATGGAGAGGCTGGGGGTGGGCTGTCAAAAAACAGTAGCTCAAAAAATATTGCTCAAAAAAATAGTGTTGTCAAAGCAGAAACTTCAACAGCGAGCAACGCAACAAAAAGTAATGCGGTCGTGACTTCTGAATCATTGGCGTCAACAAACATTGTATCAAAACAACAAAATATTACAACAAACCCTTTGGGAAATAGCGGATTAGGGGATGTAGCGTATCACGCAATACAAAATGCTTCTACTGTTACAGTCAGTGAAGCAGAACATAGTATCCCAAGTTACAACGGCTCCATTATAGATGTAAAGCCTACTGTTATTGCAGAAATAACAACAGCTCCAATTGCACTTAACCAAGCAGCCGAAACACAAGAACCAAACGAATCCATTGAAACCCTCGATACAGAAGTCGCTAGCAGTAATAGATCTGTTATGGTTGGCGCTTTTGAAATCGATAAAGATAAATTTAGAGGCCTCTTTAGAAGAGTAAACGCGTTATTTAAAAACAAAGAAACCAACAAAAATGAAAAATAAAGTACTTACGGCACTATTTAGTATTGGGACATTATTTGCGGGTGCGCAATCTGACAGCAGCTATTCAAAAACGGATAGCATACTTGTAAAACAAGACACTGTAAAGGTTGGCAATTTTTATATTGTAAAAAAAGGTGGCGAACAGGTAAATGGTAGCGTACCTGTTGTCAATGACGCTACTGTTCAAATTGGCAATATCACCATTAACGCAAGCGGCCTCGACAATAAACCAGTAATTAAAATTGAAAGAAAAAAACCAGCACCTAAAAAGGTAAGTACCAATTGGTGGATTTTTGATCTTGGATTTGCAGGCAATAGGGATGAAACCAACTATGCTACTGCTGTTGTAAATAATAATTACCTCAGAACTTTTAGCCCTGCTAATGGAACTCCTAACAAGCAAACTTTTAATTTAAACAACGGCAAAACAACAAATGTAAACCTTTGGTTTTTCATGCAAAAAGTAAGTATTGTTAAGCAGGCAGTATTTTTAAAATATGGTATGGGGATGGAGATGTACAATTTTAGATACGATTCTCGTGTTTCTTATAGAAAAGACAACTACCCTTATGTTTACAACGACTCGATTTCGTTTTCAAAAAATAAATTATTTGCTGGCTATTTAAGCGTGCCAGTTATGCTACACATTAATACCACACCTGGCAACAAAAAAGGATTTAGTTTTAGTGCGGGCGTAAGCGCAGGTTATTTAGTAGGCAGTAGGGTTAAACAAAAAAGCGCAGAGCGTGGTAAGCAAAAATACAAAGGTGATTTTGACCTGTCACCATTTAGAACCGCAGTTATTGGTGAACTAGGTATTGGACCCGTTAAACTTTACGGCTCATACAGCTTAAATACTTTACATGAATCATATACCAAACTAGAGCAGTATCCTTTTGCAGTAGGTATACGTTTTAGCAACTGGTAATCGTAAAGTACTACATCATTAAAAAGCGGCCCACTGTCATATACCATTTACTCTTTTCATTTTTACAAAGGCTCTGATGTCCACTTTGTAAATATTTAATGAGTTCTTTTTTATGGCTTGCTAAATTTTTAAATATCTGATGTGTTTCTGATTCCGTTACACGCGGATCTGTAACACCCCACTGCAACAGGACGGGACAATTAATAGCAGCAGCGTCCTTTTGTGGTTGGTAATTAAAAGCCCAAGCACCCAGTTCTATACCACCCCAAAAAGTAAGTAAGGTACTAAGTGGCTCTGTTGGAAGCTGCATGGTGCGCATGCGGCCCGCCACTGCATCTTGTAATGTTGCAAAAGGCATTTCTAAAATTACTTTAGAAGGTTTTAAACCAAATTCAGATACTGCTTTTGTAATGGTTGCAGCACCCATAGAAATGCCATAGAGTACAATGTTTTTTTCCTTTGTGGCAAGCACATAATCATACACTGCTTTTACATCGCGTGCTTCATACATGCCAATGGAAGTTGTAGATCCTTCACTATTGCCGTGCGCTCTAAAATCTGTTACAATAATATGATAACCCATTTCATGAAAAGCCGTAGCTTCTGCAATGATGCCACTTTTGCTACTTCCATGTCCATGAAACATAAGCACGGTACCGCGTGGAATTTTTCCATTACTAGTATCAGCAGCTGCATACCAGCTTTCTAAATGAACACTATCCGCAGTTGTAATATTAACGGTGTCATGCGCTACCAAAAAAGAATCCACTACTTTGCTTTTTGGATATTGTACACCAAAAAAGATAGCGCTTGCTTTTTCTGAAGCAGACATGTCTGAAGGCTTTTTTGGCTTTGGCGCATCTGCATAAAAATGGGTAAACTTATAGGCCTGAAAAGCGGCAATGATATTGATAAAAATAAATACAGCTAGTACGGTGTAGCCTATTCTTTTAGCCCATTTTTTTAACATAGTGTGTCGTTTAAATTGTTGTTGCACCAAAGTATGGTTGGAGTGCAGCTGGTATATTGATGCCCGCCACAGTTTGATGATTTTCTAATAAGCAAGCTAATATTCTTGGAAGCGCTAATGAACTACCATTTAAAGAATGTGCAAATTGCATTTTACCATTTTCATCTTTAAATCTGCATTTTAAACGGTTGGTTTGGTAGGCTTCAAAATTAGAAACACTACTTACTTCTAACCAGCGTTCTTGTGCTGCACTATAGACTTCAAAATCATATGTGATGGCACTTGCAAAACCCATATCACCACCACAAAGTCTTAATATGCGGTAAGGTAATTCTAAAGAAGCCACTAGTTTTTCTACGTGTGCTACCATTTCATCAAGCACAGCATAGCTTGTGCTAGGTTCAACTATTTGTATGATTTCAACTTTTTCAAATTGATGTAAGCGGTTTAGTCCTCTCACGTCTTTTCCGTAGCTACCTGCTTCTCTTCTAAAACATGGAGAATACGCAGTCATTTTAATTGGAAATTCTTCCGGTTTAATAATTACGTCGCGGTACACATTGGTAACCGGAACTTCAGCGGTTGGGATCATATAAAAATCATCTGCTGGCATATAATACATTTGCCCTTCCTTATCTGGAAGTTGACCTGTACCAAGTGCCGAAGCTTCATTCACCATAAAAGGTGGTAAGTATTCGGTGTAACCAGCAGCCGTATTAAAATCTAAAAAATACTGAATGAGTGCGCGCTGAAGTTTAGCACCTTTTCCAATGTATACTGGAAATCCGCTGCCGGTAATTTTATTACCTAAATCAAAATCAATTAAATTATATTTTTTTGCGAGATCCCAGTGTGGCGCTGCGCCTTCAGGAAGTGAAGCAGTAGGTCCGCCAGTTTTAACCACCACATTATCTTCTGGTGTTTTACCCTCCGGCACGGGTGCGCCTGGCAAATTAGGAAGTTGTAACAATTGATTGGTTAATGACGCTTCAATTTCCGCCATCTGTGTTTTAATAGGATCTAAACTTTCTTTCCATCCAGCCACTTCTAATTTGATAGCTTCTGCTCCAGCAGCATTTCCGGATGCCATCATTTTGCCAATTTCTTTAGAAGCCGCATTTACTTTTGACTGCGTGGTATCAAAATCCAACTGCAATTTTTTACGCTGGTCGTCCAGTGCAATAATACTATCCACAAGGTCCAACTGCTTGCAATGCTTTACCGCCAATCTTTCTTTTACAAAGGCAGGGTCATTTCTTAAAACACTCAACTGTAACATAAAATCAACTATTTCTGCAAAGATAACTTTTGAAAGCTGATGTACGCACTGCTTTGGGCTTTACATTTGCAATATGAGCTTTGCAACAGACGATTTACAACAAAGATGGTGGCAATTAGAGGCCAAATTACTAGCCCGTTTTGACAAAAAGCCTGATTTAGAAGGGGTTTTGTTCTTAATTGGCATGCAGGAAACAGGTTTTATCCAAGAAAAGATATCCAAAGAGCAAAAACAAGACCTGATGCATGTGGCGGTTTGCACCGTATTAAGTGCGAGCGATTATTACCGTTTTGCTGGAAAAGATCCCGACGGATGGCCTCATTTTGAGCAAATCAAGGAGCTACCGGTGATGCACCTCCCTGATCAAGAAAACTTTTTAAAAGACCATGTCCTGCTCTATTTTGAAAAGGAAGGCCTTTAAAACTAGTTGATCAAATCATTGGTCAATTTGAATAAATATGCAATCTTTGCAACCTATAAACAAACAACTATGAATTTTCCTGCAAACCTACAGTACACCAAAGATCACGAATGGATTCAATTAGACGGAAACGTTGCAACCATTGGTATCACAGACTTTGCACAGCATGAACTTGGAGATATTGTATATATCGACATCAATACTGTTGGTAAAGCACTTGCTGCAGAAGAAGTATTTGGTACAGTAGAAGCAGTTAAAACTGTAAGTGATTTATTTTTACCTGTTGCAGGAACCGTTACAGAAGTGAATCCACTTTTAGAAAAACAACCGGAGCTTGTGAATACAGATGCTTATGGTGATGGCTGGATGGTTAAAATGACCGTTAGCAACCCTGCAGATGTAGCCGCTTTAATGAGCAGCGAAGCTTACGCAGCCCTTGTTGGGTAACCCAAATGAAAAAACTACATTTCTTACCTGGTTTTATTTTTTTAGGGATTAGTCTATTCTTACTCACTTTACCTGGATCCTCGGTTCCAAGTGGGTGGTTTTTTATACATATCCCTCAGTTCGATAAAATCGTGCACATTGGCATGTTTGGCATGCTATGCATACTCTTTCATTTCCCGGCGTTTACCTCATCCCTTTCTGGAAGGCAAAAAACCGCTTGGTACTGGCTTATATCTTTAGCGGGCATTTTATATGGTGTAGCAATGGAATTTGTACAAAGAGATTTAGTGGCCAACCGCTCTTTTGAAGGAGCAGATATTTTAGCTGACATGGTTGGAAGCCTTGGTGCGCTTGCGATTGCGTTAAGTATGAAAAGGCAAAAGCAGGCCTAAAAAAATAGGCCCCAATGGAAATTGGGGCCATAACCAAAACTAACTGCTTATGAGAAAAAGTTGAAAAATTTTGTTGTTTGCGGCTTCTAATTTGAAGTCCTTATAAATTTCCTACTTTTTACGCAATAAATAAAATAATCTAGTACAAATTATTTGTTAAAACGGGTAAATTTACACCGTGCCGCAATTTAACCTCAACGACTCCATTAACTTTTTATCCAAACTAACTCCTAGAAGGTTATGGAATGGCGCAAAAGTCTATTTCAGCTACCAATTAAGCCGTGCCACGGGTAAGCCCATTGTTTGGGGAGTACCTATTTCAATTTCGTTTGAACCCACTACTTCTTGCAACCTCCGCTGCCCCGAGTGCCCAAGCGGGTTAAGGGCTTTTACGAGGCCTACCGGCATGCTTGAATCTAACTTTTTTAACGAAACCATCGATTCGATCTATAAAGATTTAATATATCTGATCTTTTACTTTCAGGGAGAACCTTATTTGAACCCTGCCTTTTTAGACATGGTAGCTTACGCGCGCAAAAAAGGACTCTATACCGCTACTTCAACAAATGCGCATTATTTAACGGAAGCAAACGCTAAAAAAACCGTGGAATCCGGACTGGACAGGCTCATTATTTCAATTGATGGCACTACCCAAGAAGTATATGAGCAGTACAGGGTAGGCGGAAAACTGGATAAAGTAATAGAAGGGGCCCGAAACATTGTAAAATGGAAAAAAGAACTAAAAAGCAAAACGCCTTTTATCTTTTTTCAATTTTTGGTGGTTAAACCCAACGAACACCAAATTGAAGCCATTAAAGAATTAGGAGCAGAAATCGGTGTAGATGCCGTAAGATATAAAACGGCCCAGGTGTATGATTACTCGAACGATCCGCATGGGCTTATTCCTACACAGCAAAAATATAGCCGGTACAAAAAAGATAGTGCCGGTGAAATGCAGGTAAAAAATGGACTCGGTAACCACTGCTGGAAATTATGGCATGCCAATGTAATTACCTGGGATGGTATTGTGGTGCCTTGCTGTTTTGACAAAGACGCCACACATCAATTGGGTAATTTAAAAGACATGCCATTTAGAGAAGTCTGGAAAAGCCCCGCGTACCATGCTTTTCGAAAAAATTTAATGACCTCCAGAAAGTCGATAGATATTTGCGCCAATTGCAGTGAAGGACTCAGCGTTTGGGAAGATTAAAACTGGAAAGCGTCTTGTTGCAATTGTGCATTACTATTGCAGCCTCCTATTTTTCATCCACAAAAGCGCGCACGCACAGATCCCAGTTTATCTTTAAGGCATGAAAAAAATAGCATCCATTTTAGTGCTACTAGCATGCACTTTTCATTTATTCGCACAACCCGTTCGCAATTTTGAATTTAGAGGCGTGTGGATTGCAACTGTCGAAAATATCGATTGGCCTAGTAAAAGAGGCCTTCCTGCACAAACACAACAACAAGAGTTTATCAAAATCTTGGACATGCACCAAAAAAATGGCATGAACGCTGTAGTTGTTCAGGTGCGCCCCGCAGCTGATGCGATGTATCCTTCAAGTTTTGAACCATGGTCAGAATATTTAACGGGTAAGCAAGGTTTAGCACCGGAACCGTTTTACGATCCGCTTGCTTTTATGATTGAAGAGACGCATAAACGTGGCATGGAATTTCATGCATGGCTCAATCCATACCGTGCTGTTTTTAATATCAACAGATCCTCTGTAGCAGAAAATCATATTACCAAAAAACATCCCGAATGGTTTTTAATTTATGGAGATAAAAAATATTTTGATCCAGGACTTCCTGCTGTTCGTTCACATACGTCAACGATTGTAAAAGATTTGGTAACCAGATATGCCATTGATGCGGTGCACATGGATGATTATTTTTACCCGTACCGTATTGCAGGAAAAGAATTTCCAGATCAAGCAAGTTTTGCGAAATATGGAAAAGGATTATCAAAAGATGAATGGAGAAGAAGTAATTGTGATAGCATTATTGTGCAACTCAAAAAAACAATTCTAGCAACTAATATGCGTGTTAAATTTGGTATTAGTCCGTTTGGTGTTTGGAGAAATAAAACGCAGGATCCAAGAGGCAGTGAAACAAAAGGAGGTCAAACCAATTATGATGATTTATACGCCGACATTTTATTATGGCTACAAAAAGGTTGGATCGATTATGTAGTACCGCAACTTTATTGGGAGCGTGGTCACAAGCTAGCGGATTATGATGTGCTATTAAAATGGTGGAATGATTATGCCTATGGTAAACACTTATACATTGGGCATGGCATTTACAGAGCAGGTACCAATGATGCTTGGAAAAATTACAACCAAATTCCAGATCAAATTAATTTATTACGCTCCTTCAAATCAACGCAGGGAAGTGTGTATTATAACAGTAATACTTTTGCAAAAAATCCGAACGGTTGGAATGATAGTTTACAAAATAATCATTACAAATATCCTGCACTTGTGCCTCCAATGCCATGGCTAGATGATGTTGCACCAGATGCACCAACGATTCAAAAAAAGAGTACCGCTAATTTTGTAGTAAATTATAATGGCAAAGAAAAAATAAAATCATTTGGTATTTTTTCTTGCGGAGTGGGCGTAAAAGCAAATACTAAAAATGCACAACTGATAAAATTATTGGTTGCTACAAAAACAGCGATTGTTGACCTTAGTAGTATGGCACAAAAAAAGAATGAAAAACTGTATGTAGCATCTATAGATCTTAACAACAATGTAAGCGGCCTAGTAGAACTCTATTAAAACTTTCCGTATTTTTTATCTACTGCTACAAAACGGTAATCAAAAATATGGGTAAGCTGTGCTTTTACAAATAAAGCGTGTGCAATATCGCCTAGTATCCCAAGAGGAAGTTTGTAATGTACAATGTCTGTCATTTCAACGCCACCTTCGATTTCCTTGAAATGGTGCTGGTGATGCCACATGCTATAGGGGCCAAAACGCTGTTCGTCCACAAAATATTTGTGGTCCTCTACATGGGTAATTTCGGTCATCCAGTATAGTGGAATACCTAAAACGGGTTTTACAGTGTATTCAATAATTTGTCCCGGATACATACGCTCGCCATGGTATTTGCTAATAATATTAAAACCAAGGTTATCTGGAGTAATGGCGGCTAAATTGGAAGGCTTGCTAAAAAAGTCCCAAGCTTCGGCTAGTGAAATTGGAATTTTTTGCACCGTTTTGATCGTATATACTTTAGACATAAGGGTCGTTTAGCTTACAACAAAAATGGAGTATAAATGTTTGACTAAATTTTAATTAAAAATAGGGGTACTCCGCTCTCAAGTAACCTTATAAATTTTACCTTTAAGCATGATCACTAAAACAGAACAACAAGCCGCTTTTAATGCCATGATGCAGGGACTTAACCCAGCACAAAAAAAAGCAGTTGATAATATGGAAGGGCCCGTTATGGTGATTGCTGGCCCTGGAACAGGAAAAACACAAATTTTAGGTGCGCGTATTGGAAAAATATTATTAGAAAGCGATACGCGTCCCGAAAATATTTTATGCCTTACCTACACAGATGCTGGTGTGGTAGCCATGCGCAAAAGACTGCTCGATTTTATTGGACCTGATGCCTACAAAGTAAATCTTTATACTTTTCACGCTTTTTGCAATGATATCATTCAAGAAAATTTATCCTTGTTTGAAAAAACGAGTTTAGATCCTATTTCTGATCTTGAAAAAATTGCGCTTTTTAAAACATTGATTGATCAGTTTCCAAAAAATCATCCGCTAAAAAGATATAGGGGTGATGTGTATTTTGAGATCAATAATTTGCAACAACTTTTTTCTACCATGAAAAAAGAAGGATGGACACCAGATTATATCAATACCTGTATCGACGCCTTTATTGCAGACATACCCAACCGAGAAGAATTTGTGTATAAGCGCGCCTACAAAGGGTTTAAGGCAGGCGACCTCAAAGAAAATAAGATTGAGGAGGCAAAAGAAAAAATGGAAAAATTGCGTGCAGCAGTGGCCGCTTTTCCCGTATTTCAACAAATGATGCGCGCAAAAAACAGGTATGATTTTGATGATATGATCAACTGGGTAATTCGTGCATTTGATGAAGACAAATATTTACTTGTTCGCTACCAAGAGCAATATCAATATATATTGGTGGACGAATACCAAGACACCAGTGGAACACAAAATAAATTGGTAGAGCAACTCATTAGTTTTTGGGATACCCCCAATATTTTTGTTGTAGGTGACGACGATCAAAGTATTTACCGTTTTCAGGGTGCCAACATCGAAAACATGCAAGCTTTTGCTGATAAATTTTCGGATAGCTTGTTAACGGTCGTACTAACCAATAATTACCGCTCTACGCAGGCCATATTAGACGTTTCCAAAACGCTTATCGATAAAAACGAAGAAAGGCTTGTCAAAAAAATTGAAGGCCTCAGTAAAGACTTGGTGGCCTCCAATACAAATTTGACGCCCCTAACGCATACCCCAGTCATTGAAGTATATGAATCGCCAAGGGCCGAAATGATTGGTATCACAACGGCTGTAGAAGCGCTCATCAACAGTGGTACTGCCCCTGGGCAAATTGCCGTGATTTATAAAGAAAACAAGTATGGCGAAGAATTAGGCGCCTATTTTAAAGAAAAAAACATCCCTTTTTATAGCAAACGAAACGTTAATATATTACATCAACCCACACCTCAAAAACTAGTAAAGCTTCTTACCTATTTAGCCGCAGAGCATGATATCCCGTATGGTGGAGATGAACTCTTATTTGAAATATTACACTTTGATTGGTTTCAAATACCACCTATCGAAATTGCCAAACTAAGCGCAGCAGTTGCGGACCGCAGATTTGGTGACAACAAAACATCGCTGCGCAGACTTATTGCAGAAAAATTAACGGGCCAAGGAGAAGATTTATTTTCAAAAGAAATACCTGGCTTGCAAGCAGCTGCAACGTTTATCGAAAAAGTCATTGCAGATGTGCCCAATGAAACACTGCAAACATTGTTTGAAAATTGTATCAAAGAATCGGGCCTACTCCGCTGCATCATGGAAAGCACGGATAAGCACTGGGAATTAAAATTACTAACCGGACTCTTTGATTTTATAAAAGAAGAAACACGCAGAAATCCGAGGCTCACCTTAGATGCGCTGGTTACTATTTTTTCGCTGATGAATAAAGAAGGCCTTGCACTTCCATTAGCAAAAATAAGTGGTAGCCACAGTGCAGTAAATTTATTAACAGCACACGGTTCTAAAGGATTAGAGTTTGAGCACGTATTTGTAGTAGGCTGTAATGCAAGCAATTGGGAAAAGAAAAAGAAACCGGGCGGTGGCTACCAACTACCGGATACCATCTTTGTTTCTGGTCCTGCATTTAAAGAAGAGGAAGAGCTCAGACGCCTGTTTTATGTAGCATTAACAAGGGCTGCAAAGCATTTACACATTAGCTATACGCAGTACAAAAATGATGGCAAAGAAATAGAGCCATCTTTATTTGTTGCTGAAATTATAGATGGTTATGCACTCGTGCCTATTAAAATAAATATTAGTGAAGCTCAATTAAGTGAATTTGCGCTGATTGGTTTTAGTAAAGAACAAGCACCGGAAATTGAAAAAGAAGAAGCTGATTTTGTAGACAAGCTGCTTGATAAATTTGTCATGAATGTAACGGCGCTTAACAACTATCTTAAATGTCCTTTACAATTTTATTATAACAATTTAGTAAGAGTGCCTTCTGGCAAATCAGAAGCCACCGAATTTGGATCTGCGGTTCACTTTGCACTTGAAATGCTGTTTCAAAAAATGCAAAAGAACAATAACGTATTTCAATCCAAAGAATTATTTATTTCGGATTTTAATTGGTACATGCACCGTCACAGAGAAAATTTCACCAAAGAGCAATTTGACAGAAGAATGGAGTATGGTGAAATTGTATTAACCAATTACTACGACGCTAATATTGGTAGCTGGAATAAAGTGATGCTTGCAGAAACCAATATTAGAAATGTGGTTGTAAAAGGCGTGCCCTTAAAAGGTAAACTAGACAAGATAGAATTTGATGGCAAAAGCGTCAATGTAGTAGACTATAAAACGGGAGATATTGATAAAGCTAGACCTAAAATAAAGCCACCGCATGACAAAGACCCTAACGGAGGCGACTATTGGAGACAGGCGGTTTTCTACAAAATTTTGATTGACAATTACCCTTCCAAAGACTGGGAAGCTATCAGTGCCACTTTTGATTTTATTGAACCCGATAAAACCGGGGTGTATAAGCAGGAAAAAGTAGTGGTAACTCCTCAGGACATCGCCACCGTTACGCACCAGATAGAAACCGTATGGCAAAAAATTAAAAACAAGGAATTTTACACAGGTTGTGGCAAAAACGAATGCCATTGGTGTAATTTTGTCAAAACAAATAAGATATCCATTGCGCTTCATGAACTAAATGAAGATCAAGACGAATCTGGAGATTAGCCTATGTTTGCGCTTTCAATACAAAAGATGTTTAAATCAGTTGGTGCAGTAGCCCTCATGTTAGTTATAAGCCTATACCTAACGGGTTGTGCCAATATTATTCCGCCTGGTGGAGGTCCTAGAGACAGTTTGCCGCCTAAATTAGTGGTAGCCTTACCCAAAGACTCTGCAACCAATGTACGTACTAAAAATTTCTTGCTCAGTTTTGATGAATACGTAACGTTACAGGGATTACAAGAAAACTTAATTGTATCGCCCACCGTTAAAAACACACCCATCATAGATTACAAACTCAAAAATGTAACGATAAAATTTAAAGACTCTTTAGAAGAAAATACAACCTACACCTTGGATTTTGGAAAAGCCGTTGTGGACGTTAACGAGTCCAATATGGCAAAAGGTTTCAGGTATATTTTTTCTACGGGTCCCACAATCGATAATGGTAATTATAATGGACATGTAATTGTAGCTGCTACCGGCAAAGTAGACAGTACCCTTATTGTTGTACTACATAATAACTTAAACGATACTTCTATTTACAAAAACACACCTAGGTATTATACACGTTTGGATGGGAAAGGAAATTTTAGTTTTAGAAACCTAGCGCCTGGTAATTATGCGGCTTATGTAATCCCTACTAATTTTTCTAGAAAATATGATGATAGTACTAACTATTTTGGGTTTTTAAACGAGCAAGTAGTCGTGACAGAAAAAACAAAATCAGATACGATTTACGCTTTTGAAGAATTTAAAAAAATAGAAAAAAAGATCTACGCTACTACCAATACAAAAGACGCAAAGGAAGATAAACGTTTAAAATACAATACCGCTTTTAACAATGGTGAGCAAGATTTATTATCGCCACTTGAATTAACTTTTGCAAAAAAAGTTAGCATCAAAGATAGTGCAGCTATTAAACTAGTTGATACGAGTTTTGTACCAAAAGATAACTACACCCTTACACTAGATAGCACCGCTACAAAACTAAGTATTGGCTACAACTGGCCAGCAGGCGAACCTTTTAAACTATTACTAACAAAGGGTTTTGTAGCAGATAGCCTTGGCAATACAACGGCTAAAACTGATACCTTATCTTTTTATACAAAAAAGGAGATCGATTACGGACTTATCAAATTTAAGTTTCCTAATATCGATACAACACGTCACCCCGTATTGCAAATCATCGAAAGAAATGAAGTAATAAATAGTTACACAATAACGAGTAATCAACTCGTTATTAAAAGATATAAACCGGGTAGTTACGAATTAAGGATACTCTTTGATACCAATAAAAATGGTATTTGGGATGCGGGTTCATTTCAAGTCAACAAAAGACAGCCAGAAATTGTTATAGAAATTCCAAAGCCTATTTCTGTGCGTAATAACTGGGATAATGAAATAACGGTTACTTGGTAAAAAATTAAAGTATGCAATTACCTTCTTCCTTACTTGAAAATGCAGTGGCCCAATTTGCCAAGCTACCTGGTATTGGAAAAAAGACAGCCTTACGTCTTGTTTTGCATTTACTCAAGCAGGACACCCAAGATGTTAGCATGTTTGGTGATACCATTATAAAAATGCGCAAAGAAATTAAGTTTTGTCAACGCTGCTATAATATCAGTGATGGTAATATTTGTTCTATTTGTTCGAATAGTGCGCGCAACCAGCAAATCATTTGTGTGGTTGAAAATATTAGAGACGTTATTGCCATAGAAAGCACCGGTCAGTTTAATGGGACCTACCATGTACTTGGCGGTATTATTTCACCCTTAGACGGTATTGGGCCAGAACAACTTAATATTGAAGCGCTAACTGCTAGAATTGAAAAAGAAAGTACCGAAGAAATCGTTTTTGCCCTCAATCCAACCATTCAGGGGGATACCACCATCTATTATATCCAAAAAAAGATAGCACCGATGGGTTGCAAGGTTACTACCATTGCTAGAGGTATTGCTTTTGGTGGCGAACTAGAATATGCAGATGAAATGACACTTGCCAGAAGTATTACCAACAGGTTACCGGTAGGTCAATACGTAAAATAAACTCTACAACATGAAAGCTTGGTTAAAATGGTCACTCGGACTTATTGTTATAATTGGTATTATGGGTGGCGGCTTTGCATGGTGGGTATATAATAAACCACACCGCAATATTAACAATGAAATAGCGGTTAAAGTGCCTGTAAATACATTACTTGATGCGTTTAAACAAAATGAAAAAACAGCAAGTACACAGTATACCGATAAAGTATTAGAACTAACCGGTACTATAAAAGAAGCGTCCAAAAATGAAGCTGGAAAATGGGTGGTAAATATAGAAAACGATGCGCATACGGGTAGTATTACGGTTGCTTTTAGCGCATTGCAGGATTCATTACAACCCTTTGATAGCATAGCATACAAGGGTATTTGTGCGGGCTATTTTCCAGAAGATAATAATATTGTCATCAATGAAGCAGTGTTATTGTTTAAAGCAAAAAACGACACCACAAAAACAGTTGTACAAACTGTAACACCCATACAAAAAGATACCCTACTTAATTTTTCAACTAAAAAAGGGAGTATCAAATTTGTGTCTCCTACAGACGCGGATGTGAGTGCTATTAACAACGAAGTGTCAAGTAAAATAAGCGCTGCTGGAGATATCCGTTTTAGCCTTTTATTTAAAGGATTTCAGTTTAAGTACGCCGAAATGCAAACGCATTTTAATGAAGAATATGTAGAGAGTGAAAAATATCCAAGAGCTAGTTTTACAGGTACCATTCAAAATATTAAAAGCATTGATCTCAGTAAAGATGGTAAATATAGCGCCAAAATTGTTGGAACTTTAACCATGCATGGTGTAACAAAACCAGTTCAAACCACCGCAACCTTAAACATTCGCAAAGGCAGTATTGCCGCTGCTGCCACTATAAGCATTAGCATGTCTGATTTTAATATTGATGCAAGTGCTGTTACCGAAAAAGTAGACCTAGAAATTAATTGTAATTACACACAATTATAGGGTTTTACCTATCTTTGCGTCCTGTACGGGCGGATTTGTTTATTGTTCAGCCTGTACATTCGAGTAGACCCCTACTTTCGAACACAATCGAACTAATAAACGTATGATAGCAACGCCCCCCTTAACGCTCCCTACGTTTTTAGCAAGATCATGTAATAAGTGGATCAACCATTTGTAAACTACCTATGAGATGCGTATTAAAAACGAATTAGAAAAAAGAATTTTAGTGATTGATGGCGCTATGGGCACCATGATTCAACGTCACAAATTAGAAGAAGCGGATTACCGTGGTGAACAATTTAAAAATTGGCATACTGACGTAAAAGGCAATAATGATATGCTTTGCATTACACAGCCAGACATTATTGTAGGTATTCATAAACAATATTTAGCTGCAGGTGCCGATATTATTGAAACCAACACGTTTAGTAGTACTACTATTGCGATGGCTGATTATGATATGCAATCCTATGCTTATGAATTAAACGTGGCGGCTGCAACATGCGCTAGACGTGCTGTTGAAGAGTTTGCTGCTGAAAACAAAGATAGCGGACCAAAATTTGTTGCAGGTGCGATTGGCCCATTAAATAAAACACTCAGTCTTTCTCCAGATGTAAACAATCCTGGATTTAGAGCCGTAACTTTTGATGAAGTAGTTGTTGCATACAAAGAACAAATAAAAGGACTAGTCGAGGGTGGTGTAGACATGCTACTTATCGAAACTATTTTTGATACCCTCAATGCTAAGGCAGCCATATTTGCTGCCAAAGAATTTTTTAGAGAAAATAATATCCCTGAACTGCCCATCATGATTAGCGGTACCATTACAGATGCATCAGGAAGAACTTTAAGTGGTCAAACCCTAGAAGCATTTTATACTTCTATCAAACACGCAGAGCCACTCAGTGTTGGCTTGAACTGTGCACTAGGTGCCGCTGAAATGCGCAGCCATATAGAAGAATTAAGTCAAATCGCTTCTTGCTATACCTCTGCATATCCCAATGCGGGCTTACCAAACGCGATGGGTGAATACGACGAAGCACCACATCAAACCGCACACTTTATTGAAGAGTGGGCCGCACAAGGGTTTGTAAATATTGTGGGTGGATGCTGCGGTACCACACCCGATCATATCAAACACATTGCAGACCATGTTAGAAAAATTTCGCCGCGAAAAAAACCTAACGTAGCTACTTCAATTGCATAAGCACAATCCGATTTTTATGAGTTCAACGATCACGATACAACCTTATTTAAGACTTGCTGGCCTTGAGCCACTTGTTGTTAGACCCGAAACAAATTTTGTAAACGTTGGGGAAAGAACCAACGTAACTGGGTCTAAAAAATTTGCGCGCCTCATTAGAGAAAATAAATATGAAGAGGCTTTATCGGTTGCTAGACAACAGGTAGAAAGCGGCGCACAAGTGCTCGACGTAAACATGGATGACGCACTACTAGATGGTGTAGAAGCCATGACTACGTTTTTAAATCTACTACAAAGTGAGCCAGATATTGCGCGTATTCCCATCATGATTGATAGCTCTAAATTTGAAATTATAGAGGCGGGTTTAAAATGCGTGCAAGGAAAATGTATTGTAAACTCTATCTCTATGAAAGAAGGAGAAGAGAAATTTATAGAACAAGCATTTAAGTGTAAAGCCTATGGTGCAGCGGTTATTGTGATGGCTTTTGATGAAGTTGGTCAAGCTGATACCAAAGACCGTAAAATTGAAATTTGCCAAAGAGCTTACGATATTTTAACCACCAAAGTTGGCTTCCCTCCCGAAGACATTATTTTTGATCCCAATATTTTTGCAGTAGCAACGGGTATCGAAGAACATAATAATTATGCAGTAGATTTTATTGAAGCGACTAGAGAAATTAAAAAAAGAATGCCACTCACTAAAGTAAGTGGTGGTGTATCCAACGTTTCTTTTTCTTTTAGAGGCAATGACCACGTAAGAGAGGCTATTCATTCTGTGTTTTTATTTCATGCCATTAAAGCGGGTATGGGCATGGGTATTGTAAACGCAGGTCAATTAGTAGTATATGATGAAATAGAACCGACGTTACGTCAACTCTGCGAAGACGTGCTACTTAATAAAAACAACGATACCAACGAAGCCACTGAAAAATTAATTGTTCACGCCGAAACGGTTAAAGCAAAAGGTAAAGTTGAAATCAAAGATGAGGCTTGGAGAAATGAGCCTGTAGAAAAAAGATTGTCACACGCACTTATCAATGGTATCACAGAATACATAGACGCAGACACCGAAGAAGCAAGACAAAAATATCCGCAGCCACTTGATGTAATTGAAGGGCCGCTCATGGATGGAATGAATATTGTGGGTGATTTATTTGGGGAAGGAAAAATGTTTTTACCCCAGGTTGTAAAAAGTGCCCGTGTTATGAAAAAATCGGTGGCCGTTTTAACGCCATTTATTGAAGCCGAAAAAGAAGAGCGCAAACAAGCGCATTTGGCTGCAGGTACTACTAATACTGAAGCTGCAGGTGCTGCTAAAATACTACTCGCCACTGTAAAAGGAGACGTACATGACATTGGAAAAAACATTGTAGGTGTGGTACTAGGTTGTAATGGCTACGACATCATAGACCTAGGTGTAATGGTACCTACCGATAAGATATTAGAAGCTGCACAAAAAGAAAATGTAGACATCATTGGACTTAGTGGTCTTATCACGCCATCACTGGATGAAATGGTGCATATCGCTAAAGAAATGAAACGTAGAGGCATGAAGCAGCCTTTATTAATTGGTGGCGCAACTACCTCTAAAATTCATACGGCTGTAAAAATTGCGCCAGAATACAAAGATGTGATACACGTATTAGACGCTTCAAGAAGTGTTACCGTTGCAGGATCATTATTAAGTAAAGATCAGCAGGCAGTATTTTTATCGGATACGCAATCTGATTATGCTAAACTCAAAGATCAATTTGATAATAAAAAGCCTACCAAAGAATACCTCGCTTACAGTGATGCACTTAATAATAAAGTAGCGATTGATTGGGAGGCTTACAAACCAGTTACACCTTCATACACAGGCACTAAGCTGTATACAAATGTGGACCTTGCTATACTAAGAGATCTTATAGACTGGAAACCGTTTTTTATTACCTGGGAAATGCACGGAAATTTTCCAGCCATTTTAACGGATGAAGTTGTTGGAAAAGAAGCGAGTAAATTATACGCAGATGCAAATGCATTATTAGATACCATCATTGCTAACAGATGGTTAACCGCTGATGGTACCATTGGTTTTTGGCCAGCCAACAGTGATGCAGATGATGTAATTGTTGCAGCAGAAAAACCAGTAAAGCTTTCTTTTTTAAGGCAACAAATTAAAAAAGCACCAGGCCAACCTAATTTTTCATTGGCCGATTTTATTGCACCAACATCAAGTAATACAACAGATTTTATGGGTGCATTTGCTGTAACAATTAAAGGCATTGAACCACATATCCAGGCATTTGAAGCACAGCATGACGATTACAATAAAATTATGTTACAAGCGCTAGCAGACAGGCTAGCAGAGGCTTTTGCCGAATACTTACACTTGCAAACTAGAAAAACAGATTGGGGGTATGCGCCTTCTGAGCAATTAGACAACAGTGCGCTTATTGGAGAAAAATATGTGGGCATCAGACCTGCTCCTGGTTATCCTGCATGTCCAGATCATACCGAAAAATACAAGCTGTTTGAACTCTTAAACGTTAAAGACGCTATTGGCATTGAGCTAACAGAAAATTTAGCGATGTATCCAGCGTCATCGGTATGTGGTTGGTATTTTGCAAATCCACAAAGCACCTATTATGGACTTGGAAAAATTATGCAAGATCAATTAAAGGATTATGCAACAAGAAAAAATATGCCGTTAGATGAAGCCGAGCGTTGGCTTCGTCCAGTGTTAGAATAACACCCTAACCAATTATACTTTTTCAAAAAGCCACCAGAGCCTTTTGCGTGGCTTGACCGTGTAATTTTTTTTGACATAGGCCTGTATATACTGCATGGCCTCGTCTATGTCATCTGTAAAAAGCATTAGTTTTTTATCTTCTGGAGAAATCGTGCCTTTAACAACCATGGCATCCACCATATCAATGAGTGGCTGAAAATATTTTTTGCCATAAATAACAATGGGAAAATCATTGATCACGCCAGTTTGCGCTAGCGTTAACGTTTCAAAAAATTCATCCATGGTGCCAAAGCCACCTGGCATAATTACAAATGCGTAAGAATATTTAACCATCAATACTTTTCGAATAAAAAAGTAATCAAAAGTGATCCACTTATGCATATATGGGTTAGGGTGTTGCTCAAAAGGTAGCTTGATATTACAACCCACCGATTTTCCGCCAGCTTCCATGGCCCCTTTATTGGCCGCTTCCATAATACCAGGGCCTCCACCTGTCATGGTTGTAAAACCAAGTGCTGCAATTCGCTTGCCAAACTCGGTGGCAGCTATGTAATATGGGTGATCTGGCTGATAGCGCGCAGAGCCAAATACGGTAATGCAAGGATCCAAAAAGTGTAGCGTTCTAAACCCTTTAATAAACTGTGTAAATATTTGCCAAGCAAAAACAAGCTCATTGATACGTGGTTTTGGGCCATCTAAATACACAAACTCTTTTGCCGGTATAATTCTTTCTGTATTTTCCATAATTGATGTTACAATGATAACGAACTGCCTGTAATAAAATTGTTAATAATAAAAGACAGGTTGTAATTTAGCCATCTCATGAAAAGACTGATATATATATGCCTGCTGCTACTTGCAGGATTTAGGGTGCCTGCGCAAAATAAGGTGATCGTTGAGTCTATGAGAAGTTTTTCCATGTTTGGTCCTACCATGAATTATTTAGAAGATACATCGGTGAGATCAAGTATCTGCAGTAAACTTTCAGTATTACTTAATAATAATTTTAAATTAGAACTTTCTCAATCGTCACTTCCTATAGAAATTTATACAAGCAGCGATGCTTTGAAAAATAATGCCGCAAAATTTAGTAACTCAGATACAAGTACTTGGCATTTATTTATAGAGATTTATGAATATGATCCAACCAGTTTTTTATCAGGGTCTTTAGTTGAACCATCAGATACTGCCATCATAGCCGCTTCTTCAAGTGTGATTCAGATAAGTTCCATTCTCACAAATGGACTTCAAGAAATTATCAACAACCAAACTGTTTTTGCAGCTATCAGTAATACCGAAGGCGCTGGTTTTGGCATTCGGCCAAAAAATATTTTTTTGACTAAAAAAAGTTTTGCCTCTGTGGTACATGTGGGATTACAAATGGTGCTGGATCCAAACAATGAAACAGTTGTTATGGATATCAAAGCGCCTGCAGTGTATTATGCAGATAATTTTATGATGAGTCAAATTCAAAACACATCTAAAATATTTGTTCAAACCATCAAAGACAGCTGGAGTTTTAACGTACTAGGAAATGCCGAGGTACTTAGAATGGGAGAACAACTCTTTGATGAAATTTGGATAAAACGAAAACTGGTAGACAGCTCAGCATCGGAACTATTAATTAAAAAAATGAAGGAGACAGGCAACGCTGCAAGTTCCGATTTTATTTATTTAAGACAGGAATGCAGAGACGTATATCAAGATAAAAATTATACCATAAAAATTGCAACAGAAATAGACCCGTATAGCCAGGCAACAAGTAAAAAAGAAATTTTTTCTGATTTTTTACCTGGGCCACTACATATGATGTTGCAAGGAAAAGATACGACAGCTGTTTTTTCGATTCAAAAAAACGCGGGGGACCATTACAAACAAGTTTATTTGGATAAAACCACCAATGGCATAGATAGTAGTTCTACAGCAAAGATTAGCAAGAAAGATTATCCATTTCAGATAACGTATGATTACCAATTATCGGGTAAAATAAGAGACGCGAATTTTACTGTTCGTAGTTTTTGGAACCATGAAATAAAAGAATTGTATATCAACAATAGGCTCGTTTGTATTGTTAAAGGAAAGACAGATCCAGAAAATTTTATCATTACAAAAGACTTTACGGATGTTATAATGATGAAAGAATTATTACTTATTGCTTACAATAAATTTTTATTATAAATGCGCGTTATTTCCTACAATGTTAATGGCATCAGGGCTGCCATTAAAAAAGGTTTTGTTGAATGGCTATCCGAAAATCCGGCCGATATTATTTGCTTACAAGAAACCAAAGCCACCAAAGAAGACGTTGATACCTCTGAAATTGAAAAGTTAGGTTATACGAGCTACTGGTTTTCGGCACAAAAAAAAGGATACAGTGGCGTTGCCATTTTTACAAAAATAAAGCCAGACAATGTTGTGTATGGAACGGGTATTGAACAGTCCGATTTTGAAGGCAGGGTCATACAAGCAGATTTTGGACCTATTACCATTGTGAATGCTTATTTTCCATCGGGCACCAGTGGTGATGAAAGACAAAACTATAAATACCAGTGGCTCTCAGAATTTGAACAATACTTAGCGGCTTTAAGAAAAAAAAGACCTCAACTGATTGTTGTGGGTGATTATAATATTGCCCACCGTGAAATTGATATTCATGATCCTAAGGGCAACAAAAAAAGTTCTGGATTTTTACCAGAAGAGCGCGCATGGATGGATCAATTTATTGAAACTGGATGGATAGATAGTTTTAGACAGCTAAATCCTGAATTTACGGGCGGTTACACCTGGTGGAGCCAGCGCTTCCCAACGGTGCGTTTACAAAACAAGGGGTGGCGTATCGATTATATCTGTGTAACAGATACCCTCTCTAGTGCCTTAAAAAGCGCCTCTATTTTTCCTGACGTCAAACACAGTGACCACTGCCCTATTTTTGTAGAATTAAGCCTGAAAAAGCCCAAATAATCTAATTTAATTTCATTCTATCATGTTGATTTACAATGTAACCACTAAAATTGATCCTAGTATTCACGAAAACTGGGTAAACTGGATGAAAAACACACATATTCCCGCTGTGATGCGAACGGGTTGTTTTAGCCATTATCATTTTGTCAAAATTTTAGACATCGATGATACTGATGGACCCACTTATGCAGTGCAATATTTTATAGAGAATAAGACACTATATGACAAGTATATGGATACGCACGCGGCGGCCTTAAGACAAGACGCCACAATACTTTGGGGCCAGTTAATGATTGGTTTTAGGTCATTAATGGAGGTTGTGAATTGAGTGTGGATAGATTTAAATTTTCATTTTGGTAATCACAAATCTTCATTATATTGTTCTAAAACCCTTGCAGGCATTGAATCCTACGCATTGACCTCTGAAACCCTTTACTGACAAGGCTTTCAGCAAATTAAAGAAAGAAATTAAGCCTACTGTGTTCTAACAAAAAAGCTTGTAATCCCTTTGAATAAAGGATTTGGAGCATTCCCCCAAAATCTATTTTTTAATAAAAAAATTTTGGGGTTTGGGAAAAGCGGATAAATTTGTTTCGTTATTCAAACAACTAAAAAAATCATTTATGAACAAAGCAGAATTAATCGCGCAACTTGCTGAAGATGCTGGTATCACTAAAGTACAAGCTAACGCAGCTTTAGACTCTTTCGTAGACACTGTTACTAAAACACTTAAAAAAGGTGATAAAGTAACTTTAGTAGGTTTTGGTACTTTCTCAGTTTCTAAGCGTGCAGCTCGTACGGGCCGTAACCCACAAACTGGTGAAGCAATCAAAATCAAAGCTAAAAAAGTTGCTCGCTTTAAGGCTGGTAAAGAATTAAGCAGCAAAGTTTAATTTTTGCCTACAAAAAGAATTGAACCCCGCTTTCGCGGGGTTTTTCTATTTTTGCAGTTCAAGATTGTTCATTTAAAAAATTTAAACCATGGGTAGAGGTGATAAAAAAACCGCTAAAGGTAAAAGATTCAAAGGTTCTTTTGGTAAGAGCCGTCCAGCTAAAGTAGCTGTTGTAAAAACTGCAAAAGCTGCCGCTAAAGCATAAAAAATAATAAACCCCCAAATTTGGGGGTTTATTATTTTAAGTACTTATCCTTTTTGTTTCGCAGCTATTTCTGTTAATGCCGTAACCAGTTTATCGAGATCTTCAAGTCTGGTGTACACATGAGGCGTTATTCTAACGCAACTAATATTTTCCCAAACAATACCTACCGCATGAATTTTATAATTCGTATACAGTGCCCCGTCTAATGCGGCAGGTGTCATACCATCAATAGTGACGCCACAAATACCACAAGCATATTTATCTTTTAAAGAAGTATGGATTTTTACACCCGGGATTTGAAGCGCTTTTGTAGCCCAATAATTTTTCAAATAACGAACTCTTTCTTCTTTTCGTTTTGACCCAATGGCCATATGAAAATTAACAGCTTCGCCAATCCCTTGTTCTATTGGAAAGCTTCTGGTACCAAGGGTTTCAAATTTTCTAATGTCATTACTAAGCGGCTTGTCATTACACAGTAGCGGCCAAATTTTTTCGATCTTATCTTTTTGTATCCATAGCATTCCACTACCAATAGGTGCCGATAAAAATTTGTGCAAACTGGTGCCAAAATAATCACATTCTAAATCTGGAATTTTAAAATCAAGTAATCCAAACGAATGTGCGCCATCAACAATCACTTCGATCCCACGCGCATGTGCCATCGCTGCAATTTTTTTAACGGGCATAATTTGTCCCACCCAATTAATGATATGCGTGATATGAATTAGTTTAGTATTTGGTGTAATTGCTTTTTCAAACGCTGCAACAATGGTATTGTCATCTTCGATGGGAAAATCAAAACTTAATTGCGTGTATACAATGCCATCTCTGAGTGCGCGTTGACGATAAGCCTGAATCATGTTTGGATAATCCTGCTTGGTGCCAATAACCTCATCACCGGCTTTAAATGGATAGCCAAAAATGACCGTATTTAAGGCCTCTGTAGCGTTACGATTAATCGCAATTTCATTTGGTGAACAGCCGGCCAGTGTGGCCAGTTTATACCTTACCGGCTCACGCCCCTGGTCCAAAATACGCCACATATAATAGGAAGGGGCCTCATTGGAGAGCTGATTAAAGCGCTCAACGGCCTCTTGTACCACCCTTGGAGAGGGGCTTACGCCGCCATTATTGAGGTTAACCATATTTGGGTTAACGGTATAGGCCTGCTGGATCACGGACCAGTAATCTTCGTTACTAGCTAACTCCTGCGGGGTAAGGGACCCGGCTTTTTGATTGACCATTTCCCAGTTTGCAGCCCAAGCCTGCTGTATAAGACTAGGGGCACTAAATGCCGCTGTTAGGCCTGCTATTTTTTGGATAAACTTTCTGCGTTCTGTCACTGTTATTGTATTGATAAAGTAAGTTAAGAAAATTTCTTACGCAATTATTCAATTAACTTTGTGCTCCATTTAGACCTATGAATCAGAAAACACTTCGCATTATTGTATTTTCAGTAACCGCATGTTTACTCACCCTTTTTGCAGGCGAGGCGGCCGGTCAGTGTTCTATTTGTACCAAAACTGCTTCTCAATTGGGCGATGGTCCTGCAAAGGCCCTCAATGGTGCAATCTTATATTTAGCAGGAGCTCCGCTGGCCATTATGGGCTACATAGGTTGGCGTTGGTGGAAAACAGAAAAACAGTTTAACGCTGCCGCAAAGCAAACAAAAACGGATGCTTAACCTGTAATCAATGCATGCAAGTATTCAAAAAGTAAAAGGCAACACAGCATCTGATGCAAAGTTCTCGATTGTAATTCCTAGCTGGAATAATTTGGCTTATTTACAATTATGCATAGGCAGTATCAAAAAGCATTCGAAGTTTAATCATGAAATTATTGTTCATATTAATGAAGGCGTCGATGGCACACTCGATTGGGTAAAAGCGCAACCAGATATAAGTTACTCTTACAGCAAAGAAAATATTGGCGTTTGTTATGCATTAAATAGCTGCCGTACACTCGTAACAACAAATTACTTGTTGTACATAAATGATGACATGTATGTATGCCCGGGTTGGGATGCACCACTTGCAAAAGCGATTGAAGAAACTGGACATAACCTATTCTTTTTTTCAAGCACGGCTATCGAATTAAAAGCGCAGAGCAATTGTTCGATTGAGTATGATTTTGGTAAAGACATCGCATCTTTTAAAGAAGCAGACTTACTAGCCAATTACTCGGCGCTTCCTATGCAGGATTGGCAGGGTGCTACCTGGCCTCCTAATATCGTACATATTGATACTTGGGACGCCGTGGGCGGTTATAGCAACGAGTTTAGCCCAGGCATGTACTCCGATCCTGATTTTTCTATGAAGCTCTGGAATGCAGGCGTACGGCTATTTAGAGGGATTTCAGAAAGCAGGGTATACCATTTTGGATCCGTATCTGTTAAGCGCGTTAAACGCAACAAAGGCTATTTTACTTTTATACAAAAATGGGGATTCACGTCAAGCACGTTATCGAAATACTATTTACGCAGAGGCGAAAAATATACCGGACCACTAGAGGAGACAAATGTTCCTATAAGTGTACAGTTCAAAAATTTTATTAAGCGCTTACAAGTAAAGTTTTTTGCTAATCAACTTTAAAAAACATTTTTACAGCGAATAGTATTTTAAGTAGCGCTGATTTCTTTTTATAGGCAAGTATTAAATTGCGGTAATCATAAAAGACTTTGGCTCTTTTAAAATTGTTGGACAAAGAGAAACTGCTATAACTATCATTTATTTTTTCAAACACAACCGTATGTTTATGTCCGGTTTCTTTTACTTTATTGTATAGTAACTGCATCCGTGCACGCGCCTGTTGCTTTTTTTGCGCCTGTGTTAATGACGCCGTTTTATTTTTAGTTGTATCTGCGCCAATTGCATTTTGATTATGCTGGCGGTAATGCACCAGTGGCTCATTCACATATACGACTGTACTATAACAAGTAGCTACAAAACCAAGCCAAAAGTCATGTGTAACAAGGGTTGGAAACGGAACTGCTTTATTTATCAGTTCTTTTTTAAAGAGCATCGCGTGCCCTGGCGCCCAGGCACCTATTGCATACATAATAGGCGTATGATAAGCTAGTTGGTTTTTAATAGATGACATTTTTTGATGCAATATATGTCCATTGCTATCAATGAGTTCAGAATCGGAATAGGCCATCATTTGATTTCCAATGCTTGCTAGTAATTTTTCTAATTTTTGCGGCAGCCAAATATCATCCTGATCACTCAGTGCTACATAATTTGCGTTTGCTAGTAGCATTCCCTTTTCAAAATTTTTAATGTACCCAAGTCTAGTTTCATTTTGAACCACCATTACTTCCGGATGAACTGCGGCAAATGCATGCGCAATATTTATTGTATCATCTGTAGAAGCGTCGTCAATAATAATTATTTGAGAAGGCTGATGCGTTTGCTTTATTATACTTTCTAGTTGCGGAGGCAAATAAGTAGCGCCGTTGTATGTGGCAACTACAACAGCTACTGTGGGTGTATTGTTTTCTATACTACCCATGATTAGTACGCTTGTGCAAATTCAAAAATATTAAACTGAGGATCTTGCGACTGTGCAGTAATAGCAGCTAATAATTTAGTAGCATCAACGTCTTGCATTCTTTTTTGCTGAATTAAACGAAGTGCTTTTTGCGTTAGCAACCAGTTTTTTCTAGTAGGATCATGAAGCTGCTTTTGATGTGTAGCAATCGCTGCAGCGAGTTCATCGATACCCATTTTTTGAGCGGCAATGGTTTTGATAATAGGAATTTGATATGTAGTATTTGAAAAGCTTGGCGCCATCATTTGTTTTAAATGATGCACAAACTGATCTGCTTCGGGTCGGTCGCTTTTATTGACCACAAAAATATGTGCAATTTCCATGATGCCAGATTTCATGGTTTGTACTTCATCGCCGGCTTCTGGCACAACCACAACAACAGTAGTATCGGCGAGTCCTGCAATTTCAATTTCACTTTGTCCAACACCAACAGTCTCTACAATAATTTCATCGAAACCTGCAACAGACATAAGCTGTGTGATTTCTAAAATATGCGTATGCAGCCCACCTAGTGCGCCTCTACTGGCAAGTGATCTGATATATACATTTGGATGATTGTACCACTCGCTCATTCTGATACGGTCACCTAAAAGTGCACCTAAATTAAATGGCGAAGAAGGGTCTACACAAAGCACGCCCACTTTTTTTCCAGCAGCTACCCAGCATGCAATTAAAGCGTCTACTAAAGTACTTTTACCAGCACCCGGAGGGCCCGTAATACCTGTAACAGCACATTTATTTGTGGGTGTAATATGTAATAATGCCTGATAGCCTGCTACTTCATTTTCTACCCAAGAAATGCCCCTGGCCAAAGATTTAAAATCTCCATCTATAATGCCTGCTGCTATTTCCTGTGCGTTATTCATTTACTACTATTGAATGATTTTAAAATTACTAAAATCAAACAGTCTTATGCCCGTTAATTTTTCAATGTTATACAGGATACGGTCTTTGAAAGAAAAATTTTTGCGTGTCGTATCAATGTCAATTTTCCAGTTTTGCTTTGAGATGCGGGGATGCATTACTGCTGGATGCGTACCCGAAAATTTTTCGAGCGAATCGTAAGCTGTAAAATCCCAGTGCTGATTGTCTTTTAGAATTTCGTTGAGCTCTTCATCTGAATGCCAAAGCGCACTAAAGTTTTTTATTTTTTTAGCCATTTGCGCAGGGCTTTTTACCCAACCATAATGGTAAACGCTTGCTGCAATTGGTTTTACATCAATTTTAGTTGTGCCTTTTCTAAAGCCTT
>CAMCDT010000002.1:0-167538 GCA_945873615.1 Sediminibacterium ginsengisoli | reverse complement strand
TTTTTCTTCAATCATGAGTTGGCCGTCAACTACTATCAACATTTTTAAAATACGGTCGTAACCAATAACGCCTTCGCTGACGCCACAAAAAAAGCTATCTCTACTCAGGTAGTCCATACGGTCTACGTCGAGTTGTCCACTAATGAGTTGGTGTAAAAAAGGTTTGTGGTAGGCGCCCGTAAAAATTTGTATCGCGAGGGTTAATTGACCATCAAATGCGGCGTTCATTTCGTGCATAATTTGCAGCGAAAGTGCTTCGTGGTGAACCCCTTTTACCACCACATGCTCTAGTGCATGCGAATAAGGTCCATGTCCAATATCGTGTAACAAAATGGCGGCTTTAACAGCGGTCTCTTCTTCTTCCGTAATTTCAGTTCCTTTGCTTCTTAATTCATTTACCGCGTTACCCATTAAATGATAAGCACCTAATGAATGATGAAACCTGGTATGCACGGCGCCTGGATACACGAGTTGACCCATGGCCATTTGTGTAATCCTTCTTAATCTTTGGTAATAAGGATGGGCAAGAATTGAAAAAATCAGGGGATGATTGATGGTGATAAATCCGTACACCGGATCGTTGATGATTTTTCTTTTTGGTGCTCCCATGCCTGTTGTTAAATTGTTAAACTGCCACTTAATGGATGCTGCGAAAATACAAATAGAAGTTCGATAGCAAAGAATGAAATAGATTTACGGAGCGTTTTTTAACTAAATACCTACAATTGATGCAATTAGGAAGGATCTTATGGGTTGACGATGAAGTAGATAGCTTGCAGTCGCAACAAATCTTTTTAACACAAAAGGGTTATGAAGTAATCACTTTTACCAATGGGTATGACGCTGTCGAATACTTAGGATCCAGTGTTGTAGACGTGGTGCTTTTAGACGAAACCATGCCTGGTATTAGTGGCCTTGAAACCCTGAGCCGCATTAAGTTAGATCATCCCCTTTTACCCGTTGTACTCATTACTAAAAATGAAACGGAAAACCTCATGAATGAGGCGATTGGTAGGCAAATAAGCGATTATTTGATCAAGCCTGTCAATCCAAATCAGGTACTCTTAAGTCTTAAAAAAATAATGGACAAAAAAGACCTGGTAGCTGCAAGTACCACGGCTGCGTATCAACAAGAGTTTACCAAGCTATTTATGCAGCTTCAGGAAAACCCTGATTTTCATGAGTGGATGGAAATTTATAAAAAACTCGTGTACTGGGAACTCGAAATGGAGAAATCCGACAGTCCCGAAATGCGTGATATTTTACAAGCTCAAAAAAAGGAAGCAAACGCCGCTTTTTTCAAATACATCAGTAAAAATTATGCAAGTTGGGTGGCACCGGGTGCATCAGATGCACCCATTATGAGTCATCAACTATTACAGTTTAAAGTGCTTCCCCATGTAGAAAAAGGAACGAGTACTTTTTTTATTTTAATAGATAATTTACGCTTTGATCAGTGGAAAGCCATTCAGCCTATTTTTCAAGAATATTTTAGGGTATTAGAGGAAGATACTTTTTATTCCATTTTACCCACCGCTACCCATTATTGCCGGAATGCTATTTTTTCCGGCATGCTACCCATCGATATCGAAAAGAAGTTTAAAGAAGAGTGGAAAAACGACGATGACGAAGGCGGTAAAAACTTGCACGAAGAAACATTTATGCGCGCCCATCTTTCCAAATTAAAAAAGGAAGATTTGCGCGTGGGCTACCATAAAATTGTGAATCACGCAGATGCGCAACAGCTGCTGGCTAACATGCACAATTTATTACAAAATGACCTCAGTGTTATTGTCTACAATTTTGTAGATATGCTAAGCCATGCTAGAACAGAAATGGAAGTATTGAAAGAACTAGCAAGTGATGAGTCTAGTTATAGAAGCCTTACCAAAAGCTGGTTTGAACACAGTCCTTTATTTCAGGCGCTTAAAAAAATTGCGGATAAAAAAATTAAAATTGTGCTGGCTACCGATCACGGAAGTGTGCGCGTAAATACCCCAAATAAAATTATAGGCGACAAACAAACGACGGCTAATTTACGCTACAAACATGGCCGTAATTTAGACTATGATGCAAAAGATGTTTTAGCATTTAAAGATCCTACAAAAGCAGGGCTTCCGGTACCCACGGTAAACTCTAGTTATGTGTTTGCAAAAGAAGACGGGTTCTTGTGTTATCCCAATAATTACAATCACTTTGTGGGCTATTATAAAAATACTTTTCAACATGGGGGGATAAGTTTAGAAGAAATGATTGTGCCAGTCATAAAAATGGTTCCTAAGGGCAATTAATGTGAATAAATACTTTTTTTGAAATCTTGTTTTGGTGGGATAGTCGCTTACATTTGTTAGAACAATTTTTGTTGTAATTGACTATGAAATACACACAATCGAATTTAGATAAGTTAGGAGATATTTTAGGAGAATCTGAATATGTGGTAAGGTATGAGCGTGGAACTTTTCAGAGTGGCTGGTGTTTATTAGAAGCCAAAAAAATTGTGGTCTTAAATAAGTTTTTAAATACAGAAGGAAGGATTAATACATTACTTGAATTAATACCACAACTTAATATCGAGTACGATAAATTAACACTCGAATCTCAAAAATTATACGAGTCTGTTTTAAAACTAGCCATCGACGAAGTGGCTGCATAAATTTTTGCAACACGCCCCATTAAATATCAATTTTTTAGGAACTGGAACAAGTAGTGGCGTACCCATGATAGGCTGTCACTGTAATGTTTGCCAATCACCAGATCCAAAAGACAACCGTTTACGCTCTAGTATATTGGTGTCTTCCAAAACCACGAGGTTTGTCATTGATACTACCCCCGATTTTAGGTACCAAATGCTCCGCACCCACACCGAGCATTTAGACGCTATTGTATATACCCATCCCCACAAAGACCATATTGCAGGCCTTGATGATATTAGGGCTTTTAATCACTTTTCAAAAAAGCCCATTGATATTTATGCGGGGGCCAATACCGAAGAAGCTATTAGACGCGATTTTTACTATGCATTTGCAGAAACCCGCTATCCGGGCGTGCCCGATTTAAATATTATTGGGATTGACCACCATCCATTTATGGTGGGCGACATACATGTGCAGCCTATTCATGTGGCACACCATAAAATGCCGGTGCTTGGTTTTAGAATGGGGGACTTTACCTATATCACCGATGCCAATTATATAGAGCCGCAAGAGCAGGAAAAAATTAAAGGCTCTAAAGTGCTTGTGATTAATGCGCTGCGTAAAGAAAAGCACCTTTCACATTTTACTTTATCAGAAGCCATAGCACTAGCCAATGCCCTTGAAATTCCGAGGGTTTACCTAACGCATATATCACATCAACTGGGGATTCATACATCTGTTTCAGATGAACTTCCCGCAAATATTTCCTTGGCATATGATGGGCTTCAAATTAGCCTGTAGTTTGCCATGTGCGCTCAACCCATCCCAATAAACCCAGCTCGTACTTCTATTTTTCAAAACCGGAAAGATGGGCTGCCTTTGTTTTACTGGTTATGATTGGTCTCGTGATAGTGCTACCCAAATTTTTATGGCAGCAAAAGCCTGATCTACTCATACCACTTGCACTCGAACAGTTTGGGATAGACACCATGTATATGCGGGATGCATATGCAGCGGCTGATGTTTTAATCAATAAGGAGCCCTTTGTATTTGACCCCAACACGGCTTCTGTTGCAACGCTCCAATCACTGGGGTTTACTGCAAAACTCGCTGCTACCCTAGATCATTACCGCGCCAAAGGAGGGGTTATTAGATCCGGTAAAGACCTCTACAAAATTTGGGGCATGCCAACCCTCTTGGCGGATCGTTTGGCGCCATTTGTTCGCGCGGGCGGCACTGGCGGTAAAAACAGCCCATCTAGGCCCTTCGGAACTGCACTCGTGCCCAGATACGGTGCTGCCGCTCCTGTAGATATTAATACTGCATCGGTAAGTGATTTTGAGGCGCTTAGCGGCATTGGTCCCGTTTTAGCAGCCCGAATTGTTGGATTTAGAGAAAAACAGGGTGGTTTTGTAAAAGTCCAAGACCTTTTAGGGGTATATGGCGTAAAAGATACCTTGCTCAGGGCCCTTGCACCTTATTTGCGCCTAGACGAGGGCAGGGTACCAAAGGCCAATTTAAACCAAGCCTCGGCAATGCAACTAGTACAAAAAGCTGATTTACAGCCAGTTGTGGCGCAGGCCCTTGTGCGTTGGCGGCAACAAAATGGGGCTTTTGCAAAATTTGATGAGCTGGAAAATTTTGAGGGTTTAAGCGCGGCCAGTATGGCCGCGCTTAAACGACTATTTTTTATAGAGTAGAAAGTTTTTTTGGCAGGCGCACCCACCTAAAAAAAATCAAAAAAACTTGTTAATTTCTAAAAATTGTGTAGTATTGACATTCAAAATGAGGCCTAATCGCCGCGTTTTTTATAAAATGTCTCTTTTCGATTGCTTGCTTATATTAAGGTCTCACCAAAAGTGAGACCTTTTTTTTAGCTTAAAATTATGTAATACACTTACGAATGATTGTTCGTATTTACAATATTCAATATGTATTTAATCTTCTTTTTTGAGTTGAGGCTCTCTTAAACTAACAGGCTTAACATATTTTTTACGCATACGCATATTAAGTAGTTCGACAGTAAATGAAAATGCCATTGCAAAGTATACGTAGTTTTTCAAATGCATTTCATGTGCATTTTTTGGATCCCAACCTTCAACAATTAATACAAGTCCAATCATCACTAAAAATGAAAGGGCTAACATTTTTAAGGTAGGGTGTTTATGAATAAAACTTGAAATATGTGTGCTAAATAAAAACATAACAATCATCGCAATCACTACAGCAGCAATCATAATTTCAATATGCTTTGCTGTACCGCCAGCTGTGATGATACTGTCAAAACTAAATACCATATCAATTAATATGATCTGAAATACAGCGGTAGAAAATCCAAGTGGTTTTGATGCGATACCCGCTTCATGTTCTGCTTCCCCTTCTAATTTTTGATGAATTTCTTTTACCGTTTTATAGAGTAAGAATAAGCCTCCAGCGAGCATTACAATACTCGCGATATCTAAATCGTTGCCAAATAATCGCAGCACCGTAATACCTTTTTGAGCAAGTAGCCAACTTAGTCCAAATAGCAGCGCACAACGTGTAACAATACCCATTACCATCCAAATAAGTCGGGCCTTTTTTTGTTTTTCTTTGGGTAAGCGGTTCATGATAATGCTCACAAAAATGACATTATCAATGCCTAGCACAATTTCTAAAACAACCAGCACTAAAAAACTAATCAAACTCTCAGAGGTAAATAAAAATTCCATTTTATCGCTTATAATTTTGAGCAAATATTTTTTACAATAGCCGGACCTTCATACACAAATCCGGTCCATACCTGAACCAGTGATGCGCCAGCATTTAGTTTATTACTAGCATCTTCTGCGGTAAATATTCCACCGCTAGCAATGATTGGAATTTGACCGTTCAAACCTTTTGCAAGGTAGCGTACAACATCGGTGGATCTATTGGTTAAAGGTTTACCAGATAGTCCACCCATACCAATGGCTTCTATTTTTTCTTCGTTGGTATATAAGCCACGTCTATCAATGGTGGTGTTGGTTGCAACAAGGCCATCTAATTGTAATTCGGTACTGAGTGCAATAATATCGTCAAGTTGCGCATCCGTTAAATCGGGCGCAATTTTTAATAATAGTGGCTTGGGTGTATTTTTTGTTGCATTTATTTTTTGCAAATTTGAAAGGATCTCATGGAGCGCATCTTTGTCTTGTAATGCACGAAGCCCAGGGGTATTGGGTGAACTTACATTCACCACAAAATAATCCACCACATCAAATAATTTTTCAAAACAAATCTGGTAATCTTTCCAGGCGTCTTCGTTAGCGGTGATTTTGTTTTTTCCAATATTACCGCCCACAATAAGTTTGCTATTGGGGTTTTGTGAACGCCATGCTGCTACGCGGTTTGCAATAACATCAGCGCCGTCATTGTTAAATCCCATTCTATTAATAAGGGCCCTGTCTTTTGGGAGTCTAAATAAACGTGGTTTAGGGTTGCCATCTTGCGCAAGTGGGGTTACCGTGCCTATTTCTACAGCGCCAAAACCAAGCACTTCTAATTCGTGGAGGTAGAGGGCGTTTTTATCAAATCCTGCGCCTAATCCAACGGGGTTTGTAAACGATAGGCCAAATACCTTTTTGGCGAGTGTGGGATTTGTAACACCATAGGTTTGCTGCAACCATTTTTTAATCCAAGAAACACTACAAAACCGCTTCATCCAATTCATAGAAAAATAATGGACGGCTTCGGGAGGGAAGTAAAATAGAATGGTTCTTAATAGGCGGTACATCATAGCCCCGCAAAGATAGGTTTGTAGGCGCAAAGAAGAATTTAGTTGCATAAACAACTTTTTATAAAAAATCACTACATTTGAGGGGTAAATACTTAGCCATGCAAGAAGCTTACATTGTAGCCGGATTTAGAACAGCCGTAACAAAAAGTAAAAGAGGCGGTTTTCGTTTTTTTAGACCCGATGATTTAGCCGTTCAACTCATTCAGGGGTTGATGGCAACAGTGCCTGCACTTCCAGCAGCACGTGTGGATGACGTTATTGTAGGAAACGCCGTACCTGAGGCAGAGCAAGGTTTGCAGTTTGGTCGTATGATTTCTGCGCGCGCACTAGGCGTTGATGTGGCAGGTATTACCATTAATAGATACTGTGCGAGTGGTCTAGAAAGTATTGCCATGGCTACTGCAAAAATCAGATCCGGTATGGCTGATTGTATTATTGCAGGCGGAACAGAAAGTATGAGTTTGGTACCAACCGCTGGTTGGAAAACAGTGCCTTCTTATGAGATTGCAAAAAACGATCCAGATTATTATTTAAGTATGGGATTAACTGCTGAAGCAGTTGCCAAAGAATATAATATTTCAAGAGCAGATCAAGACGCTTTTGCATTTGCATCGCATCAAAAAGCAATGGTTGCTCAACAAGAAAATCATTTTAAGCCAGGCATTTTACCAATCACTGTAGAAGAAGTATATGTGAATGAAAAAGGTAAAAAAGCAACACGTTCTTATGTTGTAGACTCAGATGATGGCGTGCGCGCAGATACAAGTATCGAAGCCCTTGCAAAATTAAAACCCGCCTTTGCAGTGGATGGAACCGTTACTGCCGGTAATTCGTCACAAACCAGTGATGGCGCAGCTTTTGTGGTAGTGATGTCTGAAAAAATGATGCTTGAATTAGGGCTTGTTCCAATTGGACGACTTGTAAATGTTGCAGTTGCTGGTGTGCATCCGCGCATCATGGGTATTGGTCCGGTAGAGGCTATTCCAAAAGTGTTGCGTCAAGCAAATATGAGCATTGGTGATATAGATTTAATTGAACTTAATGAAGCTTTTGCTGCGCAATCATTAGCAGTGATTCGTGAATTAGATTTAGATACCTCAAAAGTAAATATCAATGGTGGTGCCATTGCACTCGGTCATCCACTGGGTTGCACGGGTGCTAAATTAACCGTACAAACCCTGCACGATTTAAAAAGATTGAATAAAAAATATTCGATGGTATCCGCATGCGTTGGTGGCGGACAGGGTATTGCAGGAATTATTGAAAATCTATAATTATAAGTACTTGCCTACAATCGGCATTCTTCTTCCCACGCCAAATGCTTTGGGTGAAACGCGAATAATCGGGCAAAATTGATTGCGCTTGTATTCGTTGGTGTTCACCATTTTTAAAGTGCGGTTTACCAGCTCACTACTATAGCCCATAGCTATAATGCTAGCAGGGTTTGCACGTTTTTCGATATACTGATATAATATCTGATCTAGTACACTATAATCCGGTAAACTATCACTGTCTTTTTGATCTGGTCTTAACTCGGCACTCGGTGCTTTGGTAATTATGTTTGTTGGAATAATTTCTTTTTCGCGGTTGATGTATTTAGCAAGTTCGTACACCTGAATTTTATAGAGATCACCAAGTACGCCAAGCCCACCGGCCATGTCTCCATATAAAGTTCCGTAGCCTGTGGCAAGTTCACTTTTGTTAGAAGTATTGAGTAACACGTAACCCAGTTTATTGGCAATCGCCATTAAAATATTACCTCTCGATCTACTCTGAATATTTTCTTCGGCAAGTGAAAAAGGCATGCCATTAAATATGGGATCTAAGGTTTCTAAAAATGAATGGTATACATTTTTGATAGGAACAATATGGTAAGGATTTTCTAGATTTTTACTAAGTAAAACAGCGTCATCTACCGAGTGCTCCGTAGAAAATTCGGAAGGCATGAGCACCGCTAATACATTTTGTGTACCCAGCGCATCTGTAGCTATAGCAAGGGTTACAGCCGAGTCTATACCACCCGAAGAACCTAGTATGGCCTTGGTAAAACCCATTTTAGTAAAATAGTCTTTAATGCCAAGTACGAGTGCTTTATATATTTGATCTACGTTTAAATCAGCAACAAGTGTGGCTGGATTTAATTCTTTATTTGGGACCCGACTTGCAGGTTCTATAATGGGTTCCTGAATGGTGCCATCATCATTACAAGTGTAAAATGAAAGGTCTGAAGTAAACATCGGATGCGCACCACATAAATTGGCGTCTTTATCAAAAGCATAAGATCCGCCGTCAAAAACAATTTCAGTTTGACTGCCTACTGCGTTGCAATAAAAAAGAGGAATTTTATATTTTAAAACGTTGGCTTTAATGGTTGCTTTTCGGTCTTCATCATGCGTATAATCGAAAGGAGAAGCACTTAGGTTGAGCATGATATCTGGCGACTGTTTCATGAGTTCATCCATCGGACAAATTGTATACAGCGGATTGTCCCCTAGGTTCCAGATATCTTCACAAATGGTAACGGCTAATTTTTTTCCTTTGAAAGGAATTACCTGCCAACTACTCGCTGCTTCGAAATATCTGTTTTCGTCAAAAACGTCGTAAGTAGGGAGTAAGGTTTTATGAATTTCTGCTACAATTTTTTGTTCATATAAGAAAAATGCAGCGTTAAATAAGTCCTTGCCTTTTTTGCCTGGATTGCGCGCCGGACTTCCAATTAATACGCCAATGGTGTCGGCTGCTTTTCTAATGGTATCAATGCTTTCGTAGCATTTATCAATAAAATCTTCAAACTCAACAAAATCGCGGGCAGGGTAGCCGCAAACACTCATTTCGCTAAATAATATAAGATCAGCGCCTTCTTTTTTGGCAAGTTCTATGGCAGCCAACATTTTTTCGGTGTTTGCTTCGAAATTGCCAATGTGGTAGTTCTGTTGCGCGATACTTATTTTCATAGCTATAACTGCGGTGGCTGCAAAGGTCAGTAACTTTTACTTACCAAATACCACCTATCTCATTTAAATCTTGTTTATTTTTTAACGAATTTAAATAACATCTTTGCATCAAATTTGTTCCATGACAAAGTTTCTATTTATTGCCGCAACTGTTTTGTGCCTTAGCTGTAATTCGGCTCAAAAAACACCCGATATCACTGCTATCGATGTGCCACTTACAACGGTTCGCTACGAGCAGTCTTTTTTTAAAATAGACAGTTTGCGTTTGGATGTTTCTTTGCAAAAATTAGCAGGACAAGAACCCTTATTCACGCAAGATTTTTTATATAATATTTTAGCAACTACACCACAAACGGCGGTAAAAGATGTGCCTCAATTTATGAGTGCATATCAATCTATGTACAAACAAGCGAGCACTCAATTTGCTTCGATTAAAACCGAAGAAGCTGCCATTAAAGAAGGCTTGAAGTATGTGAAATTTTATTTTCCGGATTACAAATTGCCAACAAAACTCATCACATTTATTGGACCCATTAATAGTTTTGGAAACATCATTACCATTGACGCGCTCGCTATTGGATTACAAATGTATCTCGGAAAAAATGATCCAATTTATGTATCTGAAGAAGGCCAGAGTCTTTACCCTACTTATGTTTCAAGGCGGTTCGAGAAGTCTTATATGGCTACCAATTGTATGAAAAATATCCTGGATGATATGTTTCCACTCCAAGATGCAGGCGCCCCACTTTGTGAACAAATGGTAGAAGCCGGAAAGCGTTTATACTTTTTAAAACAGGTGCAACCAAATACACCGGATAGTATTGTAACTGGGTACACGGCGGCACAATTAGAAGGTTGTTATAAGAGTGAAAAAGACATCTGGTCGTTTTTTGTTCAAAATTATTTACTCTACCAAAAAGATCCTTCTTTGATTGGTGACTACATGATGGATGGTCCTAACACAGCCGTGTTTGGGGACGCTTCTCCTGGATTTATTGGACAGTTTGTTGGCTATAGAATTGTAGAAGCTTGGCTTCAAAAAAACAAAGCACTGACACTAGATAAAGTGATGCGAACGCCAGCAAAAATTATTTTTGAACAGGCGAAATATAAGCCATGATGATAAGCCATAAAACAAGGTTTACAACAAAGCTTAGATAGTAAGTGATTAGTTTAACTTAGAAGGCACGATCAGGTCAAAGGGAGGAATGGTAACGGTAAAGAGTGTTTTGTTGTTTTCGTTTTCCATTTCATACGAACCCTGCATACGCCCTAGTTCCGACTTTAAATTACAGCCGCTGATATACTGGTACCGGTCCGACGGCTTAATAATGGGTTGAATTCCAATAACCCCCTCGCCATCAACTACCTTATGCTCGCCGCAGCTATCAAATATTTCCCAGTGCCTGCGAAGCAGTTTTACATTAAAATGGTTGTGGTTTTCGATGGTAATACGGTAGGCAAACATGAATTCGTTGGAAACGGCATTACTATAGTCCGATTGGTAGAAAGTTTCTACACTTATTTCGATGCCTTCAGAAATCATGGATGTCATAGGTGGCCGCTTTCACGTAAAAGTAAGGTTTCGGTTATAATTGGGCAAATAAACGGGCTTTTTGGGGGTGCTCAATCCCTTTTTTCCTTAATTTCGAGCCTTAATTAAAAGCGCAACCGAATCTTATGGCTGAAGTGATTTTAATGCCCCGCTTAAGTGATACAATGACCGAAGGTGTTATTGCAGCTTGGCACAAAAATGTGGGCGATGCGGTAAAAAAAGGTGATTTATTAGCTGAAATCGAAACAGATAAAGCAACTATGGAGCTTGAGAGCTACCAAGAGGGTGTTTTATTGCATATAGGTACTACAAAAGGAGGCAAATTGCAAGTCAATGATTTGCTTGCTATTATTGGTAAGGCTGGTGAAGATGTTGCTTCACTCATTGCATCTGTTGGAGCGGGTACACCGGCTGCAGCGCCTGCTACTGAGCCTGCACCTGCTACTGCTGCACCTGTTGCAGCGTCTGCAAGTCCTGCACTTGATGTGGCAGCTATGGATGAAGTGGTACTTATGCCACGCCTAAGTGATACCATGACAGAAGGGGTAATTGCAGGTTGGCAAAAAAATGTAGGAGATACTGTAAAAAAAGGGGAAGTGTTAGCGGATATCGAAACCGATAAAGCAACCATGGAACTTGAAAGTTATAAAGATGGTATTTTATTATACCAAGGCGCAAAAGCGGGAGAGAAAATTTTAGTAAACGATTTACTTTGCGTGATTGGTGCTGCTGGTACAAATGTGGATGCAATTGTTGCCGCTGTAAAAAATGGCGCAACCGCTGCAGCTCCTGCTGCTACTGCACCTGCGGCAAGCCCAGCTGCGGTTCCAACAGCGCCTGCTCAGGCAACTGCTGCTGCACCAACAGCTCAGGTGGTTGTTAACGAAGGAAGAATTTTTGCTAGCCCACTTGCTAGAAAAATGGCAGAAGAGCGTGGCATTGATTTAAAATATGTAAAAGGAACTGGCGATAATGGACGTATCACCAAATTTGATATTGACGGGTATGTTCCAGTTACTGCATCTGCTAATCAAGCTGCAAGCGCTGCTGCTCCAGCATTTGTTCAATCAGCACAACAAGGTGTTGTAAGTTTTGAAGACCAGCCGGTTTCTCAAATGCGTAAAACGATTGCACGCCGCTTAAGTGAAAGCTTATTTACGGCTCCACATTTTTACATCACCATGACCATTGATATGGACGCAGCTGTTGCAGCGCGTGCAAAAATTAATGAAGTGGCGCCGGTAAAAATTAGTTTCAATGATATGGTTGTTAAAGCAACAGCACTTTCATTAAAACAACATCCAAAAATTAATAGCAGCTGGCTTGGCGATACCATTCGTACCAACCATCATGTAAATATTGGTATAGCTGTTGCGGTAGACGAAGGTTTACTGGTTCCAGTTGTACGTTTTGCAGACACCAAATCACTTAGTGAAATTGGTGTTACTGTAAAAGGTTTTGCGCAAAAAGCAAAAGATAAAAAATTACAACCTGCCGATTGGGAAGGCAGCACATTTACCATTTCTAACTTAGGTATGTTTGGCGTAGATGAATTTACAGCCATCATCAATCCACCAGATGCATGTATTCTTGCAGTAGGTGGTATTGCACAAGTACCGGTTGTAAAAAATGGTCAAGTGGTACCGGGCAATGTGATGAAAGTGACCCTTAGTTGCGACCACCGCGTTGTGGATGGTGCAGCAGGAGCCGCGTTCTTACAAACACTAAAATCTTTATTAGAAGAGCCTTTACGTATGTTGGTGTAAGCTTTTACAGCGTTCTGTTACAGCGGTTACTAATCCATATCACATCCAATCGGTGCACCTGGCGCAATTTCTTTGTGCTTAGGTAAGCTTATGTCTTTTGGATGTTCGATGCGGTCTATCAAATAAGCAAAATGTGTTTTGTATTTGTTTGCTTTTATTTGATCCATACTCCATTTTTTTATGGCTGCTAATTTTTCAGAACAAATTGCTTTTACTTGATAATTGCTTTGCTCAGACTGTGCAACGCCAAGTAACCAGGTCACTAGCATTTGTCTTGTTTGAAGGCCTACTATTTCTTCTAGTCCTCTGTTGAGTGGCTTTTTAAAGAGTTCTGCAACAACTGCATCTATCACTTCTCCAAATCCAATACTAGCGCCATTTGCTTTATTAATTTCCAACCTATTTGCTCTTTCTGGATTACATAAAAAAGCAAGTTCAAAATCTGCTAAAGCTTCTGCGGCTGCTAGTGGATCAAAACTCATACCGGTTCTTTTGGCAAATAATTCACCACCATAATACATAGGAGGTCTTGGAGGAATTTGTGCTGCAATAAAAGGAGGTATCGTTAATATGCTTGGCGATAAACAACCTACTGCTACTTGTAATGCATTTTTTTGTACCGCATCCGCTACCATTTTTGGTTTTTGTGTTGCGTCGCCTCTGGTGCTATAACTATAATCGGTGCCACCAATAATTTTACAAACGGCTTCTAATTGATAACGGTGATAATTATAAATAGGTACGAGCACATCCTCGAGTGTGGCCATTGGCGCACCCGGTCTAATGGTATTTTCGGAAAAATTTTGTAATGCTTTTGCTCTAACAGCGAGTGTGTTTTTTAATCCGGCAGTAGCATCTTTTTCGTTGTCCCATAAATGCGCATACGGATGAAAGCCGCTCGTAGCGCGCGCGTCGGCATCGGCAATAAATAAAAGTCCTTGCTTTGTATTTTCTGCTAATAAATTTTGTAGTGCATTATTTTCGTTGGTGCTTTTGTCAAAATCTTGGTATCCATACATGATGGCTCTCTTATCCCACTCACCAATAGCGTTGGTATACACTTTAGAAAAATCCATCTCTCCTTTTTCATTGATAAAAATATTAGGATGCGGATAATCCATTACAGAAGCTCTGTCATTATAGCTAGATGCGTAATTGTGTTGTAATCCTAAGGTATGTCCAATTTCGTGTGCAGAGAGTTGACGTAAACGTTGAAGTGCGGCTTCTCTCATAGTGTTAGGTACCGGCTTTCCTGTTTCGTAGGGGGCTAGTAGTCCGGTAAAAATTAAATAGTCTTGTCTAACGCGAAGTGAGCCCAGCGTAACCTGACCTTTAATGATCTCACCAGTGCGCGGGTCCGTTACAGTAGCGCCATAACTCCAACCGCGCGTAGAACGGTGCACCCAATTAATCATGTTGTATCTGATATCCATGGGGTCGCAACTGTCAGGAAGTACCTTTACAATAAATGCATTTTTGTAACCTGCAGCTTCAAAAGCTTCATTCCACCAGCGGCCGCCTTCTAATAGTGCAGACCTAATAGGTTCTGGCGTACCGTTATCTAAATAGTATACAATGGGCGTAACGGGTTCGCTAACCTGTGCAGTTGGATCCTTTTTAGCGAGTCGATGTCTTGAAATGAAACGCTGCTGAATAGGCGTGGTAAAATCCGAACTATAGTCGAAATAGGATATGCCAAAATACCCACTTCTGATATCATACTGTCTTGGTTTGTACTGATTATCAGGAAGTTGAACAAAGGAATAGTGCATGCGGAGCGTAATCGCTTCTGGCGAAGGCGTTACCGTTGTTACAAATCTACCTGCGTCTGAGCCACCTATAAATGTAATGCTGGCTTCAAATTCTGAATTGAGTGGGAAGTTTTTTGTGTTGGCAAAATACATCGCAGAACGAGGTTCGTTAAACGAATAGGTTCCTTGACGCATGCTTTTAATTTTATCTGCGGCACCATGCACGTCTTTTACAAAAAAGGAAGTGGCATCCACTAATAAATGACCCGGTTGCTCTTCTTCAATGACAAAAGATCCAATGGTAGAACTTGCAAAAGATTCTTTTACGGCTCTTTTTTCATTTTTATCGGTGCTAATGGCGCGGTAATCATAGTTGGCTTGCACCAGTAATAATTTTTTACCCACGCGCTCAAAAAATACAATTTTAGTATCTCCAATTTGTCCTCTGTCAAGCCCAATATCATTAGATCCTAAACCAGCAGGCAATGAATTAACGAGTAAAAATTCTTGTCCAATTTTATCAATGTCTAACCATATCTTTCCGGTGGTTTCATCTACATAAAAAGTAAAAAATCCGGATTGACGCTTCATGTTTTTAGTTTTTTCAAAAACAGAATTTGCAGCTTGTGCAAATACGAGCGATGGAATTACAAGAAGCATTAAAAAAAGAAAACGGCGCATGGTTTTGTTTTTTGAGTTTGGATGACTACAGTGTGTAGTCCTTTAAAGATAGCAATAAAAAAATCCTGCTACTATACGTAACAGGATTTTTTTTATTAGACGAACTGTTGTTCGGATATTTAATTAAGCGTTTGGCGTTTCAGTTGTTGCTGGCGCTTCAAAAAGCGTAGGGGCTACAACTGGCGCTGGTGCTGCAACTGGAGTAGGAGCTGCTACTTTTTTAGGAGCGGCTTTTTTCACAGCTTTTTTAGGAGCTACTTTTTTTACTACTGGTTTTTTTGCAACTACTTTTTTAGGAGCGGCTTTTTTCACAGCTTTTTTAGGAGCGGCTACTTTTTTAGCTACAGCTTTTTTAGCAGTTGGTTTTTTTGCAACTACTTTTTTAGGAGCTACTTTTTTTACTGCTTTTTTCACAGCCTTTTTAGCTACTGGTTTTTTTGCAACAGCTTTTTTAGGAGCTACTTTTTTTACTACTTTTTTAGCAGCCTTTTTAGCTACTGCTTTTTTAGAAGCGGCTTTTTTAGGAGCTACTTTTTTTACTGCTTTTTTCACAGCCTTTTTAGCAGTTGGTTTTTTTGCAGCAGCTTTTTTAGGAGCGGCTTTTTTTACTGCTTTTTTAGCAGCTGGTTTTTTTGCAGCAGCTTTTTTTGGAGCTACTTTTTTTGCTTTTGCCATGGTATTGTTGTTTGTTTGGGTTAAAAGTTGAATTGTAAAGTTAAAATATATTTCGACAATACGTAAAAAATAATTTCATTGAAAACCGCCAGGGTATAAGCCCTGCTTTCATTTGATCAATTAGTACGTATCTTTGAAAAATGACACCACAACCTAGCAACCCTAAAAAAACTTTGATCATTGGCGCTTCCGAAAATCCGGAGCGTTATAGTTATTTAGCTACAAAATTATTAGTAGCGCATGGACATCCTGTTGCGTGCATAGGTCTTAAACCAGGTCATATAGATGATACGCCCATTGTTACCGGCGAGCCCCAGTTAACAGATATCCATACCATTACATTGTATGTGAACCCTGCGGCTCAGCACGCACTGATACCTTATTTGTTTTCATTGGCGCCTAAACGTATTATTTTTAATCCGGGTACCGAAAATGAAGCATTTACGATGGTGGCTAAGCAAAAAGGGATTGAAACCATGGATGCTTGCACGCTTGTGCTTTTAAATACAGGCCAGTATTAGTTCATGTATTGATATTTGCTTAACCCCCGCCACTAGCGCTCCAATTGGCCCGGTCTAGTGTACGGTACTGGACGGCTTCTGCGATATGTTCCGGTAAAATATTTGGTGCGTCTGCTAAATCTGCAATGGTCCTACTTACTTTAATGATGCGGTGATAAGCTCTAGCACTCAAGTTTAATTTTTCCATAGCTGCCGCTAATATGGCTTTACTATTAGGCCCCAGTGGGCAAAAATCAGCCAATTCTTTATTTGAAATTTGTGCGTTGGTATAGGTATTGACGCAGTGCTCGTATCTGTTTTTTTGAATGGCCCTAGCCGCTAAAACCCTTTCTCTGATGCTATTTGATTCTGATGGCCGGGAGCTACGGTCCAGTTCATGATGTGTTACGGGAGTTACTTCTACATGAAGATCTATGCGGTCGAGTAGCGGACCCGAAACCCGATTTAAATATTTTTCTACAGCGCCCGCCGGACAGCTGCAGGATTTTGTTGGATGATTGAAATAGCCACAAGGGCAGGGGTTCATGGAGGCTATTAGCATAAAGTTGGCGGGGTATGTGAGTGACATACTTGCTCTGGCAAGGCTTACCATTCGCTCTTCCATGGGTTGACGGAGCACTTCTAAAACAGATCTTTTAAATTCTGGTAATTCATCTAAAAACAAAACACCGTTATGCGCCAACGAAATTTCGCCGGGTTGTGGATGACTACCGCCGCCAATCAGTGCAATATCTGAAATGGTATGATGCGGCGACCTAAAAGGCCTTGATTGCACCAAATAGGAGCCTGGGGCTAATTTTCCGGCCACACTATATATTTGAGTTGTTTCTAGGGCTTCTGCTACATTTAAGGGCGGCAAAATACTGGGTAGTCTTTTTGCTAGCATGGTTTTGCCGGCGCCAGGGGGTCCAATTAAAATAACATTGTGTGACCCAGCCGCCGCAATTTCTAGGGCGCGTTTAATATTGTCTTGTCCACTCACTTCACTAAAATCAATATTGGAAAGTGCAGGGTCTGTATTTAAAAAAGTTTCAGGGTGTATTTGGTGGGTGGGGGTATAAGTTCCTGCAGCAAAAAAGTTGACCACTTCTTGTAAATGCGCTACGCCATAAACGTTTAGTCCTTTTACCATAGACGCTTCATTAGCATTGGCAGCGGGTAAAATAATGCCAAGTGCATTTTCTTTTTTAGCCCGAATGGCCATGGCTAGTGCGCCTCTAATAGGATGAATGGTTCCATCTAAACCAAGTTCTCCCATGAGCATGTACTTATGAATTTGTGCTTCTTGGACAAGTTGGTCACTAGCGGCTAGTATACCAATGGCAATGGGTAGGTCAAAAGCGGAGCCCGTTTTTTTGATATCAGCTGGTGCTAAATTGATGACCACTTTAATGCGTGGCATACTAAAGCCATTTGATTTAATAGCGCTCTCTGTTCTTTGTAAACTTTCTTTAATAGCAATATCCGGAAGGCCAACAATTTGATAGCCCTGACCCATACTTACATTTACTTCTACAATGATGGTGATGGCGTCAACGCCCATTACTGCGGCACCCATAGTTTTTACAAGCATACAAACACTTTGATACTTGTAGAAAGGTAAGGGCTACAATGCCTTATAAAAACGGCACCGAATAAATACCTGAAATAATTGCTGAATGAAAAAAATTAGAGGTTTTGTAATAAATCCACAACGCCTTCTCTTTTTAAAATGAGATAGCCTAAGCGGTCATCACTAATACCTTCTTTTAAATGGTAATGAAAAACAAGCTCACCATCATGAACACTTGTTTCAAAATATTTAAATTGGATATTGGTATACTGTTTTAAGTTGGCGCCAATTTCGTAGAGGTGTGTTGATAATATAAACAGCGAAGGTTTGATTTTGCGAAGACCCTCAATAACAGCCGTGCTGCACTTCATAGCATCTTCTACATTGGTACCTTTAAAGAGTTCGTCGATGAGGATGAGCCAGTTTTTTCCGTCGTTAATTTTTTCGATGGTATTTTTTATGCGCTTTACTTCGTTGTAAAAATAGCTTTCTCCTTTAATGATATTGTCCATCACATTGATGTTACTAAGCAGTCCATCAAATAAAGTGAGCTCCATTGTTTTTGCAGGAACGCCCATGCCCAAATGTGCCAGATAAACACTAATACCAACGGCTTTAATGAAAGTACTCTTACCCGCCATGTTGGCGCCGGTTAAAAATAAAAAATTGCTTTCTTTTTCGAGCGTAATATTATACGAAGTAGGCGTTTGTAAAAGTGGATGGTAGCAACCCGTTGCTTCTATACATGCAGTAGGCGCTGTTGTAAAATTAGGAAAGCAAAGGTCCTGTGCTATAAAAACACGCGCCAAACTTTGGTAGGCGTCCATGCTGCTGTACAAATCTATCAGGTCATAAAAATCTTGCTTATGCCTTGTTCGGATCTGGCTCGCAATACTTAACATTTGTTGCGGCGTTGCCGTTTTAGTGTCTATGAGTCTAAGCGCCGCAAGTGCTGGCTTGCTTAATTTTTTTTCGATGCTAGCGGTCCAGCTTGCAATCATTGGATGATGATTGTAGTCTAGTAAAAGTTGGTGAACCGCAAACATTCCATTCAAAAAATCGGCGCAGTGGGTGATGGTATATTTTGTTAGCGCATAATCTGGCGCGTGAAATATTTTATACCAGTTACTATTAAAATAAGTGGGTTGCTGCGGGTATGGGTCAAACTGTGTTTCGTAGTATTTGGCTACCACCATAATGGTGCCGTTGGTAATGCTAATAGGCCAGTTAGGCAGCGTATTTACAAGGGCCTGAATAACGGCCTGTGTATCTTTTATTTTTTGGATGCTTCCAAGCGGGTTTTCGACAAGGTAACGAAGCATTTCTTTACCGCCAACCGTTCCAGTTTGATTGAGGTAATGGAATATAGAAACAGACTCGTCGCTGTTAAATATGGAGAGGTCGTGAAGGGTATCTTTATCTACCTGCATAATTTAGGATCTGTTAAACTGAAGACGCATTCCAGTCTTAGATTCATCAAATCCTCCATTTCCATAAACCATATGACCATTTACAAAAGTTTTTGAAACCGTTGCGGGTTGGGTAAAGCCTTCGAGTGGACTCCATCCGCATTTGTACAGGATATTTTCTTTGGTAATGGTTTCTGGAGTATTTCTGTCAAGTAATACTAAATCGGCATAGTAACCTTCTCTTATGTAACCGCGGTTATTAATTTGAAAACAGCGCGCTGGTGCGTGACTCATTTTTTCTACTACACGCTCAATGGTAATTTTTTGCTCGGCTACATAATTTAACATAAGACCAAGTGCGTGCTGCACGAGTGGAAGTCCAGCGTGGGCATGTAAATAGTCTTCCTGTTTTTCGGCCCAGGTATGCGGTGCATGATCGGTGGCAATAATATCAAGGCGGTCATCTAGTAATCCTTCCCATAAAGCCGTTTTATGATTAGGCGCTTTAATAGCTGGGTTGCATTTTATTTGATTGCCTAAACGTGCATAGTCGTCGGAAGTAAAGTGTAAATGGTGCACACATACTTCAGATGTAATTCTTTTTTCTTCGAGTGGAAGCATATTGCTAAAGAGTTGTAATTCTTTAGCGGTGGTAATATGTAAAACGTGCAGCCTGGTGCCAAATTTTTTGGCCATTTGTACCGCTCTAAATGAAGATTCAAAACAAACGTGTTCGTCTCTAATTAACGGATGATCTGCGGCAGTTAATACCCTGTTTTCTGCGGTAAACTTTGCTAGGTTGCTTTTGAATAGACGCTCTTCTTCACAATGGGTAGCAATTAAAACTTCAGAACCTTCAAATATTTTTTCTAATAAAATTGGATTATCAACGAGTAAATTTCCGGTTGATGAACCCATAAATATTTTAACACCACAAACATCATTTTTTTTGTCGTTGGTACGTAGCACTTCCTCCAAATTATCGTTGGAAGTACCCATAAAAAAGGAGTAGTTCGCAAGTGCATGGTGCTTTGCGGTATCATATTTTTGCTCGATTAACTCGTGGGTAAATGCCGGCGGATTGGTATTTGGCATCTCCATAAACGAAGTCACGCCGCCTCTTACGGCTGCTTTTGCCTCTGTGTAAATGGTTGCTTTATGCGTAAGCCCCGGTTCTCTGAAATGCACTTGATCATCAATAATGCCAGGGATTAGGGTTTTCCCCGTTCCGTCTATTTCTTCAATGCGCATGCTAGGGTCTAGTTGCGATCCAATTTTTTCGATGCGGGTATCTCTAATCCATACATCACCTGTTGTGGTGGTTCCTTCGTTTACGATGGATACGTTTTTGATGACTATATTTTTCATAATAGACGGTTATGTTGTTGCTTTATTTGAAGCGATTAATCTTCTAAGTGTATTGAAAATACGATCATTCTAGATTGTAATTTATCAAGTACATTGGAATATTTGAGTCCGCGATCAAGTTGATGTAAGTTGGTGATACCGTAACTGAATTTTATTTCTGGTGAAACAGTTACAAAGGGCAAATAAAAATTAAGTCCTAGGCCCGCTTCTAATCCAAAATCTACGGCTCGTAATTTAACGAGGTCATCGGCGTTACGCGAGGTTGAATTACTGGACAAATCAAAGTCAAATTTGACGCCGCCTAAAATGTACAATCTAAAATTATCAATTCGGTCAGAATTTAATTTAAAGTGTGCTGGAAGGCTTACAAGGGTAGAAGGTAAAATTTGTTGTTGCTGGGTTTGCTCGCCTGGCTTAACAGATTTTAATGTGTAGTCGATGTATTTAGATCCGCCAATGATAAGTTGTGGATTTGCACGAAGCTCTATGTGATCATTGATTTTAAGGGTTGCTAATAAGCCCATGGTAATACCGCCACTAGATACCGGATTTACGTACATGATAGAATCCGACGCTAAAAAATCAGCAGATTTGGTATGGTGTAAATAGCTTTTGTTATAGCCGAGGGTTAATCCAAAATAGTAAGGCAGGTCGTCTCTATACGAACGGTATATTTCGCGCTGCGCCTGTATACTGCTCACCGCGCAAAACAAAATAATGCAAGTGGTTATTATTTTTTTCCGCAGTAAATCGTGCATATGCCAAAAGTCAATTTCTTATTGGTAATAGAGGTAAAACCTACTTTTTCCATGATGCTCTTAAAAGCGTCTCCTTCTGGAAAAGCTTGAACACTATCATTTAAATACTGGTAGGCCTCTTTATTTTTTGCTATCATTTTACCAAAACCGGGCGCTACTAAATTCATGTAAATGTTGTAGAAGCCTTTAAATAAAAACTGTTTTGGTTTTGAAAATTCAAGTATCACAAGTTTGCCGCCTGGTTGTAACACACGAAACATTTCTTGTAAACCTGTTTCTAAGTGTTCAAAATTTCGCACACCAAACGCAACAGTGATACCATCAAAATGATTGTCGTTAAATGCGAGTTGTTCGCTATCACCACTCACTAGTTCAATCGAATCTTGTAATCCTAGCGCTGCAATTTTTTTTCTGCCTTCTGCAAGCATGCCTTCAGAAATATCAACACCCGTGATATGCTTAGGTGCAATTAATTTATGCGTTAGAATGGCAACATCACCAGTGCCTGTTGCAACATCCAAAATAATTTGAGGCTTCACTTCATTTAATGCATGAATGGCTTTTTTACGCCAACTCACATCGATACCTGCACTTAAAAAGCGGTTCAAAAAATCGTACCTGAATGCGATGCTGTCAAACATGCTCGCAACCTGCTCCTTTTTGGTGAGCCCACTTTGTTCATAGGGCACCACTTTATCATGTGCATACTTTCCCATAGGTTGCAAAGATACCAAATAATAGCCCTTTTTAGGGGCAATGTGGAGGCTTAAAACCCTAAATACCTCGTTAATGTTTCGCAAAAATTCTTTTTAATCCAATTCACTCCCAATTAAAGTGCGGCCGTATCTTCGTTCCAGCAAATGAAAGCAAGAATTTACAAGTCTACGGGTAGTTGGTATGTGGCCAAAGCGGAAACGGGCAAAATGTACAATGCACGGATTAAGGGGGTGTTTAAAATTGGCGGACTTACCTCTACCAATCCAATTGCGGTGGGTGATGAAGTTGAGATGCAAATCGAAGACGTGTTAGAAGAATCCGCCATGATTGACACCATTTGTGATCGTAAAAATTATGTTGCGCGGATATCACCACACAACAAACACCAGCACCATATTATTGCTGCCAATTTGGATCAAAGCTTACTATTTGCTACGCTAAAAGATCCAAAAACTTCACAAGGTTTTATAGACCGTTTTTTGATTTCCTGCGAAGCCTATCATATTCCAGCCATTATTGTTTTTAATAAATCTGATTTATACAAACAAAAAGAGTTGGATCATTTTGCGCATCTACAAAAAATTTATTCAAGCATCGGTTACAGGGTAATGCTATGTAGTGTCGAAAAAAATACAGGCGTTGCAGAAATTGCTGCATTACTAGATGGTAAAACAACACTCCTGAGTGGACACAGTGGTGTTGGAAAATCTACCTTTATCAATTCGGTGTTTCCAACGCTCGAATTACGTACACAAGAAGTTAGTGGTTGGAGTGGCAAAGGCATGCATACCACCACTTTTGCAGAAATGTTTGACCTGCCTACAAGTGGCGCCATCATTGATACGCCGGGCATTAGAGAGTTAGGACTTGTAGATATTTCTAAACAGGAATTGGCGCATTATTTTCCTGAAATGCGCGCCCAAATGGGAAACTGTCATTTTAATAATTGCATGCATATTGAGGAACCTGGATGCGCTGTTAAAAGTGCGCTCGAAGAAGGAGCAATTGCCGCTGATAGATACGTGAGTTATCTTAATATTTTAACAACCATGGATGCTGCGCATTAAACCGCGTCGTACCAGCTGGCATACTTCACATAATTTTCTGCTATTCTGTTAATTTCTGATTCAATTAAAGTTGGAGAAACTTCTTTTACTTTTTTTGCTGGCACGCCTGCGTAAATACTTCCTGCTTCTACAACCGTTCCTTCTAATACAACAGCGCCTGCTGCAATGATGGAATTACTATGGACTACACACCGGTCCATCACAATGGACCCCATGCCAATGAGTACATTGTCATGGATGGTGCATCCATGCACCATGGCGTTGTGCCCAATCGACACATTGTTCCCAATGGTGGTGGGGTGCTTCAGGTAGGTGCAGTGTATGACTGCTCCGTCTTGTACGTTTACGCGGTTGCCCATTTTAATAAAATACACATCGCCTCTTACCACGGCATTAAACCAAAAACTACATTCTTTTCCAGTGCTCACATCACCAACGATGGTTGCGTTGGGCGCTATAAAGCAGTTTTCTCCAAAACTGGGTGATTTACCTAAAACGGGAAGTATAACCGGCATCTTCTTTTTTAAACGAATGTAATAAAATTGTGTAAAGTGCTGTTCTTTAGTAAACCTTTACCTTTGTGATTCTTGTAAAACCTATGAACAACCGTCAACTTTTTTTACAGCACGTGGCACAAACATCGGAGGCGCCCATTGGTATCGAAATGGTGGAAGCTGCTGGCGTAACCCTTACCGATGTGCATGGTAAAACCTACATCGATTTTATTGCAGGTTTTAGTGTTTGTAATATTGGACATAGCCATCCGGAAGTTGTAAAAGCGGTGCAAGAGCAGGCTGCAAAATACATGCACCTGATTGTGTATGGCGAGTTTATTGAAAGCCCGCAGGTGCAATATGCGTCTTTACTGGCTAGTCATTTACCTAAAAATTTAGACTGCGTTTATTTTACAAGTAGTGGCGCCGAAGCGACAGAGGGCGCTCTTAAACTAGCCAAGCGTGTTACGGGCAAAACAAAAATTATTGCATGCAATAAAGCTTATCATGGTAGTACGCAAGGTGCTTTAAGTGTAATGGGAGATGAGTATTGGCGTAATGCATTTAGACCACTCTTACCTGAAGTATATCATTTTAATTATAACGATGATGCGCTAGTGGATGCCATTGATGGAACGGTGGCCTGTGTAATTGTAGAACCTGTGCAAGCAGAGAGTGGCGTAACAGTTGGAAAAAAAGAATGGCTTGCTGCTATTCGAAAAAAATGTGATGAACACTGTGTGCTTTTAATTTTTGATGAAATACAATCTGGCTTTGGCCGTACGGGTACACTTTTTGCGTTTGAGCAAATGGGTGTAGTGCCTGATGTTTTACTCGTTGGGAAAGCGCTTGGTGGTGGCATGCCGCTTGGTGCTTTTATTTCGAGTCACAAACTCATGAGCACATTAACTGTAGCGCCCGTGCTTGGTCACATCACCACTTTTGGTGGACACCCGGTAAGTTGTGCAGCGGGTAAAAAAGCCTTTGAAATTTTAACGGAACAAAAATGGATAGATACCGTTTCTGCAAAAAGTGAATTATTAAAAACCTTGCTGCAGCATCCTGCTATTGTTCAAATGCAGGGTATTGGACTTTGGTTTTCTTTGCAGTTTACATCTGATGCACTCGCACAAAAAGTGGCGCATACCTGCGTACAAAATGGACTGATTACCGATTGGTTTTTATTTGCACCCGACCGCATTAGGGTAGCACCTCCACTTATCATTACGGAAGCCGAAATTCGGGCCGCTTGCGCTATTATAACAAGTTCTATTGATCAGGTGCTTTTGGAGCATCCTGAGCTGGCCTAGGGCCATTATTATTAGGTCTTGGGCCGTTGTTAGGTCCGCGATCAGGGCGAGGTCCGTTGTTATTGGGGCGAGGTCCGTTATTATTAGGTCGGCGGTCCGGTCTTGGTCCGTTATTGTTTGGTCTTGGACCATTGTTATTAGGCCTGTTGTTATTAGGTCCACGATTGTCGCCTCTGTTGTCTCTATTATTGTCTCTTCTTCTCTTATCGTTTCTTTCTAATGAACGTAAACTAATTTGTCCAACCACATCCGCAAATGCTGGTTCTACTTCTTTAGGTTTACTGCTGGTTACTTCTACCGCTTGTAACTCATCTACTTTAACACCTTGTCCATTGAGGCGTTTAATTTCTTTTACGCGCTGAATGGTAAGTGGATAATGTTTTGAATTATTAGGTAAGATGTACCACATTAAATTTTTGAAAATATCTTTTTTAATGAGGTGCGCTGTACCCATAGCAGTATCTAATGAATCTGCGTAATCAGGGAAGTTTTGCAGTGCATCTAGGTAGGTGTCTAATTCAAAGTTTAAACAACATTTTAATCTACCACACTGTCCACTGAGTTTGGTTTGATTGATAGACAAGTTTTGGTAACGTGCAGCAGTGGTGTTTACACTTTTAAAGTCGTGTAACCATGTGCTACAACAAAGCTCTCTACCGCAAGATCCAATGCCACCAAGCTTTGCAGCTTCTTGACGAATACCTATCTGACGCATTTCCACTTTAAATTTAAAGTCGGTAGCGTATTTTTTAATGAGTTCTCTAAAGTCTACACGGTCGTCTGCAGTGTAAAAGAAAGTTGCTTTTTTACCATCCGCCTGAATTTCTACTTCACTGAGTTTCATTTGAAGTTTCAGTTCCATCGCTGCGGCTCTACTTCTGGCTAAAATATCTTTTTCGCGGCCTTTGCTAATATGAAAAGCTTCGATATCTCTTTCTGTGGCGCGGCGAATAATTTTTTTAATTTCTGGGCTGTTTTCGTCTAGCTTATTTTTTTTAAGCTGCATACGCACTAGTTCGCCAGTAAGGCTTACTTCACCTACATCAAAACCACTCACACCTTCTAGTGTTACGTAGTCTCCTTTTTCAAAAAATTGAAGGGTAGCATTTCTAAAATATTCTTTGCGACTGCCTTGTTTGAAGCTTACTTCAACAATTTTGCAGCTGCTTTCGGGGTCACTAAAAGGAAGGTTTAAAAGCCAATCGTGTACGTTTAAGCGGTTACAGCCACCTGTGCTACAACCACCATTACTTTGGCAACCACCAGGTTTACTTGTTCCACAAGATCCACAGCCCATATTATGTAGTTATACTATTAGTTAATAAGTACTTGATAAACAGTAAATTATGTATTATCAAGCGGTTTGCATGGAGGTCATATCCATGCTAATCATTCAAAATTAAGGTTTTGTTTTGAATGATGTGGTAGAGTTTAAGGGTTAGGGCCTGAAATAGCATTTTGCCATTGGCGTTACGCTCTATATAATAAGAGGCTTTGTCCAGTTCTTCAATAATTGCTTGTTGTTGGCTTACCGAAGCAATTTTATTTAAACGAACCGCAAAATCCTTTTCTTGATCGCCCATTTTTACTTGGTCGGCCCCTATTACTTTAATACGGATGCTCATTTGTAGCAGGTGGTTAAAGTAGCGCAAAAACTGTTTTTGTTTTTCTCTACCCAGTTTAGCGGCTTCTTCGGTAAATTTTACCTGAGCTGCTGGTCCACCTTTTAAAGTGGCGTTTAACCACTCTCTTAAATAGGAGTGCCAATCTTCTTCGGAGTGTTGCAAAAGTTGGAGTGCCTCGCGGTAATTGCCTTCTGCGATACCCGCAATTTGGCTGGCTGTTTCTTTACTGGCTTTTGCTCTTTCAAAAAGGGCGTCTTCCACTTCTTCGTTGGAAAGCAGCGGCACCCTTATGAGTTGACATCTACTTAGTAGCGTAGGTAAAATTTGCTCTTCACTTTCTGCAACTAAAATAAACAACGTATTAGGTGGTGGCTCTTCTATGAGCTTGAGTAATTTATTGCCTTCTTTGCCTAAATATTCTGGCATCCAAAGTACCAATATTTTGAAAGCGCTTTCAAAACTTTTTAAACTGAGTTTATGAATAATTTCGTTGCACTCTTCGGCAGTGATATTTCCTTGTTTATTTTCGGCGCCAATAAATTGTAACCAGTCATAAATATTACCGTACGGAAACTGCAAATAAAAATCTCTCCAGTCGGAAATATAATCGGCGCTTACTGGTTTTTCGCCAGGCTTTTTTGAAATAACCGGATATGAAAAATGTAAATCAGGATGTAATAATTTTGAGGCTCTCAAATAAGAAGGGTCTTCTGCTAATTCTTCTGGAGATTTATATGCAGGCCCTGCCTCAATGGGTGTGAAGCCGCCAAATAAATCAGCTACAGGCTCACTGGCTGCTGGTTGGCTAACAACAAATTGTGCAAAGTTTATCGCAAGTGGAAGTGCACCTGATCCTTCTTTGCCTAAAAATAATAACGCATGGCTTAAGCGGTTGTGCTGCACCATGTCTATTAAGTGCGCCTTTACAGACGCTTGTCCTATAATGTCTTTGAATACCAATTTACGGGCCTTTAGTAGCGGTTATAATTTACCCGTAATTTCTGGGCTATCTGGTTTTGTGCTGCTTGGAAAATAAGCAATCATTTTACCATTTTCGTCAAGTAAAAATTTATTGAAATTCCATTTGATGGTTGCATCTAATACACCATTTTCTTTTTTCTGCGTAAGCCATTTGTAAATAGGTGCAGTGTCTGTGCCGGTAACACTTAGTTTACTTGCTAATGGAAATTTTACTCCAAATCTTGCTTTGCAAAACTGTTTAATTTCTGCATCGGTACCTGGCTCTTGTCCACCAAAATTATTAGCAGGGAAACCTACCACTACTAATTTGTCTTTGTAGGTATCTGCTAATTTTTGAAGCGCTTCGTACTGTGGTGTATATCCACACTCAGACGCTGTGTTCACTACTAAGATTTTCTTTCCTTTAAATTTAGAAAAATCAATAACGCCACCATCAATGGATTTAATGGTAAACTTGTGAATACTATTGCTTGGCGGAGGCGTAAAAGATTGTAACATAAATAAGGTCGCTATTAAGATGAGATTTTTCATGGTGTTTTATTGAAGTTGTTTAATTACCATAACAATGGCATGCTTTATTTGTTGAATGTACCCGCAATTTCCGAAAAAATACGCAGTGTCAACTATTTTAATGGATAAGCGGCCGCTGCTACACTCACCCTTACGTCTTTTATAGTAAGTAATGTTTTACCACAAGCTTCAATAGTTGCCCCCGTTGTAATGACGTCATCAATGATTAAGAGGTGCATACCGTTAATTGATGTAGGGTCTTTTATAGTAAATGCGTTTTCCATATTGTCCCAGCGCTCGGCCCTGGTTTGTTTGGTTTGCGTGCTGGTATGTTTGGTTCTTGCAATGGCGCCCGTAAGCACGGGTTTGTGCCAGACCTGACCAATGCCCTCACATATTAGGGCAGCCTGATTAAAGCCCCTTTTACTAAGTGCTTGTGGGTGCAGTGGCACAGGAACAAGAGCGTCAATGCTATCAAACCGTTCTGATGCGGCCAGTAAGGCCCCCATTTGCTTACCTATAAATAAGCCTACGTCTTTGTTGGACTTATACTTTAACTGAAAAAGTAGGGCCTGTAGGGCCGAGTTTTTGTGAAAATACCAGGCTGCCGCCCCCGCATTAATGGGAAGCCTACCGTAAAATATTTTTTCTATAGGGTTGTTTGATGCCTCAAAAAAGTGGGTTTCGGGTAGGTTTTGGCTGCACCGACCACAAACATTGGCCCCAAAGAGCCTAAGTGGCCTGCCGCAGGCAGGGCAGTTTTTAGGGAAATAGAGCCAAAAAATAGGGTCAATCCAACTGCTAAGTTTGGGTAAATAAGTGGTTTGCATTTATCCAACTTACCCTCAATAAATTAGAAGCAATAAAAATTAACCGCATAAATATTTTTATGCGTGTATATCGTTACTAAAATAGCTGTTGGTATACTTCATCTACTCTACTTAATGCCATTACTTGAATGCCGTATGCTTTTGGATTGAAACTCTTTTTATTGTAGCTCGACACAATAATTTTTTCAAATCCTAGCTTCTCAGCTTCTGCAATTCTTTGTTCAATTCGGTTCACGGCTCTAATTTCTCCATTTAATCCTACTTCACCAGCAAAACAGATATGATGTGGTAATGGAACGTCTTCATAAGATGATAATAGTGCGCAAATGATGGCAAGATCGGTAGAAGGGTCTTCTATTTTAATCCCACCCGCAATATTTACAAAAACATCTTTCATTCCAAATTGAAAGCCACCTCTTTTTTCTAATACGGCTAGTAAGAGTTGTAATCTTCGAAGGTCAAATCCGGTTACCGTTCTTTGTGGGGTTCCGTACACACTTTGTGTAACGAGTGCCTGTACTTCTAATAATAATGGACGGGCACCTTCAAGCGTTGCAGCGATGGCAGAACCACTTAAACTATCTTCTCTTTGTGCAATTAAAATTTCGGAAGGATTGGAAACAACACGCATGCCTTCGCCAGTCATTTCATAAATGCCTAACTCTGCAGTACTACCAAATCTATTTTTTAACGTACGTAAAATTCGGTACGCATAATGTCTATCTCCTTCAAATTGTAAAACGGTATCTACCATATGCTCTAAAACCTTAGGACCCGCTATGGCGCCGTCTTTGGTGATATGGCCAATTAAAAATACAGGGGTATTTGTTTGCTTGGCAAACTTCTGAAATTCTGCTGCGCATTCTCTGATTTGAGAAACAGAACCTGCGGCAGAATCAATCAAATTTGATTGCAGTGTTTGAATCGAATCAACAATAACAAGTGTTGGTTTTAATTTCTTGATTTCTGCAAAAATGATGGATGTGTTGGTTTCGGTGAGCAGGTAAAAATTGTTGTTGGGAATTTTAAGTCGATCTGCGCGCATTTTGATTTGTTGCTCGCTTTCCTCCCCACTAATGTATAAAACAACCTGATCGGTGGCTTGTAACCCATTTTGTAAAAACAAAGTACTTTTTCCAATGCCAGGCTCTCCTGCAACAAGTACAATGCTTCCCATTACGATACCACCACCTAGTACGCGGTTGAGTTCCGGATCTTTGGAGATAATTCTTTTTTCTTCCGATGTTTTTACTTCATCGAGTGCAATTATTTTTGAATTGCGCTTTTGTTCGTGGTAAGAATCCCAATTTTGTTCCTTCTGAATTCCTTTATCAATAATTTCTTCCGAAAAAGTATTCCACTCCGCACAACTTGGACATTTTCCAATCCATTTTGCACTTTCATAACCACAATTGCTACAGAAAAAAGCAGATTTTATTTTACTCATTGCATAAAGATATTTCAGAAAAATTAGAATCGCGCGAATGAAAAATTAACCAATGTTCGTATTGTAAAAAAAGGAGGAAAAAAGCTCTATTTAGGAGAAAAAAACGCATTCAAAAAAAGAAGAAAATCTGCTGAAACGCAGTGGTAGTAGGCATGTAAAAGGGCCAGCATTGCTACTGGCCCTTATTACTTACTAACCCATTAAATTCTACTGCTAAGGTACAATAATGGGGCAGATGGCAAAATATTTTTTAAGATTTACGGGAAATTTAATCTACGATTTTCTTCGTAATAAAACCCTAAGCCTGTCATTTAGGCCAGGTCAGGTCCGACAGTTTGGCGGAGGGTGATTTTGGGGTATTTTTTGCCCGTTTTTGGATAAAAAAAAGGCCAAATTGGCCTTTTTAAATTTGTTTTGTGCGCTTAAGGTGGGAAAAATAATTCGTATTATTAATTATATTAATACCAAAAATATTTTTTAGAAGGCCCTCGTTAGAACTTAATTTCTTCCTCCTGGGCGTCAAAAAACCTGAATTCGGTGAGGTGGTAATTGGTATTTTCCGCTAAACCGAGCTTCACCCCATGCTTTTTACGGAGTTTGCTCAGTTTGTTGCTAAATATCCCCTTGGTTAGATAAGCTGCAATAATGGGGTGAACCACCAATTGAAGCTTTTTATGGGCATGAGAAGCCAAATAAACCAGCTTATTTTCAATTTCATCTTCTAATAATAGCGCAGAAGTCATTTTTCCGCTTCCATTACAAGCCGTGCAATTTTCAGAAGTATTAATATTTACTTCTGGACGCATTCTTTGACGCGTTACTTGTAAGAGACCAAATTTAGAAATAGGAAGTACCGAATGTTTTGCACGATCTGCCTTCATAAAAGTATCCATGGCCTCTTGCACTTTTCTTTTATTGTCAGGAAGTTTCATGTCAATAAAATCAATCACAATAATACCACCAATATCTCTAAGTCGTAATTGTCTAGAAATTTCTTCTGCGGCTTCTAAATTTGTTTCTAATGCATTTTCTTCTTGGCTATTGCTCACACTCTTATAACCACTATTTACATCAATAACATGTAGTGCTTCGGTGTGCTCAATAATTAAATAAGCGCCACTTGGAAGGTTTACCGTTTTACCAAAAGAAGCTTTCACTTGTTTGGTAACACCAAAATGATCAAAAATGGGAAGACCATCTTTGTACTGTGTTACGATATCTGTTTTATCTGGCGCAATGCGCTGAATATAACGCTGCGTTACTTCGTGCAGTGCTTTATCGTTTACAACAATTCTATTAAAATCGGCGCTTAGCAAATCTCTTAAGATACTTGTTGTTTTTGTTTCTTCACTTAAGATACGAACGGGCGCTACAGCCCCTTTTAAATTGGCTTGTATGGTTTTCCATGTTTCAACTAATGATAACATGTCTTGGTGTAATTCTGCAGTAGATTTACCTTCTGCAGCAGTACGCACAATTACACCAAAATTTTTAGGCCTAATGGCTTCTACAATTTTGTGTAATCTTTTTCTTTCTTCAGAAGAATGAATTTTTTTAGAGACCGCTACAATTTCATTGAAAGGTGTAACCACAACAAATCTTCCTGGTAAAGAAAGTTCACAACTTAAACGAGGTCCTTTTGCCGCAATAGGTTCTTTTAAAATTTGAACGAGTACGTTTGGCTTGCCATTTAATACTTCGTTTATTTTTCCTGTTTTGATGATTTCAGGTTCCGATTGAAAGCGCGCAAAATCAAATCCATGTTCACTTTTATCTAACATGGCGGCTTGCGTATACTTTATAATGGACTTTGCGTAAGGGCTTAAATCAGAATAATGTAAAAATGCATCTTTCTCAAAACCAACGTCTACAAATGCAGCATTAAGTCCGGGAATTAATTTTTTTACTTTACCAAGGTAAAGGTCACCCACTGCAAAATTTGCATCGGTATTTTCGTTGTGTAGCTCTACTAGTTTCTTGTCTTCTAGCAAAGCAATTTCTACACCCGTGGGCGTAGCGTTTATAATAAGTTCTTTGTTCAAAATGAGCAACTTTTAAATACAAAATCACCTGCCTTTTGGGCGGTGTATGCATACAACCATATCTTAACAATCATAGCCCTATCAAGGAAGGAAATAGGAAAAGTTGCAGAAAAGGAAATTAGGGGCTAGATACAGATAAGTGTTAAACACGCCCTATGGATTAGATAGGGCGTGTTTGTATAAGTCAGTAAAGAATAAACAATTACTTGTTCTTCTTCTTATGACGATTCTTTCTTAGGCGTTTCTTACGTTTGTGTGTCGCAATTTTATGACGCTTTCTCTTCTTACCACAAGGCATACACTGAGTAATTTTATTTGTTAATAATAATTTATTTTTTCAATTCCGCAATTCTATTAGCGATTGCTTCTTTTGCTTCGGGCACTTTAACTTTTTTTGCTGCAAGTGTGTACCACTTTACTGCGTTTGGTTTGTCATTATGCATCTCGTAACATTCTGCTAAATGAAATATAGCTTCCAGGTTTTCTGGATCTTTATTTACAATTAGTAAGAAGCGCTCAATGGCTTTATCTAACTGCCCGCTTTTTTTACCACCCAGTGCCAAAATCATTTGAGCATATAGGTTGTTTGGATTTTTTTGAACAATGTCTCTGATGGGTAAAATACCCTCCATTGGATTGTTTGAAATGTTTCCAAATATGTAGCAAGCACCCAAACCAATTTTACTAGAATCGTTGTTTGGATTGATAACTAAAGCTTTATCTAAAAGATCTTTTGCTTGTTCTGCCAACCAGTGTTGCATGGCTGGGTCACCTTCCGTAACTAGGTTGTCTATATACAGTTGGGCGGCAAAGGTGAGGCTTTTTTCAGAATTTTCCAATTTAGCTGCTTCGCCAGTGTACCAAGCGTAGGGTTCAAACAGTTTTGCTGAGTCTGACCAGAACCTGGCTAGCTGGTGGTAAACATGTATTTTTTGGTCTTTTACATCCCCTCTAACCACGCTATTTTCGAGGCTATTTAGGCGTAAAGCCTGATCTGGACTGATTTTTTCTTTTGCTTTTAGGAGTAGGTCTTTGAACTCAAGGTGTTGATTATCAGCTTTATTTTCGCCATTTGCCGCTGCTGCCGGGTTTTTAGGCGCTACGGTAGATCCCATATACAATAAAATGGAGAATAGGAGTATGGCTCCGCCAATAAGGAGTAGGTGCTGTTTTTTCAATTTCGAAAAGAATTAGGACGCGAAGTTAACTTTACTTGAGCTTGCTTTTAACTTCTGTAACAAATTCTTTTGCTGGTTTGAAGGCAGGAATATAATGTTCAGGAATTTCCACAGCTACATTTTTTTTGATATTTCTACCAATTTTAGCTGCACGTTTTTTGGTAATAAAGCTCCCAAAGCCACGTATATATATGTTTTGGCCGTTAGAGAGACTCTCTTTAACCTCTTTAAACATGGTTTCAAGCGTAACGAGTACGTCCACTTTTGGAATACCTGTTTTGTCTGAAATCTGGTTGATGAGATCTGATTTTCTCATTGTATCAAAATTAATTTAGGGTATATGTTTCTAAAAATAAGCTAAAAAATCGCGTATTTAACAGAAAATTAAATTTTTTTATACGTTTTACCAACTAAAAAAGGCTAAATACGCCCTAAAAATTAACTTTATACCAAAAAACAGGTGATTTGAGCCCTTAAAAACCTGATTTTACCCATTCTTAATTGATGAAATTGAATTTTACCAGAACCCTCCTTCATTGGCATACACATACTAACACCAGGGTTATGCCTTGGAAGGGCGAAAAAGACCCGTATAAAATATGGTTGTCCGAAATAATTCTACAACAAACGCGCGTAGAACAAGGGCTTGCTTATTACAATAAATTTATTGAGGCCTACCCAACCGTTTTTGATTTAGCAAAAGCAAAAGAGCAAACCGTATTTAAATTATGGGAAGGACTAGGTTACTATAACCGTTGTAGAAATTTGCTCGCAACAGCAAAAATTATTGCTGTAAACTATAAGGGTGTTTTTCCAAATGATTATGAAACACTTTTATCATTAAAAGGTGTTGGCCCTTATACAGCTGCTGCCATTGCATCATTTGCATTTAATGCACCACATGCTGTACTCGATGGAAATGTATACAGAGTAATTGCGCGCTACGAAGGCATTGATATACCTACCGATACAACTGCAGGGAAAAAAATATTTGAAACGCGCGCTGCGGCACTGCTCGATAAAAAGCGCGCAGGCCTTTACAATCAAGCTATCATGGACTTTGGGGCTACGGTATGTAAACCAATGGCGCCTAATTGCAATGCTTGCCCACTTCAAAAAACTTGTGTAGCACATGCTACTGCACAGGTAAATCAACTTCCTATTAAAGAAAAACAGCTCATCAAAAAAGAGCGCCGATTCTATTATTTTTTGCTACAAGTACAGGATGAAATTTGGGTTTCTGAAAGAAAGCACAAAGATATTTGGCAGGGGCTGTATGAATTTTATTTGTTGGATGCGGCAAAAAAAATGTTGTGGAATGAAGCGGGAACACAAGCGTTTCTAAAAGAACAATTAGGCGTAACGTCTATTAAGTTACTTGACCGTTCAGTCGAAATAAAACAACAGCTTACCCATCAAATTATTACGGCTCAATTTATACGCGTAGCATTAACAAAAAAACCAGCTGGTATTACCTCAGGTAAATGGCAAAAAATATCGAAACTAAAGGCCCTTCCTTTTCCTAAGCTCATCAATCAGTATTTTAGCGACGCATTTGTTTGGTAACCCTGCTTTATAGAGGGTTTGCAGGTGTGCGATGTAACTGAATTATTGGTATTTTTGTAGGGTACTAAATTTACGCTCACTTTGGACGATCATACGGTAATGGGATTATTTTTTGCGCAATCTTTTTTTGGCGCCATTCAACCCCAAGGCACCACTGTTTTGGTACTTATACTCGTAGTGCTCTTGTTTTTATCTTTTGTACTAGCTGGCGCTGAAGTTGCTTTCTTTTCCCTGACCTTCAAAGACATCAATATTTTAAAGTCAAAACAGCAGCCTGCTTATAAAAGAATAGTAGACCTTATTGAACAACCTAAAATATTGTTGGCCTCACTTTTAATCGCCAATAGTTTTATTAATATCTCTATCATTATTATTTCAAACTTACTCATCGATAATATGTTCAATTTTGAACAGTTTGATGCTGTGTGGGTGGAGTTTGTGATCAAGGTAATTGCCGTTACTTTTTTACTCGTACTCTTTGGTGAAATCATGCCAAAGGTATTAGCTACTCAAAACAACGTTCGATTTGCAAAAGATTTTGGAGGCATTGTTTATGGCATTTCATATTTAGTAATGGGGCTTAGTAAGCCACTTGTAAAATATTCTGATATTATTGAAAGAAAGCTCGCAAATAAATCGGCGAGTGCATATAGTCTCGAAGAACTGGATCATGCCATTGATTTAACAACCAATGAAACAGCTTCAGAAAATGAAAAAAATATTTTAAAGAGCATCGTTAAGTTTAGAAACATCACGGTAAAGCAAATCATGAAAACCCGCATGGATGTGAGTGGGGTAGATCAGGAAATTAGCTTTGATCAATTGATTGTTTTTGTGCGTGAAGTAAATTATTCACGTATTCCAGTATACAAAGAAGACTTGGACGAAGTAGTTGGTATTATCCATACCAAAGACATGGTGCCTCATTTAGATGAAACTGCCACCTATAACTGGCATAAACTTATAAGGCCACCTTATTTTGTACACGAGCAAAAGCCCATCGAAGATTTATTAAAAGAATTCCAATCCAAAAGAATTCACTTTGCAGTGGTGGTGGATGAATTTGGTGGGACAAGTGGTATCGTTACACTCGAAGATATTTTGGAAGAAATTATTGGAGAAATTAAAGACGAGTTTGACGAAGAAGACAGTGATTATAAAAAAATTGATGACAACAATTATATTTTTGAAGGCCGTGTAATGATTCAGGATTTGTGCAAAGTCATGGACCTTCCCACCGAAACATTTGATGCGGTTAAAGGAGAGAGTGATTCGCTGGCAGGTCTTGTGCTTGAACTAGCTGGAGATTTTCCTAAACCTGCGGCTATTTTAACTTCTGGCGATTTTGAATTTACGGTATTAGAAGTAGCCAAAAATAGATTACAAAAAATTAAGGTTTCTATCAAGCGTCAGTATCCTATCTAATTTTTAGTTCATGCCAAAGCAAATCAAGTTATCTGTTTTATTTTTTGGTTTTGCTGCTTTATTTTTTATGGCATGCAATAGCGTGTATACGCCAAAGCCAACTGGTTATTATCAAATCAACTTCCCTGAAAAAAAATACCAGTTATTTGACCAGCCTGGCTATCCGTATGCATTTGAGTATCCTATTTATGCAAAAGTGGTAAAGGATTCTACCTTTTTTGGAGAAGCCACCGAAAATGAGTGGTGGATCAATGTTGATTTTCCGGAGTTCAATGGCCGTATTTACGTGAGTTACAAAGAAATTGGAAAATATAAATTTGACTCTTTGGTAAAACATTCATTTTTTATGACGAGTAAACAGTCTGCTAAGGCCTACTCTATAGACGATTCACTGGTAAATACGCCAAACGGTGTGAGTGGGATGTTTTTTACAGTAGGAGGTGACGCGGCTACGTCCAATCAGTTTTTTTTAACGGATTCTACCAAACATTTTTTAAGAGGCGCGCTTTATTTTGACGCCACGCCCAATGCCGATTCTTTGCAAGTTGTCAATGACTTTATTAAAACGGATTTGAAGCATTTGGTAAATACTTTTAGGTGGAAAAACTAATTATATTCGCATAACCATGATTATCATAGACAACAAATTAGTTTCAGATGAGCTCTTAGAGGAGCAGTTTGTATGCGATTTAAGCAAATGCAAGGGCGGATGCTGTGAAGATGGTGACGCTGGAGCACCCATGGAAAAATGGGAATTGGAAAAATTAAATGCGCATTACGAAGACATCAAACCTTATATGACGGCTGAGGGGATTAAAGAGGTAGAAAAGCAGGGTAAATATTTATACGACCGCGAGTTTGGATGGGTAACACCCACCATTAATGGCGGTATTTGTGCATACGGTATCAAAGACAAAACAGGCACTATACTTTGTGGTATTGAGCAGGCGTATAACGATGGTAAATTGGATTGGAAAAAGCCACTCAGCTGCCATTTGTTTCCAGTGAAAACAAAAAAGAGCAAACGTGATCCGGATATGGAATATGTGAATTACGAACCTCGTGAAGATTTGTGTAGTGCGGCATGTAGCCTTGGTAAAAAACTAAAAGTGCCGGTGTATCAATTTTTAAAAGAATCATTAATCCGTAAATACGGAACAGAATTTTACGAAGCATTAGAAGCAACGGCGCTTCATCAAAAAAGTCAAAAATAATAAGCATGTCTGAAACAGCTGCATCATTTATTGCTAAGAGTACCATTAAAGCTGCCGATTTAGAGCATCGCAGAAAAATCAATTTCAATATCTCTAAATACAATGCTGTAGTACCTATTGGTAAATCTCAATTTACCGATGTAAATATTACGAGAGAACGTGCAAAAAATATTAAGTGGGAAGCCATAGAGCATTTGGATAAATACCTGCTTGAGTTTGAGCAAAAAATTACGGCTAGAGGCGCAACGGTCATTTGGGCCAATGATAGCGCAGAAGCATTGGAAGCAATTGGAAAAATTTGCAAAGAAAGAAACTGCAAAACGCTTGTAAAAAGCAAGAGTATGGTTACCGAAGAAATTCATTTAAATGATTTCTTGGAAGCAAATGGCATAGAAAGTGTAGAAACAGATTTAGGAGAATACATTCAACAATTAGATGGCGAGCCACCTTATCATATTGTAACACCTGCGATGCATAAGAGCAAAGAAGATGTTGCTAAATTATTTGCAAATAAGCTGGGCACAAAACCAGATTTAACCCCCGAAGAATTAACGCAGGTAGCGCGTATTAAATTACGTGAAAAATACACCGAAGCCGAGGTGGGTGTAACGGGTGCTAATTTTTTAATTGCCGATGTTGGTGGTATTGCCATTACAGAAAATGAAGGTAATGGCCGTTTAAGTTGCGCATGGCCTAAAATACATATTGCAGTTGTGGGCATCGAAAAAATGATTCCTTCTGTTCATGATCTTCCTTTGTTTTGGCCACTACTAGCCACTTATGGTACGGGTCAGAAAGTAACGGTATACAATTCTATTTTAACAGGTCCTAAACAAGCGGGCGAGTCAGATGGTCCCGAAGAAATGTTTGTGATTTTATTAGATAACGGACGAACCAACTTACTTGCAAACCCTACAGCACGTGAAGCACTTTATTGCATCAGATGTGGTGCTTGTTTAAACGCATGTCCGGTCTATAAAAATATTGGTGGCCACTCTTACGAAACAACCTACAGTGGTCCAATTGGTAAAGTGATTACGCCCTATTTAAGTGGCGTAGATGAATACAAACACTTGAGCAATGCATCTTCTTTGTGTGGCAATTGCACAGAGGTTTGTCCCATGCGAATTAATTTACACGAACTCTTATTAGATAACCGTCATGAGGCGGTAACGCAGGGCACTAGCACACTTGCAGAGCGTGTTGCCTGGAAGGCTTGGATGGTAGCTAGTTTAAATAGACCCATGATGAATATGGGTAATGGTAAAATGAAAAACTGGGTAGTCAATAAAGTATTTAAGGGATGGGCTGTACACCGCTCTGAACTAGACTTTACTCCAAAAACCTTCAATGAAATGTGGAAGGAAAAAACTACATCCCGTCAGCGTCCGTAACCGGTGTAATTTGCCTCCGTTGTGCCTTCATTGATTTGTTTACAAGGTATACCCCAGTAAGGGTTACAAATGAACCCACAAAAATGGGCAGGCTCAATTTTTCATTCACCATATAAGCACCTACAATGGTAGCCACGATTGGATTGATGTATGCATAGAGCGATGCAATGGCTGGTGGCAAATATTTCATAGTATAAATGAATGCTGCAAAAGCGATTATCGAACTCGCAACAATCAAATAAGTAATCACCATCCAAATGGTAAATGTTATTTCTTGGATGGGTATGGCTTTACCGAAAGCTAGTGCAAATGCGCCTAAAAAAAAGCAACTTAAAAACATCTGCCAACCTGTTGCATAGTAAGGGTTCATGTCCATTTTATTGCGCGCAATAAATATGGTGCCAAAGCTCCAGCTTAACATTGCAATAAGAGATACAACAACGCCTACAAAATAGCCCACCGAGTTATGTACAGCAAGGTTTTCATAAAATACAATCCCAATGCCTATAATGCCCAATAACATGCCTTGGAACGTGAGTGTTGTAATTTTTGTGTTATTGTATTTTACTTTTTCGATAATAACAACACTTAATGGATATAGGGCGGCAATGAGTGCCGCAAGGCCACTCGGAATTTCTTTTAATGCATAGGTAGAAAAACCATTGGCAATTACAAATAGCAAAATAGACATACCCAGTAGCCACTTGAATTCTTTAAAAGTGGGCAGCTTTTGTCCCTTCAATAAAAAAAATACAATTAATAGGAGGCCACCTAGCCCATTTCTAATAGCCGACAACTCAAAGGCAAGCATACCTTGTTTGATACCATACTTACTTGCCACCCAGGTAGTACCCCAAATAATGCTCGTGAGGCCAAGTCCTATGTATGCTTTTTGTTTGGTTGTCATGCGGGGTTAAAATTAATGTCTAAAATGACGAAGGCCTGTCATGACCATGGCTAGTTTATGTTCTACACAGTACTCGATACTGTCTTTGTCTCTTACCGATCCGCCAGGTTGAATAAATGCCTGGATACCTGCCTCCTGAGCAATTTGTACGCAATCGTTAAAAGGGAAAAAGGCATCAGAGGCAAGCACGGCGCCATGTAAATCAAAACTAAATTGATGTGCTTTTTCGATCGCGTGACGTAGTGCGTCGATACGACTTGTTTGACCACAGCCCTTACCTACGAGTTGTTTATTTTTTACTAGTGCAATGGCATTGCTCTTTAGATGCTTACAAACGAGGTTGGCAAAAATTAAATTTTCTTTTTCGTTGTCAGTGGTAGTTCTACCACCCACTTCGTTCCAAGTATCAAAGTTACCCGTATCAGGCGCTTGCGCTAGTATACCGTTTAGTAAAGACTTGCTTGGTGTTTTTAAAGCAGTAGCATTTCCTGTCAGTTGTAATAAAATTCTATTTTTTTTGCTTTTTAAAATATCAAGTGCAGCTGCATCATAGTTAGGTGCAATGAGTACTTCAAAAAATATTTCGTTGATAGCATTTGCAGTGGCAGCGTCGATGGTGTTATTGGTAACAAGTACGCCACCAAAAGCACTTTCTGAATCGCCACCTAGTGCTGCGTCCCAAGCATCTTTAACGGTGCTTCTTGCGGCAATACCACAAACATTGGTATGCTTTATAATCGCAAAAGTAGTTTCTGTAAATTCTCCGATCAGTTGCACGGCTGCGTCAACGTCTACTAAATTATTATAAGATAATTCTTTACCGTTGAGTTGTGTAAACAGTTCTTCCAAACGACCAGTAAATGTAGCCCCTTGATGTGGGTTTTCGCCGTAACGAAGTATTTGTGTAGGTGCTGGATTAAAGTAATTGCTAATGGCAATGTCATAATGCATAACTACCTCAAAAGCTTTTGCAGCAAAGGCTTTCCTTTGTTCTATTGTAGTGGTTCCTGCTTGAGCAGCAAGCATGCTTTCAAGCACTGCGTAATCTTGTTTTGCAGCAATCACTACTAAGTCTCTAAAGTTTTTTGCAGCAGCTCTAATCATAGAAGGCCCACCAATATCAATTTTTTCGATAATGGCTTTTTCCTCCGTTGTTGTAGCTAGTGTTTCTTCAAATGGATATAAATCTACAATGACTAAATCAATTTCAGGAATATGGTATTGTTCCATTTCAACGAGGTCTTGTGGCTCGTATCTGCGACCTAAAATACCTCCAAAAATAGCTGGGTGTAATGTTTTAACACGACCTCCTAAAATAGAAGGGTAGGTTGTTAGGCTTTCTACTGCAACGCAAGTGATTCCCAAATCTTCTAGAAATTTTTGAGTGCCACCCGTCGAATAGATGGTTACGTTTTGAGCGACTAATTGACGTGCTAAAGGCTCTAAACCATCTTTATAAAAGACAGAAATGAGCGCTGATTTAATTTTCTTTTCCATTGCTTGATTGGTGGACAAAAGCCCCTTGTTGAGAAACAAAATGATGCCGCAAATGTAGGTCCTCTGCCTCTTTTTTCCACGACTCCATTTTCCACAAAGGAATACTGCTGTCAAATACATACAGTGCGCCCTTAAACTGCTTTGCGAGTAAGGCTAGAGGTGACTTTGGCAGGTTACCAACTTTAAGGATATCCACTTTTGATATGGATATGGAGCTGTCTTTTAGTGCCGGCACTTGACCAATATATAAAAACCGGGTATGTCCAATGGTAAAAGCACTATTGCCATTGGGTAAAGTAGTCTCTTTTAGTTGCCCATACCGAATTGTAACTTTTGAAGTTTTGGGAACAAACCATACGGTTAGGCTAGTTAGGCTTTTCTCCTGCATACTATTAAAACTATGGATGCTGCAGCCAAGTAGTAGCGCTGTTAAACCATAAAAGCACCATTTATTTTTTTGGGTTTGTATAAATAGCGTTACCAATACAATGATGATAAAAAACAACAGTACCTCAGCCGTGTTGATGTGTAAATTACTAGTAGTGGCAAAGGGTAAGGCATTCATTTTTTGGATGATCCAGTTCATGCTACTGATGAGCAGGCTTGTTACTACAGACAAAGCTTTTCCCAAATAGGCAATAGTTCCAAAAGGGAGGATGAGCAAACACCCGTATAAAATAATACTAGAAAGCGGCACAACTATAAAATTGCTGAGTAAAAAATAATTGGGAAACTGATGAAAATGATACACAACAAGTGGTATGGTAAGTATTTGCGCACTCAATGTAAGCGCATTTAACTGCCAGCAGGCTTGTATCCATTTGTATTTGAAATAGTGGCTATCAAAAATATTTTTTTGATACAAGACAATGCTAAGTACTGCAGCATACGAAAGCTGAAATCCAATATCCCACAAATAAAATGGGTGTAACAGCAGTAAAAAAAAGGCGGATGCTGCTAGTGCATTTAGTATGCTCGAATTTTGTTTTACAATAGAAGCGATAATAATAAATGAAAACATAACAGCCGCTCTAACAATGGATGGACCGGCGCCTGTTAATAGCGCAAAACCCCACAGTACCAGTAATATAATAGGTGGAGCTGTCCATTTTTTTATTGTTGAATTTGGCATCCAACTAAAAATGCTAAGTAGTAAACCATAAATTAAGCCCAGGTGTAAACCACTAATGGCTATAACATGTATCACGCCAGTATTGCTGTAGGCTTTCATTAAATCGGAATCGATGTCTTGTTTGTAACCAATTAAAAGTGCGGCTGCCACTGCTTTTTCTTGTTTACCCGTAATATTTTGCCTAAGACGGTTGCTAATTTTTTGTTGTAATACCTGTAAATATTGTTTACTTTTTTTGGTGGGCAGTAAGGTCCAAGTTCCTCTTGCCAGATACAGTTGATGCGTAATTTCATTTCTAAATAGCCATAGTTTATAGTTAAAGCTACCCGGGTTGTGTGTATCCGGCACTGGGTTTGGTCGAATGGTTGTAGCCATATAACTGCCGGCGGTTAAAAGCGGAACACTAACGCTACTGCTATCTACAGCTACATGCACAATTATTTTTATGTTCGTTTTTATTTCATGTTGCGCAGTGCCAATACTTTCTATGATGGCTACCGTTTTATAAGTTTTGTTTTTTAATTGCAGCGGTTCTATTATCCGCATAATATATATAGCGCCATTTTTGCATGCTGCAAGTAGTGTTGTTTCCTGATCTCGCGTTTGTAAAGTTTTTTGCATTACAGCAATACCAAGGCTTGCAAATACAATTTGTAAAAAGACGCTTTGTATAAAATAGTATCGGTATTTTTTAAAATTGGATAACTGAGTAGTGCCTAAAAGTCCGGCAATAGAAAGGCCCGCTGCTACGTATACGGTGTTATTGATTTGCGCGTTTGTGAAAATGCCATGCAACAAATAATAGCAAATAACAATTCCGGTTACAACTGGGAAAAGTAGTCTTGTAAAGGGTGCTTGATGCCAAAAAGGAGGCGCGGTTACGGACACAGTCAAACCTATGCACTATAACAGCACAAGCTTATACATCTATCTGTTCTGGTAGAAGGTTCCCCGTATTTACGCCTAACTTATTTAGATAAGTTCATGCTACGCTCTTTGTATAGCGTGCGGAAATAAGGATCGTGTAAATCTTTGATAAAACGAATCGCTTCTCCGGTACTTTTCATTTCTGGTCCTAACTCTTTGTTGACACCTGGGAATTTATCAAAACTAAATACAGGCTCTTTAATAGCATAGCCGTCTAGTTTTTTAACCATGGTGAAATCGGTGAGTTTGTTAGCGCCAAGCATTACTTTGGTCGCAATATTTAAGTACGGAATTTGATACGCTTTTGCAATAAATGGCGTTGTTCTAGAAGCTCTTGGATTTGCTTCAATCACAAATACTTGACCATTTTTAATAGCGAACTGAATATTAATAAGACCTCTAATATTTAATGCACGTGCAATTTTTTCGCTGTAGAATTCCATTTTTTCTACAATCATTGGCGTTAAGTTAAACGCTGGTAATACCGCGTTACTATCGCCACTATGAATACCTGCTGGTTCAATATGTTCCATCACACCCATGATGTGAAACGTTTCACCATCAAAAATGGCGTCTACTTCTGCTTCTTGACAACGGTCTAAGAAATGGTCAATTAAAATGGTATTACCTGGAATATGTTTTAATAAACTGATAACCGCTTTTTCTACTTCTTCGTCATTGATTACAATACGCATGCGTTGTCCACCAATAACGTAGCTAGGTCTTACAAGTACAGGGTAACCTACTTTGTTGGCTACCTCAATCGCCTCTTCTGCAGTATGCGCCGTGCCATAAGAAGGGTACGGAATTTCTAATTCTTTTAATAGATCACTAAAACGTCCACGATCTTCGGCCATATCTAGGCTTTCGAAAGAAGTACCAATAATGCGAATACCTTTTTCGTGTAAACGCTTGGCTAATTTAAGTGCTGTTTGACCCCCTAATTGAACAATGATACCATAGGGTTGCTCTAGTTCAATGATTTCCCATAAATGCTCCCAAAATACTGGCTCGAAATATAATTTGTCAGCCATGTCAAAATCGGTAGAAACGGTTTCGGGGTTACAGTTAACCATAATGGCTTCGTAACCACTCTCTTTAATAGCAATTAAGCCGTGTACACAACAATAATCAAACTCGATACCTTGGCCAATTCTATTGGGGCCGCTACCTAGTACAATTACTTTTTTCTTACCTGATGGTATGGATTCGTTGGAGTTGAGTGTAGGGTGGGTCATTATTTACAAATTGTGCAAATTTAAGGTACCGGCGCAATTTATTCGTGTAAATTTTTAAATACTTCTTAGATGCTTATGCACAGGGCCTTTTGGGGCTTATTTGAGTAGAGGGAGCTCCTCCCAGCGTGTAGTATAGCGGGGGCTCCGCATTTCTTGGCGCATTTTCCAGTTGCGGGTAGTACCGCTAGCCGCAAATTTTAATATATCACCCCGCATCGAAAAATTGATATTGTCTACCGCTTCCATGAGGGCTCGCCCTTTGGCTAGTTTTTCGCTACTAGTAGGCACTGCTACAAATAAGTTCCCTTGTATCACCGATTCGGGTACGATATCACTTAAAATGACTCCCGCTTTTTTGTAGGTTTTGCCTGCTTCAAATAAGCTTCTTACTAGCTCTAGGGCAGGTTTTACGAGTTCGTTGGTAAGCGCCGAGGCAAGCGGCAAGCGGATGCTAGCGGTTTTGGTAGGCCCATGCCGGTAATAACTGCCTTTTACTTCTTGTTTGGGGACAATTAATACGGTAATGCCGCGTGCCGCGGCGTGTTGTCTACGGAGTTTTTCTGCGGCCCTTGCCATATAGGTGGCCACCGCTTCTTCCAACTCATGAAGCGTGGTAACGGGGTTTCCAAACATGCGGGTGGTAGCAATCATGTGTTTGGTAACTCTTTCTGATTGCATATCAATGCAAGGAAATCCTTTCAGTTCTCTAAACAAACGCGCACCTACTACGCCACCCAATTCTTGATGCGCCCAATTTTCGGTGCGCAGTGTTAAATCGTAAGCGGTGTTAATGCCGTAGCAACTTAATTTTTTTGCGTACTGGTAACCAATACCCCACACATCACCAATGGGTGTTTTTTGTAGGGCTTGTGCTATTTTTTTATCGGTATTTAAAATTAATACGCAGCCTGTTATTTGTTTGTTTTTTTTAGCCAGTTTGTTGGCTACTTTACTCAGCGCTTTGGTAGGTGCAACACCAATCGAAACACTAATGCCGGTCCACTGTTCAATAATCGTTTTAAGTGAAACGGTAAAAGATTGTAGGGCTGCCGGTTCAATATGCGCGAGGTCAATAAAAGATTCGTCTACTGAGTATACTTCTACACAACCATCTGGTAGCATGGTTCTTAGCGTTTCCATGACACGCCAACTTAAGTCGCCGTATAAATGATAATTAGAAGAAAAAGTAGTAACGCCATTTTTTTCTAAATTCTTTTTTTGCATAAAAAAAGGGCTGCCCATTTCTATGCCTACTGCTTTTGCCTCATCACTTCTTGAAATAATACAGCCATCATTATTGCTTAACACCACCACTGGTTTGTGTAGTAAATCTGGCTTAAACAAACGCTCACAGGAACAATAAAAACTATTGCAATCTACAATGCCAATCATGTCTAATATTATAAAGTAGCGTGAATGCAATACACCACCACACCCCACACTGCAAAGGAGGCGAGCGGATCAATTTCGATGTCGGCACATTTTTTATTTTCGGCAGAGAGTAGTTTTTTAATACCATTATCGGCGTAGCGCCGAATTAAAAGTTCACCATTTAAAATAGCGACTACAATTTTTTGATTGCTGGCTCTGATGCTCCTGTCTACAATTAAAATATCGCCGGGGTAAATGCCGGCACCGGTCATGGCGTGGCTGTTCATTCTAAAAAAGAAGGTAGCTGGCTTGTTTTTAATAAGCTGCTCGTTGAGGTCAATACCCCTTTCCATATAATCGTCGGTGGCTGCCCCAAAACCGGTGGCATTGGCGGTAGAAACGTCTTGTTGGGTAAATTTTTTGGAGCCTTTATAGGCAGCCCCCTGCCATTCTTGACTATCCATACAAGTAAAAAGTTTTGTTTTAGCTAAAATATTTAGTAAATTTATGCTAAAATAATTATCAAAATAAAAAAGTTATGGACATTCATACGAGCGCGCGTACTGTTTTTGCAGGTCAAACACTTACTACCACTGGGGTGTATCAGTTGGTGGCCTACCCCGACGCATATTTTACAAATTGGGCCCGCACCCTTGGTTTTACTGATAAACCCGTTATTGAGCTAGCCCAGTTTCATACCACCGAGCATATGGAAGCTACCTTGCTCAAGTGGATGCACCGTATTATTAGCCAGCAAAAAAGTTTTAGTGTGGTAACCGATGGTTTTGGAGCCCTGCCTTCTAGGCGCATTTTTATGCGTATCGTAAACCAACAACCTTTTGCGCAGCTGGCCGCTAGTTTGCAAGTGCTGGATCAGTATTTAAAAAGTTATGGATGTGCGCCTTCTAAACTCATACAGCAACCTTTGCTTGCACTTACTTCGCCATTACCGCCCGCAGCTTTTGAACAGATGGCAGCGCAGTATGTAAATAAAATAGCACAACCATTTTTTGAACTCAGTACCGTTACACTCATTCGCAAAGAGCATGCACTGGATAAGGGTAAACAGGTAAGCGTTTTTGGGCTACAAACTTTATAAGCAAATTTGGGGTTTGCATACTAAGTTCTATTTTCGTTGTAAATCAATTTTCCTATGGAGTCAGTGATTAACGGAATAGAAACTTTATTTACCTCAATCAGAGGCACTGCAGCTACCAGGGTAGAAAAATTACCACAAAGTGGGAGTGATCGTATCTATTTTAGAATATACGAAGGAAGTAAAACCTATATCGCTACCTACAACCTCAATCAAAAAGAGACAAAAACCTTTATACATTTTAGTAAGCACTTTAAAGCAGCAGGTCTTCCTGTACCGGAAGTGCTTGCTGTAAATAGTGATGATACCATTTATATCCAAGAAGATTTAGGTACCGAATCGTTACTCAATCAAATTGAAAAAGAAGGACACTCTTCAAATGTATATGCGCTTTTTCAAAAAAGTTTAGCGGCACTTGCGCGCATGCAAATTAAAGGGGACGAAGGATTCAATTACAATTGGTGTATCACTGCAAAAGAGTTTGGTAAGCAGGCTATTTTAAGTGATTTGTTGTATTTCAAATATTACTTTTTAGATACGCTTCAACTCCCTTACGATAAGCAGGCCATGCTTGAAGATTTTGAAGCATTAAGTACCTATCTCACCCATACGCAGCATAAGTATTTTATGTTCCGTGATTTTCAGAGTAGAAATATTATTGTCAATCAAAATGAAGTGCAGTTCATCGATTTTCAGGGGGGCATGAAAGGTGCTTTACAATACGATGTAGCTTCATTATTGTGGCAAGCAAAAGCAGAATTAAGTGAACAGTGGAAAGATGAATTGCTTGCTTATTATATGGATCAGGTGGATGGTTTATTACAAGAACCCGTAGACCGTATCACGTTTGAAAGTCAGTACAATGGATATGTATTAATAAGGCTCTTGCAAGTAATGGGGGCTTATGGATTTAGAGGTTTGTTTGAACGCAAGGCGCACTTTTTAGCAAGCATTCCACTAGCTATGCGCAACCTTCAGTTCTTTATTGAAAATAAGCGCGTGGGTATTGTTACCCCCGAGTTTGACCGGGTATTAAAAATTGTGATGTCTGATGAAATGATAGCACGTTTTGAACCACCGCAAGCAAATGAGTCTACACCACTGATTGTTTCTGTTAACAGCTTTAGTTATAAAAAAGGATTTCCGGTAGATGATTCTGAAAATGGTGGCGGCTTTATGTTTGATATGCGCGGTATTTTAAATCCGGGTCGTTTTGATGATTATAAAAAACTATCAGGCCTCGATAAACCGGTGCAAGATTTTTTGGAACAGCGTACAAAAATGAATGAGTATTTAAATAGTGTTTGGGATTTAATTGATATTACGGTAGAGGATTATTTAAAACGCGGTTTTCAAAATTTACAAATCAATTTTGGATGCACGGGCGGACAGCACCGTAGTGTATATGCTGCAGAGCAAACAGCAAGGCATCTTCGTAATAAATACAAGGTAACCACGCAGCTTTCTCACACCAATAAAGCCAACTGGTTAAAATAATTTTTATGAAGGCAATGATACTAGCGGCAGGACTCGGTACAAGGTTAAAACCCTTTACAGATAAGCATCCCAAGGCGCTAGCTATGGTTAATGGTAAGTCATTGCTACAGCGTAATATCGAGTATTTACAAAAAATTGGCATCACAGAAGTACTCGTTAATGTACATCACTTTGCAGATCAAATTATAGATGCAATCAATACCAATAATGGATGGGGCTCTACCGTTACTATCTCTGATGAAACAGACGCCGTACTAGAAACGGGTGGCGGTTTAAAAAAAGCAGCTTGGTATTTTAAAAACGAAACTTCGTTTTTACTGATCAATGCAGATATACTTACTAATTTAGATTTAGATGCACTAGTTGCGCAGCATACTAATACAGGTGCACTCGCTACGCTCGCTGTTTCTGACAGAAACAGTAGTAGGTATTTCTTGTTTGATGAAGCCGGTAAATTATGTGGGTGGAAAAATCAAAATACCGGTGAGTATAAGCCGGTTCATTTAAACGACAGTAACACAGAATACATGCAAGCAAAGGCTTTTAGTGGCATTCAGGTAATTGATACTAAATTACTAGCACTCATGCAGCGTGAAGGAAAGTTTTCGATGGTAGACGTGTATTTAGACCTTTGTGCTACACATACTATTCTCGCATATGATCATACCGGCGCCACGCTCCTAGATGTTGGTAAGCCAGAAAGTTTAGCACTTGCAGCTACGATGTTTAAATAAGATTCAATCATTTTTTGCGCAAATATTTTGCGTTATACTTTAATATAAATTTTCTTTTTATCGAGCACATATACGATGCTCCAATAAAATGCAATCATACATACCGCGTAGAGTAAAGATCCATTCCGTAAATCTTCAGAAATAGGCTTACAAATATGATTCCAAAACCATGGTAAAGCACTTGTGGTGGTATGGCCAGGTTCTAAACTTAAGTCTTCGAAACGCAGCAGTGCTAGTACTCTTGGCAAAAAGCCAGATAAGAAAAATATAAAGAGTGGGTTCTTTCCAAACACATCAAAAAACTTACTCCAAGCGCCTTTTATTTCTTTGAATTCAATCAAATAAATAAGTACGCTAATGGTTACAATGGCAAGACCTGTGGTGTACAAAACATAACTACTGGTCCATATTTTTTTATTGATTGGAAACACCATATCAAAACAAAGTCCTGCAACAATAAGCACCACGCCACTAATTAATAAATTAGCAAGCATCTCGTAGGTTTTGCCTTTTTGCTGAATATACTGACCCACTAAAAATCCAAAAATAACTTGCACAATTCCGGTGAGTGTGCTGGTAATGCCTTCTGGATCAAAAGCCACACCTTCGCCATGGTACATATGCGTTTCGCCTAAAATCATTTTGTCTATGCCGGTTCCAAAATAGCCTGTCATACTATACGGATCACCAGGCGTGCCAAGGCTCGCTGTAATAAACCAGTATAGTAATAGTATGATGCCTCCAAGTACAAAGGCGCCTTTTGTTTTGGTATAGTAAACGATAATTGAAGCAAAAAAGTAAGAGAGCGCTATGCGTTGTAAAACGCCCAAAATGCGAACGTTTTCCCATTTTTTAGCCACCAGTACACTGTCTTCCCATTTAATAAATGGACTCCAATTTAAAAAGAGTCCAATGCCAAATATGAGTAGGGTACGGGTCGTAATTTTTTTCCAAAACGCCGACGCCTCCCCAGCTTCAAATTTAGGCATCACAAAAGCCATGGCATTACCTACCGCAAATAGGAAAAAAGGGAACACCAAATCGGTGGGGGTGCAGCCATGCCAAGGGGCATGTTTAAGCGGTCCGTATATGTTTCCCCAGCTACCGGGGTTGTTTACCAGAATCATGAGCGCCACAGTGGCACCTCTAAATACATCCAATGAATAGTAACGTTGTTGTAGCATTGTGGTTGTTTGTGCTCGAAAGATAGCAAATGTTGGCTTGATTTATGTATTTTGCAGGCCTAAAAGTAGCCCTAATAGGCTCATATTATTATTTAGTATTATGGGAAAGAATATTTTAATTACCGGCGGTGCAGGATTTATTGGATCGCATGTTGTGCGTTTGATGGTAACGAGGTATCCAGCGTATCAAATTTTTAATTTGGATGCGCTCACCTATGCGGGTAATCTCGAAAATTTGAAGGACATCGAAAACGCCCCTAATTATCATTTTGTAAAGGCAAACATCTTAGATGCAGAAGCATTAAAAGATATTTTCACAAAGCATAATATTACAGACGTTATTCATTTGGCTGCTGAGTCACATGTAGACCGCTCTATTATTTCGCCACTTGATTTTGTGTACACCAATGTAATTGGAACCGTTAACTTATTAAATACGGCCAAAGATTTTTGGAAGCAGGATTTAAGTTACGAAAATGCACACGATGGAACTTGGGACAGCAAGCGTGATCACCTATTTTATCACATTTCCACTGACGAAGTATATGGAAGCTTAGGTAAAGAAGGTTTGTTTAAAGAAACAACGCCTTACGATCCAAACTCACCATACTCTGCAAGTAAAGCAGCGAGCGATCATTTTGTGCGTGCTTACGGTGAAACCTATCACTTACCCATTGTGGTTTCTAACTGTTCTAACAACTATGGTCCTAACCATTTTCCTGAAAAATTAATTCCTTTATTCATTCATAATATCATCAACAAAAAAGCACTTCCGGTATACGGAGATGGTCTTTACACACGTGATTGGTTGTATGTGATTGATCATGCGCGCGCTATTGATTTGATATTTCATGAAGGTAAAAAAGGAGACACCTACAATATTGGTGGCTTTAATGAGTGGACAAATATTGACCTCGTTAAATTATTGTGTGCTCAAATGGATGAAAAATTAGGTCGTGCAAAAGGAGAGAGCGAGCAGCTTATTACCTATGTAAAAGACCGACCAGGACATGATCGCCGTTACGCGATTGACGCAACTAAATTAAATAAAGAATTAGGATGGAGCCCATCGGTTACTTTTGAACAAGGGCTTGCTGCAACCATCGATTGGTATTTGCAAAACACCGCTTGGTTAGAAAATGTAACAAGCGGCACCTACCAAACTTACTATAACCAAATGTATACGAACAGATAATGAGAATTGAGCAAACGCCCCTTAAAGATTGTTTTATTGTTCATGAAAAAGTACATGGCGATGCAAGAGGTTATTTTATTGAAACGTTCAATCAGCGTGATTTTAATGCAGGCTCGGGCCTCGATATTTTGTTTGTACAAGACAATCAATCAAGGTCTAGTAAAGGGGTATTAAGAGGGCTTCATATGCAAAGAGGTGCTTCTGCACAAGCAAAGCTGGTAAGGGTTTTAGAAGGTTCGGTACTTGATATTGCCGTTGATTTAAGAAAAGGGTCTCCTAGTTTTGGACAGCATTTTGCCATTGAACTAACTGCCGATAACCACAAGCAATTTTTTGTACCTGCCGGATTTGCGCACGGCTTTGTGGTACTCAGTGATGCAGCTACTTTCTTTTACAAGGTTGATAAATTTTATGAACCTGGTAACGAAGTGGGCATCATGTACAACGACAAGGATTTAAACATCGATTGGAAATTAGCGGACAGTGAAATTATATTGTCTGAAAAAGATAAAACACTCGGAAGCTTTGCAGACTATGCAGCTTCTTTATAAATTAAATAGCACATAATGAAAGGTATCATATTAGCAGGCGGATCAGGTACAAGACTCTATCCAATTACAAAAGGAATTAGTAAGCAGTTAATGCCTATTTATGATAAGCCTATGATATATTATCCGCTATCTATTTTAATGTTAGCGGGCATTAAAGAAATTTTAATTATTACTACACCTGAAGATAGCGTGCAGTTTCAGCGTTTGCTAGAAGATGGTTCTGAACTAGGTTGTAAATTTTCTTACGCGGTTCAGGAAAAACCAAATGGCCTTGCGCAAGCTTTTGTTATTGGTGCTGATTTTATTGGTAACGATAAAGTGGCGCTAGTACTGGGCGATAATATTTTTTATGGCGCAGGCTTTAGTAAACTGGTTCAATCCTTTAACAACATTGAAGGTGCTGCCGTGTTTGCTTACGAAGTAAATGATCCAGAGCGTTATGGTGTGGTTGAATTTGACGAAAACAAAAAAGCTATTTCTATCGAAGAAAAACCTACGCAGCCAAAATCAAATTATGCGGTGCCAGGTTTATATTTTTATGACAATGACGTTGTGGAAATTGCAAAAAACATTGAACCTTCTGCTAGGGGCGAATACGAAATCACCACCGTTAACAACGAATATTTACAAAGGGGCACTTTACAAGTGGGTATCATGAACCGTGGTACTGCTTGGCTTGATACCGGCACTTTTGACTCTTTAAGTGACGCTTGCGAGTTTGTAAGGGTTATTGAAAAGCGCCAAAGCCAAAAAATAGGCTGTATTGAGGAAGTTGCCTACCGAATGGGCTTTATTGACCGTGATCAGCTCCTAAAACTGGCTGCCAAATACGAGAAAAGTGGCTACGGACAGTACTTAAAAGGAATAAAAGGATAGTTTAAACAAATTGCCGGACTTGTTGTTATAAGGGCATGGATGCATTTACCATTAAAGATTTAGAGAACCTTTCAGGGATTAAAGCCCATACCATTCGTATATGGGAACAGCGGTATAATTTCTTGAATCCTTCAAGAACGGATACCAATATCCGCTATTATTCCAACGAAGAGCTTATCACGCTTTTGAATATTGCCCTACTTAATAAGTACGGGTACAAAATCTCTCACATCGATAAGATGGAGCCTATCGAAATGAAAGAAAGAATTTTTTCATTGACCCAGTCGGAAGCGCAGCTCGAAAGAATTGTAAACGAGCTGATTGAGTGCATGGTGGATCTTCGTATCGAAGATTTTGAATCGGTCCTTGATTTTCAAATCGCAAGCAAGGGTATCGAAAAAACAATCACACAAATTATTTTCCCTTTCCTCGAAAGAATAGGTATACTGTGGGTTACAAGCCGCGTCAATCCAGCGCAGGAGCACCTTGTAACAAATATTATTAGACAAAAATTAATTGTAGGCATCGAAAAAACAGTGCCTACGTTAAAAGCCGATGCAACCGCACTTCTATTTTTGCCAGAAGGCGAACACCACGAGCTTGGTATCTTATTTATGTACTATTTATTGAAAAGTCGCGGTGTAAAAGTGTTGTATTTAGGTGCCAACGTGCCAATGCGTGACGTTGTATATGTAGCCGATTTAAAAGGACCTTCATTTTTGTATACCCACCTTACATCGGTGGCTAGCAACTTTAATTTTGAGAAGTTCTTAGGTAAAGTGGGCGCTACCATGTCTAATTACTCGGTGGTTGTTTCTGGATTATTAACCCAGAGTTATAAAAAAACAATCCCTGCTAACGTCAATTTAAAGCGTTCTTTACCTGAAGTAATGGACTATTTGGGTAAGATAGCTTAGTAAAAAACATCAATTTAACCAACCATATTACGTAAGGAGCTGATTTTCAGCTCCTTATTTGTTTAATATTTATTTAAAAAAATTAAACAAAATTGATTGTTGGAACCTTTTCTTTGTTTAACTTTGATTTTATAAAAATTAAACAAAATGTCTACCCCCGAATTCAACGAGCTCATCATCAACAACACGACATTTCTAAAGCCTTTCGCTTTTACGCTTACTCGTGATAACGAGTCAGCGAAAGATTTGGTGCAGGAAACACTGTTTAGAGCACTTGCAAATAAGGATAAATACAATGTAGGCACTAATATTAAAGCTTGGTTGTATACGATTATGCGTAACATCTTTATCAATGATTATCGCAAAAAATCGAAGCAAGCCACTGTTTTTGATAACACACCCAACGATTTTTTAATCGACAACAACCAAACATCTGTTAGTAATGAAGCGGTTGCAAAACTTAATTTAAAAGAAGTACAAGAAGCCATTCATAGCTTACCTATCATTTTCAAAAATCCTTTTCTGTTATATTTTGATGGGTATAAATACCATGAAATTGCTGACATGTTAAATGAGCCGCTCGGTACCATCAAAAGCAGGATTCACTTTGCGCGTAAGCTCCTAAAAAATCAGTTGCACCGCTACTAATTTTTGCTTAATTTCATTGGACTTTGAAACAATCCGTTATTATTATTGGAAGCGGCTTTGCCGGCTTATCTGCTGCCTCATTTATGGCCAAAGCAGGTTGGGATGTTACTGTCTTAGAAAAACATGAGATGCCTGGCGGAAGGGCTAGAAGATATAAGACCGAAGGTTTTACATTTGATATGGGCCCAAGTTGGTACTGGATGCCCGATGTTTTTGAACGTTTTTTTAATCAGTTTAACAAAAAGGTTTCCGATTATTACAAGCTTATACGACTAGATCCATCTTACCGTGTATATTGGCCTGATGGTCCTGTAGACATACCTGCGAGTTACAATGAACTTAAAGCTTTATTTGAAAAAATTGAACCAGGTGCTGGCGATCAACTCGATTCATTTTTAGCAGAAGCAGCGTACAAATATGAAGTAGGTATTAACAAGCTCGTACATAAACCAAGTCAATCTTTAACAGAATTTATAGATTGGGAATTAATAAAAGGGATTTTTAAACTTGATGTTTTTACGTCTATCAAAAAGCACGTTGCCAAACATTTTACAAATCCAAAACTGCGCGAACTCATGGAGTTTCCTGTTTTGTTTTTAGGTGCTTTACCAGAACATACACCTGCACTTTATTCGCTCATGAATTACGCCGACATTAAAGGCGGAACATGGTACCCATCTACCGGCATGTACAATATTGTAGAAGGCATGTATGATTTAGCATTGTCTCTAGGCGTGAAATTTAAATTTGAACACGAAGTAAGTTCTATAGAGGTTGAAAATAAAATAGCTACACGTGTTTGTACAAGTAGGGGTAATTTTGAAGCAGACGTTATTATTGGTGGTGCCGATTATCACCACATCGAAACTGCGCTACTGCCTGCTGCTGCTCAGTCTTACAGCGCTGCTTATTGGGATTCGCGCGTAATGGCACCTAGTTGTCTCATTTATTATATTGGACTGAATAAAAAATTAGCAGGCGCTCAGCACCATACTCTATTTTTTGATACTTCATTTGAAGTACATGGCGCCGAAATTTATACAACAAAAACATGGCCCACAGATCCACTCTTTTATATGAGTGTAGTATCTGTAACCGATGCTACATCTGCACCAGAGGGGCATGAAAATATATTTTTATTAATGCCAGTGGCAACTGGTTTGGCAGGGGATACAGAAGAAGTACGTGAAAAATATTTAGACCAAATGCTAACCCGTATCGAAAAGAGGTTAGGGCAATCTGTAAAAGATGCTATTGTATATAAACGCTCTTTTGCGCAATCTGATTTTGTGTTTGACTACCATGCTTTTAAAGGAAATGCATATGGCCTTGCAAACACGTTAATGCAAACAGCTGTTTTAAAACCAAGCTGCCGTAGTAAAAAAGTAAAAAATTTATTTTACACCGGACAGCTAACTGTTCCGGGGCCAGGTGTGCCGCCAAGTTTGATAAGTGGGGAAGTGGTAGCTGGTCAAGTTGTAAAACATTATTCAACAATTAAAAATAAACAACTATGATGGACCTGTTTCATGAAGTGAGTCAGGATTGTAGTAGAATAACGACCCAAAAGTATAGTACCAGCTTTTCTTCGGCTATTAAATTGTTGCACAAAGACTTACGTACGCCCATTTGTAATATTTACGGCTTTGTTCGTTTTGCGGATGAAATTGTAGACACTTTTCATGGATTTGATAAAGCGCTTTTATTTGAGGAATTTAAAAAAGCAACCTACGATGCTATCGAAAGAGGCATTAGTTTAAATCCAATACTTCATAGCTTTCAAATGACCGTTAACCAGTACGGTATAGACCATGCACTCATTGATGCGTTTTTGTATAGCATGGAACTTGATTTAGGAAAACATACTTACGATAGAGCTGGTTACGAAACTTATATTTACGGCAGTGCCGAAGTAGTAGGTCTAATGTGTTTGTATATTTTTTGTGAAGGCAATCAGGCGCAGTATGAAGAATTAAAGCCTGCTGCTAAAAGTTTAGGATCTGCATTTCAAAAAGTTAATTTTTTGCGTGACGTTAAAGCAGATTTTGAAGGACTAGACCGCATGTATTTTCCGGATTGCGATTTTGCCAATTTTACCCACGCCGATAAATTAGCCATTGAGCAGGATATTCAAAAAGATTTTGACGAAGCGTATGCGGGCATTTTGCATTTACCCATTAAGGCTAGATTTGGTGTGTATGTAGCCTATAAATACTACCTCTCCTTATTTAAAAAAATACAGCGCCTAGAGCCTGCACATATTTTAGAATCACGTGTGCGTATTCCAGATTATGGAAAGGCTTTTATACTTGCAAAAGCTGGCATTAGAAGTCAATTAAATATTTTATAAAGAGCACTTATGTTAGAAGAAGTAGTGCTTGTAAATGAAAAAGACGAGGCCTTGGGCACCATGGAAAAAATGGCAGCCCACGAAAAGGCGTTACTTCATAGAGCATTTAGTGTTTTTGTTTTTAATACAAATGGCGATCTGTTAATGCAACAGCGCGCTTTTTCAAAATACCATAGTGGCGGACTTTGGACCAATACCTGTTGTAGTCATCCAAGGCCCGGTGAGCAGGTTGCTGACGCAGCCATCAGAAGGTTACAAGAAGAAATGGGATTTAAAACAAACCTTACCAAAGCATTTGACTTTACGTATAAAGCCGCATTTGATAACGGGTTAACAGAGCATGAGTTTGATCATGTATTTACAGGGATCTATGAAGGCCCCATACATTTTAATCCAAACGAAGTAGCTGCTTATGCATTTATGACTGAGATAGAATTAGAGGAACAGATAAAGGAAACGCCAGAACGTTTTACAGCATGGTTTCATATCGCTTATCCTACATTAAAAGCATGGATAGCAGATCCGCAAAATAAAATACATGCAGCCTAAAAAAGCAGTGATTATTGGTTCCGGTATTGCAGGACTTGCGGCTAGTATTAGGTTGGTGGCGCAGGGTTACGAAGTGCATGTCTACGAAAAATCAGATAAGCCAGGTGGTAAGCTTGGGTTTTTTACAGAAAAAGGATACCAGTTTGATACAGGCCCTAGTTTATTTACCCAGCCACATCAATTAGAGGCGTTACTTGCGTTAGTTGGAGAAAAATTATCCGATTATTTTACCTATCATAAAATGCCGGTATCCTGTCATTATTTTTATGAAGATGGTACGTTTATAGAGGCTTCTGCAGATCCTGATTTATTTGCAAAGGAAGCATATAAAAAAACGGGAGAGCCAGTAAGCAGCATCAAAAATTATTTAGCAGCTTCCGAAAAATTATATACCCGTATTGGTCAGGTGTTTTTAAATTATTCGTTACATAAAATTTCTACGCTCTTTAAAATTCCACTTTTATCGGCGCTAGGCGCATTTAAACTTCCTTATATAACAAGGTCGATGCATAAACACAATGAGCGGTCTTTTAAATCTAAAAAATTAGTGCAGCTGTTTAACAGGTATGCTACCTATAATGGGAGCAACCCTTATGTGGCACCTAGTATGCTTACTTTAATTGCGCATTTGGAGCACAACGAAGGAAGTTTTTATCCGTCAGGCGGTATGATTTCAATTACGAATACACTTGTAGCCGTAGCAAAAAAAATAGGGGTTCAATTTTATTTTAATAGTCCTGTTCAAAAAATTATCACTAAAAATAATAAAGTAACCGGGGTTATAGTGAATGATGCAGCTATAGATGCAGATCTTGTTGTAAGTAACGCAGACGTGTATTTTACCTATCTTAATTTATTAGCCGCGCCCTCAAAAGCGCAAAAAATATTAGAACAAGAACGCAGCAGTAGTGCCTTAATTTTTTACTGGGGCATCAAAAAAGAATTTCCGCAGCTAAGTTTACATAATATCTTTTTTACAGAAAACTATGAAGCGGAGTTTGCGCATTTGTTTGACGTAAAAATTCCATTTAGTGACCCCACAGTTTATGTCAATATTACCTCTGTGTGTGAGCCCGGTATTCAGGCGCCTGCTGGTAAGCAAAACTGGTTTGTGATGGTGAATGTGCCTGCCAATACCGGTCAGGATTGGGCAACAATTACTGCCTCCGTAAAAAAAGAAGTGCTGGCAAAACTTGAACGCATGCTGGGTGAACCCATTGAGCCTTTAATAGAAACAGAAAAAATATTGGATCCATTATTAATTGAAGCCAACACGGCATCATATCAAGGGTCCTTGTATGGTACAAGTTCCAACGCGCCCATGGCTGCATTTTTGAGGCATCCTAATTTTAGCAAAGAGTATAATGGCCTCTACTTTGTGGGTGGCAGTGTGCACCCGGGTGGTGGTATTCCGCTTTGTTTAAAAAGTGCAGAAATAATGAGTAATTTAGTGGCAAAAGATAGGAGGTTATGAGGCTATTTATAGATCAATATAAACTTACCATTTCTGTTTTTATAGCACTGCTTTTTCATGTGAGTGGGATGCTTGGTATTTTAATTTCTGACCATTCTGAATGGTTTGTTTCGAATACGCCACTCAATCTTTTTCTCATGTTTGTGCTGCTCCTTTGGAATCAGCCTAGTTTATCATCTAAATTTTGGTACTTTTTTATAGCTGCTTTTGCTACGGGCATGCTCTCTGAAATCATTGGCGTGCATACCGGGTTTTTATTTGGCTCTTATTTTTATGGAAAAGTATTAGGCCCTGGTTTTATGAATGTGCCTTTTACGATAGGCATGAACTGGTTTGTAGTTGTTTTTTGTGCGGGCACTGTAATGACCATGTTGCACCGCTGGTTGCAACACCAGTTTTTAAAAGAAGGGGAAGGGCTACCAAAACGAATTGAAAACATAGCATTTGTTATAGATGCAGCCATTGTGGCCGTATTGTTTGATTGGTTGATGGAACCGGTTGCTGTTAAACTTGGATTTTGGACCTGGTTGTCATTAGATATTCCCATGTACAATTATGTATGTTGGTTTTTACTGAGCGCTGGCTTGCTTATTTTATTTAGAAAATGGGAGCAACCTAAAGCCAACCCTTTTGCACTACATTTGTTATGTATTCAAGTGCTGTTTTTTTTAACACTTCGAAATTATTTACCATGATCTATGTTTTTGTTGCGATTGGCGTTTTTTTATTGATGGAACCTATTACCTGGGCTACGCATAAATATGTCATGCACGGGTTTTTATGGTATTTACATGAAGACCACCATCAAAAAAGTGAAGGTTTCTTTGAAAAAAATGATGCCTTCTTTCTAATATTTGCCATTCCAAGCTGGCTTTGTATTATGCTAGGTAGTATGGCGCAAAATTACTGGTCGGTTGGTATTGGTGCTGGTATTGCCATGTATGGATTTGCTTATTTTTTAGTCCACGAAATTATTATCCATCAGCGTTTTAAACTGTTTACTAGATCTAACAATAAATACATCAAAGCTATTAGATGGGCGCACAAAATGCACCACAAGCACCTTGGTAAAGAAGATGGTGAGAGCTTTGGTATGCTGCTGGTAGCAAAAAAATACTGGGATAAAGTGCGCAAAGACGAAGCTTTACAAAGTCAGGCCCCTCAAAACCAAGGATAAGGTCTTTATTGAAATCTCATTACGATTATATTATTACAGGCGCGGGCTTAGCGGGGCTAAGCCTTCTGATGCGCATGATGCAGCAGCCTTTTTTTGATACGGCTCAAATTTTAGTGATTGATGCTGCGCAAAAAAATACCAATGACCGAACCTGGTGTTTTTGGGAAAAAGAGTCTGATATTTTTGAGCCCATCGTAATTAAAAAATGGGATCATGTTTCGTTTATAGCTCCCTCGTACACAAACAAATTAAACCTATCTCCTTTTACGTATAAAATGATACGCGGCATCGATTTGTATAGCCATGTATTACAAATAGCAGCAACAAAAAATAATATCTCTTTTTGTACAGAGCGGGTGCTTGCTGTTCATTCAGATAATGATGGCGCAAAAGTGGTACTAGAAAACCAAACCCTTACTGCTTCAAAAGTTTTTAATAGCATTTTATTTGAACCTGCAAATGTGCTGGCGCAAAAGGCTTCCGAATATTTTTTATGGCAGCATTTTAAAGGTTTTGAAATTAAAACAGCAGCGCCTGTTTTTAATGACGCGGTAGCAACGCTCATGGATTTTACCGTAGATCAAACAGAGGGCACTACGTTTATGTACGTGATGCCAACTTCACCTACTACTGCACTTGTAGAGTATACGCTCTTTACCGAAAATATTTTAGAAGAAAAAGAATACGACAAAGCCATTACTGATTATATCCAAAAAACATATGGCAGTACTAATTACGAGGTCACGCATCATGAGTTTGGCCAAATACCCATGACCAATTATTCTTTTGTAGAAGGTGTTGGAAACCTTATCAATATTGGCGTTGCGGGTGGACAGGTTAAAGGAAGCAGTGGTTATGCTTTTCATTTTATTCAAGAAAAAACAAAAAGCATTGTAGCTGATGTAGTAGCGGGCATCAATCCATTAAGGACGAGCACTTTTGCTCAAAAAAAGTTTCAGTTATACGACTCGGTGTTGCTTAGGGTACTACAAGACCAAAAATTAGATGGGGCTACCATCTTTACTGCTATATTTTCTAAAAATCCACCAGACCGCGTATTTCGTTTTTTAAACAATGAATCCTCTTTGCTAGACGATTTACATATTATGTCTTCTGTTCCTACGCATATTTTTTTACCAGCGGCCATTCAAGCACTACTAGGTCTAAAGCGGCGGCGGGTCTGAATTAAACGGGTGGTGTATTTGCAATTCAATTATTTTTGCAGCCACTTTACAATTGGCCTCGTAGTACAATGGATAGTATAAGAGTTTCCGAAGCTCCAGATTCAGGTTCGATTCCTGACGAGGCCACCAATAATCTTTTATTTTTCTTCTATTTTTCGCTACTAATTAAGTAATATTAAGGACTCAATTTGAGTTCATCTTTACGATTATTTTGTATGTTATTATTAGGAATAGATTTGGGCACTTCTTCTGTAAAAGTGTCTGTAATGGATGCCAGTAATGGTAAAGTGTTGGCTTCTGCGCAACACCCTGAAACCGAAGCTGCTATTATTTCTCACCAGCCGGGCTGGGCCGAGCAGTCGCCCAATGTATGGTGGCAAGATGTTCAGGCTGCCATTTTAAAAGCAAATGCAACAGGGGCTTTTAATCCGGCTGATATTGGCGCCATTGGCATTGCCTATCAAATGCATGGGCTCGTGCTTGTAGATAGCAATCAAAACGTAATTAGAGATAGTATTATTTGGTGTGACAATAGAGCGATAGCACTTGGTGAAAAAGCTTTTGAAACAATTGGGCAAGATTACTGTCTTGGTCACTTACTAAATTCTCCCGGAAATTTCACCGCGTCAAAACTTGCATGGGTCAAACAAAATGAACCTGAACGTTATGGTCAAATTTATAAGATGATGCTTCCCGGCGATTTTATTTCGATGAAATTAACGGGTGAAATTACCACCACAATTGCAGCGTTATCTGAAGGGATGTTTTGGAATTTTAAAAACAATTGTTTGTCTTCTGCTGTAATGGATTATTACGAGCTCGATGCACATCATATTCCAGCTATCAAAAATGTATTTGACACGCATGGTTATTTGAATGAAAGTATTGCTACCACATTGGGCCTTCCAAAAGGTATTCCAGTAACTTATAAAGCTGGCGATCAACAAAACAATGCGCTTTCTTTAAATGTAATAAAGCCTGGCGAAGTAGCAGCAACAGCGGGCACTTCGGCGGTCATCTATGCAGTATCAGATAGTTTACAAGCCGATACGGCCTCTAGGGTTAATTCATTTGCACACGTTAATCATACACTTGAACAAAACAGCATTGGGGTGCTTTTATGCATTAATGGTGCAGGCATTTCAAATAGTTGGATGAAAAATAAAATGGGTGCTAGTAGCTATAACGAGATGAATATACTTGCTGCATCTGTTGCGCCAGGGTCTGATGGTGTGGCAGTGCTTCCGTTTGGTAATGGGTCGGAACGCATGCTTCATAATAAAAATATTGGTGCACATATAGTGGGCCTCGATTTTAATAGACATCAAGCAGCGCATTTATTTCGTGCAGTTCAGGAGGGCGTTGTATTTGCTATGCAATATGGTTTTAAAGTACTACAGCAAAACGGCGTGCAACCAACGGTTATTAGAGCTGGTAAAGCCAATATGTTTTTAAGTGGTGTATTTGTAGACTGTTTTGTAAATACACTTCAGGTACCTCTGGAGCTCTACCACACAGATGGAAGCAAGGGTGCAGCCATTGGAGCCGGCTATGGTGCCAAAGTATATACTACAATTGAGGAAGCTTTTGTTAATAGCAAGCCATTAACTACTATTGAGCCAGCAGCAAATACAAATTACACAGAAGCGTATCAAAATTGGGAACAACAATTGGCGATTCAAATCAAAAACAATCAATAAATTTAAAGACTTAAAATAGATAGTATGTCAGTAGTATTAGGATCTAAAGAATTTTTTAAAGGAATTGAAAAAATTAAATACGAAGGAACATCTTCGCATAACCCACTAGCATTTAGATGGTATAACGAAAATCAAGTAGTGGCAGGTAAAACCATGAAAGAACATTTTAGGTTTGCTTGTGCATACTGGCATAGCTTTTGCGGTTCTGGTGCCGATCCTTTTGGTGAGCCTACGCATTTGTTTGAGTGGGATACAAAATCTGATCCTATCGAAAGAGCAAAAGATAAAGCAGATGCTGCATTTGAATTCATGACAAAATTAGGCGTGCCTTATTATTGCTTTCATGACGTAGACGCAGTAGAATATACAAATGATGTTCATGAAAATGAAAGACGCTTACAAGCTATTACGGCGTATTTTAAAGAAAAGCAGGCAGCGAGTGGCATCAAACTACTATGGGGTACTGCCAATTTATTTTCAAGTAGAAAATATATGAATGGTGCTGCTACTAATCCTGACTTTACGGTGCTTGCACATGCGGGCGCACAGGTTAAAGCGGCACTTGATGCAACCATTGCGTTGGGTGGAGAAAATTATGTTTTTTGGGGCGGAAGAGAAGGTTATATGAGTTTACTAAACACCAATATGAAACGTGAGAAAGATCATTTAGCACAGTTTTTAAAAACGGCTAGAGATTATGCTAGAAAAAATGGTTTTACAGGAAAGTTTTTTATTGAGCCTAAACCTTGTGAGCCATCAAAGCATCAGTATGATTATGATTGCGAAACCGTAATTGGTTTTTTACGCGAACACGATTTATTAAATGACTTTAGTTTAAATATTGAAGTAAACCATGCAACCCTTGCTGGACATACGTTTACGCATGAATTACAAGTAGCAGCAGATGCTGGACTTTTAGGCAGTATGGACGCCAATAGAGGTGATTATCAAAATGGTTGGGATACCGATCAATTTCCTTCTGATATCAATGAATTAACGGAAGCCCTACTTATTATTTTGGAAGCAGGTGGTTTTAAAGGAGGCGGTATTAATTTTGATGCAAAAATTAGACGTAACTCTACAGATCCTGCCGATTTATTTTATGCGCATATTGGTGGTATGGATGTTTTTGCAAGAGCGCTTATAACAGCAGATGCTATTTTGCAAGGGTCTGATTATAAAAAAATTAGAGCGGACCGTTATGCAAGCTATGATGCAGGAAAAGGAAAAGATTTTGAGCAAGGAAAACTCACTTTGGAAGACTTAAGAAGTATAGCCGTTGCTGCTGGAGAGCCTGCTACCATTAGCGGTAAACAAGAGTTTATCGAAAATTTGATTAACCGTTATATTTAATGAATAAGGCGAAATTAAGCGCGCTATTTGCCTCGCAGTTTAATGAAGCGCCTTCATTTGTTATAGCGTCACCAGGGCGTATCAATTTAATTGGGGAACACGTAGATTACAATCATGGTTTTGTGCTTCCCGCCGCAATTGATAAGTATATGTATGTGGCCGTTTCAAAAAGAAACGATCACCAAATAGTAATGCACGCTGCTGATATCCAACAAAACTACCAAACTAGCCTAGATAATGCATCGCAGCGTTCTAGTTTAGACTGGCCAAATTATGTATTAGGTGTTGCCCATGAACTTAAAAAAGATGGCCATGTAGTTTCAGGCTTTAATATTTTCATTACGGGTAATATTCCGGTAGGTGCAGGTGTGTCATCATCAGCTGCGCTTGAGTGTGCAACCGTTTTTGCGCTCATACATCTTTTTGATATCAATATTAGCAAACAAACAATGGTACAAATAGCACAGCGCGCCGAAAATAATTTTGTAGGCGTAAACTGCGGTGTGATGGATCAGTTTGCAAGTATGTTTGGTAAAGCAGATCATGTTATCAAACTAGATTGCGCTGATTTATCATATACCTATTTTCCATTTAAGTTAGAAGGCATTAGTATTGTGCTTTTTGACACATTTGTAAAACATAGTTTAGCGTCTTCTGAATACAATACCAGAAGACAGGAATGTGAAACCGGCATAGCGGCGCTTCGTCAACAATTTTCGATTACATCTTTTAGGGAAGCCACGCTACCCATGTTAGATGCAGTGGCTAATACTATTTCAAGTGATGTGTACCATAGATGCAGATATGTAATTGAAGAAATTGCCAGAATGGAAGCCGCTTGTAATCATTTGCTTGCTGGTGAAATAGATGCATTTGGTGTCCGCATGTATGAAACGCATACTGGGTTGAGCAAGCTTTATAATGTAAGTTGCCCAGAGCTAGACATGATTGTAGAAAACTGCATGAAAGACCCTGCTATTATTGGCGCAAGAATGATGGGTGGTGGCTTTGGTGGTTGTGTGATAGCGCTTGTACAAACAACTGAACTAGAAACTGTTTATAACCGCATAAACGCTGTGTACGAAAATACATTTGGACGCAGTATGGGTAAATATGTGATGCAAATTGGGGATGGTACTAGGCTGCTGAATTAAATCTTACAATAATACAATCATGAAAAGAAGAAATTTTATACAGCTATCCTCAATACTAAGTTTTGTTGGACTCGCTCCCGTACTTACAACAAAAGCATCAACTGCTGCCGGTAGCATTGATCCATTTGAATCAACAGGTGCTAAAGACCGTATGTACTGGGTAAAGCTACTTGATAAAATAGCCTCACCCATTTTATCATCGATGAGTAAAGGTGAACTCAAAAAAACAATGCCCATGGATTATAGTCCTACCTGGGATAACCGTAACAAAGAGGTTGCTTATATGGAAGCTATTGGGCGTTTAATTGTTGGCATCGCTCCATTTGTATCACTTCCGGATGATGATACTGAAGAAGGGCGTATCAGAAAAAAAATGCGTGATCAAATACATGCTTCATTAACACATGCTGTGGATCCGGAAAGTCCAGATTATTTATATTGGGGTTCACAAAAAGTAGCCCAACCACTTGTGGATGCTGCATTTTTAGCAGAGGCATTATTATCAGCACCTGTAGCACTTTGGGAGCCGCTTAGTAAGCAAACCAAAGAGCGTTTTATAACCGAGTTTACAAAGCTGCGCGCCATTAAACCATCTAATAATAACTGGGTTTTATTTGCTGCTATTGTAGAAACATTTTTACTCTCGATTGATGCACCTATTGACGCTGCACGTATTGATGCTGGCATTGATAAAATACAAGGTTGGTATGTGGGTGATGGTTGGTATAGTGATGGTGTTAAATTTCATTTTGATCATTACAATGGTTTTGTAATTCAACCCATGCTTGTAACTGTGCTTAAAGTGAATGTATCTAAGGGCAGAAGAACACAAGCTGAATTAGATCTTGCTGTTAAACGAATGAAGCGTTATGCTTCTTTTCAAGAACGTTTTATTTCTCCAGAAGGAACATTTCCGGTGTTTGGAAGATCCTCGACCTATAGGGTAGGTGCTTTTTGGCCACTAGCTACATTGGCACTGGAAGACAACTTGCCAGCGGGCGTATTGCCTTCACAAGTAAGACCAGCATTAACAGCGGTATTTAAAAGGGTGTTTGTAAAAGACACATTTAATGCAAATGGCCTACTAACACTAGGTTTTGTGGGTGCTAACCAGTCTAATATTGCAGATTCTTATTCTAACACGGGCAGTATGTATTTAGCGTCTTTTGCATTTATGCCATTAGGACTTCCAGCCACCCATGCATTTTGGGCAGATTCCGCAACCAATTGGACGCAAAAAAGGGCATGGAATGGAGAAGTATTTCCTAAAGATTACGCTGTAGATTATTAACTTGATTACCTTATTAAATTTCGAACATGAAAAAATACATCGTTGGTTTTGCACTTTTGTTTGTGATGGCTCAAATTGGTTTTGCGCAAACTGCTTCTATAAAAAATAAAATGGAAGCGCTTATTCAAGACAATTTTGATTTTGCTGCTAAACAATACCAGTATTTAAAAGCAAATACGCCTGACTCGGTAATGCCTCGTACTTATGTGTTAGCAACAAATACATCTGTAACAAGTGATACCAAATGGTGGTGCAGTGGATTTTATCCGGGCACGTTATGGTATTTGTATGCCTATACCAAAGATGAAAATATTAGAAAGGAAGCAGAAAAAAGGCTGGGCATTTTAGAAAAAGAAAAATACTATACTGGTAATCATGATTTAGGTTTCATGATCTATTGTTCTTTTGGAACTGCCTTTAAATACACCAACAACCCAGCTTACAAAGACGTTGTAACCATTGCTGCCAAATCATTGTCTACGCGTTATAGACCCGCTATTAAATCTATTCAATCTTGGAATTCAAGTGCGCGTTTAAGTTGCCCGGTAATTATTGACAACATGATGAATCTTGAATTACTACACTGGGTAAGTGATCATGGTGGCGATCCGGTATATAAAGAAATTGCAGTTACCCATGCCAATACGACCATTGAAAATCAATTTAGACCAGACAACAGTTCGGTCCACGTAGTTGACTGGGATTTAGCCAACGCAAAAATTTTAAAAAAAGTAACCTGGCAAGGTGCATCAGATTCGTCGGCATGGTCTAGAGGTCAAACATGGGGCTTATACGGATATACCATGATGTACCGTTTTACTAAAAACCCAGCCTATTTAAACCAGGCTAAAAAAATTGCAAAATTTATATTGTCTCATCCTAATTTACCAGCTGACAAAGTGCCTTATTGGGATTTTGATGCTACAACCATTCCAAATGCACCACGCGACGCGTCAAGTGGCGCAATTATGGCTTCTGCGCTATTAGAGCTTGGGCAATATACCACTGGTACAGAAAAAAAGGAATACATAAAAACAGCCGAAACCATCTTAATGGCTTTATCATCGGAGGCCTACAGGGCAAAGCTTGGTCAAAATGGAGGTTTTATACTCATGCATAGCGTAGGGTCGCTTCCACATAAGTCAGAAGTGGATGCGCCATTAACCTACGCAGACTATTATTTTATTGAGGGGCTTACGAGATACAAAGATTGGTATTTGAAATAATACCTATTAAAGGTATATTTTTGCCGTTCGTCTATTTTAACAGTTTGGTTGGCAATACTTTGTAAGTTAGAAGTACTTTCGTGCAGCATTTTTTAAAATGCACGCCTTAAGAATCAAACAAACTGCATGAATTTATTATTTCTAGGACATAAACGCCTTACACTAACCCTTTTTTCTGTTTTATTTTCTATAGCCACATTTGCACAGTTTACTACGGTAAGCGGTACGGTAAAAGATACCACCGAAAAAAAGAACTTGGCGATGGCTTCTGTAAACATTTTAAGAGCCAAAGATTCGGTGCTTGTAAAAACAGTAAGAACATCAAGTAAAGGAGAATTTGCTATTGAGCGTATAGCTGCTGGCAATTACATTGTCATGGTAAGCTATCCGCAATACGCTGATTTTACGGATCAAATTACGGTGGGTGCAACGCCAACAGTGCTCAATATTGCCATTGATACCAAAGCCCATATTCTTAAAGAAGTTATTGTAAAAAATACGGTGTCGGCTATTCGTGTAAAGGGTGATACCACCGAGTACAAGGCTGATAGTTTTTATGTTACACCCAATGCCGACGTACAAGAACTCTTGAAAAAGATGCCAGGTATTCAGGTAAATGCGAAAGGAGAGATTACAGCACAAGGAGAAAAAGTAAACAAGGTACTTGTGGATGGTGAAGAATTTTTTAGTGACGATCCTGCGGTGGTAACTAAAAACTTAAGAGCGGATGTGGTAGATAAAGTACAAGTATTTGATAAAAAATCGGATCAGGCAGTTTTTACAGGTATTGATGATGGGCAAAAGTCTAAAACCATTAACCTTCAATTAAAGGAAGATAAAAAAAATGGATACTTTGGTAAAGCCGAAGCTGGAAGCAACTTTAACCAGTTTGGGAATGGCAAATTAATGACCAATGCTTTTAAAGGGAAAAGAAAAATTGCCGGTTATGTGACCACTGACAATACCAAATTTGACAATTTAAATTGGGACGAGGCACAAAATTATGGCGACGGCGGCGGTATCACTACAGAATTTGGAGACGGCGGTATGTCAATGGTTATGATAAGTGGCGATGGTGATGAAGGAGGTTCTACAGGTTTTCCAAATCAACAATCGGCTGGCGCTACTTTTAGCAACAAATTTGATAAGGGCTCTGTAAATACCAGTGCGCAATACAATAGACTTATTGTAAATGGTATAACAGGTTCATACAGTAAAACTATTTTGCCTACCAACTCTATTATAAACAATACGTTTAGCACTCAACGCAACGAAAAAAAGAAATACAAGTTTGCTACCACCGATCAGTGGGGGACTGATAGCACTGGCTTATTTAAATTAACATTAAAGGCAGCCAATGTTTTATCAGATAACATTACAAATTTTAGTGGTGGCTCTTATATTCCTGAAACTGGAGCGCAACTAAACAATACAGCCCGCACTACTAGTAATAGTACCAATGATAAAACCCTTAATGGTACCATAAGTTACCGCCTTCGTTTTGCAAAAAAAGGCAGAACCATTTCAGTAAATTCTGATTTTAATTTTGGCGATAAAACACAAAATGGTTTACTAAATGCACAAAACGATTATTTTAATGCATCTAACGTCATTATTAAACAGGAAACCGTTGCACAAACAAAAGCCTTAACACAACTAACTTCTGCGGGTAGCATAAATACGGTCTACACAGAGCCGCTAGGTAAAAATTCATTTTTAATATTTAATTATAAAATTGGGCTTGCCGGTAATAACTCAGAACGTAATACATTTGATGACAGGGCCGGGCAGCCAAAAATTAAAGTAGATACTTTAAGCAATCATTTTAAATTTAATACCGTTAACAATAGTGGTAATATCAGTTACCGTTATGCCGTTAAAAAAGTAAACTTTAATATTGGAACGGGTATTGGATCAGCGAAATACAGTTTATTTGATTATGCTACAAATGCTAATAGATCAGTTAATTTTACCAATTTTATTCCGTCTGCTACATTTAAGTTTACCCCCAAGCAACAAAAAAGTTTGGTACTTAGTTATGTAGGAAATACACAAAATCCTTCACTACTTCAAATACAACCCATTATCGACAACACAGATCCACTTAACATAACGATTGGTAATGCCAATTTAAGGCAGTCTTTTACAAACAGGTTTTCACTGAACTTCAATAGTTTTAAAGTAATGAAAAGTAAGTATGTGCAGTTTAATGGTAGTTTCTCCAATACGAGTGATGCAATTGCAACCGCTTCCACCATTGATGCTTTTGGTAAGTCTGTTAACCAGTATGTAAACGTGGATGGTAATTACAATTATAGCTCAGGTTTTTATTATGATTTTGAAATCTACAAGGGCATTAATTTTGGAGTGAATACGGGTATTAATGGTGGCAGGTACAATAATATTGTAAATGGCATTAAAAATATCAACGACAATATTTCTACACGGTTAGGCATTCAACTTTCTTATTGGGGCGATAAGAAAATTAACTTTTGGAGTAGTTTTGGAGCATCCAATAATAAAACTGTATCAAGTATTAGACCAGGCGCTTCAACTAATTTTTGGTCTTATACGAATAATTCAAATGTTCAATTTAAGTTTAAAAAGGCCAAGTTCTTTATTGACTTAAGCACAGATGTAGTGGTGTATCAAAAGTCTGCTGCATTTCCTAATCAGCGAAACATTTATTTAGTGCACCCATCTATGCGTAAAGTGATTTCTAAAAATGATAAGTGGGAGGCAAAACTTATGGTATATGATTTGTTCAATCAAAATCAATTTGTGAACAGAAATATCACGAGTAATTTTATTTCAGAAACCACCAATAATGGCATCAGACGTTATGCGCTATTTAGTATCATCTACAACTTTTCAAAAAATGGGAAGCCTGTATCGATGGGCTTCTAATCAAATTTTAATATTTAATACAGAGTCATGAGAATTATATATATCGTTATTTTAACTTTTATTGTTAGCGCTACTGCTGCACAGGTTAACTTTATTAGTGCCGGTAAAATAACCTACGAGAGGCGTGTTAGTCAGTTTGCAGCACTTGGAAATACAGAAGAGGAAGATAATATGTGGATGGAAGAACTTAAAAAGCAGTTTCCAAAAGTGGTAGCAGACAATTATACGCTTCAGTTTAATAATAAAGAAAGCTTTTATTTTTTGACCAAAGAAAATCCTGATAACAAGTACATTAACATGATTTTTAAACCTTCCGAAACTAATTATGTAAATCAAAAGCACGAGTTAGGTACCGTTACAAGTGCAGCCAACGTCTTTGAAAATACCTATTTAGTGAATGACAGCCTTGTAAAATACGAATGGAAAATTACTGGTGAGGTTAGAGATATTGCAGGCTTTGAATGTAAAAAAGCAGTTACTAAGATTTGTGACTCGGTAGTGGTAGTAGCATTTTACACATATCAAATTCCAGTACAAGCCGGCCCCGAAAATTTTAATGGACTACCTGGTATGATATTAGGTATTGCAGTACCCCGTTTAGGCACCACTATTTTTGCTACTAGTGTTTCATTACAAGCAGCACCCAACTATGTCTTACCAACGCTCAGTAAGCCTAAAAAAACAACTATCAAGCAACTGGATACAGATCTTGTAAAAGTTACCAAAGACTGGGGTAAAGAGGCCGCTGTAATTTTGTGGTTTTTAAAACTCTAACCTAATCCGCCCTTTCCTCTGTATAGTTTAATGGGTTTGTCCAGTTTTACTTTAAGTACGGTGATATACGTGTCTAATGTAGTAGCAGGCACATTGATGTATACAAGTCCTGGAACAGGGCTCCAGGAAATTTTACCAACAACTTTTGAGGCAAGTTTTGTGCCGTTGCCAAGTACTTCCACTGATTTAATTTTGTTGTCTAGACCTTTAACCATAACAGGTCCACTTGTTTTACCATGTAAAAACAAATAGAGGGTAGTAGAGTCTTTAGACAAAGTAGTAGGTCCATAAAAATGACCTTGTGGAATACCACCAATGGTATTAAAAATAGATTCACCGTGTTTGCGGTTCCACTTGCCAAGTTCCTTTAAAATGTTTACCTGCTCGTTAGGTATGGTGCCATCTGGTTTAGGTCCAATGTCTAATAATAAATTGCCACCATTAGAAACGGCGTCAACAAATATTGAAATGATTTCGTAAGGCGTTTTCCAGTTGGTATCAGATTTTCTGTAACCCCAGTTGTCATTGGTGGTCATGCAAAGTTCCCACCATTTAAAACTAGGCCTTACCACCGGAAAATTTTGCTCAGGTGTTTCGTAATCACCATAGCCTTGTAAACGGCCATTGATAATAGTGCCCGGGTTTTTGGCAAGTAAGTTTGTTCTTACTTTGCTGCTTTCCCACTCTTCGGCGCTGTGTTCCCAATCACCATCAAACCACCATAAATCGGGATTGAATTTTGTAGACAGTTCGGTTAATTGATTTTGAAAAAATCCTTGGAATCTTTTCCAACGAAGAGGATCATCAGCTACTTTATACCTGCTGCTATCTTTTAAAAATCCAGGATAGTCAGGATGGCTCCAATCGATAAGTGAAAAATAAGCACCCACTTTAATATTATTTTTACGCAGTGCATTAACGAGTGGATCAATCAAGTCTCTTTTTGCAGGCGTATTTCTGATAACGTCATAATGTTTTTCTTTGGTGTCCCATAATGCAACGCCGTCGTGGTGTTTGGTAGTGATAACGGTGTAACGTGCACCTGCTTCTTTAAATAAATTAGCCCAACCAGTAGGGTCATATTTGCTAGCGGTAAATCCACTTAGCTGGCTCATGTATGCTGGCCAGGTCACTTGTTTATTGTGAAAACTCCAGCTTTCTGAAACGTCATTTACTGCATAAATACCATAATGAATAAAGATGCCAAGTTTTGCATCTTCAAACCAACCCATTTTTTGCGCGATACTATCTTGGTTGATTTTGCTTTGTGCATTTATAGGAGTTGCAAATATGGTACAAAGTAGTACTGCAATAAAAGCAGCAGTAATTTTTGAATAACGGTTCATAGTAATACTTATTTATGGTATTAAAAATCGACTATTTTTAATCGCTAGCACATTTTATTTGAAAAAATATTTTTATCTTATTGCCTGATACTCAATCCGGTTCTATTTGAATTTTTCCTTCTATTATTTTAACCCAATCTAGTTGTATGCGTCTATATCGTGTTGTTTGTACATCCTTGTTTTTGTTTGTTGTAAGCAGCTTGTCTGCTCAATTGCAAAAAAGTAACCTCGGGTTTTCAAGTTTACCTACAAGATGGGACGAGTCATTACCACTAGGTAATGGTATGCTTGGTGCCATGGTTTGGCAAAAAAATGATCAGTTGCGTTTTTCGTTAGACTGTGCGTCACTTTGGGATGAACGCCCAATGAAAGATTTGCACCGCAACGAATTTAGTTTTGGTTGGGTAGAAGAACAGTATCAAAAAAATAACTATGCTGCGGTACAAAAATATTTTGATGAACCTTACGACAGGGAACCGGCGCCCAGTAAAATACCTGGCGCTGCTTTGGAGTTTGATACTCGAAAGTTTGGTACCGTTACTAGCGCCCAATTAGATATTTCAAAAGCGTTGTGTAGTGTTAATTGGGCATCAGGTATAGAGCTACAAATTTTTGTAGATGCAAATCAGCAATTAGGCTGGTTCTCATTTTCAAATATTTCAGATAGCGTTTCACTACAATTAATTGCACCGGCCTATAGCGGCAAAGCCAGTGCTGGTGGGGATGTAGTAGGTGGCGATGATTTATCGAGGCTTGGTTACCAGCAAGGGGCTGTTACGCGCATGCCACAGGAAATGGTATACATGCAAAAAGGTTGGGGTGGTTTTTATTACACCGTAAAAGTGAAGTGGTGGTATACGGGTAAAAAATCTCTTACCGGTGTATGGACTATTATTGCAAAAGGTGAGGATAGTAAAGCTTACCGCGAGGCAAATTCTAATTCCTATACAGTTCAGATAAACGCGCACACAGCATGGTGGAAAGCATACTGGTCTAAATCTAGTATTCAGCTGCCTGATACCTTACTTAATAAGCAGTGGTATCTCGAGCAATATAAATTTGGTGCTGCATCACGCAAAGGCGGCCCACCTATTTCTTTGCAAGCTATTTGGACCGCAGACAATGGTAGGCTTCCGCCTTGGAAAGGAGATTTTCATCATGACCTTAATACACAAATGAGTTACTGGCCAGGCTACACGGCCAATCATTTGGTTGAATCCAGTGTTTTTACAGACTATTTAGATGCACATAAAAGTAATTACCAGCGCTACACCGAATTGTATTTTAAAACGAAGGGTCTGAATGTCCCTGGTGTTACCACGCTTGAAGGAACAGAAATGGGTGGATGGATACAATACGCTTTATCACCTACGGTAAGTGCATGGCTTTCGCAACATTTTTACTGGCAGTGGAAATATAGTATGGATGCTCATTTCTTAAAAACAAAAGCTTATCCATGGTTTGCAGCAGTAGCTACTTATCTAGAAAGTATTACCCGTGTAAATGCATCCGGTAAAAGAGTGCTTCCTTTAAGTTCGAGTCCAGAAATTCATGACAATAGTAAAGACGCATGGTTTACAACCAATACCAATTACGATTTGTCATTGATGAAATATGTTTTTGAAAAAGCAGCTGAAATGGCAACCGCTTTAGGCATGCACGAAGAGGCTGCACAGTACAAAAAAATACTAGGTCAGTTTGAACCGTTTATTGTTTCATCTAAAAATGAATTGATGTTTGCAAAAGACTATGCGTATACTAGTTCGCACCGTCATTTTTCTCATACTATGGCAATTTTTCCGCTAGGATTGTATCAGTGGAAAAATGCACTCGATAAGCCTGTAATGAAGGCTACCATTGACTTATTAGATAAGGTAGGACCATCCAATTGGTGTGGTTATTCGTATGCATGGCTGGGTAATTTAAAAGCGCGTATTGCAGATGGTGAAGGTGCGCAAAAAGCACTACAAATATTTGCTAAAGCATTTTGTGCGGGCAATAGTTTTCATTTAAATGGAGATCAAACCAAAGAAGGCTATTCTAGTTTTACCTACCGCCCTTTTACACTCGAAGGTAATTTTGCTTTTGCTTCTGGGGTTCAAGAAATGCTTGTTCAATCGTATCAAGGGTTTGTAGAAATATTTCCTGCGGTACCTAATAGTTGGTCAACGGTTTCTTTTGATCAGCTCAGAACAGAAGGCGCTTTTTTAGTGAGTGCTTCAAAACAAAATGGGCAGGTAAAAACGGTGACAATAAAGGCAGAAAAAGACGGCATATTGCTGTTAAAAAATCCATTTAATGCAAGCGAAAAATACAGCGTTATACTAACAGGAGCTGTACAAAAAAATCCAGATCAAGAAGGCATGCTTCGTTTTGATTGTAAAAAGGGAGCATCGATCAAATTTAAAATGCCCTAACCTTTTGTAACAATAAAGGCTCCCAACGGGAGCCTTTATTGTTTTGGTGCGGATGGAGGGGGTCGAACCCACACGCCTCGCGGCGCTAGATCCTAAGTCTAGTGCGTCTGCCAATTTCGCCACATCCGCATCCGAAGCCCAGTAAATTTTTGGGTTTGCTGGGCTGCAAAAGTAGGGTTTCTATTGATTTTTAGGCAAGTTTAGCCTATTTTTTTTCTAGTCTAGCTTTCTCTTCTAGATCTGCCAGCCGGAGCTGTCGAATGACGCCTTGGGTCGCCTCCTCTAAATGAGCGTCTTTCCCCGCTATTATTGCCGTTTCGGCGGTCTCTAAAGCCTCCGCCACCTCCTTTAACGGAGCCCGAATTTTGCTTTGACGCTTTTTCTTCGGCAAAAGTGAGTACCCATGGATGCTCTTTAACTTCTGGTATGCTTTGCGCAATTAGTTTTTGAATGTCTTTTAAGTACGCTTTTTCCTCTCCATCACAAAAAGAGATGGCAATGCCGGATGCGCCTGCTCTTCCAGTACGGCCAATACGGTGCACATAGGTTTCGGCAATATTTGGAAGCTCGTAATTGAAAACGTGTGATAATTGATCTACGTCAATACCTCTAGCCGCAATATCTGTGGCTACGAGTATTCTTAAAGCGCCGGATTTAAAATCGGTAAGGGCTCTTTGTCTTGCATTTTGTGATTTATTACCATGGATAGCAGCAGCTTTTTCACCAAGTTTTAAAAGGTCTTTTACTACTTTATCGGCGCCATGTTTTGTTCTTGTAAATACAAGGGCTGTTTTAATACCAGCGTCTTGTAATAAGTGTGCTAGTAATAATTTTTTATTGCCTTTGTCTACATAATATACCGACTGCTCAATTTTTTCAGCTGTAGAAGATACCGGTGTAATTTCTACTTTAACCGGATTGTTTAAAATACTATTTGCCAATTGTCCAATTTCTGGAGGCATGGTAGCAGAGAAAAATAAGGTTTGTCTTTTAGCAGGAAGTTTTGCAATTACTTTTTTTACGTCATGGATGAAACCCATATCTAGCATACGGTCTGCCTCATCTAATACAAATATTTCTAGCTGGTTTAATTTAATATACCCTTGTTGCATTAAGTCTAATAACCTGCCGGGTGTTGCAATTAAAATGTCAACGCCACGTCTTAGCATAGAAACTTGCGGCACTTGTGAAACACCACCAAAAATTACGCTATGGCTTAGGCCTGTTTTTTTACCATAGGCTTCAAAACTTTCATCAATTTGAATAGCTAACTCACGCGTTGGCGTAAGAATCAATGATTTGATGCCGTTGTGTGTACTTTTTTTATTGTAGAGTAATTGTAAAATAGGAATGGCAAAGGCGGCTGTTTTACCGGTACCTGTTTGTGCGCAACCAAGTAAGTCTTTTCCTTCTAATAAAACGGGGATAGACTGTTCTTGAATGGGGGTAGGGTTCGTGTACCCTTCTGCTTTAACGGCCTCTAAAATAGGCTCAATTAAGTTTAATTGTTCGAATGATAACATAGTATTATTTAAATATAAAAACACGGGGCATTGGCCGGGTGCTATACAAACTTTCTGTTAAGGACTTGAATTACTTTGTCACTGAAGTGTGATCTAGTCTGATAGGGAGAGAACGTATATGAATCCTACAAAGGTAGGTAAAATAAAATTAGTGTTGAATTAGTGCCACAATCGCCTCCAAATACTGCTTGTCTATGGCGTCAAACTGATCGAGCAGATCGCTGTCTACATCGAGCACGCCAACAACGCTCGTACCATTAAAAATAGGCACTACAATTTCAGATTTTGAAGCACTGCTACACGCAATATGTCCTGGAAATTTTTCTACGTCTGCAACAACAATTGTTTCCTCTTTTGCCCAGCTTGTACCACAAACACCCCTGCCTTTTGCAATTCTAGTACATGCAACGGGTCCTTGAAAGGGTCCTAACACAAGTTCGGAGTTTCCGGTATTGGCATTTTCTTTTACCATATAAAATCCCACCCAAAACCAACCAAATTGTTCTTTGAGTGCAGCTGCAATATTGGCAAGGTTAGCAGTAAGGTCCGGCTCACCGGTAATAAGCGCCTCAATTTGCTGGGTGATTGAAATGTATTTTTCTTGTTTGCTACCGCTAACAATATTTAAGTCTTCTGCCATAAAAATATTTTTTCCAATTCCTTTTTTTCAATGCGTGCAACAAATAAAATATAACCAATTAACAATGCCACGCCGCTAATCGTTTGCCACCAAAAGTCTACTACAAAAATAGAGATGGCTTTATGAATTAAGAAAACAAGCACTGCAATTGTTAAGTATGCTGTAATTTTTTTTGCAGGGTAAGGAACTGGATATACTTTTTGTCCCCAGTTGTAACTTATGAGCAACATGGTGCCATAACAAAAAAAGGTGGCCCATGCACTTGCAATAAATCCAAAATAAGGAATGAAAATAAAATTGAGTACAATGGTGATGGCTGTTCCAATAAGCGTGATATAAGAACCAGCCGTTGTTTTGCCCGTTAATTTAAACCAAATGCTGAGGTTATAATAAATGCCTAAAAATATATTCGCGAGTAATAAAATTGGCACAATGCCAATAGCTGAGCGGTATGCAGGTCCTATTAAGTAAGACCAGATGGGTAAAAATAACGACACTACTAAAAACATAATGCTCAGTACAATTACAAAAAACTTTAGCACGCGCGCATATATTTTTTGTGGTTCTTGACCGGCAGCTTGTTTAAAAAAGAAGGGTTCGGCGCCCATTCTAAAAGCTTGTACAAATAAGGTTATTAAAATTGAAAGTTTGTAGCAGGCATTGTAAATACCTACTTGTTCATTTTTAAAAATGTCTGAACCTGGTAGCCATGCTTTTAACATGAGCCTGTCAAATGTTTCATTGATGATGCCCCCAAATCCTACAATCAATAAAGGAAGGGCATACACCATCATTTCTTTCCAAAGCTTAATGTCAAATGTGAGGCGCACGCTCAAAATTTCTTTACTCAATAAAAGAAGTGTTATTACACTTTGAATTAAGTTCGCAAGCACTACATATACAATGGGGTTGGTAGAAAAACTAAAAAAGTTGCCCGTCCAACTGTCTGGATTGCTAGCAAGTGTGCGCGGACAATAATTGATAAAAAACCATGTAAGCACTAGGTTAATAAAAATGCCAGCAATATTTACAAATGCATATTTAATAGGGCGCTCTTCTTGACGAAGCTTTGCAAATGGAATTTTATTGAGTGTGTCTATTCCAATAATGCCAATGGTAATAATGGCTATTTGAGGAATATCTGCAAAGCCAATGAGTGCACTAAAGGGAGCTCTAAATATCCATAAAAGTGCAGATAGCAAAATGGTACTTATTACAATCGAAAAAAAGCTGGTGCTATAAATTGTTTTTTTATACGCTTCCTGACTAGAAAATCTAAAGTAAGCCGTTTCAAAACCGTAGGTAAATAAAATGCTTAAAACAGGAATGGCAGCGTAGAGCAAACTTTGTCTACCAAAATCGGCGGGCGAAACATATTCCGAATAGGTTAAAAGCGGCACCAGTAAATAGCCAATAAAACGGGCGGCTATAGAACTTACGCCATACCAAAGTGTTTGACCCGCTAATTTTTTTATACCGCTCAATGATTTCTTGTTTTGCTGCTGCTAAAGTAACAAAACCATTTTACTGATGCGCGTGATTTGGGATTTTATTATTGTTTGCGGCCTGTGTAGGCAAAAATGCGGGGTTGGATAAATTACTAGAATCTGTGAGGGTGTTTAAAAAAGCGGTAAGCTGCCCTATTTCGTAATTGGATAGGGGTATTTGTCCCGATGTTTTGTAATGGGTAAGAACATCCAGTATTGAATAATAACGCCCATCATGCCCATACGGAAAGGTTAGGGCCACATTTCGAAGGCTGGGTACTTTAAATTTGAGAGAATCGGTGCTATTACCCGTAAACCGCGCCCGCCCATTGTCTTTTAAATTAGGGTCTCTTGTAATAGCAGTGTTTTGATAACTGTAATTGCTAAATAGTGGTGGGGTATGACAGGACACACATTTTTTTTCAAATATCTCATACCCTAATTTTTCTGGCAAAATAAAAGAAGCTTCCCCACGCATCACCTGATCATATTTGCTATTAGCGGATACGAGGGTTAGCTGAAATTGACTAAGTGCCCTCGTAATTTGATCCAGCGTAATTTTTGATGGACCAAATGCAGCACTAAACATTTTTTTATAGCCAGGACTAGCGTTTAACTGTTTAAGTAGTTCCGGGATATTGGTATCCATTTCATCCGTAGAATGCATGGGTAGAAGCGCCTGCTCCTCTAGGCTAGCAGCTCTACCATCATACATAAATTCCTTTTGCCATGCACTGTTAAAAAGGCTGGGAGCGTTACGGGTGGTAAGGTTGTTAACGCCATGACTTAATGGATGGTCGTAAGTAGCAAAAGCCGCTGAGGGCTCGTGACAAGTGGCGCAGCTAACGGTGTTATCACTACTAAGCATAGGGTCATAAAACAATTTTTTACCCAGTGCGATGCCTTCTTTTGTAAGTGGGTTCCCATTAAAATTGTATGCCGGTACTGGCCAGCCTCTAGGGCTTACAAACTTTACGGGGGTTGGTTTGTATGAAAAAATGGTAGTTGCTCCTATGCATAGCGCGGCAAAGGAAATGGTTGTAATGATGGACGCAACAGAAATTTTCATAGACATAAATAGGAGCATGTTAAAGGTACAAACGTCTTTATTAATATCTTCATGCAAGAAACAATTAAGTTAGCCTTATTATGAGAGTTGTTATTCAGCGTGTACTCGAAGCGTCTGTGGTGGTAGATGAAAAAGTGGTAGGAGCTATTGGTAATGGCCTACTTGTGCTGCTTGGTATCGAAGACGCAGATACGGAAGAGGACATTACCTGGCTTAGCAATAAAATTACAGGACTTAGGCTTTTTGACGATGCAGAGGGCGTTATGAATTTGTCTGTTAAAGATATAGGCGGCGATATATTACTCATTAGCCAGTTTACACTTTTAGCGAGTACCAAAAAAGGCAATAGGCCTTCTTATATTAAAGCTTCTAAGCCGCCTATTGCAGTGCCATTGTATGAACAAATGATTGCTACTTTAAGTAATGACTTAGGCAAACCACTACAAACAGGCATTTTTGGTGCTGACATGAAAGTGAGCCTTATTAATAACGGACCGGTTACTATAACCATTGACTCTAAAAACAAAGAATAATGACTATTGAAAAAGCACAACAAGACGTAGATACCTGGATTCAAACCGTTGGCGTTCGGTATTTTAATGAGCTTACCAATATGGGTATTTTAATGGAAGAAGTGGGAGAGCTAAGTAGGATACTGGTGCGTAAATATGGCGAACAATCTTTTAAAGCCGGAGAGTCTGATAAAGATATTGCAGATGAAATGGCCGATGTATTGTGGGTACTGATTTGCCTCGCCAATCAAACAGGTGTAGACCTTACTAAAGCACTCGAAAAAAACTTTGATAAAAAAAATAATAGAGATGCTACCAGGCATATCAATAACGAGAAATTAAAATAATTTTCCCATCTAATTGGGTCGCGATTACCGCAACAATAAATTTAATTAAAAAAGGCGCGCTTGATTCAAGCGCGCCTTTTTTAATGTGCGTAAACTCAAAAATTATTTGCTTTCAAAAATGCTTTTTTGTTTTGCCATTTTTTCAATGTCGGCAACGGTTCTTGGAGAAGAAGCCGATAGGTTTTGATTACCTGTTGGTGTAATTAAAATATCATCTTCAATTCTTACACCAATGCTCCACCATTTTTTATCGCAGTTACTTCCTGGTGGAATATAAATGCCCGGTTCAACGGTTAATACCACACCTGGATCTAATGTGCGAGGTCCCATGTCATGCACGTCTAAACCTAAATGGTGAGACGTACCGTGCGGAAAATATTTACGTGCTTCAGCCTCTGTTTTTACAATACCTAGTGCTACGAGACCTTTGTTTACAACGGCTCTTGCAGCTGCATCTACAGACGCAAATGGAGCGCCAGGCTTACATGCAGCAATACCAGCGTCCTGGGCAGCAAGTACCAGTTCGTATATAATTTTTTGCTCTGGCGAAAACTTGCCGTTTGCAGGCACTGTTCTTGTAATGTCTGCAGTATAACCATGGTATTCCGCAGCGCAATCGCTTAATAACAAATCACCATCATTCATTAATTTAAGATTGGTTACATAGTGCAGTACGCAAGCGTTTTCGGCAGCACCGTTAATGCTTGGGTAACCAGGATATTCAGAGCCATTTTTCTTGAAATGGTATTCCATAATGGCTTGTGCTTGGTATTCAGTCATGCCAGGCTTTATAGTACGCATTACGTCGTTGTGACCTTCGCAACTCATAGCAGCAGCTTTACTAATAAGCGCAATTTCTTCTGGTTGTTTGATACCTCTTAAGCCAGATAAAATGCCTTGTAAACTACGCCCAGCAACAGGTTTGTTGGAAGCGGCAATAGCGCTATCAACAATGCTTGCCATGCGGGTTAAAGGATCTACACTTCTTTTATACGTGTAAAAAACATCTTCGTTTTTATACGCTGTAAATACAGAATCGATCGTTGAAAAATTAATCGTGCTAGCGTTAAATTTATCGTTGGTGAAAACGTTGGCAATTTTATATTTTTCTTGCACGCCTTCTGCGCCTAATATTTTTCCGGTCCATAATTCTCTTTGTGGATCACGGTTTTGAACAAAAATAAATTCGGTACCGGTTTTATCTAAAATGGTTACAGGTTGCTTAAACAACAACAAAACTGCATTAGGTTCTTCGAGTCCGGTAAAGTAGTAGAAGTTTTTATTTTGTGAATATTGAAAATCAACATCATTGGTTCTCACACGCACCTGCGAAGCAAAGAAAATACCTACTCCATTTTTAGAGAGTTTTTCTTTAAAAGCTGCTCTGCGGCCAGCATGAAACTCGGGCGTTAAATAATCACTTGGGTAAAGGGTTGTTTGCTGTGCAAAAACCAGTAAAGGAGCCACAAAAGTGAGCATCCACGTCATCAGTTTCTTTTTGTTCATTGTCTTTTAAATTTATCCCGCTAAAGCTATACGATTTCTCTGAGTCAGAGAAAAAAAATGGATAAAGGGGCTAAAGCGCCTTTTTTAGGGAGAATGGCTTATTTTTGCCCTGTATGAGTAAGCCCGCGTTAACCCCACAAGAAAATAATTTTCAGGCCATTATATCGCATGCCAAAGAGTATGGATTTGTGTTTCCTAGTAGTGAAATTTATGATGGTTTAAGTGCTGTATATGATTACGGTCCTTACGGGTCTGAGCTCAAAAAAAATATCAGGGATTATTGGTGGCATAGCATGACCCAAATGCATGAAAACATTGTGGGTATTGATGCTGCGATATTTATGCACCCCACCACTTGGAAAGCGAGCGGTCACGTAGATAGTTTTAGTGACCCTTTAATTGACAATAAAGATTCTCAAAAGCGCTATAGAGTAGATCATTTGATTGAAGCCAAAGCTGACAGTTTACGCGCGGCCGGAGCAGCAGCAGACGCAGATGCACTCATTGCCAAAATGGACGAACTACTTGGTTCGGATAATTATGAAGCCCTTCAGCAATTACTGGTGGATCAGAAAATTACATGTAGCGTAAGTGGCACTTCTAATTGGACGGCAATTAGACAGTTTAATTTAATGTTTGATACGCAGTTAGGCTCTGTAGCTGAAGATGCCAATACCATTTATTTAAGACCAGAAACCGCACAAGGTATTTTTGTAAACTTTTTAAACGTGCAAAAAACAGCGCGCATGAAAGTGCCGTTTGGTATTGCACAAACTGGAAAGGCTTTCAGAAATGAAATTGTAGCGCGTCAATTTATATTTAGAATGCGTGAGTTTGAACAAATGGAAATGCAGTTTTTTGTACGTCCTGGCACGCAAAAAAAATGGTATGACTATTGGAAAGAAGCGCGTTTAAATTGGCATACCGAGTTAGGCATGCCTGCCAATAAATACCGTTTTCATGACCACGTAAAACTTGCGCATTATGCAGACGCTGCATTAGATATCGAGTTTGAATTTCCATTTGGTTTTAAAGAATTAGAAGGGATACATTCCCGTACCGATTTTGATTTAACTAGACACCAAGAGTTTAGTAAAAAGAAGCAACAATATTTTGATAACGATATTGATGAGGCAACCGGAAAGCCTTATGGCAACTACATTCCGTACGTTATTGAAACTTCTATAGGACTTGATCGTATGTTTTTAGCCGTTTTAAGTAACGCCTACGAAGAAGAAAAAATTACCAAAGAAGATGGCAGTACCGACGAACGCGTGGTGCTTCATATTCCAGCAAAAATTGCGCCTGTTAAACTCGCTATTTTACCGCTTGTTAAAAAGGATGGTCTTCCAGAAATTGCACGTGAACTGATGGATAGCTGTAAAGGGCAATTCAAATGTTTCTACGAAGAAAAAGATGCAATTGGAAAGCGTTACCGCAGACAAGATGCTATTGGTACTCCGTTTTGTGTAACCATTGATCATCAAACAAAAGAAGATCAAACCGTTACCATTCGTTACCGCGATGCGATGACGCAAGAACGTGTGCATATTAGCAAGGTAAAGGAGATTGTGTTGGGAGCGATTGCTTAATGCGTTGCATTTGTCGGTTTGGCAACCGACAATCTATCCGTAGATTTCTACATGAATATCTTTTTTGTCGTAGCCTGCTGCCATGATGCGCTCCTTGGCTTCGTCAACCATGTTTTTCCAGCCGCACAAATAAAACTGTGATGGATTTTTAGCCGCTATAAATTTTTCATACACGGCGTGTACATAGCCACTGTAACCCCCTTCTGGTGTGCTCTCTTCTCTAGAAAAAACAGGATGATAGTAAAAGTTATTTTCTAGGCTTTCGAGCGCTTTAAGTTCATGCCCATAGAGGCAATCACAAATTTTACGACATCCAAAAATGAGGTGAATATTTTTATGCGCTATTTTGTGCTGATGTATATGGTTAACCATCGATCTAAAAGGCGCTATACCCGTGCCCGTGCAAATCAAATAAAGATCTTTATCTAGTGTTTCTGGTAGGGTAAATACGCCCACAGGACCTCTTAAAGTAAGGCTGCTACCCACTTTTATTTCATTGAACAAATACGTGGTACCAAGGCCTCCCTCTAATAAAACAATAACGAGTTCTATAATATTGGTACCATCTGGCGCAGAAGCAATGGAATAACTGCGCCAGCGTTTGTTGGTTTTTTCGTGGATGGGTAAATCAAGTGTAACAAACTGTCCTGGCTTAAAATCAAAAACGTTCAGTTCTGGAATTTGGATCCAAAAACGCCTGGTGGTAGCCGATGCGTCTTCTATTTTGATAACCGTTCCTGTACGCCAAGGTTGCAGCATGGATTTATTGTTTGACACAATTTAAATGAATGTGACCGAAGTATGAAAAAAAAGTTGCGCAGAGGAAAACGAAAATAAATGAGCAGGGTGCAATTGTGTAAAAGGGAGCAAAAAAAACCCGAGGGCGAAGCCCTCGGGTTTTTTTTAGATCAAAAAATTTCCAATCTCAAAAATTTGCGATCTATACCATTTTAAAATTTATTTAGGATCTAATGATAACTTAATGGTTTGCGCTAGATCTGCTAAATGCATCTTAGTCATTTTGTCTGAAGTAGAAGCTGCAGCTGCGTTTACAGTGCCTTTTAAAGCAGCCAATTGAGCGCGTGCAATACTCTTTACATCACTGTAACTGTTATAACCAGATCCATAAGGATTGCCGCCACGTCCACCGCCACCAAAGCTAATGCTGGTACCACCTGCGCTTGGTTTAGGATTGATGATTGCGTCTAGTTTATTTACGTAACTCTTTTGTAGCATTCTACGGTACATATCAACCGCTTTTCCAGATTTCAATTCGCTAAATAAATTATTTTGTAAATCTGATATCATTTCAGTTGCAGCATATACTTTATCTGCACCAAAACGGTCTACGTTTGCTTGCATGCGGTGTAGACGGTCTGTGCTTAACATACCTGCTAAAGCACTTTCTTGCGCACCTGCAATTGGATCAGAAGATCCAGGAACGTTTATTTTATCCCAGATTTTTTTGTCAATCAACCAAGTTGGTGTTTGGAATAATTGTCTATTTAAAAATCCTAATGCATCTTTTTGATGTTGCTTGGGAGTTGGCTCATAAACAGCTACACCACTTTCAGAAGTTTGGAAGGTTTCATATACACCACCTACGTTGCGGCTAACATGTCCTACATATCTTCTAAATTGGCCTAATAACTGACCATAAATAGTAGCTACATTTTCGTTTAAATCACCTTCTTCTTGTGTGTATTCAGGTAATTTAGCGAGTAAACGTTGTAAGTTTTTGATACCGTAGTCACTTGCTTTAACAGCGTTGTCACTCAGGTCTTCAGATTGGCTACGTGGATCTTGTTGATTGCCACCTTCGTAAGTACCAAACCAAGCACGAGGATTTGCTTTTAAAGTTTCAGTGATTAGTTTGTTGCTTGCTAATTTGGTTTCTTCTTCTGTGTTACCAGCGATATAACCATAGCCCCAACGGATAGCCCATAAATCATAATCACCAATGCGTGGGTATAAGCCTTCTTTAGAGATATTATCTTCTGGTTGTGCTACATAGTTAAAACGAGCATAGTCCATGATAGAAGCGGTGTGACCGTTTGCTTCAACCCATGTTTTATCACGTAATTTTTCTACTGGGGTTTTGCTACTGCTTCCCATGTTATGTCTTAAACCAAGGGTGTGACCTACTTCGTGTGAAGAAACAAAACGAATTAAATCACCCATTAAATCATCATCATATTTCATGCTACGTGCACGTGGATCAACAGCCGCTGTTTGAATCATGTACCAATCGTGTACAAGTTTCATAACGTTGTGGTACCAGCCAATATGACTTTCTAAAATTTCACCACTGCGCGGATCATGTACGTTAGGGCCGTATGCGTTTTCTGTTTCAGAAGCAAAATAACGAACTACAGAATAGCGCGCATCTTCTAGGCTCATAGTCGTGTCATTTTCTGGCCACTCTTTACCTACAATTGCATTTTTGAAACCAGCTTGTTCAAAAGCTTTTTGCCAGTCGTTAATACCTAAAATAAGGTGCTTGCGCCACTGCTTTGGAGTTGCAGGGTCGATGTAATAAATAATTTGTTTTTTAGGCTCTACTAGTTCCCCTTTTTTCCATTTTTCTACATCAGCATCTTTTGGCTCTAATCTCCAACGAACTGCAAATTCTTTGTTCTCAACTTTTTGTTGGTTGTCGCCAAATACAACATAATCATCTGTAAAAAATCCAACACGCTTGTCTGCAATCCTTGCTGCCATTGGCTTTGCAGGAAGTAGTAAAAGTGACGTGTTGAGTTCGATAGTGATTGCATTGTTACCACTTGCTGTTGGAATAGATGCAGATGGCACAGGGCTTGCACCGCCAAATCCACCACCTGCTGCCGAAGAACCAAAAGTTTTTACAGTTCTGATTTCGGTGTTGATTGGGTAACTAGAAATCTTGTCGATATAAGATCTGTCAGCAGAGATTTGTGTTAAGCTTAAAGAACGTTTTACTTGAGAACTAATACTTACTAAAGGGTTGTCTCCTTTAAAATAATCAGTAACATCAATAACAACGCCAGAACTATCTTTTGAGAATGCTGCAATCGGGAAAGCTGCAGCAATCGCGTTTAAGTTAGAGTTGGTAACCGCTTTGTAAATATCATCAGTTGGATTTGCATTACTAATAAGTGCAATCCCACGTAAAAATATATTACTGCTTGGTCCTTTTTCAAACTTCATGGTTTGTTGGTTGGCAATTTCACCACCATAAACACCACGGCCACCACCTACTGCAGGTACTTTAATGTAACGAGTTACCGCTAGTATCTCACGTCCCATTAAACTATTTGGAATTTCAAAATAGTATTTGTCTTCTACCTTGTGTACGGTAAATAAACCCTTTTGTGATACAGCCTTAGATGTAATAACGTCTTTAAAAGCTTTTGGGGCTTGACGTGCGCCACCCATACCAGCCATACCAGCCATGCTTGGCAAGCCTGGTCTAGCACTTGGTGCCTGCGTAGTGTCTCTTCTTTGCGCGGTACCCATTGTTGTAACTAGGAGCGCCGCGGCGATAAAATAATTTTTCATTGGACAATTTAGTTGTTGAATAATGCTTTAAAGATAGGGCTCCAAATAATTCGGCACTCGATTTTTTAGACGAACTTGGATGAAAGGCAAAATAAATTAAACAAATCGGTGAAAATTTGTGGATTTCTATGGAATAAGCCTCTTATACTGAGTTTATTAGCCGTTTTTTATCCGGGAATAGATTAATTTTCTGTAACCAAATTTGGCTATTTCAATAAAATAACTAATTTGTAAGCCCCTAAGGGTTTATTTGAAGAAGTTTTATTATTTAAAACGTTTTTTTTATTAGCATTGTAGGGACAAATTTTTAAATCGGTTTCAATTATTTAAAAAACAAAAAATCTATCGAATCATGGCTGAAACAAAACCAACTGCAACAGCTGCAAAAAGTAATGCAACTGCACAACCTAAAAAGAGCAGTAACTTCATCGCAACAATCGCTCCAATTGCTTGTGTAATTGGCGGTTACCTTATTTGGCGCGTATTATTAGGAAGCGCTTCTAACTTTACATCTCCTGATCCTGATGCTAGCCATTGGTTTTGGCCAAGTCACAAAGGACCAAAAGGAACTTTAACTAAAATGTATGAAGGTGGTATCGTTGTACCAATCTTGATTGCAAACTTCTTAGTTGTATTAACCTTTGCTATCGAAAGATTTTTAACAATCAGACAAGCAAGTGGTAATGGTAATATTGCTGAGTTTATCAGAAAAATCCAATTCCACCTTGCAAACAAAGAAGTTGACAAGGCGTTAGCAGAATGCGATAAGCAAAAAGGTTCTGTAGGTAATGTAATGAAGTCTGGTTTGTCTAAGTACAAAGAAATGATTTCAAATACTGAATTAGATACTGAACAAAAAGTGTTAAATATTCAAAAAGAAATCGAAGAAGCAACTGCACTTGAGCTTCCAATGCTAGAAAAGAACTTAGTATTCTTATCTACCATCGCATCAGTAGCAACCCTATTAGGTTTATTCGGTACCGTACTTGGAATGATCCGTTCATTCTCTAAGTTAGGTGACGAAGGTGGTGGAGAAGCTGCTCGTGAATTATCTCAAGGTATCTCTGAGGCCCTTTACAATACGGCTTTAGGTATTGGTACATCTGCGGTAGCGATCATCATGTACAACGTGTTTACAACGCGTATCGATGCTATCACTTATGGTATTGACGAGTCAGGTTTCACATTAACTCAAAGCTTTGCTGCGAACTACAAATAGTTTTCACAACTATTATGTAATCCAAAAAGTTTTGAATCTTAATCTGAAAACCTACTAAATCATAAACAATGGGAAGAGCCAAATTACCACGTAAGAGCACCAACATAGACATGACGGCTATGTGTGATGTGGCGTTCCTTCTATTGTCGTTTTTTATCTTAACAACAAAGTTTAAACCTGCAGAAGCCATTGCGGTTACCACTCCAAGTTCGGTAGCAGCAAAAGTGGCGCCAGATAAGGACCTTGTGTTAATTACGATCGACAAAGACGGAAAAGTTTTTCTTACGATGGATAATGAACAAATTAAAGAGGTAGTTGCGAATAACCTAAATAGCACCATGAACCTTGGCCTAGACGTTAAAGCGTTTAAGAAAGCAGGATTTTATGGTGTACCATTTAGTAGCCTTGCCTCATTCCTTCAAATCCCTGAAGAGAAGCGTACTGGAGCCGTTTTAACAGGTATACCTGTTAAAGATTCTGCTGATAATCAAATGAACACATGGATTCGCATTGTTAAAGATGCTTACATGGGAAAAAAGATGAATCTTTTATTAAAAGGCGACAATGCTTCAAAGTTCCCTGCATTTAAAGCGGTGATTGATGCTTTCAAAAAGAACGACGAACAGAAGTTCCAAATGGTAACCAACCCAGAAAGTGTTCCAACCGGCTCTGAATTATGGAAACTTACTATGGCGGGTGAGAAGAGAGACGAATAGAAAATATATCATTCACGAAAATTAAATGCTACTATCATGGCAGAAATGGATACATCGAGTGGCGGGGGTCATAAAAAGGGCCCCGGGGTCAAAAAAGGGAAGAAGCTATCTACCCGTGTAGACCTAACACCCATGGTTGACTTGGGTTTTCTACTCATTACATTTTTTATTTTCACTACAACAATGAGCCAGCCAACTGCGCTGAAACTCATGTTGCCAAAGGATGCAGATAAGCCAGAAGAACAAAATAAAGCGAAAGAATCAGGTGTTATCACACTTTTACTAGGAAAAGACAATACTGTTTTTTACTACGAAGGTCAACTAGATAACACGGCTTCAAACTTTAAATCTTCTAACTTTTCTGGAATTCGTGAAGTGCTACTTGATAAAAAAAGTCGCACTCCTGAAAAAGATTTGGTAGTGGTGTTAAAAGCATCTTCTGAAAGCACGTATAAAAACGTAGTTGATATTTTAGACGAAATGTCTATCAATGTACTAAAGCGTTATGCATTAGTGGATATCAGCAAGCAAGAAGAAGAGCTCGTAAAAATATCTGTTGCAAACGCTGCACCAGTAAACTAATTATTTAAAGAAGAACCGATCATGGACGTAAACAAAATATTAACAGCGGATATCCTCGATATTTTATTTGAGGGTAAAAACAAAGCGTATGGTGCTTATGACTTAAGGCGCACTTACGAGAAACGAATCAAGATTGCCCTAATTGGCACTTTTACTATCATCGTTCTTTTGTTCGTTGGTTCTTTTGTTTCTAATTCAACTTCTAAAGGTAAATCTCAAATTATTGTTGAAGACGTTAATTTGGAAAGCGTAAAAGAAGAAAAGAAGCCTGAACCACCACCGCCGCCACCACCACCAAAACAAGAGCCTCCAAAAATCGAAATGGCTAAATTCACCCCTCCAAAAATTGTGAAGGATGAAGAAGTAAAGCCTGAAGATGAAATCAAAGAGGTTGAAAAATTGGAAGACACCAAAATTGGTACCATTAACCAAGAAGGTGAAAAAGATGACGGCATTGTTGCGCCACCAGTAGAAAAAGGTACTGGTACGGTAGAAGCGCCAAAAGAAGAAGATTACGATAAAGTATTTACCGTGGTACAAATCCCTGCAGAATTCCCTGGTGGACTTCCTGCTTGGGCTAAATACCTTGAGCGTAACCTAAATCGTGACTTACCAGTTGATAATGGAGCACCTCCAGGAAAATACACTGTCATTGTATCATTTATCGTTGACAAAAACGGCGGTATCTCTGAAGTACAAGCAGAAAACGATCCTGGTTACGGAACCAAAGAAGAAGCGGTTCGTGTAATCAAAAAAGGACCATCATGGAAGCCAGCCGTTCAAAACGGTAGAAACGTAATTTATCGTCATAGACAATCTATTACATTCATGGTTTCTGAAGAATAATTTGATACACATGTATCTGTAAAAAGCCACCGAATTTCGGTGGCTTTTTGTTTTCATTCCATTTCGTGTACTTTTGATAAAATTTTAAGCAAGTGGCAAGTCATGTAATGGATTGGAACGACACGGTAGTAGCACTTGCTACACCACCTGGTATGGGTGCGATTGGTGTTATTAGAGTAAGCGGTGCGCAAACTTTTTCTATCCTCAATGATTTATTTCCTTCAAAAAATTTATTAGAACAAGCTTCGCATACGATTGTAGTTGGCATGTTAAAAGATCAAGGCAAAGTACTCGACGAAGTAGTACTCTCTTTATTTAAAGGTCCCAAATCTTACACCGGCGAAGACGTTATTGAAATTAGTTGCCACGGTTCTGGATATATACAATCTCAAATTATGGCGGCCATTACCGCGCGCGGTGCAAGGCTTGCTAAAGCTGGAGAATTTACGCAGCGCGCGTTTTTAAATGGAAAATTAGATTTAGCACAAGCAGAGTCTGTAGCAGATTTAATTGCCAGTAATTCAGAAGCAAGTAAGCGTGCAGCCATTCATACCATGCGTGGTGGATTCTCTACCGACTTAGCAGCACTTCGCGAACAGCTCATTACATTTTCGGCACTCATAGAATTAGAACTTGATTTTTCTGAAGAAGATGTGGCTTTTGCCGACCGCTCAGCGCTTCATAATTTGGTATCTAATTTGCAAGGGGCCACAAAGCAACTGGTAGATTCCTTTGCACTTGGCAATGTGATTAAAAACGGAGTGCAAGTAGCCATTATAGGAAAACCCAATGCAGGAAAATCTACATTACTCAATGCACTCTTAAATGAAAATAGAGCCATTGTTAGTGACATTGCAGGCACTACACGTGACACCATCGAAGAAGTAATTAATATTGATGGCGTTTTATTTAGACTTATTGATACAGCAGGCATACGCACCCAAACAGATGATGTAATTGAACAGTTGGGCGTGGCTAAAAGTCTCGAAAAAATGAATGCCGCCGATTTAGTGGTATATCTTTTTGATGCACAAACAACTAGCTTACAAGATATACAAGTAGTGGCTACAGAACTTACGATTAGTGGTATTAAGCATGTACTTGTTGCTAATAAAATAGATAGTATAGCTGCAGCTGCACTTGATAAGCTTGCAACTATGGAAAGCGTTGTATGTATTGCTGCTAAAAATAAAATGGCTATCGATACACTTAAACATGCACTTGTATCAAAAGCGGTTGGTGGCGATTTGCAAACCGAATCTACGGTGGTTACCAATGCTAGACACCACGAAGCGCTTGTTAAATTAAGTGAAGCACTAGAAGATGTGAATACTGGCCTGCACCAAAAAATTACTGGAGATTTACTCGCACTCGATATTAGACAGTGCTTACATTATTTAGGACTTATAACTGGAGAGATTACCAATAACGATCAACTAGATTATATTTTTTCTAAATTCTGTATCGGAAAATAGCTTCACTTTTAATTTGTGCTATGCTAAAAAAATTGCTTTGTATCATCTTTATGGCTATTTCATATTTTGGAAATAGCCAATCGGTTGAGTCCAGTCAATTCATTTACGATACGGCTTCTTTTGAATCATCACATGCGTCTACCATTGTTGAAACGCCCAAAGGAATTTTGGCAGCTTGGTTTGGCGGTAAATTTGAAGGCGACAAAGAAGTTAATATTTATGCAAGCTGGCTTGTCAATAATAAATGGTCTGCTCCCTTCATTATTGCTGATGGTTTTATAAATGATTCAACCAGATACGCCTGCTACAATCCTGTTTTATTTTTAGCACCCAACAATGAGCTCTTACTGTTTTATAAAATAGGGCCTTATGTACAAGGCTGGACCGGTTGGATGAAAAGATCAACCAATTACGGGGCTACTTGGAGCGCAGCAGAAAGGCTACCAGATGGTATATTAGGGCCTATCAGAAACCAGCCTTATGTTGTAGGTGACACGCTCATTTGCCCATCAAGTACAGAAAAAAATGGATGGAAAGTTCATTTCGAATACACGACAAATAATGGTAGGTCTTGGACGAAGGGGCCAGATTTAAATGACGCGAGTCCAATCACGGGTATTCAGCCCGCGGTTTTAAACCACGGTAAGGGTGTTTTACAGGCGCTCACTCGAAGTCAAAATGGAACGGTTAATGAAACCTGGAGTTATAATAGTGGTAAAACATGGGCACCCTTGCAGCAAACCGGTTTAATCAATAATAATTCAAGTATTGATGCCATTACATTGCAAGATGGCAGACATTTATTAGTATACAATAATTGCAGTGCGCCAAGTAGATCGCCTCTTAATGTAGCTATTTCAAAGGACGGAAAAAATTGGGAGCCCTTGCTAGCATTGGAAAATGAAACAGGAGCCGAATTTTCTTATCCTTACCTCATTCAAACAAAAGATCAAAAAGTGCATATTACGTATACATGGAAAAGAAAAAAAATAAAGCACGTAGTGTTAAGGGTTAGGTAAATGAAACACGGCAGTAATTTCACTTAACGAGCTTTCTTTTTCGATTTCATCAAATTGTATACTTCCTTTATGGATGCTTGCAATAAGATTAGTGATTGCAAGTCCAATGCCTAACCCTTGTTGCTCTGCAACTTCTCTGTGGTGTTGTTCAAATAAGCGGTATTTATTGAGTGCAGACGCTGTGGTGTGAGAGGTATGATTGCTAATACGAATACAACTTCCTGCGCTATCTTCAAAAATTCGTACACTAATGGGGGTGCCTTTTTCTGAAAACTTGCATGCGTTCTCAATTAATTCTTTAGTAGCCGTATGTATAAGTTTAGGAAAAAACAAAGGCGGTTTTGGCTCCGTGTAATCGAGGTCCTTGACCCGACCGTATTTGTGCATGACAGTTTTTATAACATCCATAATATGATGAGGATCCGGTGTGTCTTCGTCAGGAATTTCTTTTAATTGTAACGCTTTTTGAAGGGTGTAATAAGTATTTATTTTGTCGTAGGTATTGAGTAAGCGTTCTGCACTGATGTGTAAATAGCTACAAAGGCTTTGTAGTTTTTCATTATTAAGGCTTATGGCATTTTCGGCAATGAGGGTGTTAAAATTAATGATACCATTCATAGGGTTTTTAAATTCGTGCCCTACCATGAGTTCAATTGTTTTTTCAAGCAGGGCTGCTTTTTGACTTTGTAGTTGATTTAGTTTTTCGTGCTTGGTAAGTCTGGTTTCTATGGCGGTTAACAAATCTTTTCTTTTAAAGGGCTTGTGCAGGTAATCGTCGGCCCCTAAATTCATGCCGGTTCTTAAATCGTTGGATTGTACTTTGGCCGTTAAAAAAATAAAAGGGGTAACAAAACTCGGATCTTTTTTGAGTGCGGTAAGTAATGAAAACCCGTCCATTTCGGGCATCATAATGTCGCAGATGATTAAATCAAACGGATTGTGCATGAGTGCCTTTATGCCTGCAGCACCATTTGCTATGGGGGTAACCTCGTAGCCAGCCATTTCTACAATTTCTTGTATCGAATCTCTAATGTCTTGTTCATCTTCAATCACTAATATTTTTTTCATTCAAATTTGTTGTAGGGGAAACTAATGTATATCGCCGTTCCTTTATGGATGCTACTTTTTATATGGATTTGCCCAAGGTGCTGTTGCACGAGGTAATGTACAAGCATTAGGCCCAGTCCAGTCCCTTCAATGTTACCTACATTGCTACCTCTTACAAATGCAGTAAAAATTTCATGTTTGTATTTTTCAGGCATCCCAATGCCTGCATCCACTACAAGCAGGGTCCACTTATTTTTTTCAAATCGAATTTGTGCTTTTGGTGCAGGTTTACCTGCCGAATATTTACAGGCGTTTGAAATCAAATTTTCAAATATCATTTGTAGCATATTGCTATCGGCAATTTGCATTATACGCGTACCTTTTGTAGAGATAACAATATTTCTACCGTCTTTGTAAGGCATAAATGATTCTGCGGCTACTCTATGTAAAATAGATACCACATTGCAGCTACTTAATTGCAAAGCCAGGTTCCCAGATTCAATTTTACTAATGAGTAAAAAGTCAGTAAGTAGCTTGGTCATTTTATCAACTTGGTTGGTAATTCTGGTCAAATATTTGGACGCTGCAAAGGGAGTTTTTTGAAACTGGTTGGCTACTTGCATTTCCAAAATTTCGGCGCTCGATAAAATAATGGACAAGGGCGTTCTTAGTTCATGTGAAACAAGGTTAATAAAATTTGATTTTAACTGACTTAACCTGCGCGCAGCGCGTTCCGCTTTTTTATGCTCCTGCTCTGCTCTAATAATATCAGTGATATTGGTAAAAAAAACAGCTACATGTAATTTATTGGTATTGTAGTCGGTAAATTTTGTAAAATGATAGCTTAAGCGAATTTTATTTTTTTGAGCATCTAGTAGCCAAGCTACTTTGCTAGGGTGAGCGTACTCTTCTGAGACAGCATAGGATGTAAAGTTTTTTACGAAATGGCCGCCACTGCTTTTTATCGTATCAAAAATATTATTTGTTGAAGAACCGAGTGTTTGACGCCACATAGGATTGCTATACGTTAACTGGCCGTCGTGAGTACAAACGATAACGAGCTGTTCCATGGCGTCAATTAAGTGCCTAAAGTCTTTTTCGCGCTCTATTTGTAGTTTTTCACGGTTTCTAATATTGGTAATATTAATACCGTAGCCAATTACAAAATCGTGATGTCCATGCTGGTCCCTTACCGGAAAAAATTTTCGAAGATTGAATACTTGTTGGCCTTCTTTGTTTTTATTGACTTCTTCAAATTCAACTTGTACGCCCTCTGCTAATGCTTCCGTAAAATACGACCTTCGATTAATGGCAAGCTCGACGGGTTTATTAAATGCGGCGCAGTAGTCGAAATCATTTTTGCCAATAATCCAACTTCTAGAATCACTAGCGGAGAGGGCAAGCTTATTTACATATAAATAAGTATGGTCGGTATCAAAAATGGCAATATCGGCGGGTATATTAAAAAGCAGCTGCTTATAAAATTCGTTTTCCTTTTGTAGTGCATGTATCAAATCCATAGAGTCCCCCATCTTTATTTGAATTTTAATTGTTGTAGCTGTGTTACTTCACTTGCAGCTTCCGTTAACAGTTCTAATAGCTTTGCTTTATTGATGGGCTTTTGGATATACCCGCTAATATGACAAGGGTCTTCTTTTTTTATAAAATTTTGGTAACTAGTAGCACTAATTACAATAATGCGGGTAAGTGGATACGCCTCTTTGTTATTTTTGATGGCCTTAATTACTTCGTATCCATCCATAATTGGCATATTGAGATCAAGTAACATAATGGTAGGAATATTTTTGCCCAGGTTTAATTGCCTCATTGCTTCCGCTCCATTGATGGCGTCTGCAGTGATACAATCAAAGGATTGCAGCAAAAAGTGAAGTAAAGCCCTATTTACTTCGTCGTCGTCTACTATGAGTAACCTACATTTTGAAACCTTCAAAAGCATATCATAACAAGCTAGCACTTTTGAGCATGAAGCCCCATTTTTGACCCTGATTTAGCCCATGTATTTACCGCAAATTTTTTAGATGTCTTCGGTCTAAAGCCATAAATTAGCAAGTACATTCTAATATGTTACGATAAACCCTTGTTATGCAAATACTTAAATCTGCAATCCTTACAACTGTTTTATGTGCTTTTTTAGGGGCATCAACCATGGCGCAAACTAAAAAAGGAGGGAATTGGACCCCGCTTTTTAACGGTAAAGACCTAACTGGTTGGAAACAATTAAATGGTAAGGCAAAGTATGAAGTGATCAATAATGAAATTGTAGGTGCAACGGTTTTGGGAGAGCCTAATTCATTTTTAGTTACCGAAAAAAACTATGGCGATTTCATATTGGAACTAGAATTCAAATTAGACGATATGATGAATTCAGGTATCCAGTTTAGAAGTGAAAGCAAGCCCGAATATTTAAATGGCAGGGTTCATGGATACCAGTTTGAAATTGACCCGTCGCCTAGGGCCTGGACGGCAGGTATTTATGATGAGAGTAGACGCGATTGGTTGTATCCAGTTTCCTATAACGAGCCCGCAAAAACACTTTTTAAATTTCAGGTATGGAACAAGTGCCGCATCGAATGTATTGGCAATAGTATCCGTACTTTTTTAAATGGAAAACCGGTAGCAAGTTTAGTGGATGATCTAACATCTTCCGGATTTATTGCGCTGCAAGTGCATTCGATTGGTAAAGCAGAAGAAGCAGGTAAAAAAATTAGATGGAGAAATATCAATATTCAAACAGCCAATTTGCAACCTACACCACTTGATTCCACATTTGTAGTAAACCTAATGCCCAATCATGTGTCTGAGCAAGAAAAAATGCAAGGGGTGCATTTACTTTTTGATGGCAAAACCACAAACGGTTGGAGAGGCGCTTACAAAGCAGGTTTCCCAGAAAAAGGTTGGAAAGTAAGTGATGGCGTTTTAACAGTGCAGCCATCGGATGGCGCAGAGTCTACCAATGGTGGCGATATTGTTTCTGAAAATGAGTACGATGCCTTTATTTTTCAATTCGATTTTAAAATAACAGCAGGCGCTAATAGCGGCATAAAATATTTTGTTACAGAAAAAGAAAACAATGCTGGTTCGGCCATTGGTTTAGAATATCAGATACTGGATGATGCCCTTCATCCAGATGCTAAATTAGGATCTATTGGTAATAGAACCCTTGGCTCACTCTATGACTTAATCCCTTCCGTTAAAGAAAATCGTGCGCGCCGCAAAATTGGCGAGTGGAATAGAGGGATGATTAAAGTAGCAAAAGATGGAACGGTATCACATTATTTAAACGGATGGAAAATGCTCGAATACAAAAGAGGGGAACAATATTTTTATGCGTTAGTCGCAAAAAGTAAATATGCCAACTGGCCTAGTTTTGGCATGGCACCTAAAGGCCGTTTGCTACTTCAAGACCATGGCAACGAAGTTTTTTTTAGAAGCTTAAAAATGCAAGTGCTTAATTAATATTAGGTTTTGCTTTGTTCCCAAGAAATGGTGATTGATTTTTCCGAAGCAGGGGTTTTTGTGCGCATCACAGCAAGTAATAATTGTAAGGTTTCTTTTGCTACTTGTGTGCCACTGTAATGTGCGTAAGATATAGTAGGAGGTAATATGCTAGGCAAATCCGTTTCACTCATTCCAAATACATCTACTGTTGGCTCAGTTGCTTGCAAAGCCTGCCAGGCGCCCAATAGCAGTGCATCATTCATGCAAAAAATAGCGTCGTATTTTTTTTGCTGTACCGCTTGTTTGCATAGGGTATAAGCCTCTGAGGTATTTCCAGCATACTCCACACTAATATTATTTTCGTGCGTCGACACTGTATCTATAAATGCGTTTAAAATAAGTTCTGTTCTTTGTGAAGGAGAAGCGTCAAAAATGGCGAGAATATGCCGCTTATTTTTTTCAATTATTTTTTGTGCCACAAGACTTGCCACTGCTTCCATGTCTTCTTTAAAATGGTGCACCCCAGTACTTGGAACATTACCGCCCACAATAACAATGGGTACGCCTAGTTCCTTTATCTTTTTAAATTTTGGGTTACTAGGCTGTAAAGGATCTTGGCAAATGATAATGCCGTGTACTTTATTTTGTTTACAAAATTTTATTTGTGCGGTTGTGCTAACCGTATTATTTGTAAGTGGCAAAACCAGTAAGCTATAGTCTGCGTTTTCTGCCAACTGATTGGCCGCGTTTAAAAAATCTTGAAAATATTTTGAAGGCGTAACCGGAATAAAGAGCGCTATAAAATGACTGCTTCTAATGGCATTGTATACCGTATTTGGATTGGGGGAATAGTTGAGTGCTGCAGCGGCTGATAAAACTTTTTTTCTAGTTTGTACCGAAATATCCGGATGTCCTTTAAGGGCTCTGGATACCGTTGAAATACTAAGCCCTACTGCGGCGGCAATTTTATGTAGCGTGGTGTCTGACATAATTAAAATTAGTTACTTTTGACCTAATCTATCTCAAATATGCAGCATTCATTTAGTTACGATAAAAATAAAGTGATTCAGGGTGTACGTTATCATTTCGTACAAGACAGGGCCGTAAAAATTTTAGTAATACTCATCAATGTGTTTGCGATTGTTTCTGCAGCACTATTTTATTCAAAAAAAATTAGGCCAGAACCTTTTTTATTGGGTTCGGTATTGTGGCTTGTTATGATGGTTACTTTTTGGTACATCATGCCGCATACGATTTATAAAAAATCGGCAACTTTTAAAGATCAATTCACGATTGATTTTACGGATCAAGAGGTGACATTATCAAATGATAGGGGGTCGGTGCACTGGAATTGGGATAAGTTTTCTAAATTTTTTGAGAGCCCCCATTTTTTTCATTTGTATTTTGATGCCAAATCTTTTTTTATTGTTCCCAAAGAAGGAATGCTCGATGACATGCGTCACGAACTTAGGGGACTGCTCAACAAAAAAATTGAAGCCTAAACCTTATAAGGTCTTTTGCATCTCGTAATGCGGAATGGTTACTTCTTCAAATTCTTCACCTACAATTTGATACCCTAATTTTTGGTAAAAGCCAATCGCTGTTTTGCGTGCATGCATGTGTAGCATTTTGTAGCCCCTGTCGCGCGCCACGTTTTCGGCAAAATTCATGATCACCTTACCAATTCCTTTGCCTTGTAGGCCATCTACAACCGCCATTTGACGCAAACGGATGGCAGTTTTACTGTCTGGGGTTAAAATGCAACAGCCTTCTAAATCCTCATCTTCAAAAAAGCCTATTAAAATATCGTCTTTTTCTTTGTCTAAATCGGCTTGATTAAAGGTTAGGCCAAGTGGATTACGCAGTATTTGGAACCTTAGATCCACCATTTTCTGGTAAGAAGGGGAGCCAAATTCAATTATTTTTAATGACATAAGCGGCGCTTTAACTACAATATAGGCATGATTTTCATGATTTTAGGCGCTACAGCTGCTTTTGTGCATAATTGAACACTGTGTCTGTGGAAACAAAAATGTCCGAAAAGATTGGTTATTTAACAAAAAGTATATTTTTGCGCCGTAAACAAAACTTTTTACAATGTCAGACATCGCAACAAGAGTTAAGAAAATCATCGTTGACAAATTAGGCGTAGACGAAGCAGAAGTTACAAATGAAGCTTCTTTTACCAATGACCTCGGTGCAGATTCACTCGATACCGTTGAGTTAATTATGGAATTCGAAAAAGAATTCAACATTTCTATTCCAGACGAGCAGGCTGAAACCATTACTACAGTTGGCCAAGCTGTTGCCTACTTGGAAGAGCACGCTAAATAAGCATTCTATTTAGGAATAATTTTTTTAATCCGCCTTTCTAAAGTCACAAGCTTTGAAAGGCGGATTATCACTTAATCAGGTTTAAGTTATGGCACTTAAAAGAGTCGTTGTTACAGGAATTGGTACGCTAACACCTATTGGAAATAATCTAAATGATTATTGGCAGAGTTTATTAGCGGGCGTTTCAGGGGCAGCACCTATTACTCTTTTTGACGCTTCTAAATTTAAAACACGTTTTGCGTGTGAGATTAAGGGCTTTGATCCAACAGAATTCATGGATCGTAAAGAAGCTAGAAAATTAGACCGTTTTGCACAAATTGCCCTTGTTGCCAGCGATCAAGCTGTTGCAGATGCAGGTATTTCAAAAGATAACGTAGATCCAGACCGTGTTGGTGTCATTTTTGCAAGTGGCATTGGTGGTCTTGTAACTTTTCAGGAAGAAGTATTAAACTTTGCTGCAGGGGATGGAACACCTCGTTTCAATCCTTTTTTCATACCAAAGATGATATTGGATATAGCTGCCGGACAAATTTCCATGCGTCATGGATTTAGGGGTCCTAACTATGCAGTGGTAAGTGCTTGTGCATCTAGTACCAATGGTATTGTTTGCGCAGTGGATACCATCAGACTAGGAAAAGCAGATATCGTTGTTGCCGGTGGTGCCGAAGCCGTAATTGGTGAAGCAGGTATTGGTGGATTTAACGCCATGAAAGCCATGAGTGAGCGCAACGATGACCCAGCAACTGCTAGCCGCCCTTACGACAAAGACAGAGATGGATTTGTAATGGGAGAAGCTGCAGGTGCCCTTATTTTAGAAGATTATGACCACGCTATAAAACGTGGTGCAAAAATATATTGTGAAATTGCGGGTGGTGGTGCTACTGCCGATGCATATCACTTAACAGCCCCTCACCCAGAAGGACTTGGTGCATTAAACGTGATGCGCGCTGCATTAAATGATGCAGGTATGAAGCCAGAAGAAATTGATTATATCAATACGCATGGTACTTCTACGCCGCTTGGTGATGGCGCCGAAACAAAAGCCATTACTGGTGTATTTGGCGAGCACGCTTACAACCTCAATATTTCTGCTACAAAATCAATGACTGGTCACTGCCTAGGTGCTGCCGGTGTTATTGAAACCATCGCTTGTATTCAGGCTGTTATTCATGATATTGTACCGCCTACCATCAACCATTTTACAGACGATCCAACCCTAGATCCAAGACTTAATTTCACCTTCAACACTCCTCAAAAAAGAGTAGTGAATGCTGCATTGAGTAATACGTTTGGATTTGGCGGACACAATGCTTGTGTGATTGTCAAAAAATTTATAGCTTAAGTTGTGCAGTTTTTTAAGCAACTTTTTTCTTCCTCATCATCAAATAGTTTTGATCAGCAATTAAGAAACGTGCTTGGTTTTAAACCAGGTAAATTACTCTTATATTCTACTGCACTAAGTCACCGTTCTGTAAAAGAAACTGCGGAGGCAAACAATGAGCGTTTAGAATATTTAGGGGATGCTGTATTAAGTGCTGTAGTGGCAGATTATTTGTTTAAAAGATATCCATACAAAGGCGAAGGTTTTTTAACTGAGATGCGCAGTAAGATGGTGAACAGGCAGCAGCTCAATGATGTTGCATTAAAAATGGGTCTTCGAAAATTAACGATGTATAATAAATTTGACAACGCTTTAAAAGGAAGTCAAATTTTTGGTAACACGTTAGAAGCCTTGGTGGGAGCGGTTTACCTAGATCAAGGATATATTAAAACGCAGTCGTGGGTACTCAAACAAATTGTGATACCACATATGTTTGTAGACGATTTAGAACAGATCGATATTAATTTGAAAAATAAATTAATTGGCTGGGCTAGTAAAAATGGAAAGGTATTAGACTTTTTACTCGTAGAGGAAAAAATGGAAGGCACACGCAGGCTTTTTACCATTCATGTTACCATCGACGGCGAAGTGATTGCACTTGGAAAGGGCTACAACAAAAAAGACGCGAGCCAAGTAGCTGCGCAAGTAGCCGTAGAAAAATTAGCGCTGTAATTTTAGCGCATCCGTTTTATTTCGCTTCAATAATTTCTTGGCATAGTTCTACAAGCACCCCACCCGTATCTTTTGGGTGTAAAAAACAAACCCACTTATTGTCGGCCCCTCTTTTGGGGGCATCTTGGAGTAGGGTAAAGCCCTCGGTTTGCATGCGGGCCATTTCGGCGTAAATATCTTCTACTTCATAAGCGATATGATGAATGCCTTCCCCCTTTTTATCAATATACCTAGCAATCACCCCTTCAGGATCTGTTGAGCACAAAAGTTCAATTTTACTTTCGCCCACTTTAAAAAAAGCGGTATTTACCTTTTCGGAGGCCACCAACTCCTGTTTGTAGCAGGTCGTGTTTAACATTTTCTCGTATAATGGCACCGAAACTTCAAAATTTTTGACCGCGATGCCTATATGTTCGATTTTTTTCATAACAGACCCGTTTTTACTTTACGAATTGAGAAAAAATGAGGTTTTGCGCCCCTTTTAGCCCGCAATTATAAACCTATTGCAGTACTTTCGTGTTTATAAGTCAAGCAAATTTCAGAATATTATGTTGAAGTTACCTATTTACCTAGATAATAATGCCACAACCCCAATGGATCCAAGGGTTTTAGAGGCTATGATTCCTTATTTTACCGAGCATTTTGGTAATGCCGCAAGCCGTAACCACCCTTTTGGATGGGAAGCTGAAGAAGCGGTGGATTATGCTCGTGAGCAAGTCGCTAAACTTATTGGTGCCGACCCTAAAGAAATCATCTTTACGTCGGGCGCTACAGAAGGTGATAACCTTGGTATCAAGGGTGTGTATGAAATGTATGCTAGCAAAGGCAACCATATCATTACTTGCACTACCGAGCACAAAGCGGTATTAGATACCTGTAAACATATTGAGCACTTAGGTGGTGAGGTAACTTACCTTCCAGTGGCTGCCAATGGTTTGATTGATTTAACAGCTCTTGAGGCTGCTATTAAGCCAACCACTATTTTAATTGCGATCATGTACGCCAACAACGAAATTGGTGTAGTGCAACCTGTTAAAGAAATTAGCGCGATTGCTAAAAAGCATGGTGTATTATTTTTCTCTGATGCAGTACAGGCTGTTGGTAAAATTCCAGTAGACGTAAATGCAGACGGTATTGATATTATGGCATTTACAGCGCATAAAATGTATGGTCCTAAAGGGATTGGTGCACTTTATGTACGTCGTAAAAACCCACGTGTTAAAGTTACTGCCCAAATGGACGGTGGCGGACACGAAAGAGGTATGCGTAGTGGTACTTTAAACGTTCCTGGTATTGTTGGATTTGGTAAAGCATGTGAACTTGCTAGACTAGAAATGGCAGCCGACGCTGAGCGTTTAAGCAAGCTAAGAGATAAGCTAGAAGCGGCTTTAACACAAATAGACGAGTCTTATGTAAATGGTAGCACCGAGCACCGTTTACCACATGTTGCAAATATTTCTTTCAAATATGTAGAAGGAGAAGGTTTAATGATGGGCTTTAATAAAACCATCGCACTTTCTTCAGGTTCTGCTTGTACTTCTGCATCACTAGAGCCTAGCTACGTATTAAAAGCATTAGGCTTAGGGGATGATTTAGCACATAGTTCACTCCGTTTTGGACTTGGAAGATTTACAACCGATGAGCAAATTGAGTACACTATTAAAGCGGTTACTGATACGGTTTTAAAACTTCGTGAAATGAGCCCACTTTGGGAAATGTTTAAAGAAGGTATTGATTTAGATTCTATCGAATGGGCGCACCATTAATATTAAAAATTATTATTTTTACCCTTTCAAAATAAAAATATGGCATACTCAGAAAAAGTTATCGATCATTATAGCAATCCTAAAAACGTAGGAACTCTAGATAAAGCAAAAAAGAATGTAGGCACTGGTTTAGTAGGTGCTCCAGAATGTGGCGACGTTATGAGACTTCAAATTGAAGTAGACGACGCTTCTGGTGTTATCACAGACGCTAAATTCAAAACCTTTGGATGTGGCTCTGCTATTGCTTCTTCATCACTTGCAACCGAGTGGTTAAAAGGTAAAACAGTAGATCAAGCTGTTGCTATTGACAACATGGATTTAGTAGAAGAACTAAATTTACCGCCAGTAAAAATTCACTGTTCTGTATTAGCTGAAGACGCTATCAAAGCGGCTATCAACGACTACCGCACTAAAAACGGTTTAGAAGCATTACAGTTTGAAGAAAAAGGCGTTCACTAATATTATTTAACCGAGCATTCATTTCCAAATGGTAGCTACCGAAAATACAATCTATGTTAGCGAAAAGGCTAAATCCAAAGTTTTACAACTTATGGAGGATGCTGGCGTTACCGGGGATAGCAGTTATTTTTTGCGTGTAGGTGTTGTTGGGGGTGGATGCTCTGGTCTTAGTTATAAGCTAGATTTTGACAACGAAATTAAACCCATGGATCAGGTTTTTGAAGACAATGGGGTTAAAGTAGTTACCGATCTTAAAAGCTTTTTATACCTGGTTAACACCGAACTTGATTTCTCTGATGGCCTGAACGGTAAAGGTTTTTATTTCAATAACCCCAATGCAAGCCGCAGTTGTGGCTGTGGGGAAAGCTTTTCTGTATAATTTAACTTTTTACTTTTTAAGATTGCCTAAGAACAAGTAGTTTTGGGCCATGCTTAATATTAGCCTCAAAGAGTGGAAGCAGTTTTTTACAAGCCTTACAGGCTATATTGCCCTCTGCATTTTTTTACTACTTACGGGTCTCCTTTTATTTGTTTTTCCGGATACTAGCATTTTAGAAATGGGTTATGCAACCCTTGCTGGTTTTTTTAATATCGCACCTTGGTTACTCATTTTTATGGTACCTACCATTACCATGCGCAGTTTTTCTGAAGAGTACAAGTCGGGGACTTTTGAATTACTAAAAACATTACCCATTCGTCCAGCTGTTTTGGTTTGGGGGAAGTATATAGGCGCACTCCTTGTTGTACTTTGTTTACTTGTACCAACGTTACTTTATGGTGTTGCAGTAGAATCGCTCTCTGCAGTTGGCGGCATAGATATGGGCGCTACTGCTGGGTCTTACTTGGGGCTTTTTTTATTGGCTGCTGTATTTGTTGCGGTTGGAATTTGCGTAAGTAGTTTCACAAATAATACCGTGGTTGCTTTTATTGGCGCTGCCTTTACTTGTTATTTATTATTTGCGGGTTTTGAAGCCGTGAGTAAACTTTCTTTTTTTGAAGGTAAACTTGCCTATTACACCGAGGTGCTCGGTATTAAATTTCATTACAAAAGTATTAGTAGGGGTGTGATACGACTAGATGACCTCATTTATTTTTTTGCACTCATAGCTGTCTCCTTACATATTACCAAGCAAAATATCATTAAGCGCTAATTGCACCTATAAAATATGTTTCAAAAATATTCAAATATTATTGTAGGGTGCTTACTGGTTGCTATCATTTATGCGTCTAATGCGTGGTTGCATGGCAGCCTAGATCTCACCGCCGAAAAGCGTTACAGCTTAAGTGCTGCAACAAAAAAACTATTGGATAAAAAGCTGGATAGTGCCATTACCATCGAAGTTTTTTTATCGGGCAACTTACCTGCCGATTATAAAAAATTAAATATCGCTACTGCCGAAATTTTAGAAACATTTGCCGCGTATGCTGCGGGTCCTATTCAGGTTTCATTTGTTGAGCCTGGAAGTAATATGGTGGATGAAGAAGCGAAAGTGAAATATTTTGATAGCCTTGCTGCGCTAGGTGTTGTTTTTGAAAGAACAGCGATTTCGGAAGGAATTGAAAAATCTACTTCTCAACTTATTGTTCCGTCGGCACTTGTAAGGTATGGTAATAGAAAACCTATTGCCGTTGATTTAAGAAGCAGCAAAAAAATATTTGCGAATTATAATGTGATAGAAGCAGTAGAACCTAAAGAAGACAAGGAAGCTACGCGCAATGCAGCAGAAGCATTACTAGAATATAAGTTTGCTGCGGCAATTGATAAAGTAACCAAAATAAATTATCCTACAGTTGCTTATTTAGTAGGCAACGGGCAGCCCACCGATTTAACGGTGAGTGATTTAGCAGAAACATTAAGAAACGATTATAACCTTGGTATTTTTGATTTAAAATCTGGGTATCCAAACGCGTCAGATATTGACCTGCTATTAATTGTTAAACCTACTGCTCCTTTTACAGAGGAAGATCAATTAAAAATTGATCAGTACATTTTAAATGGCGGAAAAGTAATTTGGTTTGTTGATAAACTACACGCCGAGCTGGATAGTTTAATGCGCATACAGGCTGGTTATACCGCTTATGATAGGGGATTAAATATTGATCCGCTTTTATTTAAATATGGGGTTCGTATTAATGGTGATTTAGTGCAGGATTTAAACTGTGCTAAACTTCCTATTGTGGTTGGTAAAAATCCAGACGGCTCACCAACCATGCAGCGCATTCCTTGGCCGTATTATCCTTTTTTAACAACACCGTCCGACAATCCGATCACAAAAAATATGGATAGGGTACTTCCTATTTTTCCATCTAGTATTGATACGGTTAAGGCGCCAGGCATTAAAAAAACCATTTTACTCGCTACAGATACCAGTTCTAGAAGCATTGCTTCGCCGGCTATGGTGTCTTTAAATAGTGTGCAGTCGGAAGCGGATTTATATACGTTCACAAAAAGTCATATACCGGTAGCGGTGTTACTGGAAGGAAAGTTTTCTTCTCTATTTGCCAATAGTATTGGAGCTACAGTAATAGATTCGGTTCGCCAATTTACCGGCCTTCCATTTTTAAAAAAAGGCATTAAAGAAACAAAGCAAATTGTGGTATCTGACGCGGATATTGTAACAAATGCGGTTACTAAAACTACGGGTCCACTTCCTATGGGTGAACTTCCATTTGAAGCCTTTCAGTTTGCCAACAAAACATTTTTACTCAATGCCATTGACTACTTGGTAAATGACAATGGACTTTTTGAGTCTAGAAATAAAGTAGTGGTACTTAGGTTACTAGACAAACAAAAAGTAGCAGACCAAAAAACATTTTGGCAACTAGTAACTACTGCTGGACCTATTTTAATATTACTATTGATTGGAATTCTTGTAGCATTCTGGCGCAAGAAAAAATACTTATAACAAATATTTATGACCGCATCACATCAGTTAGTTTATTTCATTTTTGCTATTGTATTGGTGCTTGCGCTTATACTAGACCTTGGACTACTCAGTAAAAAAAATAAAACCATTACCATTAAGCAGGCATTATTGCAAACCTTATTTTGGGTAGCACTTGCCATTGGATTTTTTGTTTTTGTTTGGATCGAAGAAGGTCAAAAAACAGGACTCGAATACTTAAGTGCTTATTTGATGGAGTGGAGCCTTAGTGTCGATAATATTTTTGTATTTATATTAATATTCAACGCCTTTAAAGTAAATGAAAAATTTTATCCTCGTGTTTTACTAGTGGGTATTATGATGGCCATTGTATTTAGGGTAATCTTTATAACCGTGGGGGTGGCGCTTGTAGAACAGTTCCACTGGTTACTATATATTTTTGGGGTTTTCTTGCTTTATACTGGATTTAAAATGTTTACCTCCAATGAGTCTGAAGAATTTGACCCACACGATACGGCGGTATACCGGTTTTTAAAAAAATACCTGCCGCTTTCAGGAACCGACGGTAACGGAAAGTATGTAATTAGAGAAAATGGAAAACCACAGTACACTTCTTTGTTTGTTGTTGTGGTATTACTTGCCGTAATTGACCTCGTGTTTGCACTGGATTCGATACCTGCGGTAATGGGTATTTCTACCGATAAGCTCGTTATTTATACGTCCAATATTTTTGCGGTACTAGGGCTTCGCTCTTTGTTTTTTTTACTAAGAGGGGCCGTTTCAAAATTTGATTATTTGCAACAAGGCATTGCTATTGTGCTTGTATTTATTGGAGTAAAAATGCTAGGCGAGCATTATCTCAATCAGGTGTTTAGCAAAAATGCTCAGGTTGTCGTTTCCTTACTATTTATTGTTTTTTGCATAGGAGGATCGATTGTGTATTCTATTTTTAATACCAAAAAGGGTACGCCTAAAGATGTTGTGGACGGATCATTGTCTTAATTTACCGATATGAAATACACGGCAAATGATATTGCAACCATACTAGAACTGACGCCTACTTGGACAAGTAATATAGTGGTGGAGCAACTCTTGACCGATAGTAGACGACTTGTATTTGCAGAACAAACATTGTTTTTTGCATTACCTGGTCCGCGCAGAGACGGACATGATTTTATAGAAAGTTTGTATGATCAGGGGGTACGCTTTTTTGTGGTGAACAGGAGCATTGATCTCTCTAATTTAAAGGCCTATTGCACCGGCGCTATTTTTTTTGAAGTGCCTAATTGTTTAGCAGCCCTACAAAAAATAGCAGCCTACCACCGAAGTAAATTTGATATGCCTGTTATCGGGATTACGGGTAGCAATGGTAAAACCACCGTAAAGGAGTGGTTGTATCAGCTCCTTCACCCAAGTTTTAATATTGTAAGAAGCCCACGGAGTTTTAATTCTCAAGTTGGTGTTCCACTTAGTGTTTGGAAAATGGATAGTTCATATGATTTGGCCATTTTTGAAGCAGGCATTTCAACCACTGGCGAGATGCAGCAGTTGGCCTCCATCATTAAACCTACGATGGGTGTGTTAACACATATGGGTCCAGCACATGCAGAAGGTTTTAATAGTATGCCCGAAAAAATAAAGGAGAAGCTGCAGTTATTTGAAACGGTTGACACCCTTGTTTATGGCAAAGATCAAATACAGGGCTACAACTTAGAAGGGGACGCGTCTGTTTTTAAACGTCCCGTAACATTTTATTCTTGGAGTAGATCAGTACCTGCAACCCTTGTTGTTACAAGTGAAATCAATAAAGGGAGTTTTACCGAAATGACTGTTAGCTATAATAGTCAAAACCACACTATAAACATTCCATTTACCGACAAAGCTTCTATCGATAACGCGGTGCTTTGCATGCTAACGCTACTTTCACTTGGTAAAGGCTTCTCTTATATTACAGAAGGTATTAGGCAGCTTACTGCTGTTGATATGCGCATGCAATTAAAGAAAGGCATAAATGGCTGCACATTTATTAATGATAGTTATAATTTAGATTTTGATTCTTTTGTTGCCGCAGGATTTTATTTGCAAGCACAGGCTGCCGGAAAAGAATCTAGTATTATTATATCTGATTTTGCAGAAACAGGGGAGTCTAACAGGGATATTTATAGTAAAGTAGCCAAGCACGCTGCAGCCCTGGGGCTTAAGCGTTTTATTGGAATTGGACCTCAAATAAAAAAGCAACAATCTGTTATTGAAATAGAATTTTTGGTGCCAGGAACGGAGTTTTATTTTTTTGATAGCACCAGTTCTTTTTTGCAACAGTTTCGACCTAAAGATTTTTCCAACGAAATTATTTTATTAAAAGGTGCTCGTGTTTTTGAATTTGAGCGTATTGCAAATTGGTTGGAACAAAAAATGCACGAGACCGTACTCGAAATAAATTTAACCGCACTTGCGCATAATGTAAAGCAGATACAAAATGCTATTGGGTCAACTACCAAATTAATGGCAGTTGTAAAAGCATTTTCATACGGTAACGGAAGTGCAGAAGTTGCCAGAACCCTTGCTGCCGTTAAAACAGATTATTTAGCCGTCGCCTATGTAGATGAAGGCATAGAACTCCGTAGGGCTGGCATTCATTTACCTATTATGGTGATGAGTCCTGACGAGGCAGGTTTTGAAGCAATGGTTGCCTATGGTTTAGAACCTGAAATTTATTCCTTTGAAATTTACAACGCCTTTGCGTCTTTTTTAAATGTTCAGGGCCTTGAGTCATATGGTATTCATGTAAAAATAAATACGGGCATGAACCGTTTGGGTTTTGAACCCTCGGAGGCTACGTTGCTGGCTCAAAAATTAGTTGCAGATCAGCGCATGATTGTAAAATCTGTAATGAGTCATTTGGTGGCGAGTGATGCCCCAGCTCATGACCTATTTACAACAGAGCAAATAGTTGTATTTGAAAAGGTTTGCAACACACTAAAAGAAAATATTGGGTATTCATTTATTAGGCATATTGCAAATTCGCATGCCGTACAAAGGCATCCGGCGTCTAGGCTAGATATGGTGCGTGTAGGTATTGGGCTTTATGGCACGAGTGCTACAGCAGGAATTGACATTAGAAAAGTGGCCACTTTAAAAACCACCATTGCTCAAATTAGACATGTGCCTGCTGGCGCTTCTGTTGGTTATGAGCGGGCTGCCATCATGAAAAAAGACACCCGTATTGCAACAGTGCGTATTGGCTATGCCGATGGCTATGATAGACGCTTTAGCAGTGGAGTCGGTAAAATGTATATAAACGGCGTTTTATGTCCAGTAGTAGGGCTTGTGTGTATGGATATGACAATGATTGATGTAACGGATGTGAAAGATATTTCGTTACAGGATGAAGTAGAAATTTTTGGCGAACATATTGCTATAGAAACCCTTGCAACATGGTCAGGCATTAATATGTATGAAATGATGAGTGGCATTAATGCACGCGTAAAAAGGATTTACATAGAAGAGTAAATCTTATCTTTGACCCAATTTATTAAAAAGCGACACACTTGAAAGCAAAACATCTTATTGGAATTATTATTGCCATTTTATTTATTGACCAGGCGCTTAAATTTTATATCAAGCTCAATTATTATATTGGTGAGGAGCATCTCGTATTAGGCACATGGTTTAGACTTCATTTTGTGGAAAATGAAGGCATGGCTTGGGGATGGAAATTTGGTGGCGATTTTGGAAAAGTAGCACTCACTTTATTTAGACTAGGGGCTGTTATTTGGGGCAGTTTTTTACTTCGTGATTTTTTGCGCAAAGGGATGCACAAAGGTTTTATTATTTGTGCAGCTATGATTTATGCAGGCGCACTTGGCAATTTGATTGACAGTTTATTTTACGGATTAATTTTTGAGCAAAGCGATTATTTTGCGCAAAATGTAGCGCATTTATTTCCGGCTGCAGGCGGCTATGCTTCTTTGTTTCACGGAAGAGTTGTAGATATGTTTTATTTTCCAATTATTACGGACGGACATTTTCCGTCATGGTTTCCGGTATGGGGTGGTGAAAGTTTCGAATTTTTTAGACCTGTCTTTAATGTAGCTGACGCATCTATTTCTTTAGGCGTATTTATACTCCTAATTTTTCAAAATAAATTTTTTGCAAACCCTTTACCAGAAAGCGGTTCAGTAGATAGTACAAACACTAGTTCAGACAACAGTGTTGCCGGGAGCTAGGGTCAATTCTTGATCAAGTTTTGTAATATTATCCAGTGTTGTTACTGCAATTTTTTCTAGGGCTTCATGGGTAAAAAATCCTTGATGACCAGTAATGAGTACGTTAGAAAAACTCATTAAGCGCTGTATGGTATCATCCAAAATGATGGTGCTTGACAAGTCTTTGAAAAATAATTTTTCTTCTTGTTCGTACACGTCTAATCCAAGTGCACCAATCGTTCCATTTTTTAAGGCATCAATCACTGCTTTTGTGTCTAGTAGTCCACCTCTACCGGTATTAATGATGGTTACTCCTTTTTTGCAGTAGCCCAGTGTTTCTGCATTTATAATATGTTTAGTTTGTTCATTGAGTGGGCAGTGTAACGAAATAATATCTGATGCTAACACCTCAATAAGTGGCGCGTACTGCACACCAAGCGTTTCCATTTCTTTATTGGCTATCAAATCAAAAGCTATTACTTCACATCCAAAACCAAGCATGATTTTGCAAAATGCTTGTCCAATATTTCCGGTGCCTATAACACCTACTTTTTTTCCGTGTACATTAAAACCTAATAGTCCGGACAAGGCAAAATTTTGCTCCCTAACGCGGTTATACGCTTTGTGCGTTTTTCTAGTGAGGGTTAATAAAAGTGCAACCGCATGCTCAGCCACCGACTCTGGCGAATATGCACCTACGCGGCATACTTTGATGCCGGCCATTTTTGCAGCTTCTATATCTATGTTGTTAAACCCAGCGCATCTAAGGGCGATGGTTTGCACGCCAAGGGCCTTTAGGGCTTGAATAACGGTTACTGAGGCCTGATCATTCACAAACAAGCAAACTGCCTGGGCGCCCTCTGCCAGGCTCACTGTGGCAGGGTCTAGCGCCTGGGTGAAAAATACCAATTCGTGCCCAAATGCTTGATTTGCAGACTCGAAAAATGCGGTGTCGTAAGGCTGGGTAGAAAAAAAGGCAATTTTCATAGGGTAAAGGTAAGTCCTTGCTTATATTTATTACCTTTGCAGCCTTAAAAACAGGGCTGTAATTGCATTACAGAACCGATTAACCCACAAAGGTATGCGTGTAAAATATCCAGAATTCCAGGGCCTTAATCTGCCTAGCATCGAGCAGTCAATTTTAGCTAAATGGAAAGAAGAAGAGGCGTTTGAACAAAGTGTGCGTTTACGTGAAGGTAACACTCCTTTTGTATTTTATGAGGGTCCGCCTAGCGCCAATGGAATGCCTGGTATTCACCACGTAATTTCTAGAACCTTAAAGGACATGGTGTGCAGATATAAAACCATGCAAGGTTTTCAAGTGAAAAGAAAAGGTGGATGGGACACGCACGGACTTCCAGTAGAACTTGGGGTTGAAAAAGAATTAGGCATCACAAAAGAAGATATTGGTAAAAAAATTACCGTAGAAGAGTACAATAAAAAATGTAGAGAAGCCGTACTTCGTTACAAAGACAAGTGGGATGAAATCACTACTAAAATGGGATACTGGGTAGATTTAAATGACCCGTATATCACATTTGAAAATGATTATATCGAAACACTTTGGTGGATTTTAAGTGAACTATATAAGAAAGGCTATTTGTATGAGAGTGTAAGTATTCAGCCTTATTCTCCTGCTGCCGGAACAGGACTTAGCTCACACGAATTAAATCAACCAGGCACATACAAAGATGTAAAAGACACTTCTGCTGTTGCTATGTTTAAAGCAGATGCTACTGATGTGCGTAATAATTTTTTATTAGAAGCTGCCGGTGATAACGAAGTGTATTATTTAGCATGGACCACAACGCCATGGACGCTTCCTTCTAATTTAGGATTAACCGTTGGACCAAATATTGAGTACGTTTTGGTTAAAACCTTTAACCCGTACACGCATGCGCCGGTGCATGTAGTGCTTGCAAAAGCATTGCTGTCAAAGCTTTTTAAGCCGGAAGCAGAAAATGGAGATTTTGAAAATTACAACCCTGATCAAAAAATATTGCCATGGAAAATAGTGGCAAATTGTAAAGGTGCTGATATTGAGGGCGCACAGTACGAGCAGCTCATGCCATCTGATGCAAATAGCATGGAAGCCATTGAAGCAATTACACCTGGCGCAAAACCATTTAAAATTTTAGTTGGTGATTTTGTAACAACAGAGGATGGTACAGGTATTGTGCATACCTCTCCTGCATTTGGTGCAGACGATTACCGCGTTGGACAAAAAAATAATATTGGCATTTTAACGCTCGTAGATAGAACAGGAAAATTTATTGACGGTGTAGGTGAATTTAGTAACCGCTATGTAAAAAATTACAAAGACGATCCAAATTATGTAGACGTTAACGTTGATATCTGCGTAAAGCTCAAAAAAGAAAACCGTGCTTTTAAAGTAGAAAAATACGAACACAGTTATCCGCATTGTTGGAGAACGGACAAGCCTATTTTATACTATCCACTGGATGCTTGGTTTATTAAAACCACAGCGGTTAAAGACCGCATGGTGGAACTCAATAAAACCATCAACTGGAAACCTAAATCTACCGGCGAAGGTCGTTTTGGCAACTGGCTTGAAAACATGGTGGATTGGAATTTGAGTAGAAGTAGATATTGGGGAACGCCACTTCCAGTATGGCGTACAGAAGACGGAACCGAAGAAATTTGTATTGGTTCTGTAGAGGAGTTAAATGCTGGCATTAAAAAAGCAAATGAAGTTTTAGGCGGAAGCGTTAACCAAAATTATTTACACGGCGGCATTTTGGATTTGCACAAGCCGTTTGTAGATGATATTGTTTTGGTAAGTGCTTCTGGCAAACCCATGCACCGCGTTTCGGATTTAATTGATGTTTGGTTTGATAGTGGTGCCATGCCTTATGCGCAGTGGCATTATCCATTTGAAAATAAAGACCTGGTAGATAAAGGTCAAGCATTCCCTGCCGATTTTATTTGTGAAGGTGTGGATCAAACGCGTGGATGGTTTTATACCCTTCACGCAATTGGCGTTATGTTATTTGATAGCGTTGCCTATAAAACGGTTGTGAGCAATGGACTCGTGCTAGATAAAAACGGCAACAAGATGAGTAAGCGACTTGGTAACGTAGTCAATCCTTTTGAAACCATCGAAAAATATGGTGCTGACGCAACTCGCTGGTACCTTGTTACCAATGCATCTCCTTGGGATAATTTAAAATTTGATGTAGCAGGTATTCAAGAAGTGCAACGCAAATTTTTTGGAACACTTTATAACACCTATCAATTTTTTGTGCTCTATGCAAATGTGGATGGTTTTTCTTTTTCTGAACCACCAGTGCCATTAGATCAGCGTCCAGAAATTGATCGTTGGATTTTATCAAGTTTACATTCGCTTGTTAAAAAAGTAAAAGCGGCAATGGATGATTACGAACCAACTGTTGCAGGAAGAGCCATCGAATCTTTTGTAGATGAACAACTGAGTAACTGGTATGTAAGACTTTGTAGAAGAAGATTTTGGAAAGGCGAATACGAGCAAGATAAAATTAGTGCGTATCAAACTTTATATGAGTGTTTAGAAACGGTGATACAATTAACAGCGCCTATTGCTCCGTTTTTTAGTGATGCTATTTTTAGTAACCTCAACAGTGTAACAGGTAAGCATCAGGTAGCATCGATTCATCATGCTAATTTTCCGGTGGCCAATGAAACATTTATTGATGCCGCATTAGAGGAAAGAATGCAGTTAGCGCAGGATGTTTGCTCACTTGTGTTAAGCCTTCGTAAAAAAGTGAATATTAAAGTGCGTCAGCCACTTCAAAAAATACTCATTCCGGTATTAGATCCAGCCATGCAGGAGCAGCTAGGTTTAATTCAGGATTTGATTACTGCAGAGGTAAATGTTAAAGAAATTGAATATTTGACCGAAACAGAAGGAATAATTAAGAAAAAGATAAAACCCAACTTTAAGGCACTTGGCACCAAAATGGGGGCCAAAATGAAAGCGGCCGGTGCGGCCATTACCGCCATGACCGCTGCTCAAATTGCTACACTCGAAAAAACAGGTGAAATTCTCTTATCTATTGAAGGTGAAGAACTTAGCATTGCCTTAACCGAGGTTGACATCGCTGCAGAAGATATTCCGGGTTGGAGTGTTGCCAGTAAAGGCAGCCTAACAGTGGCCCTTGATATCACCATTACCCCTGATTTACAGCAGGAAGGTGACGCCAGGGAGTTTGTAAACCGTGTACAAAATATTAGAAAAGAAAGCGGTTTTGCTCTTACAGACCGTATATTCGTGACCCTAGAGCATTGCGACAGGCTTAAGGAGTCAATTGTTAAATATAACGACTATATTTGCCGCGAAATTTTAGCTGATTCCATCAATTGGGTAGACCATGTTGAAAATGCAACAGAAGTCGACGTAAATGACAATTTGCTAAAAGTTTCAATAACTAAACAAGCATAACAACAAGCATATGGCTACAAAGAAACCAGCCCCAAAAGCAGCACCTGCTAAAAAAGTAGCAGCTCCCGCAAAAAAGGCGGCTCCGGCCAAAAAAGCAGCGCCTGCTAAAAAAGTAGCAGCGCCTGTAAAAAAAGCAGCACCTGCAAAACCTGCAGCACCTGCAAAAAAAGTGGCGGCGCCCGTTAAAAAGGCAGCTCCCGCTAAAAAAGCAGCGCCTGCAAAATCAGTAGTATCTGCTCCCGCAAAAAAAGTAGCAGCACCCGTTAAAAAAGCAGCACCTGCAAAAAAAGTGGCGACGCCCGTTAAAAAGGCAGCTCCAGCAAAAGCAGCACCAGCTAAGCCAGCACCAGCGCCTGCTAAAAAAGTAGCACCAGCCAAGCCAGCACCGTCGCCTGCAAAAAAAGCAGCACCTGCAAAAGCAGCACCTGCAAAAGCAGTAGCCCCGGCTAAGCCAGCGGCTCCTGTAAAAACTGCAGCACCTGCTCCTGTAAAAGCGGCAAAGCCTGCTAAAGCAGTTAAACCCCCTCCTCCTAAAGTGATTGTTAAAACAGCACCAGTAAGACCGGGCGGGAAAGTTGTATTACCTAGTAAGCCAATTCCAAGAATAGCGCCTCCACCTGTGGTAAAAGCGAAGCCAACACCACTTCCTCCAATGCCTAAAAAGCCGGAAGTAAAGTTGCCGCCCGCACCTCCTAAAAAGCCGGTAAGAAAACCATTAGAACCTATTAAGGATGTTAAGTTGCCAAAGACAAATACAAAGTCTAGCGTGCCTTACAGTCCTGGATATACACCATTAGAAAAAAGAGTGCAAATAGTGACGAAGAGTAATCAAACACTTGTTAAATACAGCGACGCAGAACTTAACGAGTTTCGTGAGCTCATCAATAAAAAATTAGAAGCTGCTAAAAAAGAGCTTGTATACTTACAAGGTTTAATTACCCGTAAAGACGAAATGGGTGGTGATAATGATGACGCACGATACATGACTATGGAAGATGGAAGTGTAAGTATGGAAAGAGAGCAGTTATCTCAAATGGCTAGCCGTCAAATTACCTACATCGACCATCTCGAAAAATCAATCATGCGTATTGAAAGCAAAACCTATGGTATTTGTAGAGTAACTGGTAAGTTAATTGACAAAGCTCGTTTACGCGCTGTACCACACGCTACACTTAGTTTAGAAGCTAAATTAGGTCTTGTAAAACCAAGTCCTGATCAACAATAAATTTAGAGATCTTGATCTATAAAAAAAGGCCGCAATTTGCGGCCTTTTTTTTGTGCTAACTTATTTTACTTCTTGCATATCAATCAAGCGCTTGTACATCCCGCCTTTAGCAAGTAGTTCATCGTGAGTACCCCGTTCTGCAATTTCTCCTTTTTGTAATACAATAATTTCGTCGGCGTGTCTGATAGTCGAAAGTCTGTGTGCAATAACAATGGATGTTCTGTTTTGCATCATTTTATTGATGGCGTCTTGCACCAGTCTCTCACTTTCTGTATCAAGAGATGAAGTGGCTTCATCTAAAATTAAAATAGGTGGGTTTTTTAAAATGGCCCTTGCAATGGTAATGCGCTGACGTTCACCGCCACTTAATTTACTACCCCTGTCTCCAATATTAGCATCGTAGCCATCCTCTTTGCTATTGATAAATGCAGCAGCGTTGGCTACCGTAGCGGCGGCTGTAATGGCTGCTGGGCTTGCCGTTTGAACCCCTAGGGCAATATTTTGTGCGATGCTATCATTAAATAAAATAGGCTCCTGCGTTACAATACCCATAGCTGCACGTACACTTTGTAAACTATATTCTTTGATGTTGATACCATCAATTAAAACTTCACCTTCTGTTACGTCATGAAACCTAGGTATCAAATCTGCTAGGGTACTTTTGCCGGCGCCCGATGAGCCTACTAATGCCACCGTTTTTCCTTTTTCAATAACAAGGTTGATGTTTTTTAAAATGGTGGTATCATCGTAAGAGAAACTTACATTTTTAAACTCGATGCGCTTTTCAAAATTTTCTAAAACTGTTGCATTAGGTTTGTCTTCTATCGCAACGGGGGCTTTTAAAATTTCTTCTATTCTTTCGATAGCGGCGCTACCTCTTTGTGCATTATAAAATGAACTAGATAAAGATTTTGCCGGATTAATGATTTGCGTAAAAAATAAAATGTAGGTGATAAAACTTTCGGGTCCGAGTCCTGCCTGGTTATTTAATACAAGTCTTCCGCCAAACCATAAGATACATGAGAGTACAATCACGCCTAAAAATTCGGACATCGGTGATGCCAAATCTTTTCTAAAATTCATTTTATTGCGGATATGATTGAGCGCATTGTTGTTGTCTAAAAACTTTTGTAATAATATTTTTTCGGCATTGAAAGCCTTGATAACCCTTAGTCCCCCAAGGGTTTCATCTAATATAGATAATAGCGTACCCAGCTTTTCTTGTGAACTGGTAGATTGTTTTTTTAAACTTCTACTCAGGCGTCCAATAACAAAACCAGTTACCGGTAATAGTACCAGTAAAAACAAAGACAATACCGGACTTAAGAAAACCAAGAAAATTAATATGATAAGGATATTGAGTGGATCTTTAATTAGTCCTTCTAGGGTACTCATCACACTCCATTCAATTTCGTTGGCATCGTTACTCATCCTACTAATAATATCTCCTTTACGCTGTTCGGTAAAGTAGCCAATAGGAAGATCTAATAATTTCTTATACAAATCGGAACGAAGCGTTGTCATTACATAATTGCGCATGGGTGCGAGTACCCTAAAAGACAAATAGGTAAATAAATTTTTAAAGAAAATAGCTGTTATAATAATACCGCAAATAGCACCTAGTGCATATACGGTTCCTTCTTCAATAATAATTCTAGAAATAAAATATTTGAGGTAATTTAAAATGGTGCCCGCAGATAAACCTGCATCTGAAGCTACCGGCATGGCAGTAATCAGTTTTTCGGTGCCAAACAAAAGCTGTAAAAAAGGCGCCAACATAGCCAGTGAAACGAGCGAAAAAAGGATGGACAAGAGGTTGAATACCACGTAAAGGGCAATATTCCTTTTTTGGGTCCGGAGGTAAAATAGAATTCGTGAAAAACGCTTCATAAATGATAAAATCGTTAAAACAAGGCAAAGTAACTAATTTTACAGTCAATTAAACGCAAAGAACATGGAGGAAGGTAAACGTCAACGTCAGGTAGCCGGTGCTATTCAAGAAGAAATGAATGATATTTTTAGAAGGTTAAACCTTTCTATGATGGCTGGTGGCATGGTTTCCATCTCATCCGTAAAAGTGACTCCAGACCTTTTAGAGGCCCGTATTTACTTAAGTTTATTTCAGGTTCCAGACGCTAAAGAAGTGATGAAAGTGATTGAGTCTAGGGCCTGGGAGATCAAAAAGGAGTTAGCGGACCGTGTTAAGCATCAATTTAGACGTATCCCGGTATTACATTTCTACCACGATGACACCCTAGATTATGTGTTTAAGATGGAAGAGATTTTTAAGCAAATTAGTGCCGAAAAAAAGCCAACCGATCTTACAAATCAATCTGAGGAAGGTGCAACAAACCCTAACGCCGACGATCAAGAATCAAATTAATCAAGTCTCGTGCAATATTTATTTGCTTGGCGGTATTTTACTTCAAAAAAGTCTACAAGTGCAATTAATATTATTGCATGGGTAAGCGTTACGGCCATTGCTGTTGGTGCGGCTGCACTCATTGTTATTTTAAGTGTGTTTAATGGCTTTGAAGATTTAGTAAAGGGCCTCTACACTGATTTTTATGCAGACATGCGTGTGCTTCCTGCACAGGGCAAAAGAATGGATGTAAGTGATAGCACCTACTATACCATAAAATCTATTGAGGGTGTTGCTGAAGTAAGTAAAGTGATTGAAGAAAAAGCATTACTTGCCAATGGCGATTATCAGAGCATTGTGGTGGTAAAAGGAGTAGACTCTGTTTTTATACGTACCAATCAAATTAATAAGCATATTGTTAGAGGAGATTATGCATTGGGTGATTTACAAAATCCAGGAATTGTAATAGGTGCGGGTATCGAAAACGCTGTGGGTGCCGATGTTACAAAAGGTGGATTCCCTTTAACACTGTATACACCCAATAAAGGCACGGGTTTTGACGCCGTAGACGGCATGTTTGCTTTTAATGTAACGGGCAAGGGCGTATTTGCGGTACAACAAGAATTTGACAATAAGTTTATTTTTACCAACCTCTCTTTTTTGCAGTACATGCTTTCGATGACACCCAATCAGGTAACTGGGCTAGAAATAAAAATAAATGGTAGCCCCAAAAAAATTAAAGCAAAACTACAGGCAGCACTCGGCAAAAATTTTGTGGTAGAAACGCGTTACGAGCAAAATAAAAATTTGTACGCGGTTATGCAAATGGAAAAGTGGGTGATTTATGGAATTTTAAGTTTGATATTAATTGTGGCTGCATTTAATATGATTGGTGCACTCACCATGCTCGTGTTAGAAAAACAAAAAGATATTGCGGTGCTAAAAGCCATGGGATCAAGTGCGTCACTTATTCAAAAAATATTTATAACTGAAGGACTTGTGCTTGCTGGTGTAGGTACATTTATTGGAACGGCACTTGGTACCATTATTTGTTTGCTACAATTAAAATTTAAAATTATTACACTTGGTGGTGGGGGTAGTTTTATTATTGATTACTACCCTGTAAAATTAATAGCTACTGACTATATACTAGTTGTAGCTACTATTGCAGTTATTGCACTACTAGCCGCGTGGATACCTGCTAAAAAAGCAAGCCAGCAATTGTTGTCATTAAAGAGTTAGCAGTCTATTGTAACATCGCTAATTAGTAATCACCTAGGGTTTCTGGTAGTTGAGAAAGCGCGTCTGCAAGCTGTGCATCGTTAGGTGCAATGCCATGCCACTCATGCGTTCCTTCCATAAAACTAATGCCTTTACCCATTTCTGTTTTCATTAAAATACAAATAGGTTTACCCTGACCCGTTAAAGATTTTGCTTTATCAAGGGTTGCAACAACGTCTTCCATATTGTTACCATCCATATCAATGACGGTCCAGTTAAATGCTTCAAATTTGGCACGTAAACTGTCAAGGTTCATTACTTTTTTGGTAGGGCCATCAATTTGTTGACCATTAACGTCGATGGTTGCAATTAAATTATCGCAATTGTTATGGGCAGCAAACATCACTGATTCCCAAATTTGTCCTTCTTGTAATTCACCATCACCGTGTAAACAATAAACAAGCTTTGAATCGTTGTTTAATTTTTTAGAAAGCGCTGCGCCAATGGCAACACTCATGCCTTGTCCTAAAGAGCCACTCGCGATTCTCACACCTGGTAAATGCTCGTGTGTGGTAGGGTGACCTTGTAAACGGGTATTTAATTTTCTAAAGCTGCCAAGTTCGCTCACTTTAAAATAACCTGATCTTGCTAGCACGGAATAAAATACTGGTGAAATATGTCCGTTGGATAAGAAAAATAAGTCTTCACCCTTGCCGTCCATAGAAAAAGCTGGATTATGGTCTAGGGTATGAAAATATAGCGCCGTTAAAAAATCGGTACAGCCCAAAGAGCCACCAGGATGTCCACTTTGAACAGCATGCACCATTCTAACTATATCTCTTCTTACTTGAGTAGCTGTATCTTTTAGGGTTTGAATAGACGCCATAATTTGATTATTTGCTGCGAAGATAAAATTCAAATTCCAATTCTTGTATGAAAAATGACGCTTTCGGTACTATTTATTAGTTTTGCCATCAAATTAATACAACATGTCTGAAGAATTAGACCTTATAACGGTGGATACCGAAGATTCTATGAATAAGGCGATAAGCCACTTAGAGCTAGAATTAACCAAAATTAGAGCCGGAAAAGCCAGTCCTACCATGCTAGATGGTATTATGGCCGATTATTATGGCGCACCAACCCCTATTAGCCAGGTGGCCAATATTAGCGTTTTAGACGTTCGTACCATTAGCATTCAGCCCTGGGAAAAAAACATGCTTGCGCCGATCGAAAGAGCGATTATGATGGCAAATATTGGGGTTACACCTCAAAATGATGGTGTTCAAATTAGACTCTTTATGCCGCCTCTTACCGAAGAGCGCAGAAAAGAATTTGTAAAAAGAGCCGCAGGTGAAGGAGAACAATCTAAAGTAGCTATCCGTAATATTAGACGCGATGCTATCGAGCAAATAAAAAAATTACAAAAAGACGGCCTTAGTGAGGACGCAGCAAAAGATGCTGAAAAAGTAGTTCAAGAAATTACCGACAAATTTATTGCCCTAGTAGAAAAACATTTAGCTGCTAAAGAAAAGGAAATGATGGCGATATAAATTGCGCTTATTTCTTTTGCTTGTTTACAATATAAACGCCGCATAAAATTATACCGAGCCCAACTAGTCTTAACGGATGGATGGGCTCGTTGTAATATAGGCCTATCGCAAGTGACACAAATGGAATGGCATAGGTTACAGTAGAAGCAAAAATAATTCCCGCTCTTTTTACAAGCACGTAAAACAAAATAGAGGCAATGGAAGTATTGATCACGCCCAGTGTACCGCCTGCTATGCTTGCTTCTATAAGCGCTTGGTTAGAAAAGTCATAATTAAAATATCCAGTACTAAAGAGTATGATGCCAGCGGGAATCATGGTAAAACAAAACGCAACAGATGCAATATTAATGGCACTTACTTTTTGCATTTGGCTGCCAACCATATTTACATTGAGGCCATAAAAAATAGTAGCGAGCACTACAAAAAAGCTATACGAGAAATTTTCAAAATGAAGCGTTTTGCCAGCAGCTACCGAAAGAATTAAACCTGCAAAGCCAAGTAGTATGCCAATAATTTTTTGCTTGCTGGATTTTAAATTAAAAAATGTAATGCCTACAATGATGGTAAATAGTGGGGTGAGTGCGTTTAAAATACCCGCAAGTGCGCTATCAATTTTTGTTTCTGCAATACAAAATAAATAAGCTGGAATAAAACTACCCATCACACCAGAAAGCACTACTACAAAAAGTTTGTTTTTGGGAATTTGCTTGAGTGCCGAATAACAAAATGGCAATAGGGCTAGTCCCGAAAAAATCATGCGCAGGGATGCTACCTGGTAGGGGCTTAATGTAAAAGTTCCTCCTTCTTTCATGCCTACTTTCATAAGCATAAAGGAACTCCCCCAAATGATTGACAAAACAATAAACAGCACCCAATTAATCAGCTTTTCCCTCACGGCATTGAATTTTGGCGAAGTTCCCTATTTAGAACCTAAAAACAGACCCTTTTCTAACAAAATATAGCCCAAAAAGGCACTAAAGTGGATAAATTTTGACCTCAATCTGCGCATTTGAGGCCCGAAGGGGTTTTCTTTGTAGCAAAAGTGTGAAGCTGTGAATGTTCCCAATTATCAAATTAAGTTAGATCAGTTTGAAGGTCCTTTTGACCTATTGTTGTTTTTTATAGAAAGAGACGAACTGGATATTTACAATATCCCCATTACAAGAATTATTAAAGACTTCTTGGAGTTTATTCATCAAGGAGAGAAGCTAAATATCGAACTCTCTAGTGAGTTTATTTTATTTGTTTCTACCCTTATGCGCATTAAGGCTAGATTACTCCTGCCTCGCAAAGAAGTAGATGCTGCCGGAAATGAAATTGATCCACGTCAAGAACTGATCGATAAAATATTAGAATACAAGCGCTTCAAAGAAGCTTCTGCTAAAATGGCTGATATGGAAGCCGTGCGTATGCTGATGGTGAAGCGTGGTAATCTTCAAAAGGAACTGATTTCGATTGGCGAAGACGCTTCTGAAGGAACTGAAATTCAGAACATTACCATGTTCAAGCTGATGAAAGCTTTTGAAAAAGTGATGCAGCGTGTGCATGACCGTCAAAACAAACCTGTACATACCGTGGTGCGTTACAACTACACCATGGAAGGCAGTAGAGATTATATGTTGGATTTTGTACGCGGCGAAAAAACAGTTGCTTTTGAAAAAGTATTTGAAATTTGTAACGACCGCGTTCACGCCTTATTCCTGTTTTTATCAACCCTCGAATTAACCCAGCAGAAATACATGAAACTCCTTGTGGGAGAGGGTATGAACAACTTTATTATCGAGTGGAATGACAACCGCGAAGCGGAACTAAAAGAAGAAGGTCTTACAGATGAAGACCTTCCAAGTAGTTTTACCGATAATGACGTTCCATTAGAAATGGAATAATTGTTTATACAGTTTGTAACGCTTCTTTAGTAACGATTTGTTTTACAGCGGCTTCTATGCCTGCAGCATCATACGCACATTCGTTGTGTAATTCTTTGAGTGTGCCATGTTCTACAAGTCTATCTGGAATACCTAATATGGTAACGTCCGCTTTGTAACCATTGGCGTTCATGAATTCTAGTATTGCAGAACCAAAACCACCTACAACCGTTCCGTCTTCGACAGTAACAATTTTTGCGTAGTTGCTAAATACTTCGTGTAGTAAAGCTTCGTCAAGTGGCTTAACAAATCTGATATCATAATGCGCCGGATCGATACCTTCCGAGCGTAAATTTCTAATCGCCGTTGTTGCAAAATTTCCTGGATGACCAAAACTTAAAATGGCAACATCTTTACCACCTTTAATTTTGCGACCCTTGCCAATTTCAATTGGCGCTAATGGTGTTTGCCACTGCGGCATAACACCTTCACCTCTTGGATACCTGATTACAAATGGAAGGCCAGTGCTATCAAGTTGAGCGGTATACATAAGGTTGCGTAGTTCCTCTTCATTCATAGGGGCACTCACAATTAAATTAGGGATACAACGCAAATAGGAAATATCGTAACAGCCATGATGCGTTGGGCCATCTTCACCTACAAGTCCGGCTCTATCTAAACATAGTACCACTGGTAATTTTTGTATCGCAACATCATGCACGACCTGATCAAAAGCACGCTGCATGAATGAAGAATAAATATTACAAAACACGCGCATACCCTGTGTGGCAAGGCCAGCACTGAGTGTAACAGCATGCTGCTCACAAATGCCTACGTCAAACGCACGGTCCGGCATGGCATCCATCATAAATTTTAATGAAGAGCCACTTGGCATTGCAGGCGTCACACCCATAATGAGTGGGTTTGCTTTTGCAAGTTCTAGTAGGGTATGACCAAATACGTCTTGGTATTTTGGTGCTTGTGGCGTGTCAATTTTTTTCTTGATGATCTCGCCGGTTAATTTATCAAACAGTCCGGGTGCATGCCATTTTGTTTGGTCTTTTTCTGCAAGTTCGTAGCCCTTACCTTTTGTGGTAATTACGTGCAATAATTTAGGACCTGGAATATCTCTTAAATCTTTGAGGGTATCTACTAAGTTGGTAATATTATGGCCATCGATAGGACCAAAATAACGAAGTTGCAAAGCCTCAAAAAGGTTGCTGCTCTTACTTACCATGCCTTTTACGCTGGCTTCTAATTTTGAAGCGAGTGATCTTGAAGTTGATTTTCCAACAGGCATTTTACCAAGCAGGTTCCAAATTTCATCTCTTACTTTATTGTACGTTGGAGAGGTTGCAATATCTGTTAAGTATTCTTTTAAAGCACCCACATTTGGGTCGATGCTCATGCAGTTATCATTTAAAATAATAAGCACGTCACTATCCGCAACGCCCGCATGGTTCATTGCTTCAAAAGCCATACCAGCAGTCATGGAACCATCACCAATAACGGCAATTGATTTTCTATTTTCACCCTTGTATTTTGCAGCCATGGCCATACCTAAAGCGGCAGAAATTGAAGTAGAAGAGTGGCCCACGCCAAATGTGTCGTACTCACTTTCTGATCTTTTAGGAAATCCACTAAGCCCTTTATATTTTCTATTGGTAACAAACTGATCTCTACGTCCCGTTAATATTTTATGACCATACGCCTGGTGGCCTACGTCCCAAACCAGCTGGTCGTAAGGGGTGTTATAAATGTAATGAAGGGCTACGCTTAATTCAACTACACCAAGGCTGGCAGCAAAGTGCCCACCGTGTACACTCACAATATCAATGATGTATTGTCGTAATTCATTGCAAACTTGATGCAATTGATCTTTGGGGATCTTTTTGAGGTCATCGGGATTGTTGATGTTCCCTAGAAGTGCTCCTGGCCTTATTTCCATGCAAAAAGTTTGTTTAGGTTGTAAAAATAGGTATTTAGTGTGAAGCAAAACACCTTTCTTACAATAGAAACATCACACAAAAACAAAGGTTCACCCCTTCTTAACTTTATTTTATACCAACCAAGGTTGGTTTTTGCCATTCTTCCCTAATTTACCCCTTTTTGGGTGCTTAATTTTTATATTTGTAATTATGTCTAGAAGAAATAACCGTGTATATTGGTGGTGTCAGGTGGGCGGCTGGTTTTCCTACGGGTTAACCATGATTTTTTTCGCTTTCATTTTTGACAGCAAACCCAATCCCGTTTTTTATCCAAGACTTGGTATTACCATTGTTTCTGGTATTTTATTTACCCATTTATTTAGAACCCTGATTGTTGGCTTTAAGTTAAGGCCTCCTTTTCCGTTTCAGAAATGGTGGCTGTTGGTGATTCTCTTTTTTGGGGTTGTTGTGATTTATAGTTTAACCAATAGTGCCATTGTGGAGTGGGTTGGCCTTTATGATCCTAAAATTAAATTTTCTGTAAGCACCCGGTTCTTTTCTAATTTAATTTTTGATTCGCCTATGATATTTATTTGGGTGAGTATTTATTATGTCTGGCACTATGTTCAGTTAGGGCGAATGAATGAAATTCAAAAAGTTAGACTTGAAACACTGGTAAAAGAACTTGAATTAAAAACCATTAAAGCGCATATCAATCCGCATTTTATTTTTAATGCATTGAATAGTATTAGGGCACTAGTGGATGAAAATCCAGAACGCGCCAGAACAGCTATTACAGAGCTAAGTAATATTTTGCGCAGTAGCATGCAAGCCGAAAAACTTGAAACGGTAACGCTCGAAAAAGAGCTTTCGATTGTTAAAGATTATTTAGCGCTTGAAACCATTAGATTTGAAAGTAGGCTTCGCGTAATATATCATATTGATGAAGATACCCTCGATCAGCCAGTGCCACCGATGATGCTACAAACCCTTGTAGAGAACGCTATCAAGCATGGTATTGGAAAACAAAGAGAAGGAGGCGTTGTTGAAATATGGTCTGATTTTAAAAATGAATACCACGAGCTTATTATTCGAAACACCGGTTCAATAGACAGTGATTTAGATATTGATAACAGTGGATTTGGCATTAGTAGCACCAAAAATAGACTTGGTTTGCTTTTTGGAAATAATGCAGAGTTTTATATTCACAATACAAGCGATCATATGGTGGAGGCAGTTGTAAGACTTCCTTTAGCCACAAATAATAAATAATTTTAATTGTACCCAATATGGCTATAAAAGCAATTATCATTGATGATGAAAGACTTGCGCGTAATGAGCTAAAAAAATTATTATTAGATCATTCCGACATCGAAGTACTTGATGAAGCTTCAAACGTAGATGAAGGCATTGAAAAAATTGAGCAGCACAATCCCGATCTAATTTTTTTAGACATTCAAATGCCAGGCAAAACAGGATTTGATTTACTTGCAGAAGTAGAGCGTGCGCCAAAAGTAATTTTTACTACTGCTTACGATGACTATGCCATCAAAGCTTTTGAAGTTAATGCGCTCGATTATTTATTAAAACCCATCGAGCCCAAGCGCCTATCTGACGCGATACAAAAACTACAAGCCGAACTCTTTAAAGAGCAAGTTGGTTTTCATGGTAACAACCGTGGCCCATTAACTGAATTAGACCAAGTGTTTGTGAAAGATGGTGAACGTTGTTGGTTTGTCAAACTTGGTGAAATCAGGCTGTTTGAGAGTGTGGGCAACTATGCTAAGGTGTTTTTTGATGGCAACAAACCGCTTATTTTAAAATCTTTAAATGCGCTTGAAGAACGCCTAGATGAACGCATGTTTTTTAGGGCCAATCGAAAGCATATCATAAACCTGCGTTGGATTGACAAAATTGAACCTTACTTTAATGGTGGACTTATTGTAGAACTCAAGGGTGGCGAAAAAATTGAAGTAAGTAGACGTCAAACCGTTAAGTTCAAAGAAATGATGAGCCTTTAGTATAAAAATAATTAGCCGTATTTTACAGGCTCCTACATCAAATACTTTCAAATCATACCTATGAAAAAAATCAATATTCTAGTTGTTGGTTTGCTGCTTGCTTTTAGCGCACAGTCGCAAAACATTGACAAGCTCATCAAAGAAAAAGAAGTAAGACGCATCGAAACCATACTTTCTGCAGATGATATGCAAGGGCGCCGAACTTTTACCCCTGGCATCGAAAAAGCGGCTGCATTTATTGCAGACGAGTTTAAGGCTACAGGGCTCAAAACGCTTAATAACAGTGACTCTTACTTGCAGTCTTTTGCCATGGTGCGTACTAAGTTTTTAGGTGCATCAGGAACTTTTGATGGCGCCGCACTTGATAAAAAAGACATTATTGTTGTAACCACACAAGCAAATTTATCAATCAATGAAACGTCTGGTTTTGAAAAAATTACAATTGGTAAAACAGCCAATTTAATGAGTGAAGCACGCAAACTTGCAGGCTTAAAAAAGAATGCAATTGTAATTGTAGATACCAGTTTTGCAAAAACATTTAGTGGATTAACGAGACTGAAGTCTAGTTTGTTTAAATCAGATAAGTCAGTGGTGTTTGTGCTTAGTGCTAGAAACCCGGCAAGCTATAACATTGAAGCCAAGCATGAAATTACTGAAATGCCACTAGCCAACGTGGTGGGTGTGCTTCCAGGAAAATCTAGACCTGATGAAATCGTAATTTTTAGTGGCCATTATGATCATTTGGGTATTACCAGTAAAGATAGAAACGGCAACGTTGTAGCCGATTCAATTTTTAATGGTGCAAATGATGATGCAGCGGGCACTACTGCTATGATGGTGCTAGCAAAATATTTTAAAGCGTTAAACAACAACGAACGCACTCTTGTATTTGCTGCATTTACCGCGGAAGAAGTGGGTGGTTTTGGCGCAACTTATTTTTCAAATCAATTGGATCCGGCCAAAGTTATAGCCATGTTTAATTTGGAAATGATTGGTTCAGAAAGTAAGTGGGGTAAAAACTCGGCGTTTATTACTGGCTATGAAAAAACCGATATGGGTAAAATTTTGCAAGCGAATTTAGAAGGCACTGATTTTACGTTTTATCCAGACCCTTATCCTGCTCAAAATTTATTTTACCGTTCAGACAATGCAACCCTTGCTAGACTAGGTGTTCCAGCGCATACCATTTCTACTACTAAAATTGATACCGACCCGTACTACCATAAAGCAACCGATGAAATTGGTACGATTGATATAGACAATATGACAAGAATTATTAAGGCCATTGCACTCAGTGCACGTGGTATTGTAAGTGGTAAAGACACGCCATCGCGCGTGAATACTTCTGATTTAAAATAGAAAACAAGCCAACCTTACTACTATTTTGTAGCCAGCGAATAAGGATGGTTACTAGTACTGGGGTTGGCTTGTTAGTTATTTGATCATTTTTATTTTCTATTAATATCCGTCATAAGGCCAACTCCAACCCACGTTGGCACCACCTTCTGGAACAGCGTCATAATAAGGCCATCCATTAGCCGCAGAGGCCGGTAAAAATGATTTATCATTACCAAATCCCCATCCTTGATTTCTGAGGGCACCTGCAAAATAAGAGACACGCGATATTTTTAGTTGCTTAATAATATCGTCTTGAGAGCTCCTTTTTATTTGGTAGTCGATACTACCTTCTACGTTTGTTCCGGCGGCAACTCTTACGGTTGTGCTAAGTGATCCGGTAAATGTGATTTCTGAATTATTGTCGTCTTCATAGATGGCAAAAACCTGTTCCTTATTATCAGCCACCCAATCCGCATCCCAAACTGCATAAACCCTTAACCATTGTTTTTTGCGAATGGTACCGCGTTCAAATTTGACCGATGTTTTGTCTTCAAATTCTGTAATTTGATGCCCCACTAATTTTAAGTAACCACTTGCCCTGCAATAGTTAATTTCTGAACCACCGCCATTTGAAGTAAAGCTAATAAGCCTGTCATACTGTGTTTTGCAAAGAGCGTCACCTATATACACCCGGTTAACATTTGGAAGTGTTGTAACCGTAGGCGGATTTAATGTGGCGTCCTGTGTTTCGTAGGGTTCGATGCCATTAATACCCACAATATGGGTAGGGTGGGAAAACACATAGTCGTCATTGACAACAACTGGGCGGTATTCAACTAATGCGCCACCACTATAGTGAGGTTGAAAACCCAGGGCTTCGTCAGCTTCTGCGCTGGCGGCCACTAAACTGGCAACAGGTCCATAACTATCACCACTTGCACTTATGTCAAACTCGGAACTGTAGGGGAAGTAAATACTTACTTCGCTACTTTGGTCTTGATAGTTGACGTCTAACGGGTTGTTACTCAAGTTTTGTAAAGGGAGGTGTTTGTTTTGAACGAAGTTTAAAAAGTCAAGTAATTGGGTATCGTTTTTGACACGCGCGGCTTTCCAAAATGCTTCCGAAAAATCTTGTAAGCTCACGTTCCATTTACTGCACAACTCAACAAATTTTTTATTCCCTGGCAGGATACTATGCATGGGGTTAATAAGGTCTTTTAATAAAACCGATTCGTCGGTGTAGGCTTTTGCATAAATGGACGCATTAACCAGTTTAAGGTTCTTTTTTTCTTTGTAGAGGTCTTCTAAAATGAGGGTAATTTTTTCGAGGTTGCTAACGAGTAAAATTTGGTCATAGGTAATTGGTTTTTGGTATACTTTACTTTCATCGACGCCGCCGTTTTGGTAGTCGATTGTATTTTTTTTACAACCGATAACAGCAGTTAGCAGTGTAAGCGCAAGCAAGCCTTTTTTTACGTTCAATAACATAGTGCTTAATTTAAAGTGAAGAGAATAGGGTTGGATAGCTATCTAGTGTAACCTATTCAATTAAACAGCTGTTGATGTTACGTGAAACCGCATAAATTAAATCAAAGCGGTTGTATAATTAGATTGCGCATTAGTTCTGATATATTCCGCAGCCGTAAATATTTTTTATGCGGGTAAAAAAAATACCGGCCCAACGGGCCGGTATTTTACTAGAACAATTATAAACTCTCTTTTAAAATTTATAACTAATACCACCGCCTAAAAAAGTATTGATATCGCCGTGTACATCGTTTGAAAAATCGGCACGAAAACCAATGGTTACATGATCTTTGATTAAAAACTGTTGTTGCACCGAAATGCGGTAACCCATACCAAAATGATTTTCTGTTTGCAGCACTGATTTTCGAATAACACCATAAAATGGATCGTAACTAAAGCCTACACTTTTTTCGGAAGTTGCTTGTGTAATGCCTAATGTTGGACCAACTGTCACACTAAATCCATCCATCGAATGTTTAAAGGGGTGGTATTTAAAAGTGGCCCAGCCCGAGGTTTTGCTGGCTTGACCATAACTAGATTCTTCAAAAACACCATTTGGGTATAAAATATTTATTGGCTTTCTAATACCCGTTTCAAAATTCAGTCCAAAGCCAACTTGAAAAGCTGGAAAAGGGCGCACCGATTTTTTAAAAACAGATTTTTCTACCGCTACTAAAAGTCCGTAACCTCTTACATCACCGGTGCCAAAAAGCACTTGTCCCACAGATAAGTGTGCTGCGAAACTGGGCTTAGGTTTGAATGAACTTTTACTTGTATTTGTATTTTTATTTGTTTGTGCGTAGATGCTACTTCCTAAAAATAGGCTTACTGCAAACAGGGTAACCGGTAACATGTTGTTGATTCGCATAGGGGTTGGTTTACGTTATCAAATAAATGTGTAATTGATCATTCACAACCGCAACATATGATGTTAAGTTACAGCATGACTATGTATTTCCCGCAGATTTAATAGTTCATAAAAAACTGCGGCAAATACAGGAAAATTGAATGTTTATTACGCTATTATTTTGCCCGATGCGTGAATCGCTGCGCTCATTTCTTTGATGAGGCTTGGGTCTTTTTCGATGGCATTACCAATAACAATCATATTGGCGCCTGCTTTACAATTCAGGTATGCTTTTTCAGGATCTGTGATACCGCCTCCCACAATCAGTGGGATGTCAATAGAAGCAGCTACAGCGCCAATCATAGCCTCCGTAATGGGCGTTTGAGCGCCACTACCTGCATCCATGTATATGAGCTTCATGCCAAGCATTTCGCCTGCCATAGCCGTACACATGGCGATTTCATGTTTATTGGATGGAATAGGAGCTGCATTAGAAATATAGGAAACCGTGGTAGGTGCACCACCATCAATCACCATATAACCCGTTGGCATGATTTCGAGGCCTGATTTTTTAACAAATGGGGCACTTATTACGTGTTGTCCAATTAATAACTCGGGGTTACGGCCTGATATCAAAGACAAGTATAGTAAGGCGTCTGCGTATTTGGACACCTGTGATGGGGATCCAGGAAATAAGATGACTGGGATATTGCAGGCAGCTTTTATTTGCTGAATACAAGCATCTAAATGATTGGAAATCACAAGGCTTCCGCCTACAAAAAAGTAGTCTACTTTTGCCTCTAAACCCAACTGTACCAAATGTTCTAGACTTTTGGCATCTACCTTATCGGGGTCTATTAGAACCGTAAAAAGCGGGCGACCTGCTTTTTTTGATTCCAGTAGCTGTAAATAAACGTTTGGGTTCATGAAGTGGTACAATAGTAGTCCTGCAAAAATGCAGAAAAGTTTTTGTTAAAAGCAATAATCGTTCATTTGTTTGTTGTTTTTGCCATCTAAGAGGCTCCTTACTGCTTCATTTTCAATGACTCATGCAAAAAAGCCCTCAAACCCCTGTTTTTACTAAGGGAAAAACCTCAATACAACCCCAATATTATTTTTTTTGTTGCTAACATTTGGGGGAAAATGGGTCAAATTCAATCCTGATTTGAACTCTCAAAATGTTCAAATTCCTTATCCACAACCTGTTAATATTTAGGGCGTTGTTTTCTGCGCAGCTAAAGATATTTTCGTCGACCGCTTAACAATTTGTTATGAATTCGGGACCCCATTAAATAATTCGTTTAAATCGACACCCAGTATGGCCAACGCTCGCACAAAAAAAGGCTTACAATTTAGCCGCCGATTCACCAAAGATGGTGTATCTCCTTTTGATCAATTTGAGTACGACTACCGTGATAGCGTAATCAAAAACCCAAATGGTGAAAAGGTATTTGAAATGACAAACGTAGAAGTTCCAAAACAATGGAGCCAAATTGCTACGGATATCTTAGCACAAAAATATTTTAGAAAAGCGGGTGTGCCTCAAACCGATGGTTCACTTGGAAGAGAAACTTCTGTGAAGCAAGTTGCACACCGTATGGCAAATTGTTGGAGAGTATGGGGAGAGCGTTATGGTTATTTCGCAACTACGAGCGATGCACAAGTATTTTATGAAGAACTAGTATATAGTATTTTAAACCAAGCTTGTGTGCCTAACTCACCACAATGGTTTAATACCGGGCTTCACGAGAGTTATGGTATTACGGGTGGTGCGCAAGGTCACTATTATGTAGATCCAACGGACAAACAATTAAAGCGTTCAACAAGTGCGTATGAGCGTCCACAACCGCATGCCTGCTTCATTCTAAGCGTGAGCGACGACTTAGTAAATGAAGGTGGTATCATGGATTTATGGACACGTGAAGCGCGTATTTTTAAATATGGTTCTGGGGTAGGTACCAACTTCTCACAAATTAGAGGAGCAAACGAAAAGTTATCTGGTGGTGGTTCTTCAAGCGGCTTAATGAGTTTCCTTAAAATTGGAGACCGTGCTGCAGGTGCTATCAAATCCGGTGGTACAACACGTAGAGCGGCTAAAATGGTTTGTTTGGATTTAGATCATCCAGAAATCATGGATTTCATTAACTGGAAAGTTCAAGAAGAAAACAAAGTAGCGGCACTTATTGCAGCTGGTTATGATAATAGTTACGAAGGGGAAGCGTATGCAACTGTTTCGGGTCAAAACTCAAACAACTCTGTACGTATTCCTAACACATTTTTTAAAGCATTAAAAGAAGATGGCAATTGGGATTTAATAGCGCGTACAGATGGTCGTGTGATGCAATCTATTCCTGCACGTAAAGTATGGGATGCGATTTCTGAAGCGGCATGGCGTTGTGCGGATCCAGGAACTCAGTACGATACCACAATTAACGAATGGCATACTTGCCCTAAAGGTGGTCGTATCAATGCTTCTAACCCTTGTTCGGAGTACATGTTCCTTGACAACACTGCTTGTAACTTAGCTTCTATCAACCTTCGTAAATTCTTCAATGAAGATGATAACTCATTTGATGTAGAAGGTTTCGAATACACAACAAGATTATGGCAGACTGTACTCGAAGTGTCTATTTTAATGGCTCAGTTCCCTTCTAAAGAAGTTGCACAATTGTCTTACGATTACAGAACAACAGGTTTAGGTTTTGCCAACCTTGGTTCTATGTTAATGGTAAGTGGTATTGCTTACGATTCTGAAGAAGCGCGTGGTATTGCTGGTGCTATCACCGCTATCATGACGGGTATTGCGTACAAAACTTCTGCAGAAATGGCTTCGTTTTTAGGTGCTTTTGATAAGTACGAAGAAAACAAAGAAGACATGCTTCGTGTAATGCGCAACCACCGTGCTGCTGCTTACGATGCAGATGATGCGTACGTAGGATTAGAAATTAAGCCTCAAGGTATCAAAGCAAAATATACACCAGATGTATTATTAAAAGCGGCAACCAAAGCTTGGGATGACGCGGTACAATTAGGTGAAAAATATGGTTACAGAAACGCTCAAACAACGGTAATTGCACCAACAGGAACTATTGGTCTTGTGATGGATTGCGATACAACGGGTGTGGAGCCTGACTTTGCGCTTGTTAAGTTCAAAAAATTATCAGGTGGTGGTTATTTCAAAATCATCAACCAATCTGTACCACAAGCATTAAAGAATTTAAAATACACGCCAGCTGAAGTTGATGCGATTGTAAATTATGCAGTGGGTCACGCAAGCTTCGAAGGTGCACCACACGTGAATTCTGCAGCTTTATTAGCAAAAGGATTTTCACAAGCAGAAATTGATAAATTAAATGGTGCAGCAAAATCTGCATTCGAAATCGGATTTATTTTTAACCGCTTTACACTAGGCGATGCTTGTATGGAGCGCTTAGGATTTAAAGAAGCAGAATATGCAGACTGGAGCTTCAATTTATTAGAAGCGATTGGATTCACAGAAGATCAAATTGCAGAAGCAAATGATTATGTATGTGGAACCATGACAGTAGAAGGTGCTCCATATTTAAAAGACGAACATTTATCTGTATTTGATTGCGCGAACAAGTGTGGTCAAAAAGGTGAACGTTATATTCACGCACATGGTCACATCAGAATGATGGGTGCTTGTCAACCATTCTTATCTGGTGCGATATCAAAAACCATCAACCTTCCAAACGAAGCGAGCGTATCTGATATTTCTGATAGCTACATGTTAAGTTGGGAATTAGGCTTAAAAGCAAATGCGATTTACAGAGATGGTTCTAAATTAAGTCAACCATTAAGTAATAAATCTGACAAGAAAAAGAAAACCGATGACACAACCGCAGAAGCTGCTGAAACAGCTGATGTAGCTGGTGTTGAGGCAGGATCAAGTATTGTTGATTTAGGTCAATTAACGGTAGAAGAATTACTAGAAGAGGTTCAAAAAAGAATGAACGCTTCTACAGATACCAAATTAAAACGCTTATTGTCTGGCATCGTAGAAAAGAAATCTCTTCCTTCTAAGCGCAGAGGCTTTACGCAAAAAGCAAAAATTGGCGGACAAGTTATTTTCTTACGCACGGGTGAATATGCAGATGGCACTTTAGGTGAAATCTTTATTGATCTTGCAAAAGAAGGTTCTACTTTAAGAAGCTTTATGAACTGCTTTGCAATTGCTATTTCTGTAGGCTTACAATATGGTGTGCCTTTAGAAGAATTTGTTGAGAAGTTTGTATTTACCAAATTTGAACCTTCAGGTATGGTAGATCATCCAAATATTAAAACCACTACTTCACTTGTAGACTTCGTATTTAGAGCGCTTGCTTACGAGTACTTAAATAGAACCGATTTAGTTCACGTATTAGACCGCCCTCAAGTAGAAAATACAGGAGGCGAAGATGGTGAAGCTACTTTACTAGGTAAGCCAGAATTAAGCAGTATTCGCGTAACAGCGCCTGCCGCAGCTTCTGCACCTGCCCAAAAACTACAACATGTTACAGCTACAGCTACCGTAGCAGCTCCAACTGGAATGGACGCTGTAAATGCAGCAGCTAAAAACATGCAATCTGACGCCCCAGCATGTAATACTTGCGGACATATCACCATCAGAAGTGGTACTTGCTACAAGTGTTTAAACTGCGGAAACAGCATGGGTTGTAGCTAGTTAAACAGACTTTGAATCAATTTTCACAAAACCGCTCCAAAATCATTTGGAGCGGTTTTTTTTGCTCAAAAAATCTTATTTTCATTCCTGCTAAACAATACCTATAAAAACTTTTCAAATGGGAGAATTTCAAATTAAAAAAACGGCAAAGCAGTACGACGCAGTCATTGTGGGATCTGGTGCAGGTGGTGGTATGGCTGCTTACGTTTTAGCGAGTGCGGGACTTAAGGTTTGCTTATTAGAAGCAGGCGCCGATTATGATCCAGTAAAGCATTCTTCTCAATTAAAAAATCCATGGGAATCCAAGCGTCGTGGTGCAAGTTCTAAGTACCGTCCGTTTGGTGAATTTGATGGTTGTTTTTGGGGTTGGGAAATTGATGGTGAGCCATATACCATGGCCGAAGGTTCTCAAAAATGGGAATGGTGGCGTGCGCGTATGATGGGTGGAAGAACCAATCATTGGGGTCGTATTTCACTTCGTTTTGGTCCTAAAGATTTTAAGCGTCATAGCATTGATGGACTTGGTGCAGACTGGCCTATTGGTTACGAAGATGTAAAACCGTATTACGATAAAATAGATCAAATGCTTGGTGTGTTTGGTACCAACGAAGGGTTAGAAAATGATCCGGATGGTATTTTCTTGCCACCGCCAAAACCAAGGCTTCATGAACTATACATGAAAAAAGCTGCGATAAGCGCAGGCATCCCCGTGTATCCTTCAAGACTTTCTGTGTTAACCAAACAAATTAATAAAGATAGAGGCGAGTGTTTTTATTGTGGACAGTGTAATAGAAGTTGTAAAATCGCTGCAGACTTTTCTTCTTCTACAGCGCTTATCAGACCTGCGGTTCAAACAGGTAATGTAGATGTAATTACGCAAGCGATGGCACGCGAAGTGCTTACCAACAAAGAAGGTAAAGCAACAGGTGTTGCGTACGTTAATAAAATGGATGGACTTGAATATCAAGTACAGGGCCGTGTGGTGGTACTAGCAGCAAGTGCTTGTGAAACAGCGCGCTTGATGCTCAATTCAAAATCACAGCGTCATCCAAATGGAATTGCAAACAGTAGTAACGTACTAGGTAAATATTTGCACGATTCTACTGGTGCTGCACTTGGTGGCGTACTTCCAGATTTGTTTGACCGTAAACGTTACAACGAAGATGGTGTGGGTGGTATGCATATTTACACACCATGGTGGCTAGATAATAAAAAAGCAAAACTTGATTTCCCTCGTGGTTATCATATCGAATATTGGGGCGGCATGACGCAACCTTCTTATGGTTTTGGATTTGGCATGCAAGGTCTTAACGGAAAATTTGCGGTGCATGGTAAAACAAAAGAAGCGGGTGGGTATGGTGCTTCTTTAAAAGAAGATGCACGCTTTTTTTATGGCGCTAGCGTAGGTATGGGTGGAAGAGGAGAAGCCGTTCCAACCATCGACAACTATTGTGAGATCGATCCTAATGTGGTTGATAAATATGGTATTCCAGTACTTCGTTTCCATACCAAGCATTCTGATTATGAAATCAATCAGGCCAAGCACATGAAAGAAACCTTTAAAGAAATCATGCACAATATGGGTGCTATTATTACTTGGGGTGGAGAAGATGATGCGTCAAACAATTATGGCCTTTCTAACCCTGGTAACATTATTCATGAAGCAGGAACAGCGCGCATGGGTAACGATAAAAAAACATCGGTATTGAACAAGTGGAGTCAAGCGCATGATTGTGAAAACTTATTTTGTGTAGACGGAAGTCAGTTCACTTCTCAAGCCGATAAAAATATTACTTGGACCATTTTGGCTTTAAGTATGCGTGCAAGCGAATACATTATCGACCAACTTAAAAAACAAAATCTGTAACTTTTAATAATAGTATTATGGACAGAAGAAAATCCATCAAAGCCCTAGTTGTAGGTACCGTTGCCACTGGTGTAGTGGTGCAAGCCTGCAAAAGTTCTGATGACAAAAAAGTAGCTGCAGACGCGGAAGCATTACTCGCCGACCGTATGCAAGAAGAAAAAGACCACTTGAAAAAAGTGGAAGCGGAGCCTGAATTTTTTACGGCACACGAACTCGCTACTGTTACCGTGCTATCTGATATTATTGTACCTAAAGACGCTATTAGCGGTAGTGCTACAGAGGCTAAAGTGCCTGAGTTTATCGCCTTTATCGTAAAAGACATGCCAGAACACCAAACGCCTATGCGTGGTGGATTAAGATGGCTTGATATGCAGTGCTTCAAACAGTTTGACAAAGCTTTTGTGGACTGTACAGCCGATGAACAAATTAAAATGGTAGATCAAATTGCCTATCCAGAAAAAGCGGATCCAAAAAATAAACAAGGTGTTACCTTTTTTAACCTCATGCGTGATTTAACCCTTACCGGTTTTTACACTTCAGAAATGGGCGTTAAAGACTTAGGCTATGCGGGCAACGTTCCTAACAAATGGAATGGTGTACCTGCCGAAGTACTTAAAGAAAAAGGACTTGCCTACACTGATAAAGAAAATAAAGAGTGTGTGAGCTATTCTTAATTAGCTCACACCACTTCCTGGATTAATATTGTCTGAAGGATTTACAAAATGGAGTTTACCATTTGCATCCTCGGCCATTAGAATCATACCATTGCTTTCGATGCCTCTCATTTTGCGGGGCGCTAAATTAACCACAACAGTTACCTGCTTACCAACGATGCTTTCTGGTTCAAAATGCTGTGCAATACCAGATACAATAGTGCGTGTTTCAAAACCTAAGTCTACACTGAGTTGCAGCAGTTTATCTGCCTTTTCTACTTTTGAAGCGGCAACAATGGTACCCACGCGTAAATCTATTTTAGCAAAATCATCAAATACAATTTCCGGCTTTACAGCAGCAATGGCAGATGTTGATGACGATGTTGATGTTGTTGGCGTTGTTTCCATTTTTTTTGTTTGAGCGGCGTCATTTAATTTTTGAATTTGCGCTGCAATTTCTTCGTCTTCAATTTTTCTGAAAAGTAATTCTGGTGCACGAAGCGTGTAGCCTACACTTAATAGTTTTAAGCTACCTGCATTTTCCCAGTCTAATATTTTATCAACCACTTTTAATAAATGGCAGATCTTTTTTGCCGTGAAAGGTAAAAACGGCTGCGCTAAAATGGCCAAATTAGCCGTTAGTTGTAAGCAAAGATGTAAGCAGTTGTCAATTTGCTGCTGTGCTGCAGGATTTTCTGCTACTTGCTTGGCAACTATCCAAGGCTCTTTCTTTTGCATATAACCATTGCCTATTCTAGCAAGGGCAATCACTTCAAAAAGAGCTTCTCTAAAGCGGTAGCCTTCTATTAATTCACCCACTTTTTTAGCCGTTTTAGCAATGGCTTCTTTAACTGCTATGTCTTCACTATCTTCTATAGCAACGTGGTATGGAGGTACTTTGCCGCCACATAATTTGTGCATGAGCACCAGTGAGCGGTTGATAAAATTACCATACACGCTTACCAATTCTGAATTAATAGCGTCCTGAAAACCCTTCCACATAAATTCACTATCCTTTGTTTCAGGTGCAATTTGTGTAAGGTAATACCTAAGTGCATCCGCCATTTGAGGACCACCATTTTCTTTGTTGACAAAGTCGGTGATGTAATCCTGCATGTCTAATTTCCAGTTTCTAGAAGTGCTCATTTTGTCGCCTTCCAAATTCATAAATTCGTTTGCAGGAACGTCTTGTGGTAAAATATTGCCATGGAGTTTAAGCATCACCGGAAATATAATACAGTGAAAAACGATATTATCTTTTCCAATAAAATGTACCAGCTTGGTGTCTTTGTCTTCCCAATAAGGTTTCCAATCGTTACCGGTATTAAGTGCCCATTGTTTGGTGGCACTGATATATCCAATAGGTGCATCAAACCAAACATAGAGCACTTTTCCGTCGGCGTCTTTGAGTGGAACTTTAACACCCCAGTCTAAATCACGAGTAACCGCACGGGGCTGTAAACCACCATCTATCCAACTCTTGCACTGACCTACCACGCTAGGGCGCCAATCGTTTGCATGTTCTTCTAATATCCATTCACGTAAAAAATCTTCGTGTCTATTAAGTGGTAAATACCAGTGTTTGGTGGTTTTTTTAATAGGAGCATTACCACTTAAGGTACTCACTGGATTAATAAGTTCTTCGGGACTTAAACTCTTGCCACATTTCTCGCACTGATCGCCATAGGCACTATCATAACCACAAGATGGGCAGGTACCTTTAATGTATCTATCTGCTAAAAATGTTTGTGCGCTCTCGTCAAAGTATTGCTCTGTTTCTTTGGTTTCTAAATCGCCGTTGGCTTCTAGTTTACTAAAAAATGCTTGGGCTGTTTGGTGATGCAGTGGATCGCTAGTGCGGTGATACACATCAAAGGCAATACCTAGGTCCTTAAAGTTTTGTTCCATTAATGGATGGTACTTGTCTATAATGGCCTGCGCAGTGGTACCTTCTTTGGTAGCCTGAATAGGAATGGCCGTACCATGTTCATCACTGCCGCAAACAAAAACGGCGTCTCTTTTTTGTGCCTTTAAATAACGCACGTAAATATCGGCAGGAAGATATGCGCCCGCCAAATGTCCTATATGTTTTTGACCGTTCGCGTAAGGAAGGGCCGCTGTAATTAAATATCGTTTGGGTGTACTCATAATAGGCTACAAAAGTACAAAAGAAGCGCCGTTCCCTAAAGCCTTTTTGAAACTGCTTGTGTATACTGGTTGAAATTGCTAAATTGCCGCATGATCAAAATCCCACCCTACCTTAAAAAGGGCGACACCATTGGCCTAGTATGCCCATCGGGCACCCTTCCTGCAAAAAAAGCAGCTACTTGTATTAGTACTTTAGAGGCTTGGGGTTACAAAGTAAAAATTGGTAAAACCCTTGGAACGCAGCATCATTATTTTTCAGCCACTGACGAGGAGCGTGCCGCAGATTTACAGTCAATGCTCGATGATAAAAATGTGCAGGCGGTTTTGTGCGGTAGAGGCGGGTATGGAATGAGCCGAATTATTGATTTGCTCGATTTCAAAAAAATTAAAAAGCATCCTAAATGGGTAATAGGTTTTAGCGATATCACACTACTCCACAATCATTTTTTTCAGGTATTAAAAACAGCGTCGCTGCATGCACCCATGGCAGGGGCTTTTAATAATGGTCAGTCAAATAATGAGTGGGTACTTTCTTTAAAACATGCACTCCAGGGTAAAAAAGCAAACTATAAAGCAGCGGCACACGCACTAAATAGAACAGGCACTGGCAGCGGAAAATTAGTGGGTGGCAATTTAACGCTTGTGGCACATGCTACCGGATCTGTGTCTGGTTTGCAAACAAAAAATGCCATTTTATTTTTAGAAGATATTGGTGAATACAAATACAATATTGACCGGATGATGATTCAACTAAAAAGAAGTGGCATGCTTACAAACCTTGCTGGGCTTATTGTTGGAGGTTTTACACAAACCAAAGATTCGGACCCTGCGTTTGGGGCAACCGTATATGAAATTATTGAACATGCAGTAGCAGAATATAGTTATCCAGTATGTTACGATTTTCCGGTAAGTCATGACAAAGAAAATTACGCACTCAAACATGGAGTTAACTATACTTTACAAGTAACGGCTAAAAAAGTAAGTCTACAAGAAGGTTAATGGCTTATGCTATTTCGGCTTCTTCATTTTCTTCGTCGGGACCGTCAAAATACATGCGCTTTAAATTTAAATTAGCAACAGGTGCTACAATAAGCGGAAATTTTTCGACAGTTACGTTACTTGGATCTAGTCCAAAGCCACGTTCTTCACCAAGGCTAATTTCTTTAAGCCAGAAATAAAGCTTCATGATTACTCTTTCCACAATAGGCAAATCATTGTCTTGACTTAAATATTTTTCAAGAACAATAAATTGGAAATCCCCCACTACATTATTTTTTTCTAGACTCTCGTAACGGCTGGTGATATTTACTTCTTTATTGGTTACCAAATCTTCTACCACTTTTCTGAACATAAGGTTAATGCGCTGTTCCATTCTAAATCCAAGTCTAAATTCAACCCTAATAATATCGTTAGGAATGATATGCTCTACAGAGTATTCACAAGTATAGGGTTCATCTAAAACGTCTACGTGAACAAACCAATAAATATCTGCGCGTTTTGGTTTTTTATTCAAAATCGAATAGATGATTTTGTGCTCAATTTCTTTGTGGTTATTGGCGCTGGTCATGTACACTAAATGTGTTGCATATTTGGGAATGGTTCTGTCATTACTCAACTCTTGGATCATTGGAATATAGTCTTCGAGATGCACAAACTCAACGTATCTATTTTTAATTTTCCGACTTCTAAACCATACATACATTACAGTAAATAACGCTCCACCTACAATGAGTGTTACATAACCACCATGCATGAATTTTTCTAGATTCGCAATTAAAAAAGAAGTTTCAATAAGTAAATAAACAGCTAGGTATAAATAAATCCAAACAGGTAGCGTCCGTTTACTTACCAAAAAGTTAGCAAACAAAATAGAGGTACTAATCATGCACATCGTAATCGCTAAACCATATGCAGCGCCCATGTTTGCGGATTTTTGAAAGTACAAAGTGATGCCCACGCAACCCACAAATAATAAAAGACTAATGCCTGGAATGTACAATTGTCCTTTTTCTTCGGTTGGATAATTGATTTTCATTTTAGGCCATAAATTAAGACGCATGGCTTCACTAATCAGTGTGAAAGATCCAGATATTAATGCTTGGCTCGCAATAATGGCAGCTGCGGTAGCTATGATAATTCCAAAAATCTTAAAGCCCTGTGGCATGATACCAATAAAAGGATTAAACCCGTCTGCCATCACTGCTGCCGGAATAATTTGACCCTTGTATTGTGCAAGTAGCCAAGCACCCTGCCCCATATAATTTACGATCAAGCATATTTTCACAAATATCCATGAGATACGAATATTGCCTTTCCCGCAGTGTCCTAAATCGCTGTAAAGCGCTTCCGCACCTGTGGTACATAAAAAGACAGCGCCAAGTAGCCAGAATCCTTTGGGATATGTAGCAAGTAATTTTACCCCGTAATATGGATTTAAAGCTTTAAAAACAGACAAGTCGTCCACCACATGCATTAAGCCTAAAATGGCAATCATTGAAAACCATAAAGTCATGATTGGGCCAAACAATTTTCCGATAGAAGCCGTTCCAAATTGCTGCACAAAAAAGATTAAGCTAATAATCGCTATAACTATGGTAACAATGATTTGTTGTGTAATCTCATGAAATGCTGGTATTTGTCGAAGCCCTTCGATTGCTGATGTAACCGTAATAGGTGGGGTGATTATACCATCGGCAAGAAGTGCTGCACCGCCAATCATGGCTGGAATCACGAGCCATTTTTTACGTCTCCTTACAAGTGCGTACAAACTAAAAATACCGCCTTCTCCTTTGTTGTCGGCTTTTAAAGTTAGTATCACATACTTGAATGTGGTTTGAAGCGTGAGCGTCCATATCACACAAGACAAGGAGCCAATGATCAATAAATCACTTATTTCTCTTCCTGTAATAATTTCGTTTAAAACGTAAAGGGGAGAGGTTCCGATGTCTCCGTAAATAATACCTAGTGCAATGATGAGTCCTGCAGAAGTGACTTTGTTAAGATTCTTGCTCACGTATATGGTGTTTGTGCTTCACAAATGTATAGTAAAAAACAAGTTCAGGTTACAAATAAATAAGGATATACCTTAAGATTTATTTCACCTTTTGGTAAGGTAGTTCTTGTGAAAGGGGCTTAACTTTGAGGGTCTAAAGCTTTTTGGTATGAAAAAGTCATTTTTACTTCTTTTTGCGCTTGTTAACCTGCTGCCTTTTGCCCTAAAAGCACAGCAAATTGCCTATTCTGAACCTGACAAAGACGATCCTCGTTCTTACAGTTTTGAAGTGCTTGGTAAAATAGGAGGTAAGATTTTGGTCTATAAAAACTACAGAGATGGTCATACCCTTTCGGTGTTTGACCCAGAAATGAAGCTGTTGGGTAAGCAACAACTTAACATGCCGGATAGGCTTATGCAAACTGATTTTTTAGCCTACGCCAATCACTTTTACATGCTCTATCAGTTTCAAAGAAAAAACACCGTGTATTGCATGGTGGTAAAAATGGATAGCGATGGTAATTTATTGTCGGAGCCTATCGGGCTTGATAGCACCCTAGATGCTTCTTCTATTGGTTCAAATAGATTGTACTCTTTGGTGGTGAGTGAAGACAAGAAAAAAATTATGATTTTTAAAATCAATAGTCATAATGAAAAATCACACGTTTTAACGACTTGTTTATTTGATCAAGATTTTTCACTCATTAGAAAATCTCGTATTGAATTACCTATGCCGCAGCGTAATGATTTTTTAGCAGAATTTGCACTTGACAATGATGGCGATTTAATTTGTGTAAGAGCAAGTGGCACTTCACAAAACGACAATATCAATAAGGTTTCACTGATTACTAAAAAAGCAAATTACGATGAAGCGCATATTTCTGATTTAGCCGTTAAGGGTATTTATTTAGACGATATTCATATTAAAGTCGATAATTTAAACAAACATTATTTAATTACATCTTTTTTTGGCAAGCAACGACGTGGAAATGTAGAAGGCATCTATTTTACCTTGTGGGATAAAAATTCAGACAAGGAGTTATTAAATGCTACTACCTATTTTTCGGATGAATTTAAAGAGGATGCAAAGGGTCAAAATGGCGCAAAAGCTGCCTTCAATGATTATTTTTTAAAAAATATTATTGTAAGACGTGATGGCGGTTTTATGATGATTTCAGAATCTGTTTTTTCTTCTTCTAAGGGAAGTACGCTCAATAGATGGGATTATTTATATGGTTCTCCATTTTGGTCTCCCATGGATTATTATTCTTGGAACAGTCCGATGGGTGGCATGGGGCTTTCTCCATGGGGACGCAACAATACTTTCTTTAACAACAACAATCAGGTTAGGTATTACGCCGAAAATATTGCCGTCATTTCTTTTGATGCAAAAGGTAATATGGAGTGGAGTAATATGATTCGTAAAAATCAGTACGACGATAATTCCGAAAATTTTATTGGTTTTTCAATGTTAAATTCAGGTGATCAGCTCAACTTTATATTTAACATGCAAGAAAAAAATCAGAACGTGTTAACCAATCAGGCCATCTCACCTGATGGAAGAATTAACAGGAATCCTAGCTTTAAAAATGTAGATCGTGGCCATGAGTTTATGCCAAGGCTTGCGAAGCAAGTTGGACTTAGGCAAATTATTGTGCCGTGCATGTATAGGGGCTATACTTGTTTTGCTAAAATTGATTATTAGTTTACTTTTAGACCGAAACATAGTCCATGGTTTTTTTATTTAGAGATAGATCTGTTGTAAATATTTTACTAGTGCTTTTATTAAGTGTGGGTGTGCACTTGCAACCTGGAGCACAAGTACTACAACCAACTGTAGCGGCTGGGCAGCAAAACGGACTGTTTTCCTATGTACTTGCCAACTACATATATACCTTACCCTTGGCTGTCCAAGTGATTTTATTTCACGCTTTGATACTTACACAAGCATTACGTCTAAATATGGTGATGCAGGATTTGCGCATGTTTTCAAGTGTCAATTATGTTCCTGCCATGACTTATGTATTGCTTACAGGGCTTCTCATGCGCTCAGACATGATTACAGAAACGCTAGTCAGTAATTCACTCACGCTCTGGATATTTATTAAACTGAGTAGGCTCTATAACAATCCGGAGCCCAAAACGCTTTTATTTAATATTGGCATTATTGCTGGCATTTCCATTTTACTTTTTCATCCCACCGCTATTTTAATTGTGGTGGTACTATTTGCCCTCGCTGTGGTAAGGCCTTTTAGAATTGCTGAGTGGCTGGTATTACTTATGGGCATATTGTTACCCTATTATTTTGTTTTAGTATTTCTTTATTTGAACAATCAATTTTCGTTGGTAGGCGCTTATTTGCCCAATGTTTCGTTTGGATCGCCATTACAGGGCCTCGAAAAAACATGCCTTATTAACCTTGGATTTATACTGTTCGCTACACTAGTTGGCCTTTATCAATTACAACAACACGTGGGTAGGCTTGTAATACAAATTCGTAAAAACTGGGGCGTTATAATGGTGCTTCTTTTTATGTTGATTGTAAGCCCCTTTATATTTAGCAGTTTAGGTGCTCAAGTGCTGCTCATGGGGCTAATTCCGCTATCTGCAACCATTTCTAATGGCTATAGCAACCCAAAGTCCCTTTTGATGCCTAATTTCCTGTTTTGGACGGCTTTGGGGCTTATAATTATCAACAACTGGCATTTGGTGAAAATTTAGGCTTTTGCTTATCTTTTTGAGGGTTACCTTTGCAGTATTCTATCAGATAATTATACATTTTATGAAGTTTGGTGTGGTCGTTTTTCCAGGATCTAATTGTGACAGAGATATGCAAGACGCTTTGGCCCAAGATTTGGGTAAAGAAGTGATTATGTTATGGCATAAAGACAAAGACCTAAGTATGTTTACCACCGATGATTGTATTGTACTTCCGGGTGGATTTTCTTACGGTGATTATTTAAGATGCGGAGCTATTGCTCGTTTTAGTCCAATGATGCAATCGGTTATTGATTTTGCAAACAGAGGCGGCAAAGTGCTAGGTGTGTGTAATGGATTTCAAATATTATGTGAGAGCGGGTTGCTGCCTGGGGTACTATTACAAAATGCCAACCAGCAATTTATTTGTAAAAATGTATTTATTACCAACCCAAAAACAGGCCCTTTACTAATACCTATTGCGCATGGCGAAGGCCGTTATTTTGCCGATAATAAAACACTAGATGCTTTAGAAGCAAACGGGCAAGTAATTTTTACCTACTGCGATGTAAACGGCAATGCTACAGAAGGGAGTAACCCTAACGGCGCTACTAGAAATATTGCCGGCATAAGCAATGCTACTAAAAATGTATTTGGCATGATGCCACATCCTGAGCGTGCTACTTCAAGTATCCTTGGTAATATCGACGGAAAAAAAGTTTTTGAATTACTTGGGTTAAATTAATTGTTATGAAAAAAATCATTACCCTCTTATCTGTTATTTGGATCACGGCTTCTGCTGCTGCTCAAATTCAAGATCCTGTAGACTGGACTTATTCGGTAAAAAAAATAAGTGCTGGCACCTATACTTTTACGGCTACCGCAAACATAGAAGGGGATTGGCATATATATTCGCAAACCACTGGCAAAGGTGGTCCGGTACCTACTAAAATTAATTTTAATAAAAACCCACTTATAACTGTTGTAGGCGCCACCAAAGAAGTGGGTAAAGTAAAGCAGGTATATGACGAACTATTTAAAACTACGGTTCGTTTTATTGGCGAAACAGCTACTTATACGCAAACCATTAAAGTGCGCGGTGGTGTAAAAACAAATATCAGTGGATTTGTGGCATATATGGTTTGTGATGACCGTCAGTGCTTGCCCCCTAGCAAAAAAACTTTTGACCTTAAGCTTCAATAATGACTAAGAAAATATTATTTATTGTCTTACTTGCCAGTATACAATTAATTTACAGCGCTGCTGCACAGGATCAACCTGTGCAGTTTGTTTTTTCGGCAAATAAATTGTCCGATACTTCAGCCACATTAATGGTAAAGGCTACCGCACAAAATGGCACGCGCATTTTTACTGCTGTTAAAAAAAATAGTGACGACGTTTTTGTGTCTACACTGCAATTGGATACTGCACATTCAGTAGATGCGAATATTAAAGAAGAAGGTGTTGCAGGCGCTGTCGCGCTTCCAGGAAGTACTGATAAGGGAACCGCTTATGATAGTGTAACATTTGTGTACACCGTTTATTTTAAAGCGGGCACTAGCGCCGTTAAAGGTTTATTTAATTGGCTGGGAGTAAAAGGTGAAGAATTTCCGAGTGGCGAAGAAAAAATAAATGTAACGATTGAAGGTGCTGGTGCGGATAAAGCTGCAGCAACTGATGCGGCTCCTGCCCCGGAAGCAGGCTCTATGTGGAGTATCTTTTTACTTTGTTTAGCAACGGGTTTACTGGCAGTTATTACGCCATGCGTATTTCCATTAATTCCAGTTACGGTTAGCTTTTTCTTAAAGCGTAGCAAAACAAGAATGGAAGGTTTAAAAAATGCAGTTTGGTATTCGTTATCAATTGTGCTTATTTATACCATTCCAACACTGCTCCTTACACTTATTTTTGGCGATAAAATATTATATACCATTTCTACGCACCCGGTTTCTAATATTTTCTTTTTTGTGGTGTTTATCGTTTTTGCGATTTCCTTTTTTGGTGCTTTTGAATTGGCACTACCTAATAGTTGGGCCAATAAAGCAGATCAAAAAGCGGGCAAAGGCGGATTACTGGGAATCTTTTTTATGGCCTTAACGCTGGTGATTGTTTCATTTTCTTGCACGGGTCCAATTGTTGGAACCCTGCTTGGACAAACCAGTATGCAAGGCGTAGGACTCGCACCCATTATTGGTATGATGGGTTTTGGTGTAGGCCTCGCAATTCCGTTTAGTTTGTTTGCATTTTTTCCATCAATGCTGCAATCGTTACCAAAAAGCGGTGGTTGGTTAAATACCATCAAAGTAAGTTTTGGTTTTATTGAACTAGCGCTTGCACTTAAATTTTTATCCAACGTAGATCTCTCTTACCATTTGGGTATTTTAAATAGAGATGTGTTTTTAGTATTGTGGATTGTAGTGTTTTTTTTATTAGGCGTTTACTTACTAGGCAAACTAAAATTGGCGCACGATAGCGATTTGCCTTTTGTATCCGTACCACGATTATTTTTTGCCATGGCTAGTTTTAGTTTTGCTGTGTACATGGTGCCAGGCTTATGGGGTGCGCCGCTTAAGGCACTAAGTGGTTTTATACCACCATCTACTACGCAAGAATTTAATTTAAATGACCTTCAATATAAAATAGGAAACGCCGGACCTGCGCATAGTGCATCGGGAAACGACGCGGCGCCACCTAAAAAGTATACCAACAAATTACATGTACCATTTGGGTTAACGGCTTATTTTGATTTGGAAGAAGGCATGGCCGCAGCTAAAATATTAAAGAAGCCCATCATGCTCGATTTTACGGGACACACCTGTCCAAATTGTAGAAAAATGGAAGAGCAGGTATGGAAAGACCCAGCGGTATTATCACGCATCAAAGAAAATTTTGTGCTCGTAAGTTTATATGTAGACGAATCGGAAGAACTGCCTGCAAGTGAACAGTACACCGATAAAAACGGCGTTAAAATTGTTACTGTAGGTGATAAAAACCTAGACTATGAAATTAAAACCTTTGGTTTTAATGCACAGCCGCTTTATATGTTTTTGGACTTAAACGGTAATCCTTTAAGTGATGTAAAATACGGCTACGACCCAAGTGTGGCTGGTTTTATCAAGCATTTAGATGCTGTAAAAGCAGCATTTGATAAGGGATTATAAAGTCATCTGATTTTCTGTCATCATTTTGCGCAGGTTAATAAGCCCGTAACGCATACGGCCCAGTGCCGTATTGATGCTGCAGTTGGTAATTTCAGCGATTTCTTTAAAGCTTAAATTGGCATAGTGTCTGAGCACGATAATTTCTCTTTGCTCTTCCGGAAGCAAATCAAGCATGCGGCGCACTTTGTCATGACTTTCACCACGCATTAGTTTTTGGTCCGGAGCTTCTTGTGATACATTAATCACTTCAAAAATATCTTGATCGTCGGAAGTTTTAATGGCAGGAGTACGCTTAACCTTTCTAAAATAATCGACACATAAATTGTGTGCAATTCGAAGCGCCCAGGGTAAAAACTTACCTTCTTCTGTGTAGCGCTTGTTTTTTAGGGTATCAATAATTTTGATAAACACGTCTTGAAACAGGTCTTCGGCTAAGTAAGTGTCTTTTACAAAAAACAAAATAGACGAATAAATGCGGTCTTTGTAGCGTGTTACGAGCACGTCAAATGCTTCTGTGTCACCAGCTTGAAAAGAGCGTATCAAATCTAAATCTGCAACCTGTTCGAGTGTTTTCATAGTCTATTTTCTTTCTCGGGGTTCAAATTAGTTATCTTTTATGCTGGTTGATCGCTTGTGGATACATTGCAAAAGAGAGGTTTGGTTATTCACATCGAATAAATCCAAAAAAAATTGTGTGCACATCAAAAAAATCTGGGTTTATTTAACCCTCAACTAAACCTATGCTGCGATAATCTGTTTACATTGTGTAAGATTTATGGCAGCAAAAAAACAAGTAGATACAGCGGTGGCAAAGAGCCAAAAAGTAGATCAGGTAAAGAGCCGGAAAGTGGATCAGGTAATGGCTTTGGACGCTATTGAAGTGATGGCTGCGCGCGTGCACAATTTAAAAAATGTAAGCGTGGCATTTCCGCGCGGTAAATTTATTGTGGTAACGGGTGTATCAGGAAGTGGTAAGTCGTCATTAACCATTGATACTTTATTTGCAGAAGGGCAGCGCCGCTATGCCGAAAGTTTAAGTGCTTATGCCAGACAATTTATGGCCCGTATGGAAAAGCCAGACGTGGACATGATTAAAGGCCTTTGTCCGGCCATAGCGGTAGAGCAAAAAGTAATTACCCGCACACCCCGCAGTACGGTGGGCTCCATGACTGAAATTTACGATTACCTCCGCCTTTTATTTGCAAGGGCTGGCAAAACCATATCTCCAGTTAGCGGCAAAGAAGTAAAAAAAGATGAAGTATCGGATGTGGTAGCAGCTATTTGCGCCCTTCCAAAAAATAGTAAAGTAGTGATTGGGGTTGCTTTAAAGCAACACAAAAACAGAGCCGTTCTAGAAGAGTTAGGCATACTATTACAAAAAGGGTTTACAAGAATATATGTAGCGGCAGCTCCGGAGCCACTCATGCGCATAGAAGAGCTGATGGAACAAACGCCTGCTGCATTAAAAAAAATATTGCCACTCGCTAAATCAACTTCTGCTACCGAAACCATCCCGCAAACCTGGGTACTCATAGACCGTGTTGTGGTAAAAGACTTTGATGAAGATGATATGCACCGCCTTTCTGATTCGGTGCAAACTGCATTTTATGAAGGGGAGGGAGAAGTATACATTGAGGTGGACGCAAAAAAAGTACATCATTTTAGCAGTCGTTTTGAGCTAGACGGTATTGTGTTTGAAGAGCCCGTGCCTAATTTATTTTCTTTTAATAATCCATTTGGCGCCTGCCCTACTTGTGAAGGTTTTAGTCAGGTATTAGGGGTAGACGCGGAACTTGTTATTCCGGATACAAGGTTAAGTTTATTTGAAGGTGCGGTAGCGCCTTGGAAAGGTGAAAAATTAAGTTGGTGGAAAGATCAATTTATTAAGGGTGCTTCGAAATTTGATTTCCCTATTCATAAACCAGTTGCACAGTTAACCAAAGCGCAGTATCAGCAGTTATGGGATGGCGTTGGTAAAGTGTATGGCATCCATGATTTTTTTAAAGAGGTAGAACAAAATTTATACAAAGTTCAATACCGTGTTTTATTAAGCAGGTATCGTGGCCGTACTACTTGTACGGATTGTGGTGGATACCGTTTACGCAAAGAGGCGCTGTACATAAAAGTTGGCGGTAAACATATTGGCGAACTTTGTAAAATGCCGGTGCGTGATGTAAAAACTTGGTTTGATAAACTCGTGTTATCGGAACATGATAATAGCGTTGCTAAACGTATTTTAATTGAAATACATCAGCGCCTACAAACCTTACTAGACGTGGGTCTTGGCTATTTAACACTAGACAGGCTTGCAAATTCACTCAGTGGTGGTGAAAGTCAGCGTATACAATTAACAAGAAATTTAGGGAGTAATTTAACCAACTCACTGTATATACTAGACGAGCCTTCTATTGGTTTACATTCTCGAGATACGGAGCGTTTAATTGGCGTGCTACAATCCTTACGTGATTTAGGTAATACGGTTGTGGTAGTTGAGCACGATGAAATGATTATGCGTAAAGCAGATCATATCATTGATATGGGTCCGTTTGCTTCGCACCTTGGTGGTGAAGTAGTAGCGGTAGGTAATTACAACGAGCTTATAAAAAATCCAGATAGTTTAACGGGCAAATATTTATCAGGTGCACTTGCCATTGAAGCACCTAAATCATTAAGAAAGAGTACCCGTTTTATTGGAGTAGAAGGTGCTAGACAAAACAACCTACAAAATATTACTGTAAAATTTCCGCTACAAACACTTTGTGTGATTAGTGGCGTGAGTGGGAGTGGTAAAACAACGCTGGTGAAACAAATTTTATATCCAGCTCTTCAAAAATATAAGGGTGAACCCGCCGATAAAGTGGGCCTTCATTCCAAACTCATTGGTGACATCGATTCTATTTCACAAATAGAACTGATAGATCAAAACCCCATTGGCAAATCTTCTCGTAGTAACCCGGTAACATACATAAAAGCGTATGATGGTATTAGGGATTTATATTCCAAACAGCCACTTTCAAAAATGCGCGGTTTTATGCCTAAGCATTTTTCTTTTAACGTAGATGGCGGACGATGCGACACCTGTAAAGGAGAAGGAGAACAAGTAGTAGAGATGCAGTTTTTAGCGGACGTGCACCTTACTTGCGAATCGTGTGGTGGTAAAAGATTTAAAGAAGAAGTATTAGAAGTAAATTACAAAGACAAAAATATTTTTGATGTACTCGAACTTTCGGTAGATCAAGCACTCGAATTTTTTGTAGAAGATAAAAATATTTACAACGCCATACTACCACTACAATCGGTAGGGCTTGGTTATATTAAACTAGGTCAAAGTAGCGATACCCTTAGTGGTGGAGAAGCCCAGCGTGTAAAGCTTGCAAGCTTTTTAGGCAAGGGTAAGGGGCATGGTCAAATGCTATTTATTTTTGATGAACCTACTACCGGACTTCACTTCCATGACATCAAAAAATTACTCAATTCATTTTCGGCACTTATCGATCAGGGCCATTCGCTAATAGTAATTGAGCACAACACGGACGTTATCAAATCGGCAGATTGGCTGATAGATATGGGACCCGAAGCTGGTGATGGTGGTGGAACCGTTGTATACGAAGGCGTGCCACTAGGCATCAAAAAATGCGCCGCTTCTCATACTGCAAAATATTTGTAAGTACTTGTAAGTGCTATTGATACGCGAAATTAGATGCGAGCCCGCAATGTTTTATCTTAAACGGTCTAGGCTCTTAAGCAACTTTTGATCTTTATACATACCTATAATAGATAGTATAAAAAATATCGGCACTAAAAAGCTAAATATCGAATACAGCGATAGTCCACCCGTTTTAAAGTTTCGCATGTATAGGAAGTAATGCATCAGATTTACAAGACCTAACAAAACGCCTACCACACTTATTTTAATTTGCAGGCTTCTATTGCTGTACAAAAAAATATTTATCAGTGCAACAAGGCCAGTAGCAATCACAAATACGAGTAACATAAAATGATCGTAAGGTGTGATAGTTACCGTTGGGCCAGGTACTTGTAAGCTACCATAATAAAAAGGAAGCTTCACAGATGCAAAAGCGCAAATGCATGCTAATAGTAGCCATAGAGTTTGAATGCGTTGTATCATAGCTCAGGGTATAAAACAAATTGAGACATAAACTCGTTTACCTCACCTTTTAATTTTTCTAGAAGCGCTGCATCATCAGGGTTCATAAGCGCTTTGTCAATTGCATTTACAACAAAAGCCATATCTGATTCTACCATGCCTCTTGTCGTAATAGCTGCAACACCAAATCTGATTCCTGAGGTAACAAAGGCAGACTTGTCATCGTAAGGTACCATATTTTTATTGGCCGTGATGTCTGCGTGTCCTAAAACCTGCTCTGCTTTTTTACCGCTGATATTTTTGTTTCGTAAATCAATTAGCATCAAGTGGTTGTCTGTACCGCCACTGATAATTTCATATCCCTTATCTGTAAAATTTTTAGCCATGGCTTGCGCATTTTTTTGCACCTGCTGTTGGTATACTAAAAACTCGTCGGTTAAAATTTCACCAAACGCGATGGCTTTAGCAGCAATGACGTGCTCTAGTGGTCCACCTTGTGTACCCGGAAACACAGCCATATCAATAACATTAGACCACAGTCTTAAATTTCCTTTAATATCTTTTAAGCCTAAAGTGTTTTCACCATCCTTTGCCATCATAATCACGCCACCACGGGGTCCACGTAATGTTTTGTGGGTAGTAGAGGTAACAAAATGACAATGTTCAAATGGAGAAGACAATAAACCTTTTGCAATTAATCCTGCAGGATGTGCAATGTCAGCAAGTACAAAAGCGCCCACTTCGTCGGCAACTTTTCTAATACGTGCATAATCCCAATCTCTACTGTAAGCACTAGCACCACAAATAATTAATTTTGGTTTTGCAGCACGCGCTTGTGCCTCTAACATCTCATAATCAATAAGGCCTGTTTCTTTTACAACACCATAAAAATGCGGCTTGTAAATTTTACCAGAAAAGTTAACGCCCGATCCGTGCGTCAAGTGACCACCCATGCTAAGGTCTAAACCTAAAATCGCATCACCAGGTTGTAAGATGGCAAGCATAAGTGCCGCGTTGGCTTGTGCACCACTATGTGGTTGAACGTTGGCGTATTCTAGATTAAATATTTGTTTTAAACGATCAATGGCTAACTGCTCTGTCTGATCTACAATTTCACAACCACCATAATACCTGCGTCCTGGATACCCTTCGGCATATTTATTGGTCATCACACCGCCCATCGCCTGCATGATTTGAAGGCTCGTAAAGTTTTCAGAAGCAATGAGTTCGATGCCTCTACGTTGGCGTGCTAATTCTTGGTTGATGATGTCAAAAACAAGGGTATCTCTTTGCATGGTTGCTATTTTTTTGCTTGGGCACAAAGATAAGTTACAGCCTTCATTATGGAGGTTCAAATTGAGCCAAGAAGCCTCAAACTATTCACAATTGTTGTTATGATGCCTAATTTTACTATTTTCGAAGCCCTAATCAATGTGGGTAAATCTTTTCAAATCCCCCAAGTTATGAAAGCTGTAATCCCTGTAGCTGGCGCTGGAACAAAATTGAGGCCCCTTACCTATACCCAACCCAAGGCGCTGATACCTATTGCGGGTAAAACGATATTGTCACATATTGTAGACCAATTAAGTGAGGCAGGTATTACCGAGTTTATTTTTATTGTGGGTTATTTAGGCGAAAAAATTCAGGATTACGTTAAACAAACCTACCCAAATCTAACCACGCATTTTGTGTACCAAAACGAAAGACAGGGCACAGGCCATGCGGTAGAATTAACCAAACAACTCATTGGAGACGAGCCCATTTTTGTGGCCCTTGGTGATACCATTTGTGAATTTGATGTAAAAGAAATTATAGAAAGCCCCGTTAGTATGATTGGGGTTAGAAAAGTAGACGACCCGCGTAATTTTGGGGTAGCTACCATTGACGACAATGGAATTATTGAACAGTTGGTAGAAAAGCCGGCTATTCCTAAAAGTAATATGGCGCTTGTAGGACTTTATAAGATCAACGAAACAGCCGTTTTATTTGAATGCCTTAAGCAACTATTTGTAGAAAATATTACAACAAGGGGCGAATACAATTTAACGGATGCGCTTGCTTGTATGATTCAAAAAGGCACCCAGTTTAAATCTTTTAAAGTAGCCAATTGGTTTGACTGTGGAAAAAAAGAATCGATACTTGAAACCAATGCCCTGCTATTAAAAAAGATGGGTGGTCATGTGCCTGATGATCATGGCTACACCGATACCATTATTATTAATCCAGTAAGTATTGCAGAGGGTTGTATCATTACAAATGCCATTGTTGGCCCCAATGTAACTATTGGCCCTAACACCACTATTACACAATCCATTATTAGAGATAGTATTATTGGTAGCTATACCAACTTACATGAGGTAGTGCTAGACAATTCCTTAATAGGAAGTGACGCTAGTGTTAAAGGGTTGTCGCGCAGTTTAAATATCGGCGACAATACCGAAATCGATTTTGGATAAATACATTTCGAATAAATTCTACGCAACTTTTACTTCTGTAAATAAAAAGAATTAGCCTGGCTGGTGCATGTTACAACAATTTCATTGATGCATACATGATCCGGAAGCGTTGTTACATAGTAGGCGACATTTGCTACATCAACAGCTTCTAGCGCTTTGTATCCTTCGTATACAGCCGATGCTTTTGCTTCATCTCCTTTAAATCTAGTATTACTAAAATTAGTTTCAGCAGCACCCGGATGAATAGCTGTAACCTTAATATGCTGTGGCAATAAATCGATACGCATTGATTTTGAAATAGCTGCAACGGCGTGCTTGCTGGCACAGTAAACATTTCCTTCTTTGTATACTTCTACACCTGCTGTAGAACCAATATTAATAATATGCCCTTTTTTATTGTTAATCATAAGTGGGAGCACCGCTTTACTTACATAGAGCAACCCTTTTACGTTGGTGTCAATCATGGTTTCCCAATCGTCTAGGTTGGCGTCTTGGAATGCGTCGCGACCAAGTGCAAGACCTGCATTATTGATGAGCACGTCAATATTAGAAAATTTTTCAGGGATTGTTTTGATGGCTGCAAAAACAGCTTCTTTATTTTGCACGTCAAAGCAAAGGGTATGCACTACTGCATTATGTTTTGTTACAAGGGTTTCTTGTAAAGCTGATAATAAATTTTCTTTTCTTCCGGTAATAATTAATCTGTTACCTGCTGCTGCAAATACATGCGCCATGGCTTCTCCAAAACCAGAAGTGGCACCTGTAATTAAAATTGTTTTACTCATAATTTTTTTATCTAATAATTACACTCGTTCCTTTGGTGTATACTTTATTGTCTGCATAATCGATGCCTACTGCTTCATACACATAGGCCCCATTTTGTTGCAATTCATTTTTATAAGTTCCGTCCCAACCCTCACCTAGTTTGCTGGTTGTATAAATGAGTTGCCCCCATCTATTAAAAACATTAAAGTGAATCAATTGTTTGATGCCCTTTGTAATGGGTCTTAAAATATCATTCTTACCATCTTTATTAGGCGTAAAACCAGAAGGCACCCAAATGTTGGCAATGCCATTAAAAATGGTAACGGTTACATTGTCTTCGGCGTAGCAGCCTGCCTGCGTAAATACCCTTACCGTGTATACAACCGAGTCGGTACCTGCTTCACCTGTAAATACTGGGTTTGCAATGAGCGGATTATTTAAAAAGGTAGAAGGGGTCCAGATATAACTGAGTCCACCACTAGCACCAAGCTGCATGGGTCTTCCAATAACCGCCATCGTGTCGTTTCCGGCGTTTGGAATAATGCGTGGCACAACCGTTACACGAATGGTATCCGTAACAATTTTTGGGCATCCCAGTGTATCTGAAACAGCAATCACATAAGCTGTAGAGCTTACGGGTCTTGCTACTGGGCGTAGGGTGTTAAAGCCCGTTAAACTGCTAGTAGGGCTCCATGTAAATTTACTAGCACTTATGGTGGCTTGTAAAGGGAGCGTAGTGCCAAAACAAATAGTGGTATCGGGCGTTGCTGTTACAGATGGTGTTGCTACCACTTTAATAAGTATTGAGTCTTTATCTTGACACTTACCCAAGTTTGCTGTTACAAAATACTGCGTATTGGTTACCGGTTTTACGATTGGATTTTTAACTGGATCTACCACATCTCCATTTGAACTTCGCCATAAATAAGAGAGTGCAAAAGAAGTAGGCGCTAATGCAAAACTATCGCCTCTACAAATGGTACTATCTGTTTTTAAATCTACTTGAATAAATTGAAGTACGTTAACCATCACACTATCTGTGGCCGTGCATCCATTGTCAATAACTGTTACATAATATTTGGTGCTATCGTTTGGATATACAGTTGGACTTGCGGTGTTAGCGCCAACAATTCTTAATTTATTAGCAGTATTATTTGGCACCCAATTGATGGTAGTTGTGCTGCTTATGTTTGCTACTAATGGAAGGGTATCGTTGCTACAAATAAGCGTGTCTTTAAAAGGAAGATTGATTTGTGGTTTGTCTAAAATATCAATTTGTTTGGTGAGGGTGTCTATGCATCCTTTGTTATTGCTTGAAATAAGTGTAACGCTTGCTTTTTGTGCAGCACTGTATTTCCAAGTCGTATCTTTTGTGGTGGCGCTATCAGCGGTGCTACCAGCATCTCCAAAACTCCAGCGCCAACTATTGACGGTGCCATATTTACTGCTGGTTAAATCTTTGAAAGAATAATTATTGAGTACGCAATTTCCGGTAACCGAAAAATCTGTTTTAAATATAGGATATACTTTTACAATGGATGTTGCAGAATCTTGACAACCGCCTGTACTGGTTACTACTAGTTTTAAAACATAAGTTCCCGTATCTGCATAGGTATTGGTTGGTGTTGGTAATGTACTGCTTTTACCATCTCCAAAATTCCATAAGTAGCCTGCCACGCTTGGACTTGTCGATTCGTTTTCAAATTGAAGCGTAAAACCATCACAAGAAATATATTGTGGTTTTAATTCGGCGGCGGTGATAGAACAGTTTTCAACTTTTACTTGAAATTCTTTTTGATGTTCACTAATTTTTACGCCGTTTCGGTATTCTTCAACTTTTACTGCTAATAAATAAATGCCCGTAACAGCTGGGGCTCTGCCTGAAACGACACCTGTTTTAGCATCAATTTGTGTTGAGGTATTTCCAAATGGTTTATTAAAACTAAACCCGCCAAAATAAGAAACGGTGGTGTAGGGTGGTGTATCGGATTGGAGTGGCAATTGATTGGGTGGAGGGCCTGCGCCAATATAGCCGGGCGCAAATGAATATACCAGTGAGTCTTTGTCTGGGTCTATAGCGCTAAAATCAAGTTGGAGTGGAGATGATACACAAACTAAAATGGTATCTTTTTTTAAAAACGTAGCACTTGAATTGTCGGGCGCAAAGGGGTTGGTATCACTCCCCGGAATTTTTACCCAGTAACTGATTCCGACAGAGTTAGAGTTCATATTTAAAACGCCACTTACTCTGCAACACTGTGAGTGGCTTGCAAAATAGCCGCTTGCATTTGGGTCTAAATCTACGACTACTTCATAGGCAGAAACGGCAAATTCTACACGTGGAAAACTAGACAAGCATTTATCGTAGGTGCGCAGTTTCATGAAATCATAACTTTTTCTGGAGAGTACAAAATTGCCAACAAGTGCATTGTTGTCACCTCTGTAAATAGAAATATTATAATTACTTGATAAAGATGCTACTGTAGGTCCGGTAACGGTGGTGTCTTTGTATAATAAAAGGGTAATAGCGTATCTTAATTTGTTGGCATCGGTGGGAGATTTACCTAAATAGGTATAATACATTTCGCCACCCGATATATGTGATGCATGCGCTGAGGTAACAAAGGCGCTAACAAGTAATATTAAAAACCATTTTTTCATGCATTCACTTTATCCAAAAAATCTAGAACAGCATTATTAAAAAGAGTAGGTTGCTCTAGCATACCCATATGTCCACAATTTTCTAGTACATAAAGATAGGCGGTATTGGGCATTTTTGTTTGTGGTAATGTGTCTTCTAGTGCCACTGCAATGTCCTGATCGCCTAGTACAAACAGCACCGGTACATTTGTGGACGCTAAAACATCTGTTAAATTTTGGCGGGCCATCATAGCGCGGTAGTAGGCTATTAAAGCTTCGTTTGAAAACTCAGGTAATGCCTTTATAAAATCTGCAACAACAATGGGGTTTATTTCTTTAGTATGGCTACCAAATAAATTAGGCGCGGTAGTTTCTAAAAAACTTGCAGCGCCCATTTTTTCTATAAAAGAAATGCCGCGCGTTCTATTTTCAATTTTTAAGGGCGTGTCTGGGAGGGCGGTTGAATGTAATAGTCCAAATGCTTTTAAATAACCAGGGTATTTATTTGCAAAAGCCATGGTAGCATACCCGCCCATACTGTGCCCAAGTAGTGTGCAGTTATTTATTTTTTCGTGTACTATTAGACCAGCGATACTATCTGCTAGATATTCGATCGAAAAATTTGAAGGAAATGTATTTGAATTGCTAATTGACATGCCCGTACCAAGTAGATCCGGCGTAATTACCGTATAGTTTTTTTCGAGTGCGGTAACTGTGCTACTAAATATGCTGTGGTCTTCTCCAAAACCATGTAGTAAAACTACGGCAGGTCCAGCACCCGTTTTATGGTAACCCATTTGCCTGTTGTCAAATTCAAAAAAATAGGTAGCCATGGTTAGTTACGCAATGGTTTTTTCAAGCGCTTATACAAACCTTGTAGCAGTAACAGTACTGCAAAAAATGAAAAAATCTTATAGAGCCAGTCGCCATATTTTGCATAAAAAGTAAGGGTAGATTTTGTTGGAATAGGGTATTTAATTACCGCCCTTTCGTCCCATCCTTTTTGTGCAACTATATTGCCGAGTGGATTAATAACTGCTGAAATGCCCGTATTGGCACTTCTAGCCACCCAGGTTCTTGTTTCGATAGCTCTGAGTGCAGCATACTGCAAATGTTGTTTGTGCCCACTGGTATTGCCCCACCACCCATCATTGGTGATAATGGCAAGGAGGTTAGCACTTTTTTGCTTGTACGTACCTACATAGGCGCCGTAAATACTTTCGTAACAGATGATGGGTGCACTAATATACTGGCAACCATAGTTTGTAAACACTTCTGCTTCTTCCGATTTTCCGTATCCACCCGTGGAGCCCCCAAACTGTTCCAACACGGGTCCTAAGAAATTTAAAAAACTGGGTAAGGTTTCTACACCCGGCACCAATTTGCTTTTATTATAAAATGCAAGTGGCGTTCCGTTGTTGATGTATACGGCTGCGTTAAAGGCGTCGTAATAAAAACTGCCGTCGCTGGATTTTTTTGCGGTGGGTGTTTCTTTAGCGGCGCCGTATTTTTTATAGGTTTCGATGCCCGATAAAATAGAAAGTTTGGGATGTCTTTTGCTTAGTTCAAAAATGGGTTGATAGTAAGGATTGGTAGTGATGTTGTCTTGCCAGTCAGCAACGCTCATGGCTGTTTCAGGCCATAGTACCAGTGTGGTATTGCTATCTATATTAGATTCGGTAGCTGTAACAAGTGCTGCAATTTGTGATGACGCACTTGATAATTCAAACTTTTGATAAGGGTCTATATTGGGTTGTACTATTAGTACATTTTGTGCGCTTTTTGGGCTACTAGTTTCTGCGCTACTCAGTGTTTTTTGATAGCTAAGTATCAGGTTTGAGCAAACAACGGGAACTATAAAGCAAGCAACAATGCGTACAATATTTTTTTTAATGGGCTGCTTTTCTTTTTTAGCGACTACAAGTTTATGCACCAAAATATTCATGAGCAATATCCAAAAACTTCCACCCGCTACGCCGGTGTATTCATACCACTGAATTACGCTGGTGTGCATGGCAAAACCATTGCCTAGCGTGAGCCATGGCCAGCTAATTTGCCAGTTTAAATGGATGTATTCGAAAGTTAGCCACGCGGCAATGAGGGTAAAGTAACCGATGTTTTTATTTTTTTGCGACACAGAAAAATAAAATAGCCAAGGTACGCTCATGAGTAGGCTATTGGCGATAATGGCAGCTACGCTGCCTACATCGGTTGAATTCCACATCCAATACGTGGTGCCAATATTCCATATCAGTACCGACAAAAATGTGTAGCCAAAAAAAGTGAGTTTTTTTGTTACGTTACTTGCTATAATCAGTAGGGGCACCCATGCAACAAATAGTAGGAGGGCAAACCAAAAAACAGGCCATGCTACAACGAGTAACAGGCCTGTTAAAATGCTATAACCTAGTAGGGTTGATTTTTTCAAATCGTATAATTATTTACGGCTATAATTAGGTGCTTCTTTTGTGATATCAATATCGTGTGCATGACTTTCTTTCATACCCGCGTTGGTAATTTTTACAAAAGTAGCTTGTTGTAATGCTTTAATATTTTTAGCACCGCAGTAGCCCATACCTGATCTTAATCCACCAACGTATTGGTAAATAATTTCAGAAATATTTCCTTTGTAGGCTACGCGTCCTTCAATACCTTCTGGTACATATTTTTTAATATCCGCTTCTACGTCTTGGAAATAACGGTCGCCACTTCCCTGACTCATAGCGCCTAAGCTTCCCATACCACGGTATTCTTTAAACTTACGGCCTTCATAAATAATGGTGTCTCCAGGGCTTTCTTCGGTACCTGCAAAAACAGATCCCATCATTACTACGTTGGCGCCAGCAGCAAGTGCTTTTACCATATCGCCAGTGTATCTAATACCACCATCTGCAATAACAGGGATGCCTTTAGATTTTAAGGCCATGCTTGCTTCCATGATGGCTGTAAGCTGTGGTACGCCTGCGCCCGCTACAATACGCGTAGTGCATATAGAGCCTGGTCCTATACCTACTTTAACGCAGTCGGCGCCGGCTGCGGCAAGCGCAAGGGCGCCTTCTGCCGTACCCACATTACCTGCTATTATTTGTAGTCCTTTAAAATTTTTGCGTAATGATTTTAGTGCTTCGATGACGCCTTTGCTATGTCCGTGTGCGCTATCGAGTGTTACTACGTCTACACCAACGTGTTGAAGTGCTGCGGCTCTATCCATTAAATCGGAAGTGATACCTAGTGCAGCGCCTACTAGTAAACGGCCAATGCCATCTTTTACGGCGTTTGGAAAATTACGTAGTTGTAAAATATCGCGGTAGGTGATAAGACCAATCAGTTTACCTTGTTTGTTTACAACAGGTAATTTTTCGATCTTATGTTTGCGTAAAATAATTTCTGCTTTTTTTAAGTCGGTACCTTCTGGCGCAATCACTAAGTTTTCTTTAGTCATTACTTCTTTGACTTTGCGTTTTTTGTCTGTCTCAAAACGTAAATCTCTATTGGTTAAAATACCTACTAATTTTTGTCCGGCGTCTACAATAGGAATACCGCCAATTTTGTTGTCGCGCATGAGTTTAAGTGCGTCACCAATGGTGGCGTCTACTAAAAGCGTGATTGGGTCAACAATCATACCGCTTTCACTTCTTTTTACACGTCTTACTTGCTCGGCTTGTTTGTCGATGCTCATGTTTTTGTGTAAAATACCAATGCCACCTTCGCGGGCTAGTGCGATAGCGAGGTTGGCTTCTGTAACCGTATCCATTGCCGCGGATAACATGGGTACATTGAGCGTTATAGACTTTGTTAGTTGAGAACGGATGTCAGTATCTCTTGGTAAAATTTCGGAGTAGGCTGGCATGAGTAAAACGTCGTCGAACGTTAGCCCTTCTCCAAATAATCTAGAACTTGTTGCCTTATTGGCGGTCTTTGTATTTCTTGTTGCCATGTGCAAAGATAATAGGAACCGCATATTTCAGCCAAAAAAATGATTTAGCCCAGTAGCCGCAGGTAGGTTTTGCCCGGAAGGGCTCCTATAAGGCCGTAGAGCTCCAAATTAAGTAAGCTGCCTGCTAATACAGCGTTTGGAAGCATGCTTTTAAGGTAAATTTCATCGATAGAAACGGGTATTTGATGATCTAATAGGGTAAGAATTGTTTTTTCAGAATCTGTTAAGTTTTGCTGGATTTTAGGGGTTATTGGTTTTGTGGTGATGGGCGCCCAGCCCAGTGCATCTATAAAAGTGGCTACAGAATCAAGCATGGCTGCTTTATGTGTTTGAATGAGTCTTAAACAACCACTACTTTTTTTGTCGGTAATTTTTCCGGGGCAGGCAAATACTTGTCTGTCGTAATCGAATGCAAGATTGGCTGTAATCATGCTGCCACCTTTTGTTTCTGTTTCGATAACAATGGTTGCGTCCGATAAGCCGGCTACTATGCGGTTGCGTTTTGGAAAATTAAATTTTTCGATGCGTGCTGTGGAGGATAGTTCGGTTAAAAGGCCGCCCTGCGCAATAATATCTTTTGCGATATGCTGATGTGCTGCCGGATAAATGGTAGCTAATGAATGTGCAAGTACGCCAATGGTTTGCAAGTTGCAATCGAGCGCCGTTTGATGCGCTGTAACATCGATACCATATGCGAGCCCACTAATAATAAGTGGGTTGTAGGGAGCGAGCTGCTCCACAATTAAACTGGTAAGCCACTTGCCGTAATGGGTGGGCAGTCGGGTGCCAACAATACTAATAATGCGGGCTTGATTGATGGGTGCCGATCCTTTGTAATACAGTATGGTAGGGGCATCGGAGCAGGCGGCTAATTTTTTTGGATAGCTAGTATCATTGATAAATAAGGGCGTGATTTTATTTTGTTGTACAAATAAAGCTTCTTTGTCGGCGGCTGTAAAATTATTAAAGCGAATAATTTTTTCGGCTCTATAATTACCAAAATATTCGATGTCGAGTAAGTCTTTTTTTGACGCGTTAAATACAGCACTAGCGCTTCCAAAACGTTCTAGTAAATATTTGGCAAGGCTAGGTCCAATAGAATCTATTTGTGTAAGCGCAATTTGATAGCGTAGTTCGTTGTCTGAAATTTGAGTATCCATGATAATGCAAGCTCACATAAATGAGTCAAACAACGACAAGTAGTTGTACTAGAAAATATGCGCAGGTTTCTCAACAAAAAAGCGCAACTCAACACGCTAACAAGCGCAACGCAACGCGCTCAACAACGCCCGCGCAACTTACAATTTCGTAATGGTAAAACTCGTGCGTCTATTGAGCGCGCGACCTGCAGCTGTTTCGTTGGTAGCAACCGGGTTATCGCTTCCAAACCCTTTGTAGCTAAGTCTTTCCGTAGCAATGCCTTTGCCCGATAAATAATTAACAATGGATTTAGCCCTGTTGGTAGAGAGTATTAAATTATCAGAAGCCTTACCAACATTATCTGTATAACCGCTAATTTGTATGTACATGCTTGGGTTCTCTTCTAATATTTGTACCAGTTTATTTAATTCTGGTAAAGAGGCTGGTAAAAGTGCGTAACTATTGTTATCAAATAACACTTGCGTAAACACAAAACTAGATGCTAATTTAATGGGTTCTAGCGCAATATTTTTTACATAGGTACTATCAGTTGCTGCGCCCGATAACGCATACGCACTTGAATAAAATAAATATCCTTTTCTATTAACGGTAAACGTGTAATCTTTTCCTTCCGGTAGCGTAATAAAATAATTTCCGAGCTCGTCGGTTTGTACTTTATTAATGATGGTGCCACTTGCGTTGTCTGTTAATTCTACATTCGCAGGTAGTTCTTTTTGAGATATTACATCTGTAACAACGCCTTTTACATAAATGGTTTTATATGGTCTTGCATGTGCTGGAAGTGTAAAAGAATAAATATCAAGTCCGCCTCTGCTGTCTTCTCTATCGCTTGCGTAGTAAGCGGTGTAGCCATCGGCGGCAACGGCTAAACTACCTTCGTTTTCGATAGTGTTAATAGGGTAACCCATATTTTCTGGTGCTCCCCATTTACCATCCGTTAATTTTTTTAGAACAAATAAATCGGATCCACCATAACCAGGTAAACCGTCCGATGTAAAATAAAGTGTTTGGTTATCGGCGTGAATAAAAGGCGCCATTTCATCACCAGCGGTGTTAATGCTTGGTCCCATATTAATGGCTTCGGTCCAGCGGCCATTGGGTTTTATATAACTCACGTATAAATCTGCACCACCGTATCCGCCAGGTCTTGTGCTACTAAAATACAGTGCACGTTTGTCGGGGCTAATAGCGGGTGAACTTTCCCAAAAATCAGTGTTGATGGAGTCACCTAAATTTTCTTCTATGCTCCAGCCTGTTGGCGTATACACTGATTTATAAATATCAAAACCACCAAGTCCTGAGCCTGCAATATCAGCAGCAAAAAACATCCAATCACCATCCTGTGACACAGTGATAGCGCCTTTGCGTGGTTCCAAATTAATATCACCATCTAATGGAGCAGCTTTATTAAAACTGTCTTTATGTGGAATGTTACTAAGCATAAAATCTTCTCTTGCATTACCGGCGCGTCTTGTAAAAACAAGTGCGTCGTCGGTAACTGTTACAGAAGGATAATATTCGGAACTAGTAGAGTTTACACTATCGCCTAAATTTTTTGGCGCAAAAACATACTGTGCGTTTTTATTTTTTTGTGCAGCGCTAAGGGCAAATTCATAAGTTTTTTTTCGGTACTGTGCTGCTTTTAAACTTCTACCACTCAAATCAGAAAGCGTTAAAAAAGTATTGATAGCTTCTAGTGCTTTATCAAACTGCCCAAGGCCGGCAAGGTTTATGGAATAGGGTAGTAAATAAGGAGTAAAATAAATGCTGTCTTTTGATCTTGCACGATCATATACAATCACAGCTTTTTTATA
>CAMCDT010000001.1:0-529457 GCA_945873615.1 Sediminibacterium ginsengisoli | reverse complement strand
AGAGTCTATAGCCCTGAAATCTTGAGCCTTAAGCGAAGAAAAAGAAATTACTACAAGAAGTAATGCCAGATTTTTAAAAATATTCATTTTTAAGCGTTTGGCGAAAGTAAGCAATAACTCCAAATTAGCGTATTAAATTTTATGAGTGGAATTAGTATATTTATAGTGTACAATAAACGCATGAAAAAAATGTCATCGTATAAATATTTAATCAAACAAATCCTATTGCTTTTTGTAATCATAAGCTGTTACAGTGCAAATGCACAGCCGTTTATCAACGAAATTAAGGCTTTTAGAAGAGCAGATTCAACCTCAATGCCACCACAAAATGCCATTTTGCTGATAGGTAGCTCAAGTTTCACCAATTGGAAAGACGTTGCAAAATATTTTCCTGAACACACCATTATCAACAGAGGATTTGGCGGCTCATCGCTACCGCATATGACGATGTACGCAGAAGACATCATCTTCAAATACAACCCTAAACAAATAATTATTTATTGTGGCGAAAACGATATTGCAGGATCAAGCACCGTAACTGCTGACACCGTTTTTGAAAGATTTAAAATACTTTATTCGATTATTAGAAGCAAGTACAAAAAAGTACCCATCGCTTACATTTCTATGAAACCAAGCCCAAGCAGAGAAAAGTATCTAGAAACGATGCAAAAGGGCAATGCGCTAATCAAAGGGTTTATGGAGCAGCAAAAAAGATCTAGCTATATCGATGTATATAGCAGTATGCTAGATGCAAACGGGAAAGTACTTACCCATATTTTTATTTCGGACAAACTACACATGAATGCAGAAGGTTATAAAATATGGCAGGGTGTTATAGCGCCTTATTTGGTAAAATAAAAGTTTGCACTGTAGCGTTAAAAATGCACAGGCATAAACTTCGAATTCCTGCTTAACCTAAATGCAGGTGTTGGCACTTTAATATAATTGAGAACATGCGCAAGGCTTTGCCAGAAAGGCTTTTTAGGTAGTAGTCCTTTAAAATTGATGTCTGGTGCTATGTAAAATTCATAACCACCTTTACCCCAATCGGAACTACCACCCGGTGTATTGATATAATAGTTATTTAGGGTTTCATCAACACCTATGCCCACAGAAATACCCAACCACTTAGGCCATTTACTAGCTGGCTTGTAACGCTGCGGATTAAACGTAAACCAAAAAGTAGAGTTCATATAATCGTCTTGAAAATTACTTTCACGCTTTATGTAATCGAAATAATAATTGTGCTTGCGGTAATAACTATACTTGATATCTACGGCGCGTAAAAACCTGCTTTTAGATTGAAAATAAGGATAAAAACTTCCGAGCGATCCACTCATCCAATCATACACACTAAAGCCCCAGGTTGGCGAATAACCATCTTTAATTTCAATAAAACCTTGTACCGCTGTGCCTAATAAGCCGCCCCAAATAAGTGATTGCGCTTCAGTTTTGCCCGACCATCTAATACCACGCGCAAAAATGTCACTGGTAATACGAGCACCAAAAAAGTGACCCACTTTATCTAGCCCCTTTGCATAAATAGCATCTCTTCCAAAATCAAAAGCCTGCGCAATACTAGACCCACCACCGTCAAAATGAAAACTTTTGCGCGAATCGGCCCACCAAGCATTATGAATATAATGATAACTCCCATATAACGCTAAAAGAGAAGTGCCATTTACAATGGCAAATCTTTTAATATTTAATACGCTGTCATTTTTAAAAAATGGTGTTTTAGTTTTAGAAAGAACTAAACTATCTTTTAAATCTAGTAGGCTTGTTTCACTCGCGTTTGAGATATTAGCCATTAGCATTAAGAAACTAAAAATTATAAATGATAAGCGCATTGAACAAATATTGGAACTCTAAGGTAAAGAATGTTTATTACCTTCTTAATAGTAACAATAAAATAATTGCGATTTTAAAGTCTTTTTGGTATTAAATTATACGTTTGTCTGACATACTATTTATATGAAAAAAAACATATGTTTAATTGTAGGTTTAATCCTTTGCTTAGTTAACATTGGACAAACTCAAGTAGTGAATTATTTATCTGTTCCTGGTTATAATGAAACGACTAAAATTGATCCTAACGGGTATTCAATTTTACCCAGTGGCCGCTATGTTACCCCTGCTGGAAAAAGTATTCGAATTTCGCATGATCCTTTTGGTCTAGCCATTTCACCAGACCAAAAAGTAGCTATTACTATGCATGAAAATGCTATTACAATTATTGACTTAGTTACCCTAAATCAAAAAAGGATTCCGGAATATTATAATAAAAAAGAAAGCCCATTATTAAAAGGATCATTTTTAGGCGTTGCTTTTGACACGCGCAAAAATGTTGTTTATTTAAGTGGCGGTGACGAAGGTTCAGTTGTAGTGTTTGATTATATAGCTAGAAAAAAAGTGGACTCTATTTATTTAGATGGCGTTTTTAATGGGAAAAAATACGAAGGAAGCTTTACAAGTGATTTACTATACTATGCGCCAAAAAACGAACTCCTTATTTTAGATAGAGGTAATTTTAGATTGGTACGCTATAGCTTAACCAATAAAAAAATTATTGCATCCATCCCTACTGGAAGACAGCCATTTGGACTGGCTTTGTCACCAGATCAAAAAACGGTATTAGTGGCAAATGTTGGGATGTACGCATATCCGATAGTTGAGGGTACCACCAAAGAAAATATTAAAACACAGTATATTAACTGGCACCCATTCGGTAACAACACCAAAGAATCGATTGAAGGAACTGAAATTGATGGCAAAAAAATTCCAGGATTGGGCAGTCCCAATGCACCCGAATCTATGAGTGTATTTTGTATAGACTTAACAACAAACAAAACTTTTGCAAAATTAAAAACGGGCATGTTACTTGGAGAACTAGTTGAAGACGCAGAAGTAATTGGTGGTGCAAGCCCAAACTCAATTGTAGTAAGCAACAAATACGCTTATGTTACAAACGCTACAAATGATAATATTGCAGTGATAGATTATAAAAAAGGACGCATTGTAAAGCACATTCCTATAAAAGTAGATCAACGCATAGATAAATTAAGAGGCTTAGTTCCATTTGGCATTGATATTTCAAAAGACGAAAAATACTTGTATGTAGCATTACTTGGGTTCAATGCGGTTGCTAAAATTGAAATCGCTACCGAAAAAACCCTGGGCCTTATTCCTACGGGCTGGGGAACAACAAGGGTAAAGTTATCGGGTAATGATGCTGATTTGTATGTAACATCTTGTAGGGGGCTTGGTGCTGGACCTAATGGTGGCAAAAACTTTACAATTCCTGTTCAAGGGAGCTATATAGGAGATATCCAATTAGGCACTTTTCAGAAAATAGAAAATCCGAGTCAACAACAATTACAAACTTACACGCAGCAAGTTATTGCTAATACCTTTATTACTAAATCTGAAACAGATAGCCTACCATTACCTGTTTTGCCAGGCAGCAAAGCAAGTCCTATAAAACACATTGTTTTTATAACGAAAGAAAATAGAACTTTTGACGAAGTGTTTGGTCAAATGAATACAGTAAGAGGTGATCAGACTCTTGCCAGATTTGGACTAGACGTAAATGTATTTGGCAAAAAAGATTTTGTAAAAAACGTAAACGTATCTCCTAATCATATAAAAATTGCAAAACAGTTTTCAATAAGTGATAATTTTTATTGCGATAGTGATGCGTCTATTCATGGACACCACTGGATGATGGGCGTTATCCCTAACGAATGGGTAGAAACCAATTCAAGTACTGCAAAAACAGCAGACTATTTTTCTTCTGCACCTGGAAGAAGATTTCCCGGCTCTACTGGTAGTATGGACCCAGAAGATTATGCAGAAATTGGCGGTTTATGGGAAGCTTTAGATAGAAAAAAAATTAGCTACTACAATTTTGGTCAGGCCAATGAAACAGCCCATGTGAGAGAAGATTGGAACGATACAGCAACAGGTGCTGCCCATATTGTGATGGTGCCAATGCAAAAAGGTGTTTGGGAAAAAACATCACATAATTTTGCAGGCTACAACACAAATATTCCAGATCAATTTAGGGCCAAACAATTTGAAGAAGAATTTACAAAAAAATGGCTCAATGGAAAAGATACCCTGCCTCAATTAATTACAGTGATGCTCCCCAACGACCACACTGCAGGACCTAGACCAGAAGACGGATATCCATACAGCGCCTCTTATGTTGCAGACAATGATTTGGCATTAGGAAGAACTCTTCATTTTTTAAGTCGTACACCCTATTGGAAAGATATGCTTGTGATTGTTACCGAAGACGATCCACAAGGTGGCGTAGACCATATTGATGCCCATAGAAGTATTTTACTTATGGCTGGGCCCTATGTAAAAAAGAATTACGTGTCTAAAACCCATGCAAATTTTGGATCCATTTTAAAAGTGATGTATAATATTTTAGGCGTGCCTTATGTAAATCAATATGATATAACAGCTTCCTTATTAAATGACTTTTTTACCAATAAGCCGGATTTTACGCCGTATAATTTTGAATTTCCGAGCCAAGAAGTTTTTGATTGGGATAAATCCATGAAAAAGTACAACCAACCAATCGATTGGAGAAAAATTAAGCAAGGGCCCAAAATGGATAATGAAAACGAGCAAAGAACGGAGCATTATAAAACCTCTGGAACAATTATTCAGAAATAAACAATACATTTATTTGTTCTCCAACAATAATTATGATTAGGTGTATTCTATTTTTATTACTACTACTATCTACTGGTGTAACTGCGCAAAGTATTGATACAACCTACACCACTTTAGACTCTGTAATTGTTGAGAGTAGAAATATTAAAATTGCTGAAATTGCAAACCCATTTATAGTGAGCTCTATTGCTTCTAAACAAATACAGCAAAACGGAGCAAGAACAACTCCTGAAGCATTAATGGGTGTAAGCGGTGTTTTTTTGCAAAAAACCAATCATGGAGGCGGATCTGCTTTTATTAGAGGGCTAACAGGCAATCAAACGCTGCTTGTGATTGATGGCATCAGAATCAACAACGCTACTTTTAGGTATGGCCCCAACCAATACTTAAATACCATAGATATGTTTACCCTTAAAAAAATAGACATATTAAAAGGTATTGGCGCCATAGAATACGGTTCAGATGCCATGGGAGGCGTTATCCAAATGGAAACCAAACAAAACTCACTAAATGATGTAGGAAAATTACATGTAAGTAATACCAGCAAATTTCTTACGCATCAAATGGAAAGTACCAACAGAACAGAAGTCCAATTTGCACACAAGAAATGGGATTTTATTGGTGGTATTAGTCTTAAAAATTATGGTGATATATGGGGCGGCGGAAATATAGGCAAACAAATACCTACAGGCTATTCAGAAAAAAATTACGATCTAAAAACAAAAATTAAAATTGATAATAAACAAGATATAACCATATCAAGTCAGAATACTACTCAAAAAAATATACCCATTTATCATAAAATACTTTTAGAAAATTTTAGGGTCAATCAGATGGATGATCAAATTCACAACTTACATTATGTAAAGTATAAATACAAGGGTAATAATAAATTACTGGATGAATTAATAGTAAATACATCCATTCAACGCTCAATTGAAAACAGGTCAATTCAAAAAAATAATGCGGTCATTATAAGAAATGAAAACGACACAATTCATACAACTGGTATAACTGCAGAAATCATTTCAAAGCCAACAAATTTTTGGACAATCAATACAGGTTTTGACTATTATAAAGACCGCGTAAACAGCATTGCAAGCGAACTAAATACAAGCACGAGCAATAAAATTTTAAAAAGAGGTTTATACCCCAACAAATCGGTATATAACAATAGCTCGCTCTTTTCTATTCATTATTTAACTGCTGGTAAATTTAAATTGATCACTGGCATACGATACAATTTTTTAAATATTAAAATAATAGACACAGATTTAGGAAATATTGCTTTAAATCCATCTGCACTGGTAACAAATTTTGGAATCAACTATCAAGCAAATAAAAACAGTGCAGTATTTGGCTCATTTACAAGTGGCTACAGAGCACCCAATATAGATGATCTAGGTACATTAGGTATCGTAGACTTTAGATACGAAATACCGAGTTATGATTTAAAACCAGAAAAATCATTAAACGTAGAAATTGGATATAAATACAATTCTCAAAAAAGGAATTTTACTGTTTCTATGTTTAACATGCAATTAAAAGATATTATTGCGAGAGTAATCGTAGATGGGAAAGTAATTAATGGCTATAATGTTTATAACAAAAAAAATATAGAATCATCCAATATAAAAGGAGCCGAATTTTCCTATTCGCAGGTATTACATTCGGGCTTTGTTGTACAAACAAACGCCACCTATACATACGGACAAAACGTATCAAAAAACGAACCCATGAGAAGAATTCCTCCATTTTTTGGACAAACTTCTATTGCATGGAATCATAAAAATATAACCCTCGCTTGCAGGCATCAATTTGCAGGCAATCAAAAAAGATTAGCCAAGGGAGATATGGACGATAATAGAATTGGAAAAAATGGAACGCCCGGATGGAATACACTTAATATTGACGCAAGCATAGTGTTGAAGCATCTAGATGTAAACATTAATTTGATTAATCTACTCAACGAAAAATATAAAACACATGGTTCAGGCGTGTTTGGAATGGGTAGAGCCGCAGGAGTAACCGTTAATTTTCACCTATAATCTTATTCGTGCCAACTAAATGTATCCTCCACAATTTGTTCTTTATTATTTTGTAAATATTCTAAAAAAGCAGCTGCAGTTGGCGACAGCTTCTTACCATTCACCCAAATTAAATTCCATGTTGTTTTTAAGGGAAGTCCTTTAACAGGAATAATTTGCAATTCATTGCTTACAATTTCTTTACGAATACCAATAAATGGCATAATAGAATAGCCAAGACCCGCCATCAGCGCCTGTTTAACAGCCTCGTTAGAAGTAAGCTCCATTTTACGAAGCACAGTAATATTATTGCTTTGTAAAAATTTTTCCATTACCTGTCTAGTACCTGAGCCTTGCTCTCTAAAAATAATAGGCAGATTTTCAAACATTTTTTTTGCCGTAACATTTTCCTGTTGATCTGTTTCACGCTTACCTACTAAATACAATTTGTCTTGTAACAGGTCTATTTTATCAATGTCCAAAAGAGACGGTAAAAATGAAACCAGTCCAAAATCAATTTCATTATTTTTTAAACTTTCAAATACCTTGTTTTTATTGGTTACATCCATTAATAGTTCAACACCTGCATGCTGACGCATAAATCCAGATAAAAAAAAGGGCATCACATATTTACCGGTAGATACAGACGCTATTTTTAACCGGCCTGTTAACTGATTTTTATAAGCCAAAGATTTATAATTGATGGCATACACCTGGTTTATGATGTTCTCGGCGGCTTCAGCTATTTCTTTACCAAAATCTGTGATGTATACCTTTCGGCCAATAACCTCAATTAATGGTACCCCAAATTGATCCTGAAAGTTTTTTAATTGAATGGACACCGCCGGCTGCGAAAGGTTAAGTGCCACAGAGGCCTTTGTTACACTCTGGGTTTGTACCACTTTTAAGTATACCTGCAGTTGATTGAGGGTATAATTCATAAGTTTTGTTTATGATATTAATAACAAATATAAATAGAAATTTATGTATTTAAAACCCCAATTTTGCGGCATCGAAAAATCTAAAGCAATGACGAGAATAACAGTAGCAAAAGGTGATGGCATTGGGCCAGAAATCATGGACGCAACCCTAAGTATTTTGACCGCAGCAGGGGCAAAATTTGCCATTGATGAAATTGAAATTGGAGAAAAAGTGTTTTTGGCCGGAAATACGGCGGGCATTGCACCAGCGTCATGGGATATTATTAGAACCAACAAAGTGTTTTTAAAATCACCCATCACTACCCCACAAGGTGGCGGCTATAAAAGCTTGAACGTTTCTACTAGAAAATTTTTAGGCCTCTACTCAAATATTAGACCATGCATGAGCTTGCACCCGTTTGTGAAAACAAAGCATCCAATCATGGATATCTTGATCGTAAGAGAAAATGAAGAAGACTTATACGCAGGTATCGAACACCAGCAAACAGATGAAGTAGTGCAGTGCTTGAAATTAATTAGCCGACCTGGTTGCGAAAAAATTATTAGATATGCTTTTGAATATGCAAAACAACAGAACAGAAAAAAAGTAACCTGTTTTACAAAAGACAATATCATGAAACAAACAGATGGTTTGTTTCGTAAAGTATTTAATGAAATAGCGGCAGAGTATCCTAACATTCAAAACGAACACTGGATCATTGACATTGGTGCAGCTAAATTAGCAGATACCCCAGAAGTATTTGACGTCATCGTAATGCCTAATTTATACGGCGATATTTTAAGTGATGTGGCTGCACAAATCACAGGATCTGTTGGACTTGCAGGCTCTGCCAATATTGGTGAAGAGTGCTCTATGTTTGAGGCCATTCACGGATCGGCACCAGATATCGCTGGCAAAAACATTGCAAACCCATCGGGTTTATTACAAGGCGCCATTATGATGCTAAACCATATTGGACAAGCAGACGTTGCAGAAAAAATTCAAAACGCATGGCTTAAAACCATCGAAGATGGCACCCATACCCCAGATATATTTAAAGAAGGTACCAGCAAACAAAAAGTAGGTACCAAAGAATTTGCAGCTGCTGTTATTGCCAATTTAGGACAAAAACCATCGGTGCTAAAAGCAGTTGCTTATTCTAACAACTTGGCAATTGAACTTCCTAAATACAAAAGAAAAGAGCCAGCCACAAAAACATTAGAAGGCGTGGATCTTTTTGTGCACTGGGGAGGATCAGACCCGAACGAACTAGCGGCAAAAATTCAGAAAATGGAAAGCAAGGGCATTTACCTTTCAATGATTACAAATAGAGGCATTAAGGTATGGCCTGATGGATTTAGAGAAACATTTTGCACCGATCATTGGAGATGCAGGTTTAAAGCAAAAAATGGCGAACAAATGTATAAAACAGATATCATCGAGCTTTTAGAAAAAGCCATCGAAGAAGACATTGACGCCATTAAAACCGAGAACCTGTATGCATTTGACGGCACGCCTGCTTATTCATTAGGTCAAGGTCAATAAATAAAACTCAAAAAAATCTCAAAACAACCAATATGGAAAATAATAAAGTAACACTCATTGATGGCACATTTAATGTTGCAGAAGCAAAAGACGTATTAACAAATATGTTTACGATTAAAATAAATTTTCATTCGCAAAAAAATGTAAGTCATGTAGAGCGCTTTGGAAAAACAGATACTGCTGCTTTAGAAAAAGTTGAATTCTTAAAAGCAGAACTAGCAAAACTTGAAGCAATCATTGCAGCAGCAACTGATAAAAATATATCTCTAAAAGTTACATCGAATATCCATATTGACTACATTAATGAGCCAGCATAAATTTTTTGAAGGCCGGTCAATTGTAATAGCAACCAAACACAAAAAACAACATGCCATAGCGCCGCTACTTGAAAAAGAGCTGGGCGTAAGCTGCATCGTACCTGAAAATTTAGATACAGATCTACTCGGTACTTTTTGTGGCGAAATTGAAAGGGTATTAAGCCCCATAGATGCTGCTAAACAAAAGTGCATGCTTGCCATGGAACTTACTGGCACTGATTTAGCGGTTGCAAGTGAGGGCTCTTTTGGCGCTCACCCACTACTCTATTTTTTACCCGCTGACGATGAACTACTTGTACTAATCGATAAAAAAAATGGCTTAGAAATTGCAGTTCGGGAAGTTTCTACAAAAACAAATTACAATGCAAAAGAAGTAGGTTCCGAAGAAGACCTATTGGCATTTGCACAAAGTGCTTTGTTTCCGGGCCATGGTCTAATTTTAAAAGATAAAAAAGAGGGCTATACTGCTATTTCAAAAGGTATTGTTGATGCCAAAGAATTACTTGAAACCTATAGGCAGTATATGGCAACCTATGGATCTGTGTATGTAGAAACTGATATGCGTGCGCACTTGAATCCATCAAGAATGGCAGTCATAGAAGAAACGACTAAAAAACTAATCGCCAAAATAAAGACTACCTGCCCTAGCTGTCAAACACCCGGATTTGGCATTAAAGAGGCTACACCAGGGCTACCTTGCGAAAACTGTAAAGCACCTACCAAAAGCACTTTATACCATGTGTATGCTTGTCAAAAATGCAATCATACCCACGAGGCTTATTTTCCAAATGGAAAACAAGAAGAAGATCCTACCTACTGCGATAGGTGTAATCCATAAAAAAATATCATGCCATCAAACGCTATACAAGCTGCCGTAGCGGCCTTACAAAACAATGAGATTGTTGGCATGCCAACAGAAACAGTGTATGGGCTTGCAGGCAATGCCTATAGCGAAGTGGCGGTGCAAAAAATTTTTGCATTAAAAAACAGGCCTCACTATAACCCACTTATTGTTCATATAAAATCTGCAAGCTATTTGCAACAAGTAGCAAAAAATATTCCAGCAGTAGCCCTACAATTAGCAGATGCTTTTTGGCCTGGCCCACTCACGGTGGTATTAGAAAAACAAGATCATATACCAGATATTGTAACAGGAGGTAAAAATACAGTTGGGGTAAGGGTTCCAGGTCATCCCGTGGCGTTTGAATTATTAGAAGCATTGGATTTTCCACTCGCAGCACCAAGTGCTAATCCATTTGGTTCTATTAGCCCCACTACAGCAAAACATGTGGCGGATTATTTTACAGATACTTTAGACATTATTTTAGATGGCGGTAGTTGTGATAAAGGCATAGAATCTACCATTATTGGATTCGAAAATGGAGAACCCATTTTGTATAGACAAGGCAGTACAAAAACAGAGGATATCGAAAAAATTACGGGTGCATTAAAAATGCGTGTGCATGCAAATAACGAATCTGTGCTGGCACCAGGCATGCTCTCTAAACATTATGCACCAAATACAACAACAATTTTAACAGATAATGTAGTAGCTGAAATTGAAAAACATTTGGGCAAACGTATTGGCGTTTTGCAATTAAAATCCACTTCCCTACCAGTATTTGTGAATGTTGTAGAAACACTTTCACAAAGCGGTGATATGGAAGAAGCTGCTAAAAATTTATACGCAGCCATGCACCGTTTAGATCACCAAAATCTAGACCTTATTATTGCCCAAAAAATGCCTGCGCATGGAATGGGAGATGCTATCAATGATAAATTAGAAAGAGCAGCAAGTAGATAATGGGCTCCTATTTGAAACAAACGCTTCGCGTTTTCCAAATAGGATTGCTGTCGCTCCGCTCCAGCATCCCGGATGGGCTCTTTGACCAAAGTCTTTGAAACAAAAGTGAAACTTTTGTTTCTCTTTTAAAACGCTCATTTGCTCATTCAAGCAAGCTTGATTCACAACTTCGCATTTTAAAAGACTTCGCAGAGAGGAAGGGATTCGAACCCTCGATACGTTGCCGTATACACACTTTCCAGGCGTGCTCCTTCAACCACTCGGACACCTCTCTATAACAACTAAATGATCCAATAATTTATTGGGAGGGCAAAAATAAAGGTTCGGGGCTCAGGAACCGAATATTTTTTGAGCATTCGCCGTTGTAATAGCCGCCACCTCATGTAATGTGGTTTGTTTTACCTCGGCAAGTTTTTGGGCGATGTACAGCAAATACCCAGATTCATTGCGTTTACCCCTAAAAGGCACAGGCGTTAAATAAGGCGCATCGGTTTCAAGTACCAAATGTGATAACGGGACATTTGCAAGTGCTTCTGGCAATCCAGCATTTTTATACGTTATCACACCACCAATTCCTAAATAAAAATCAAGGTCTATAATTTGTTTAGCAGACTCTGCAGAGCCGCTAAAGCAATGAAAAATTCCACGCAGTCCTTTTTTTGCAAAAGGCTTTACCATTTCGATGGTTTCTTGCATAGCATTACGTGTATGTATAACAATGGGCCAGTTTTTTGCAAGTGCCCACTCCATCTGTGCTTCAAATGCAGTACGCTGCTGATTTTCAAATGTTTTATCCCAGTAAAAATCAAGTCCTATTTCACCTATCGCCACAAAATGGCGATCATTAATCCATTTTTCTACTATAGCTAATTCATCAGCAACATTTTCTTTTACATAGCATGGGTGTAGCCCCATCATGGCTATGCAAACGCCTGGATATTTTTTTTCTAACCCTAGCATCGCGTCTAACGAGTTGCTATCGATGGCCGGTAAATAAAATTTTTGAACATGATCTTGTTGCGCGCGTGCAATAACGGCGTCAATATCAGCAGTAAATTCATCAGCATATAAATGCGTATGCGTATCAATGAGTATAGGCGCCATTGTATAATTATCTTTTATGCATTAAATTTAATCGCTTCAAATGTATAGCCCTCATTAGCAAAATGAGCGAGCATTTTAGGAAGCGCTGATTGTAAACGCGGAAATGCTTTTTCACTATCATGAAATAAAACAATAGACCCGCTTTTGCTATGATACACCGTATATCCAAGGCATGCGTCTGCGTTTAAGCGGGTGTCAAAATCGGCACTGAGCACATCCCACATAAGAATGCGCATATCCGGAAACTGCTGTTTGATTTTTTTGATTTGACTTCTTTTTATTCGGCCATAAGGCGGTCTAAATAAGTTAGACTTAATATGCTTAGCGGCAGTAGAAATATCTTGCAAATATGCTTCGTCAGAAACCTTCCAACCATTAACATGATGCTGGGTATGATTGCCCACGGTGTGCCCTTCAAACATAATTTGAGCATAAATGCCAGGGTAGGCTTCTACATTTTTACCGATACAAAAAAAAGTGGCTTTTGCTTGATATTCCCGTAAAGTATCGAGCACAAAAGGGGTAATGGTGGGGTGTGGACCGTCGTCAAATGTCAGGCACAACACTTTGGGCCTGGAGGGCATACGCCAAACAAGTGAAGGGTATAACGCCCTTAGCCACCAAGGTGTTTTTACGAGGTACATGTGGCAAATATAAATCTTATCTTTGCGCCATGAACAAAAGAGTACGTGTCCGTTTTGCGCCCTCCCCAACTGGAGGCCTACACCTTGGGGGTGTAAGAACCGTTTTATTCAATTACTTGTTTGCTAAAAAACATGGTGGTGATTTTATATTACGTATCGAAGACACCGACCAATCTAGATTTGTACCCGGTGCCGAGGAATATATTTTACAAACACTTAATTGGTGTGGACTAACCCCAGATGAAAGCCCGATTGCTGGTGGACCATATGCACCATACAGACAAAGTGAGCGCAAAGCCATGTACAAACAGTATGCTGAGCAGTTAATTGATGCGGGATACGCCTACATAGCTTTTGATACGCCTTCAGAAATTGAAGAAATGCGTAACAATTTTAAAACGCCTGAAAATCCTTCGCCTCAATACAACCAAACCATTCGCGCTAAAATGCGCAACTCATTAACACTTAGTAAAGAGGAAGTGGATGCTTTATTAGCTGCTAATACGCCGCATGTGGTGCGTATTAAAATGCCAGATAACGAAGACGTTACTTTTACAGATATGATTAGAGGTGAGGTTTCATTTAACACTTCACAAGTAGATGATAAAGTATTATTAAAAGCCGATGGCATGCCTACCTATCACTTAGCCGTGGTGGTAGATGATTATCTCATGAAAATTAGCCATGCATTTAGAGGTGAAGAATGGCTCCCTTCTGCACCCGTGCATTTATTATTATGGAAATATTTAGGTTGGGCAAATGACATGCCGCAGTGGGCGCACCTTCCGCTTATTTTAAAGCCGGATGGCAATGGAAAATTAAGCAAAAGAGATGGTGACCGTTTAGGATTTCCTGTATTTGCGATGGACTGGACCGATCCAAAAACAAATGAAAAAAACACTGGATTTAAAGAGCATGGATTTTTACCAGAAGCATTTGTAAACCTACTTGCCGTGCTTGGTTGGAACGATGGTACCGATCAAGAACTGTTTAGTATGGCTGATTTGATAGAAAAGTTTTCGATGGAGCGCGTACATAAAGGAGGTGCTAAATTTAATTACGAAAAAGCAAAATGGTTTAACGCCGAATGGATTAAAAATGCCGATAACGCTTATTTAGCTTCACTTGTACAACCTTATTTTGATGAGGCTGGTATTAAAGCTCAGGATAAAACTTATTTAGAAAAAATAATTGGCATCACTAAAGAGCGCTGCATTTTACTACCCGATTTTATTACACAAGCAGGCTTTTATTTTGCTGCGCCTACAAGTATAGACACGGCGTCTATTGCACCTAAGTGGGACGATAATAAAAAGAATTTCTTTGAAGCGCTTTGCTCCGCTTTTGAAAATTCAAACAGCAATGACCATACTGTTTTAGAAAATATTTTTAAAGAATTAACCGCTGCGCATGGGTTAAAACCTGGTGAACTCATGCTGCCAATGCGTATTATGCTAGTAGGTGGAAAATTTGGTCCTGGTGTATTTGAAATAGCTGCTACCATTGGCGTTGCAGATGCGGTAGCAAGAATTAAACATGCTTTAACTTTACTATAAAGTTTCTATTATTATTAATATAATAACTTGCAATCTATGAGCCAAACAAAACGCCCCATTCGTGTTCTCGTTGCCAAAGTAGGCCTTGATGGACATGACAGAGGTGCTAAAGTAATAGCTACTGCACTGCGCGATGCAGGTATGGAAGTTATTTATACCGGACTTAGACAAACCCCCGAAATGGTTGTTAACGCTGCACTTCAAGAAGATGTAGACGCCATTGGTGTAAGCATTTTAAGTGGCGCGCATAATACCGTGTTTACAAAAATTATGGGGCTATTAAAAGAAAAAGGAATGAATGACGTGCTTGTTACAGGTGGCGGTATTATTCCAGAAGCAGACATACAAACACTTCAAGAACTTGGCGTAGGAACACTTTTTGCACCAGGTACACCTACCACAACTATTGCAACCTATATTCAAGAATGGGTTGCTACACATCGAAATTTTTAATCATGTACACAACACTTCTTACCCATAACGACAATGGTATTTTTACCATTACTATCAATAGACCTGAAAAACTAAATGCCTTAAATGGACAAGTAATTGCAGAACTAAAAGCAGTAATACATGAGGTTTATACCAACCCTTCTATCAAAGCTGTTTTATTAACTGGTTCTGGCGAAAAATCATTTGTTGCAGGTGCCGATATTTCAGAATTTATTGGCGCCGGATCTGCGGGTGGTAAAACACTCGCTCGTCGTGGTCAAGATTTGTTTTTTAAAATAGAAAACTGCCCTAAAGTGGTAATTGCATGTGTAAATGGTTTTGCACTTGGTGGCGGTTGCGAACTTGCTATGGCATGTCATTTTAGAATCGCATCCGAAAATGCAAAATTTGGCCAACCAGAAGTAAACCTTGGCATTATGCCAGGTTATGGTGGTACGCAAAGACTGGTTCAACTTATTGGTAAAGGAAGAGCGCTCGAATTAATGCTAACAGGCGGCATGATTGACGCATCTGCTGCATTTGCATCGGGGCTTGTAAACCATGTTGTAGTGCCTGATCAATTACTTACTAAAGGAAAAGAAATAGCTACGCTCATACAAAGCAAAGCACCTGTTGCCGTTGCAAAATGCATAGAAGCCGCTAACGCCGTGCACAACGAGGCCCTTAATGGTTACGAAACAGAACTCAACGCATTTAGTGCCTGCTTTGATACCACTGATATGGTAGAAGGCACGACTGCTTTTCTAGAAAAAAGAAAGCCCGTTTTTACTGGGAAATAACTTTTGTTGATTTGATAGGATCTGCCACCGGATGCTCGGCGGTAAAATTATAACCCATTAAATTTGCTATGGTTTGTGCAAACTGTTTTTGATAGTATTGCGCCGGCGTTTTTACTTCACCAAGTGCTGGTGTGTTAGGTCCCATAACAGCCATCCAAATTTGACTAGCCCCTTCTATTTTATCGCCATGGCTGGTCCACTTTTCTTTAACCACATCACCTCTTCCATGATCAGAAGTAATAAATAAGGTCGTGTTGTTTTTATACTGCGGATCCGATTGTACAAAATTCCAAATTTCTTCTAACCATTTATCTAATTGATTAGCGGCGTTTAAATAAGATTTGTATTTACCTGCATGCGACCACTCGTCTGTTTCACCATAGGCAATATATAATACGCGTGGCTTTCTGTTTTTCAAAGTTTCCATGGCATTAAAATGCGTAAACACATCGTAACACTCCTGATCCCAAGGACGGTAACTTTGCTGGTGTAATTTATTGAGTAGGCGTTCGTTGGCTGTTAGATTATTAAATCCAACTGTGTCATACGCAGCTGTAACAGGCACTCCAGAGCCTTTCTCATTTAAAATTCTATTAAAGGCCTCCCATGCACTAAATGCATATACCTTATTTTTTAAAGTAGGTTGCGCGTTAAAAAAACCAAGTACGGTTGTATTAGGATTGGCCGGATGCTCGTTACTATTAATCCGAGGATCAACATAACCTGTAAAAATTTCTGAATAACCTGGATAAGAAAACCAATGTGGATTTTGTGTATCAATATTATTACCAAACAACCGGTTACCATACACCTGTCCTTTTTTTGCAACGGTATTCCAAAAAAATGGCATTATTTTTTCTCTACGCTCCTGCTCTGTGGCACCACCATACTTTTTAATAAGCCCCAAACTATCGCCTTCGTTAAAACGTTTTTGCTGAGCAATGGTATCATCCATTCCTTTAAACAAATCTTGCCAACGAAACCCGTCGGTAGTAACTATAATAATGTTTTGAGCCTGTTGTGCATGGGCAGCTACAGAAAGTCCCAGACATAAAACGAAGAGTACCTTTTTCATAAGTTTTAACGGTTTGTAGTCTGTAAAATAAGCATAAATGTAGCGCCTACACCCTTACCTTTGCAAAAGATAACTATTAGCTAATAATTACTAAAATACCAACCATGGAATTTAGAATTGAGAAAGACACAATGGGGGAAGTAGAAGTACCTGCAGGCGTGTATTGGGGCGCTCAAACACAGCGCAGTATCGAAAACTTTAAAATAGCATCGGACATCAACCGGATGCCAAAAGAAATTATAGCTGCTTTTGCCTATTTGAAAAAAGCAGCAGCACTTACAAACTTTGACGCGGGTGTTTTACCAGCAGATAAATGCGAACTCATTGGTCAGGTTTGTGACGAAATTTTAGCAGGTACCCACAACGATCAATTTCCACTAGTGGTATGGCAAACTGGAAGCGGCACGCAATCTAACATGAACGTAAACGAGGTAGTAGCCTACCGCGGACACGTTATTAAAGGTGGTAGCTTAACAGACAAAGAAAAGTTTTTACACCCTAACGACGACGTTAACAAGTCTCAGTCTTCTAACGATACTTTTCCAACTGCAATGCATATTGCAGCCTATAAAATATTATTAGAAACGACTATTCCGGGCATTAAAAAATTAAGAGACACCCTTGCACAAAAAAGCAAAGACTTTATGCATGTGGTAAAAATTGGTCGTACGCATTTTATGGATGCAACACCTTTAACACTGGGTCAAGAAATTAGCGGATACGTTTCTCAACTAGACCATGGTCTTAAAGCCATCAACAATACACTCGCACATTTATCGGAACTAGCACTTGGTGGCACCGCAGTAGGTACTGGCATTAACACACCAAAAGGTTATTCAGAAAATGTAGCCAAGCATATTGCTAATTTAACAGGACTTCCATTTATTACTGCCGAAAATAAATTTGAAGCACTGGCTGCGCACGATGCAATTGTAGAAGCACATGGTGCTTTAAAAACAGTGGCAGTAAGCCTTATGAAAATTGCCAACGACATTAGAATGTTAAGTTCTGGACCAAGAAGTGGTATTGGCGAAATATTTATTCCAGACAACGAGCCAGGTTCTTCTATCATGCCGGGTAAAGTAAATCCTACACAGTGTGAAGCCTTATCTATGATTGCAGTACAGGTAATGGGTAATGATGTGGCAATTAATATGGGTGGTGCTAACGGACATTTTGAACTGAATGTATTTAAGCCCGTAATGATTTATAATTTCTTACACTCTGCGCGTTTAATTGGTGATGGTTGTGTAAGTTTTAATGACAAGTGTGCTGTAGGTATAGAGCCTATTGAAGCCAACATTAAAAAGCACGTAGACAATTCTTTAATGCTTGTTACTGCGCTCAATACAAAAATTGGCTACTACAAAGCAGCTGAAATTGCACAAAAAGCACACAAAGAAGGTACTACTTTAAAAGAAATGGCTGTTAAATTAGGTTATGTAACCCCCGAAGAATTTGATGCATGGGTAATACCTGCAGATATGGTTGGGTTTTAGTAATCTAATTAAATAATTAGAACACTTTTTTACCTCCACTAAATGTAGCCACTACTTTAGTATCCAATATTTTATTTACTGGCACTTGCATTAGGTCTTGTGCCAGTATTATAAAATCTGCTTTTTTACCAGCTTCTAAACTCCCTACTTCCTTTTCTAAAAAGCTAGCTTTAGCCGCCCAAATAGTCATACCTCTAATGGTTTGCTCACGCGACAATGCGTTTTCTGATTGGAAGCCTCCCTCCGGAAACCCTTTGGCATCAACCCTTCCCACAGAAGCTAAAAATGTTTTAAAAGGAGAAATATCTTCTACCGGAAAATCGGTACCGAGTGGTATCCATCCGTTTTGATCCAGAAGTTGTTTGTAAGCATACGCACCTTTCATACGCTCGTTACCGAGTCTTTCTGCAGCCCAGTACATATCAGATGTAGCATGCGTTGGTTGCACCGATGGCACAACAGCTGCGGCCCCAAATAAATTAAAATCAGCAGGATTTACTACTTGTGCGTGCTCTATTCTCCAGCGTCGATCGTTTCCTTTTTGTAAATATTTATTGTAGATATTTAAAATTTGACGGTTGGCACTATCACCTATCGCGTGCGTACACATTTGAAATGTTGACGCAGCAAGTACCGATGCTAGTGAGTCGTAATGTGAAATATTAGCGAGTAAAAATCCAGTCCAATCTTTGCGGTCTTCATAACTATGTAACAAGCAAGCGCCTCTGCTACCAAGGGCTCCATCGGCGTATACTTTAAAACCATTCACAAATAATTTGTCGGTTTTATACGGCCCTCTTTTTAAATAGGCAGTAAGATTTTCAGGATTGTCACTCAGCATTGCAAAAAGGCGCATGTTAATTTTTCCTTCTTGTTGAAGCGTATCAATGATATTGATATCACTCATATTGAGGCCACAATCGGTAATGGTGGTAAGCCCCTGCGCAAAACAATTTTGCTGCGCCGCTTGCAACCACTGCGTATATGTTTGTTTGGTTACCGCAGGAATAGAGCCGTAAACAAGATCTGTTGCATTGTCAATTAATACACCCGTTAAAACATTATTTTTTGTTTCAACCTCACCACCTACAATGGTTTGACCGGGCTTTACACCCGCAATATCAAATGCTTTTTGATTGGCAATGGCTGCATGACCATCCACACGTTGTAACACAACGGGTGTATTGGGAAACAAAGTATTTAATAATGCATTGGTTGGATATTTTTTACCAGGCCATTTGTTTTGATCCCATCCGCGCCCTTCAATCCAAGCAAGTTCTGGATGTGCTGCAGCAAAAACTTTTACGCGCTCTACCGCTTCTTCCCAACTAGTGGTGCCAAATAAATCTACCTGAAAAAGTGATTTTCCATAACCTACAAAATGCGCGTGCGCATCTATAAATCCAGGATATACGGCTTGTCCTTTTGCATCAATTTTTTCGGATGCAGTATAGGACGCTAATATTTCCGCATCGGTACCTGTTGCCACAATCATGCCGTCTTTAATGGCCATGGCCTGTGCAGTAGAAAAACTGCTGTCTACGGTATAGATAACGCCGTTAACAACAATCGTATCTACTTTTTTATGGCCGCCGCAGCTTGTTAAAAACAGGGCAATAGCAGCGGTAGCAAACAATGTACGTATGCGCATAGGATAAATTTATAAAAGGTAAGATAGTTTTTATTTTAGTAATTCGCAAGGCTTTAGGCCCGTGTGCTTTTTAAAAGCCGCAGAAAAATGCGATATAGAAGAGTATCCTAATAATGCAGAGATATCTGTTACACTCAGGCCTTTTTCATAGAGTAAATACTTAGCATGCTCCATGCGTTGTTGCTGGTAAAAATCAAATATGGTCGTACCAAAAATTTCTTTAAATCCTTTTTTAAGGTAGCACTCGTTCATAGCTACTTTACGGCTTAATTCTTTAATGGTAATTGGGTCGCCAATATGTTTTAGTAGTATTTCACGGGCTTCGTAAATACGCTCCCTGCCGGCTGGATCTGCTAAAAATTTACACGTAAAACCTTCTTCTTTTTCATCTACCAAGCAGGACAAACTATACAGTAAAATCTCATGTACTTTGGCGTTGATAAAAATATTTTCGAGGGCGCCGGTATAACTATGGTTTAATAAAGTATCAAGTACACTTCGCTTTCTGTTACATAATGGAAATACTTTTGTAAAAGCATTGGGATGCTTGAATGCCAGCACATCATCTTTGTAATTGCTCACTTTTACATTGTGCACATAAGGGCGTAAAAAAGTACTGGTAAAATGAAAAGTAAACGTGTCTACGGTTTCGTGTTTACCAAAGCAATTGTTGGTGGGCGAATGCACGCATTGTGCACAACTTTTTTCTTCGCAGAAGCGGTTACCCGAAATACAAAAACGGAGTTCTAAAAAGTTATTGGCAGGTTTTTTGTCGTCGTAATGGTAAATGAGCATTCCGGTGTCTGATCCAGACCAAGGTTGAAGGGCATAATAGCGCTTAATTTGGTACTCAACAGAGCCTGGAACCTGCTGTTCTTTGCTGTAAATCAGACTCATGCCTGGCTCCACCCCATTTTGGTTCGCTACTTTTAATATATCCATTACTTGTACCATCCAACTGCAAATTTAATACATTACAACGGAGCCTTCTAAATTGTTTGATCACAAAGGGTTTTTTAGCCTCAAAATAGCCCTAAAAATGGTCATGGAACTGTCAAATTTATGTGGAAAACACGGCTCAAAATTGAGCCTAAAAACAGCTTATTTTAACTAGCTTTGACCAGTTCTGATATTTCATCTAAACTCAGGATAGACAAGCATTTTATGAGCCAAGAACAATTAGATAGCAACGAAGCACAGAATAAGAATTATGGTGCCGACAGTATTCAGGTTTTAGAAGGTTTAGAAGCGGTAAGAAAAAGACCCGCAATGTACATTGGAGATATAGGCGTAAAAGGCCTACACCACCTCGTGTATGAAGTGGTCGACAACTCTATCGATGAAGCCCTCGCTGGTTATTGCAAAAACATTGCAGTACACATTCACGAAGACAATTCTATTAGTGTACAAGATGATGGACGTGGTATCCCTACGGCTATGCATACCAAAGAAAAAAGATCGGCACTAGAAGTGGTAATGACCGTGTTACACGCGGGTGGTAAATTTGATAAAAATACCTATAAAGTATCGGGCGGTTTACACGGTGTGGGTGTGAGTTGCGTAAACGCATTAAGTACTAAACTTTTAGTAACCGTTCACAGAGAAGGAAAAATATTTGAGCAAGAATATAAGATTGGTGTACCTCAATATGCGGTTCGCGAAATTGGCGAAAGTGCAATTACAGGAACCAAAGTTCACTTCTGGCCTGATCATACTATTTTCCAAGAGTCTGTATATAAGAGAGAAATTTTAGAAAGTCGTTTACGCGAATTATCGTTTTTAAATAAGCGTATTTGCATCACACTTACTGACCTTAGAGAGCTTGATGAAAACGGTGAAGCATATGTAAGTAAATTTTACAGCGAAGGTGGTATTATTGATTTTGTAGAACTTTTAGATAAGCAAGCAAACCGTAATGCGATTATCCCAAAACCCTTGTATGTAGAGGGTTTGGACGAAGCTACCAATGTTGCTGTTGAAGTGGCATTAACCTACAACGACGATTTTAAAGAACATATTTTTTCTTACGTTAATAATATCAATACCATCGAAGGTGGTACACACGTAACAGGTTTTAGACAAGCTTTAACGCGTGTATTTAAAAGCTACGGTGATAAAGAAGGACTTTTTGAAAGAGCAAAAGTTGCCGTAGAAGGTGACGACTTTAGAGAAGGTTTAAGTGCTATTATTTCTGTAAAAGTTCCAGAGCCACAATTTGAAGGACAAACCAAAACTAAACTTGGTAACTCTGAAGTAAGTGGTGTGGTACAAACTACCGTAGCAAGAGCATTAGAAGCATACCTCGAAGAAAATCCACGTGAGTCTAAGCAAGTAATTTCTAAAATTATTTTAGCGGCTCAAGCCCGTGTTGCTGCAAAAAAAGCACGTGACATGGTACAACGTAAAACCGTTTTAAGTGGCGGTGGTTTACCGGGTAAACTAGCCGATTGCTCTGAGCGTGATCCAGAAAGATGTGAACTATACTTAGTGGAAGGAGACTCTGCGGGTGGTACGGCTAAACAAGGTCGTGACAGAAGCTACCAAGCAATTTTACCATTACGTGGTAAAATCTTAAACGTAGAAAAAGCTATGGAACATAAAATTTACGAGAACGAAGAGATCCGTAATATGTACACTGCACTTGGTGTTACCGTTGGTACCCCCGAAGATCCTAAAGCCTTAAACATTGCAAAGCTTCGTTATCATAAATTAATTATTATGACCGATGCCGACGTTGATGGATCGCATATCGCTACCCTTATTCTTACTTTTATTTTCCGTTACATGAAAGAACTAGTAGAACAGGGCTATATCTACATTGCACAACCACCTTTATACCTTGTTAAAAAAGGTAAAGATCAGCAGTATGCTTACAACGAAGAGCAGCGTAAAATGTGGATCGAAAAACTAGGTGGTGGTAAAGAAGACAGTGTTACGATCCAACGTTACAAGGGTTTAGGTGAAATGAACGCCGATCAATTATGGGAAACAACCATGGATCCGTCTCGCCGTACCCTTAAACAAGTAACCATCGAAAGTGCTGCTGAAGCAGACCGTGTATTTAGTATGCTCATGGGTGACGACGTGGCTCCACGCCGCGAATTCATTGAAACGCACGCTAAATATGCTAAAATTGACGTGTAAAATCCGCCAAATTGTGAATAAACCAGCTTAAAATCTGCACAATACAGCCTGTTAACTTATGGCTAGATTGTAGAAATTAGCTAGCTTGTGGTAGCAATTCGGTTGCTCATTAACTAACCCAACAAAATTTGAACAAATGGACACTTCAAAAATGATTAAAGCATATTGCCTTAAGACAAAAGAAAAAAACGTTCCAATGCAAGACGCAGTAGTTACTAAAACTGCTCGTGGTGGATACATGGCTGCTGGTCATGATGGTAAAGGAAATAAAATGGCTGCTATCTTAGGAGAAGCTAAAGCTTTACAAGCAATTGCTGATGGCGTTGCAACAAAAGGATTCTAGTTTAGATTTTTTCTGCAATAGAAAATATAATTAAACCTGCCTTCTGGCGGGTTTTTTTATGCCTGCGGAATTACACCCTTGTGCATAAGCGTTAAAAAGCGGAGCATCGCATCCATATCATTTACATGATCTACTACGAGCATAAATAATTTTCCTACTTGCTTAAGGCGCGCTTTGTTGGTACCCGTTTGTAAATAGTCAAGTACTTTTTTAAATAATTCCGATTCAAAATATGGAGAGTCGGGTCTATTAATAAAATAACAACGCAGTGTATTTTCTTTTAAGGTCATTTTCTCGAAACCCAGGTCTACAGCGAGCCAGCGGCACTGCACAGTTGTAAATAAATCTGTTACCTGCGGTGGCAATGCACCAAAACGGTCTATCAGTTCGGTGTTAAACTCGTTGAGGTCATTGTCATTTTCACAATTATCGAGGCGGGTATATAAACTTAAACGTTCTGCAATGCTTTCGACATAAGAATCAGGAATTAAAATTTCCAAATCGGTATCAATGGTACAGTCTTTTACAAAATCGTCCTGCTTACTAATTTCGTCTTTAAATAAATCTTTAAAGGAACTGCGCTTTAATTCGCGCACGGCTTCCTCTAAAATTTTCTGGTACATCTCAAAACCTATTTCAGCCATAAAGCCACTCTGATCACCACCTAATAAATTACCTGCGCCACGTATATCTAAATCACGCATCGCAATTTGAAATCCACTTCCTAAATCAGTAAACTGTTCTAGTGTTTGTAAACGCTTGCGTGAATCGGATGGAAGCGTACTCATAGGCGGCGCAAGTAAATAACAAAACGCTTTTTTATTGCTACGCCCTACACGCCCACGAAGCTGGTGCAAATCCGATAAACCAAAATGATGCGCATTGTTTACAATAATGGTATTCACGTTAGGGATGTCTACCCCACTTTCTACAATGTTGGTACAAACCAGTACGTCGTATTTTTTGTCTATAAAATCCAAAATGCGTTCTTCTAATTCGTGTCCTTCTAACTGCCCATGCGCAAAGCCAATACTTAAATCGGGACAGAGGCCCTGAATGAGGGCGCACATTTCAGATAAGCCCTGCACCCTATTATGAATAAAAAACACCTGACCACCACGCTCTGTTTCGTAATAGATAGTATCTCTAATTGCGTCGTCATTAAACACCTGAACTTCTGTTTGAATGGGTTGCCTGTTGGGCGGTGGCGTATTGATAATACTTAAATCGCGGGCACCCATTAAACTAAACTGAAGGGTTCGTGGAATAGGCGTGGCCGTAAGCGTTAAACAGTCTACACTGGTTTTTAAAGTCTTTAATTTTTCTTTATGGCCTACTCCAAATTTTTGCTCTTCATCAATAATCATGACGCCGAGGTCTTTAAACTTTACCTCTTTACCTAAAATACCATGTGTGCCAATAATGATATCAATTTTTCCTTCTGCTAATTTTTGTAAGGTTTCCTTTTTTTCTTTTGCCGATTTAAAACGGTTGATAAAATCGACAGTTACTGGAAAATCAGAAAGCCTTTCTTTAAACGTTTTATAGTGCTGAAACGCTAATATAGTGGTAGGTACCAGCACTGCGGCCTGCTTACCATCCACCACCGATTTAAAAGCCGCACGCACGGCCACTTCTGTTTTACCAAAACCCACATCACCACATACAAGCCTATCCATAGGAGACGTAGACTCCATATCGCGCTTTACATCTTGGGTAGCTTTGTACTGATCCGGCGTGTCTTCGTAAATAAAAGAAGCTTCGAGTTCTGTTTGTAAATAATTATCAGGCGCATGCGCAAAACCAACTTGTGATTTACGCGCTGCATATAATTTAATCAAATCAAAAGCAACTTCTTTAACCTTTGCTTTAGTTTTTTCTTTAAGCTTGGCCCACACGTCGGACCCTAGCTTATTGATTTTAGGCATCGTGCCTTCTTTGCCCGTATACTTTGATATTTTATGAAGTGAATTGATGTTCACATATAAAATATCGCCCTCTTTATAAATGATACGCACCGCTTCTTGGGTTTTACCATTTACTTCAATTTTTTGAAGTCCCGAATACGTACCAACACCATGATCGATATGCGTTACATAATCGCCAGGTTGTAAGTCCCGTAAGGTTTTGAGCGTGATGGCTTTATTTTTATTATAGGCCTGTTTAACCTTGTATTTATGATAACGCTGAAATATTTGATGATCAGTATAGCAAACAATTTTTAAATCGTTGTCTATAAATCCTTCATGAATACTGGTAGGAACCGGAACAAAATTGATTTCTGTTTTGAGGTCTACAAAAATGCTATGTAAACGCTCCAACTGTTTAACCTGCTCTGCAAAAATATACAACGAATACCCAGCACCTTCGTGTGCTTTTAAATCTTTGATGAGTAAATCAAACTGTCTATTAAAAGACGGCTGTGGTTTGGTATGGCACTCTATTTCGAGAGTGGCGCTACCTGCATGCATGCCAAACTCAATGTGGTGGCGGCCCGCCAGGGACGCCATAATGTCTTCAGAAGTAATAAAATCTTGAAGGGTAACGTCCTGCATGACGCGGGTATCGTCTTCGTCGTCACTATTTTGCATACGGTAACCACTATCTAGTAAAGACACAAAACCCTCAAGGTCTTCGTATTGCTGTGTTACTTTTTCCGCTATAAAAGAAAGGTCTTTGGTCCATACCACCGTATTCTCTTTTAAGAATTCGAAGAGCGAAACTTTTTCACCAGTAGAAAACTGCGTTTCAACATTGGGGATGATATTAACCTGTAATAATTTTCGTTCGGAGAGCTGTGTTTCTGGATCAAAAATTCGAATAGAGTCTACTTCATTTCCAAAAAGCTCAACACGGTACGGTTTTTCGTTACCAAAAGAATAGATATCTAAAATACCGCCTCTAATGGCAAATTGCCCAGGCTCATATACAAAGTCGGAACGCTTGAAACCGTACATGACAAAGAGTTCTAGCAAACTCTCTACATTAATGGTGTCATTGGTTTTGATAGAAATGATATTGGACTTCAGCGTTTCTGAGAGCACTACTTTTTCAAAAATAGCTTCGGGATAGGTGACCAACATTTTTTTGTTGCCCCCCGCCGCTAACTTCGTTAGCGCCTCGGTCCGGAGCATCACATGGGAACTATTTAAAAGCTTGAAGTTTTTTCTGTTTTTGAAAGACGAAGGGAAATAAAATACATCCAGTGCCTTCGAAACATTTTCGAGTGTGTTGTGAAAATAAGCCGCTTCTTCCGCGTCTTGTAATATTACAATATGATTGAGCGAACTTGTATTAGCGTGTGCAAATACACCGGCTACAAAAAATTCGGGACTGCTGCCTTGTAAGTTTTTTAAAAAGATTTTTTGGGGGCTAGGCAATAGAAGGCTGCTCACCAATTGATTTAGGTGGGGGGCATTATTAAACTGCGCTAGCAACACATCCAAATTCATAAGCTCTTCTCCGCGGCAAAGATAACAAAACAGGGCGCAAAGTGGTAAGTAGCTACATAATTAGTAACTCGCATCCACATTGACGCTTATTTGAAGACGCGTTTGCTTGCCAACCTCCACCCTGCACAACCCAATATTGTTTTTCTCGTCAAATTGGTTGGCAAAAAAGGCGCCGCCTTTTAGTACAAAAACCGAGTATGTGCCCGCCTCAAGAGCTGCGCTAAACTGCCCGGCCTCGTTGGTGTCAAGTTTTTGTACCAAACGCGTATTCACGGTTAAAAAAAGCGGACTCGTTCCTATTTGTTTAACCTTACTAATATGCGTAGAATCATAAATATAAACAGTGGTTTTAAAGGCTTTAGGTGTAGGCACGGGTGCGCCTACCATGGGCATCTGATTACCGTTACTTTCAGTGACTTCACCCACAATGCCTTGGGTAATGGTACTAGACTGGCTAGCTCCTGCTGCCGGGGTGCTAGACACTTTTGGGGTCTTGCAAGCAATCCCCCAAAAAATGAGGGTAAATACGTAAAAAAGAACTCGTTTCATATGGCAAAGTTAAAAGGTAATTGAGTATTTTTAATTCAGTATCAAAGCCCACGTGGCATTAATGTGAAGATATATGAAAACACTTATGTTGAATAGAACCGCTCGTTTTTTTGGAACATTATTTTTCTGTGCATTTTTTGCAAGCATAACAGTTGCACAAACAACAACTGAGCCTGCTATACTTGAGCGAACTGCTAAAGGTTTACAAATTGCAGACAATGAAAATTATATCAAAGCATTATCACTTGCAAAACAAAAAGGGTGGGCATTAACATTTACCGACAAAGAAGGAAATGTAGGAAAGCTAGTTGGTGTAGATGCATTTAATTTACCTAAGTATTATATCGCGCATAATAACGCCATTGCTGCCAATACAACAAGAGCCAATCAATTATGGCCAGGTGGATCATCGGGGCTTAATTTATCTGGATCATCTAATGCAGTAAAAAATAAATTAGGCGTTTGGGATGGTGGTAAAATTTTAACGACACACGTAGAACTTGTTAATAGGGTTACGCAAAAAGATAATTCATCGGTTCTTTCTGACCATGGCACACACGTAACCGGCACCTTAATTGCTAGTGGCGTAAACCCAAGTGCCAAAGGTATGGCGTATGGTATTCAAGGTATCATCGCGTATGATTTTACGGGAGATAAAGCAGAGATTGCTACAGAAGCACCCAACCTTTTAATTTCAAACCATTCGTATGGAACCATTACAGGATGGAACTATAATTCTTCTCAAAGTAGATGGGAATTTTATGGACGTTCTACAGACAATGAAGATTATAAGTTTGGATATTACAGCAACGATACACAACTACTAGATTCTATTGCTTACAATGCTCCTTATTACCTCTATGTAAAATCGGCGGGTAATAGTAGAAATCAAAATGGCCCAGCTGTTGGTCAACCCTATTTCAGATACAACGCAAGTAACTCTATGGCAGCTGCTGGTAATAGACCAGATGGCATTAGTAGTAATGATGGTTATGGAATTGTTTCATGGGATGGTAATGCAAAAAATATTTTAACAGTTGGTGCTGTTAATGGTATCTCATCCATCTATGGTCGTCCGGAGGATGTTATAATGAGTAATTTTAGTTGCTGGGGCCCTACCGATGATGGTCGTATCAAACCAGATGTGGTAGCCAATGGTGTTGGTGTTTTATCAAGTGTTTCTTCTTCTAATAATGGTTACTCAAGTTTAAGTGGAACATCCATGGCCTCTCCTAATGCAGCTGGCTCGCTTTTATTATTACAAGAATTATATGCACGATTAAAAAATGGCGATTTTTTAAGAGCTGCTACCATTAAAGGACTCGCTATTCATACTGCCAGTGAAGCAGGTAGCGCACCAGGTCCCGATTATAAATTTGGCTTTGGTCTTTTAAACGTAGAAAAAGCAGCTTCTGTAATTTCCGCATCTGTGGCCAATAATAATAATGCAAGTAGTGAGCATTTGATGTTTGAAAATGTATTTAATGCAACAACTACTTCTTTTTCTACAAATGTAATTGCTTCTGGTAAAGGTCAATTAAAAGCAACTATTTCTTGGACAGATCCAAAAGGAAATGTAGAAACTGTAAACGTATTAAATGACCCTACGCCAAAACTTGTAAACGACTTAGATGTTAGAGTTACAACAAATGGTGGGGCTAAAGTATATAAGCCATGGGTGATGATTCCTTCAAGCCCTAGTAGCGATCCTTCTCCAGGAGATAACATCATTGATAACGTAGAAGTAGTGGACGTAGATAGCACCATTCCTGGTCAATCCTATACCGTAACAGTTACCTATAAAAACACATTACAAAGAGGCACGCAAGCATATTCACTTCTTGTAAGTGGCGTGGGCGGAACGGCTTACTGCGCATCAGCTGCATCCTCTAATGTTGGCGGTAAAATTGATAGCGTAAGTTTTAAAACCATTCGTTATTCAAATCCTACCGGCGGAACTACTTACACAGACAATACCAAAACGGTAGCACAAGTAGAGCCATTACAAAGCGTTCCATTTTATGTGCGCGTAGGTAGCTCAGATGCCAGCAACAATAATAAAATTGCAAAAATATTTATCGACTACAACAATAACGGAACATTCACCGACGATAACGAACTTGTAGCAACAAGCGGCAACCTTGCAAATGCAGCAGCGTTTACAGGAAATATAGCAGTTCCTAATACAGTAAGTATTGGTAATTATTTAAGAATGCGCATTGTGTTGCAAGAAACTTCAAATGCTGCAGACGTTAATGCATGTGGTACATACGCAAAAGGTGAAACCCAAGATTACCGTTTATTAGTGATCAATCCATCCAACGACGTATCTGTTACGGGTATTACAAGTCCGGGATCTTTGGAGTGTGCTGATAGTACTCAATATTTAACCGTTCAACTCCGAAACAACGGATCATCTCCTGCCGATAGTGTAAGTGTAACCGCAGTTATCAAAGAAGGTAATACAGTAGTAGCTACTATTAATGCACCTTACCCTGGAACCATTCCGGGCCAAACAAATGTGGGTCTTACACTTCAAAAGCCATTCTTAACAAAACCAAACACTTCTTATAATGTTGCTGTGTCGGTTAATTTTACGGCAGATCAAAATCCTACCAACAACTCTATTGTTAATGATGTAACCATTAGTAGCAAATCGAGTACCCCAGATGCAGTAGGTGCCATTTGTGGTACAAATGCCATCCTAAAAGTAAATAATCCAGAGGCAAATGCTAACTACTACTGGTATACAAGTGAAACCAGCAATACACCTATTGCAGCTGGACCAACTTATAATACTAATACCATTCCTACCAATAAAACATATTATGTAGGCAGAGAAATGAAAACAACAGTTGGACTTGCTAATAAACTCGTTCACCCTGATGGAGGTTACAATAGTTTTAGCGGAAACTTTGTACGCATTAATAATGCTGTGCCAGTAATGATTGAAAGCGCAAGACTTTATATAGGAAATCCTGGTACCGTTCAGGTCATACTTGCAGACTTAGGAACTTTAAATGCAGATGGAAGTTATACCTATTACCCTCTTTATACTGTAAACTTAAATGTAAGTGCAACACATCCAACGCCAACAAGTGGCGCAGTAACTGGTAATCCAGTAGGTGATACGGGTGCTATTTACCAATTAAATATTCCAGTTAATACCCCTGGTGATCACGTACTTATGGTAAGATGCTCCAATGGTGCAACCATTTTCAGAAATAATAATATTGTAGGCACAACGTATCCAATGGGTATGCAAGGTGTATTTAATATCACCGGTAACAGCGTAAACTGGGGCTCTACCAACGATCCTAACCCGTTCTATTATTTCTTGTATAACATGAAAATAAGAACACTTGCTGGATGTCTAAGTGATAAAGCAACCATCGTTGCTACCAATGTAGTAGCACCAACAATTACCAAAGTTGCTGATTCATTATCCAGTAGTGCGACATCGGGTAATCAGTGGTATTTTAATGACGCGCCTATTGCAGGTGAAACAGGACAAAAAACCAAGTTAAGACAATCGGGTGCTTACAAGGTTGTTGTTACAGATGCAACTGGATGTTCACAAACATCTAATATCATCAATCACGTGGTAACAGCCTTACCGCCAGAAGTGGTAGCCAAAGAAATTAATTTAACGGTATCGCCTAACCCTAACAATGGTAAGTTCCAATTACGTTTTGAAGTAAAAAATAGGGCGCCATTAAACATAGATATTTTAACCGCAAGTGGTCAAAAAGTATTTACCGAATCAACCCCTAATTTTAATGGTATTTACAGTAAAGAAATCAATATAGGAAAACCAAGCTCGGCGTATTATCTGTTAAAAATTGAGCACAACAAAAAAACATACACTCAAAAGGTAATTATCATAGACTAGTTACCGTGTCTAGCGTACCTTTAGGGTATGAAAAAGTTTTACTGCATCCTATTTATAATAGCTGCTTGCTTAACAACAAGCAGCTATTCTTTTGCTCAAAAAATCGAGAAAAGAACGGGCTTTTTAAAAGACAGTGCTACACAAATGCCCATCGTGCTTGCGAGTGTTACCAATTTAACCACCCGTGAAACCGTTATGACGAGCAGTGCTGGTAAATTTTTAATTGCAGTAAAACCCAAAGACATTTTATCTTTTGCAGCTGTTGGATATTATTTTGATACCCTTACCGTAGCTTCAGAAAATAATACGGCCATCATTGCTACATTTTTAAAACCACTGGGCGCCTATTTAGGAAACGTAACCGTAAGCAGTAAAGGACTTAACAGATATCAGTTAGATAGCATCGAGCGACGTAAAGAATTTTTACAAGGCATAGCAAATTACATGATACCAGCTGTTGCCAAAGCTAATTCGGGTGCAGGCATCGCACTTAATATTGACCGTTTTTCAAAAAATGAAAAAAAGAAAAGAAGGGCTTTCGCTTTTTATGAAGACAACGAAAATGAAGCCTATATCAATTACCGGTTTACGCCAGAATTAGTTGCTTCACTTACCGGATTTAAAGATGAGGAGCTACAAACATTTATGCAAACCTACAGGCCTTCTACCACATGGTTACGTTCCAATCTAACCAAAGAAGATTTAGTATACTATATCAACGCGCAGTTAAAAAATTACAAGCCTACTCGTAACGAAGTGCGTTAATTGGATTGAGTTTAGCAGCTTTCATGGCAGGATAAATACCAGCACCAAGCCCCACGGCGGTACAAATTACAATACCTGTAATTACCCAACCCCATGGAATAATAAATCCTGTGTTTAAGTAGATGGCAAAAATATTTCCAACACCAACGCCAAGTAAAATACCAAAAAGAGCGCCAAGTAAACTAATGATAACGCTCTCAAATAAAAACTGCTGACGCACATTTTTACTTTTACCGCCAATCGCTTTAATAAGTCCCACTTCTTTGGTTCTTTCGTTAACGGCCACTAGCATAATATTCATGAGTCCTATAGCAGCACCAATTAGTGTAATAAGTCCAATTGCGCCCGCAGAGCCCGTAATGCTGCCTAAAAAGCCAATAAACAATTCGGCAAACTTGTCACTTTTTTCAATCACAAAATTATCTGTTTCGGTAGGCATTAATTTACGTATCGATCTAAAATAAGCCGTAGCCTGACCTGCAGCAGGATCAATTTCTTTAACGTTGGCAACCATAACACCCATCAAATAAGAATTACTAGCATTGCCATACTTTCTGATATTATTATACGTAGTTATGATTACATCATCTTGACGCATCATGGCACTGGAGCCCTTTGCTTTTAATAAACCCACTACACGGTATGGCGCACCACTTACGCGCACAATTTTATCTAGACATCTTTCTGGCCTATCACCAAATAAAGTAACTGCTACTGCATTACCTAAAATACAAACGTTACGGCCACTTTGTATATCCTGTTCATTTAAATTTCTTCCCTGAATTAATGTGTAACCACTCACCGCTAAATAATTTTCATCACCACCCATTAACACAATTTGCGGATTGGTTTTTTTATCTTGGTAATGAATTTCTTGACCACCCGGCCCCCTCCTATAAATACTTACAAAAGCCCCCGGAAAGCTGTAGGTTTTTTTAAAAAACTCAGCATCTTCTTTACGGATAGGCTTATCTAAATTTGATTTTTTTTCTTTTTGACCACGTACCGATTTAGCAACATCAGAATTATTGCCACCCATTCTTACGCGCGAATTTTTATACCTAATATTAAAGGCATTGGTACCCATCGATGAAAAGCTTTCTTTTAAACTCTGGTTCATGGCTTCAATAGCCGTAATAATACCAATTAGTGCCATAATGCCAAATGCGATAATGGCTACAGTAATACTTGTACGCAATTTGTTGGCGCGTACCGTACGCCAAGCAAGTGATAAAGAGTCTAAAGAAGTCATTCCTGCCATAATAGTAGCATTATAGCTGCAAAGATAGCATAGATTGAGCAGCCCCTAACAGAGGGCCTCAAAAAAATGAGGAGCGGTAAGTAGGCCAATAAGTATGGTAAAATACTAAAAGTAAAGCCAGCTTAAAAGCGCTGAAGGCCAGATACCCAGTATTACAATGAATGCAGCTACAGCAATTAATGCCACTTTAAAACCACCTGTAATAGGCAGGGTTTGCGGATCGCCTTCTTTAAAATACATGGCCTGAATCACTCTAAAGTAATAGTATACACTTACAGCTGCTAAAATTACGGCTACAATAATGAGCCAAAGGGCACCACCTGCTTGCATAGCACCTGCTAGTACATAGTATTTTGCAAAAAAGCCAGCGGTTAGAGGAATTCCCGACAATGATAATAAAGAAACAGTTGCTGCAAAAGCAAGTACCGGTTCTTTTTTAGCAAGGCCATTAAATCCATCTAATGTATAATCCTGTAATTTAATAAGTACTGCAAAAATGCTAATTGTAGCTAAGCTATATGCAGCAGCATACAACAACATACCTTCTTTAGCAATTTCTGTATTACTCGCATAAAGTGCAAAAAGCATAAAACCTGCCTGCGCAATACTTGAATATGCAAGCATACGTTTAACGCTCTGCTGAAATACAGCGGTAATATTTCCAATCAATAAAGTTGCAACAATGGCAAAGTCAACAATGATATGCCAAGTAGGGCCAAGCACCGTGTATAAGTTTTCAAATACACGAATAAATGCAAGCATACCTGCAGCCTTTACAATAGTAGACATAAATGACGTAAACACACTTGGTGCACCATCATAAACATCGGGCGTCCAAAAATGAAAGGGTGCAGCAGATACTTTAAAAGACATGGAAGCAAACAACAATAAAACCCCTGCTACAAGCAGGTATGGGGCCTGTTGAGAAACAGTTACAACACCTCTTAATCCAACACCATGCACCATGCCAAAATTTCCAGTAGCGCCATACATAAGTGCAATACCCATGAGCATTACACCGGTAGAAAAAGCACCCATTAAAAAATACTTAAGCGACGCTTCATTACTTTTTAAATTTCTTTTGTCAGAACCCGTTAAAATATAAAGTGGGATCGATAAAATTTCGACGCCAATAAATAACATGAGTAGTCCATTAAATGAACTTAAAATGGCAACGCCACAAAGCACAAAAAAGATAAGTGCAAAATACTCTGCCACATTAATACCTACTTCTGTAATATCACTTGCACTGAGCAGTAAATAAATAAACGTTGCGCCATATGCAATACAGTTAAAAAATAAACCATAACGCTGGGTTACAATTAAATCATGTGTATTGATATCAAATGAAAACAAATTATTCATTTCCATTAAATTGGCAGCTAGTAATACAAGCACGCCTACTGTTGCAATGTTTTTTATGATTGTTTTGTTGGTGGTAAAAATGCCACTAAACATCATCACAACTCCCAGTAAAGCCGATACAATAATTGCGTTCATAAGAAATTATTTTATAACGAGTAAAGCGTTAACAGAATCTTTGGTTAAATCAATGAGTGGTTGCGGGTATACACCTAGCGCTATAACAGCTATAACAATTACAATAAGTACCCATTTGCTATAACAATTTATTTCGGTAGCATTTGCTGTAACAGCAGATACTTCTCCAAACAATACTTTTTGCACCATTTGAAGGGTGTAAATAGCACCTAATATAATGCTCACCCCAGCAGCTGCAGCTACCCAAATATTATATTGGAATAAGCCATTGAAGAGTAAGAATTCACCAATAAAAGCATTGGTTAGTGGTAAAGCAATATTTGCAAAAGCTAGTACCACAAATAATATAGCCATGGTTGGCGCTTTGGTAGCAAGGCCACCTAGTTCCGATAGTTTACGCGTACCTAGTGTAGACTCAATTGCATTGGCAAGGATCCAAAGTCCAATTACGTTTATACCGTGGTTAAACATTTGAACTTGTACCCCTTGTAAACCCAGTGTGCCGCCAGCAAAAATAGCCGCAGCCATCAGGCCAATATGCGCAATAGAAGAATAAGCAATTAAACGCTTGATATCATCTTGCTTAATCGCAATTAATGAAGCGTAGATCATCCCTACCACAGATAGTATAACAATAGGCATTGCAAATGTTGAAGTAGCTACCGGAAATAAAGGCAACACCCAACGAATCACTGCAAATAAACCCATTTTAACCATCACGCCGCTAAGTACCATGGTAGTTGCCGTTGGTGCCTGCTCGTAGGCATCTGGCTGCCAGGTATGCAAAGGAAATATTGGCATTTTGATTGCAAATGCAATAAAAAATAAAAAGAAAGGAAGTGTTTCTTGACCACTTAATAAATCAGTGTTGGTAAATGAAGACCAAGCAAAACTATGATCCTTGGTATGCATGTAAACATATAAAATACCTACAAGCATTAATAAAGAACCTAAAAACGTATAAATGAAAAACTTAAATGTAACAGCAATTCTTTTTTCGCCACCCCAAATAGAAGACAAAAAGTAAACCGGAATTAAAGCAAGCTCCCAGAAGAAATAAAATAGTAGCGCATCCATCGAAATAAACACACCTATTAAGCCTGCTTGTGACAGTAACATCAATGCATAAAAAACACCTGGATTACTATAATTATTATTACGCGTAGCAATAAAAATAAGTGGCATACTTATAGCAGTTAGCAATACGAGCATTTTAGACATGCCATCAAGTGCAACACTAAAATTTGCACCAATACTAGGCAACCAGGTTGCTTCAAACTGATGCATAGAAGCAGGCATGGCATAAATACCAACTATTGCAGTTATTAAAGTAACCACCGATGCTACTATTGCCCAGTTGCTTGCTGCCTTTTGTTCTTTAATAAAGAACCCTAAAATACCTGCAACCAGCGGAATAAAAAGTAATAAAACAGGAATCATATCTTTTATTTAACGTTAATAGAACGGTTAAAGGATCTACTAAAATATTTTATGAATAAAACGCATAATGGTGTTGTCATTAAACCAAATGATAATGAATAGCACAAGTGCCATTACCATCATTAAAATATAACTACCCACTTGACCACTTTGCAACAGTCTAAATTGACGACTACCATAACCCACTAACTTGCCTACCCCATTAACAGCGCCATCAATTACATATTTCTCAATCGTATTTTTCAAAAATCCTGCAAACCAGTGTAGCGGATTTACAATTACGGTATCATACAACTCATCGATATACCATTTGTTTTCTAATACTTTAGCAATGCCGGTATTAGGTTCAGTAGTCGTATATTTTTTAAACTTGGTAACTGCATATACAATCACAATTAAAATAAGTACTGTTGCCGTACCCATTAAAATCCATTCGGTAGAATGCTCAATATGATGTGCTTGAACAAGTGCTGTAGAACCTGCAAACACCGGTGCTAAAAAATGCTCTAGCGCATGCGCGTTAGGTGCAAAAAGTGCAGGAATACCAACAAAACCAACAACCACCGCAAAAAATGCCAACACCATAAGTGGACCTGTCATCGCAATTGGACTTTCGTGTAAGTGTTCCTGTTGGTGCGCAGTACCTCTAAAGTTTCCTAAGAAGGTAAGGCTATAGAGTCTGAACATATAAAATGCAGTGAGTAATGCTCCACCGATTCCTACATAATAGAAAATAGGATTGGTTGCATAGGCTGCCATTAAAATTTCATCTTTAGAAAAGAAACCAGAAAACGGAGGTACACCTGCAATGGCAATACATCCTAGTAAAAAAGTAAGATGCGTAATAGGTAATTTACTTTTTAGTCCACCCATTTTAGTAATGTCTTGCTCATGATGCATGGCATGAATTACAGAACCTGCGCCTAAAAATAAAAGGGCTTTAAAAAATGCGTGCGTCATTACGTGAAACACTGCTCCAGTATAAGCGCCAACCCCTAAACCTAAAAACATATAACCTAACTGACTTACTGTAGAGTAAGCGAGTACTTTTTTAATATCATTTTGCTTGAGTGCAATAGTAGCCGCAAAAATGGCTGTAGATAAACCAATAACCGCAACAAGTGTTTGTGTTGCTGGCGCCATGGTATATAAAATATTACTTCTAGCAATCATATAAATACCAGCGGTAACCATGGTAGCCGCGTGGATAAGTGCAGACACTGGTGTTGGACCCGCCATTGCATCTGGAAGCCAGGTGTACAAAGGAATTTGCGCACTCTTACCCATCGCACCTACAAATAATAATGTAGTGATGATGGTAATATCAGAAGTAGACAACTGAGACACAGCTGCAAAAACAGAAGCGTAAGAAACAGTACCTAATTTAACAATCAACCAAAAAACTGCGAGTAGGAATCCAAGGTCACCAATACGGTTCATGATAAATGCCTTTTTAGCAGCGGCATTGTAATTATTGTTTTTGAACCAAAAACCAATCAGTAAATAAGAACACAATCCTACGCCTTCCCAACCAATAAACATTACAACGTAGTTGCCCCCTAATACAAGTAATAGCATCGAAAACACAAACAAATTTAAATAGGCAAAATACCTACCAAAATGCATGGGCTCTTCTTCGTGCATATATGCAGTCGAATACAAATGAATTAAAAATCCAATACCCGTAATAATAAGTAAGAATAAAGAAGACAATGGATCCACCAAAAATTCGAAAGGAATGATCAAAGATCCAACATGGATAAAATTAAAAAGTTGTACGGTTGCACCGCCGCCATTTTTAACATCAAAGAAAATCAATAAGCTCACCACAAAAGAGGCTAGCATAGCACCAGAGCCAATGATACCAATCAGTTGCTTTGATAATGATTTTCTAAAAAGTCCGTTAACCAGAAAACCGAGTAACGGAAAAAGGGGCACTAAATAAACAAGCTTACTCATATCCTAGTTAGTTTTTTAATCTATTCAAGAAGTTAATATCTACACTATGTACATTTCTGTACATCATTACTATAATGGCTAATCCTACACTTACCTCTGCAGCTGCAACCACCATAATAAAAAATACAAAGAGTTGTGCTTCAATACCAATCATAGAGGTTTTATCTCCAGCAAGTGCAGCGGTATTGTGCACTTTAGAAAATGCAACGAGTAATAAATTCACAGCGTTTAACATGAGCTCGATACACATAAAAACGATGATGGCATTTCGACGTGTTAAAACCCCAACAATGCCAATACTAAATAAGGCAAGACAGAGGTAGATATAATATTGAATAGGCATATGCGAATACTTTAATGTTAATTATGCTTTTTTACCAATTACAACAGCGCCAACCATGGCACTTAAAAAGAGTACACTACTAATTTCAAAAGGCACTACAAAATCATTAAAGAGCGCCTTCCCTAAATTTTTAATCAGTCCAATTTCACCAGTACCCATGGTTACTGCGATATTGTTTAATTCGTTGGCTTGCTTTACCAGTGACACCAACACCATTAAAAAACAACCGCCCGCAATTACACCAGCTAGTTTTAACCAATTGTTTTTTTGTGGCTCGGTAGATGCATTAAGGTTCATAAGCATGATCACAAACAAAAAGAGTACCATGATTGCACCTGCATAAACGATAAGGTTTACGATAGCTAAAAACTGTGCATTTAATAAAATGTAATGACCAGAGATGGCAAAAAATACAGCAATCAACCAAAGCACACTATGCACCGGGTTTTTACTAACCACTACCATCACGGCACTAAAAAGCGCAAGCACCGTTAAAAAGTAAAATAAAAATTGTGTAATACTCATGCGTTCGTTATTAATTTCTTTGACCCTTTGCTGCAGCGAATGCTTCAGGTTCCGTTACTGGATTTGGGATTAATAAATGATCTTTTCCATAAATAAAACCAGTGCGCGTAAAATTAGCTGGCGCAAAAGTTTCACTTAAATAAATGGCGTCTTTAGGACAAGCTTCTTCACAAAGGCCACAAAAAATACAACGCAGCATATTAATTTCATACTTAGCTGCATATTTTTCTTCGCGGTATAAATTTTCTTGACCCACTTCACGCTCTGCAGCTTCCATGGTAATCGCTTCGGCAGGACAAGCCACCGCACAAAGGCCACAAGCCGTGCAACGCTCTCTACCCTCTTCATCTCTGTTTAAAACATGAAGCCCTCTAAACACCGGACTAAACTCACGTTTTTGTTCCGGATAGCGAATGGTAGGTTGCTTTTTAAAAATGTGGCTAAATGTAATAGCCATCCCTTTTAAAATGCTGGGGATGTATAAACGCTCCATGAATGTCATGGGCTTCCTGGATACTTCCTGTGCTCTATTGGTTAACGCCTGCATAGCTAATTGAATTAATATTTTAAACCCCTGCTTTTAATAAAATAAGTGCACCGGTAACAAGCATGTTAAATAGTGCAAGTGGAATCATGGTTTTCCAACCCAAGTTCATGAGTTGATCATATCTAAAACGTGGAACCGTCCAACGAATCCACATAAATACAAAAATGAAAATAGCAATTTTAGTAAGTAGCGCTGCTACACCAATAATCGCTGCAATGTTTGGAGCCAGTGCGCTTTCGTCTAAGAAAGGAACATCAAAACCACCAAAATATAAAGAAGCCATCACAGCACTACTCATAATCATATTGATGTATTCAGAAAACAAGTAGAAACCAAGTTTCATAGAAGAATACTCCTGGTGGTAACCAAAGTTCAATTCGTTTTCTGCTTCTGGCAAATCAAAAGGCGTTCTGTTACACTCTGCTAAAGCACAAACAAAAAAGATAATAAAACCAAGTGGTTGGTAAACAATATTCCAGTAACTACCAGCGGCCATTTGACCATCCACAATTGTTTTTAAACTAAGTGATCCTGAAAGCATTAATACCGCAATAAGTGACAAACCCATCGCTAACTCGTAACTAATGGCCTGAGACGCACCACGGAGTGCTGCCATTAATGAAAACTTATTGTTAGATGCCCATCCACCAATCATCATACCATACACACCCATACTCACTACACCAAAAATGTATAAGATACCAATATTGATATCCGCAATTTGTAAATCTATTTTACGATCAAAGATTTCGATATGACTACTCCAAGGAATTACAGAGCATGTCATAAGTGCTGCCGTCATGGCAAGTCCTGGACCTAATACAAACAATGCTTTATTAGAATTAGTAGGAATAATTTCTTCCTTCATGATGAGTTTTAATCCATCGGCAAAAGGTTGTAGTAGTCCAAAAGGTCCGGCCCTGTTAGGTCCTGGACGGTCTTGTAAAACAGCGGCCACTTTACGTTCTGCAAAAGTGGTATATAAGGCAATACCCAGGCTTGCAAACACAATGATTGCAATGAGTACTAATTTTTCGATGATTAAAAGCCAATCTACAACAAGTAATGTCATGTCTTAATCTGATTTATAAAGATGAATCTTTGTTTACTTCACTCACACTATGAATATCCATTAATAAATGTGGCGCGCGTCCAGCATTTACGGCAGCAAACGTTTCGGTAGGCTTGTGCATGCCTACAGAACCTTGGTAATGACCCTGTGCAATAACAGAATGTCTATCAATTTCACGTGGACCTTCAATAACCCAGTCTGAAGTATTTTTAGTTTCAAAACGGCATGTGTTACAAATCCAATCTTCTACTTCACCCCATTTATCTTTACGCGCTGTTACACGGTATACTTCATCCCCTCTATTCCAAAGCGTTACTTTACCAGAACATGTAGGACAATCGCGGTGTGCATCCATTGGTTTTAAAAACCAAACACGATTTTTAAAGCGGAATGTTTTATCTGTTAATGCACCTACTGGACAAACGTCAATGACGTTACCAATAAATTCATTGTCTAAACTTTTTTCAATAAAGGTTGCAATTTGTGCGTGGTCGCCTCTATCAAGTACACCATGTGAACGCTCTTTAGAAAGTTGATCTGCAGTATACACACAACGGTAACATAAAATACAACGCGTCATATGTAGTTGTATGTATGGACCTAAATCATGCTTTTTAAATGTACGGCGTTCAAATTCGTAACGTGTACCTTCTTTACCATGATCGTAACTTAAATCTTGTAAATGACACTCACCAGCCTGATCACAAATAGGACAATCAAGTGGGTGATTGAGTAATAAAAACTCAACAACACCAGCACGCGCGTCTACTACTTTTTCACTGGTAATATTTTTTACTTCCATACCATCCATTACAGTGGTACGACAAGAAGCAATGAGCTTAGGCATTGGGCGCGGGTCTTTTTCAGATCCCTTGCTCACTTCTACTAAACAGGTACGACACTTACCACCACTACCTTCTAGCTTGCTGTAATAACACATAGCTGGTGGCGTAACATCGCCTCCAATTTGTCTGGCAGCATTTAAAATTGTAGTACCTGCTGGCACTTCAATAGTAATGTTGTCGATGGTTACTTTAAAAAGTTGTTGTTCGGACATACTTTAATTTATTAAGCGGTTACTGGCACATGAATAGGATCTGCATAATGCGCTAAACCATAATTTTTTTCTTGTGCTTCAAGCGGATTGTTTACGTGCCACTCAAACTCATCTCTAAAATGTCTAATAGCAGCTGCTACTGGCCATGCCGCAGCGTCTCCTAATGGACAAATGGTATTGCCTTCTATTTTTCTTTGAATATCCCAAAGCAGGTCAATGTCTGAAATCTTGCCTTTACCATATTCGATGTTGTGTAATATTTTTTCCATCCAACCTGTTCCCTCACGACATGGTGAACACTGTCCACAACTTTCGTGTCTGTAAAAACGTGCGAGTGATAATGTGTTGCGCACAATACACTGGTCTTCATCGAGTACAATAAATCCACCAGAACCCATCATTGAGCCAGATGCAAATCCACCATCACTTAAACTTTCGTAGTTCATGTAACGTGTTTCGCCTTTAGCTGTTTTTAATAATAAGTTGGCTGGTAAAATAGGTACCGATGATCCACCCGGAATACAAGCTTTTAATTTTTTACCATTTGCAATACCACCACAATACTCATCAGAATAAATAAAATCTTCTACCGAAATTGTCATGTCAATTTCATATACACCTGGCTTATTGATATTACCACATACAGAAATTAATTTTGTACCCGTAGATTTTCCAACGCCAATTTTAGCATACTCCTCGCCACCCATGTTAATGATTGGTACAACAGCTGCTAAAGTTTCTACGTTGTTAACCACCGTAGGTCTTTGCCATACACCCTGAATAGCTGGGAATGGCGGCTTAATACGTGGGTTCCCACGCTTACCTTCTAATGATTCGATAAGGGCTGTTTCTTCACCACAGATATAAGCACCCGCACCACGCTGAACGTGAATTTCACAATCAAAGCCAGTGCCTAAAATATTTTTTCCTAAAAAGCCATTTGCTTTTGCTTCGTTAATCGCGTTTTCTAAAATATCAACAATCCATGCGTATTCACCACGGATATAAATGTAAGTGTCGTTACTACCTAGTGCAAAACTTGATACGATCAAGCCTTCAATTAATAAATGTGGTAAAAACTCCATGAGGTAGCGGTCTTTAAAAGTACCTGGCTCACTCTCATCAGCATTACACACGAGGTGACGAGGCACCCCTTCAGGCTTTGCAATAAAACTCCACTTCATACCAGCAGGGAAACCCGCTCCACCTCTACCACGCAAGCCACTTTTTTTAACCTCTTCCACGATGCTTTCGGGATTCATTTGCTTCAGCGCTTTTTCTACGCTTTGGTAACCACCTTCGCGTCTATACACGTCAAAACCTCTGATACCCTCAACATGTGCTTTTGCTAATAATAATTTTACACTCATATATTTCTAGTTGAGTACGCCTGCAGTTTTTTTGCATTCGTCAATGATAGCGTCTACTTTTTCTTTGGTTAAATGTTCACGGTAATGTTTACCAAGTTGCATCATAGGTGCATAACCACAAGCACCTAAACACTCTACTGTTTTTAAAGTAAATAAACCATCCGCGGTTGTTTCACCTGGTTTAATGCCAAGTGTTTTTTCGATATAGGCGATGATGTCATCACTACCACGTAACATGCACGGCCCTGTTTGACAAACTTCAAACATATATTTACCAACAGGCTTTGTGTTGTACATGCTATAAAAAGTAGCTACTTCATATACTTCGATAGGCGTGATTTGTAACAACTCCGCTACATAATCCATGGTTTCGGTACTTAACCAGCCACCAAAACTATCTTGCGCTAAATGCAAAACAGGAAGTAATGCACTCTTCTGCTTTCCTTCTGGATAACGGGCTACAAGCCTTTTTACCTCTGCTAATTGTGCTTCAGAAAATTTTACCATTGTTACTATATTTTATGCGTCTAACTCGCCCGCAATTAAATTAAGACTACTCATTGTTACGATCGCATCACTTAACATGCCGCCCGTAATTAATTCTGGATATGCTTGATAATAAATAAAGCAAGGTCTTCTAAAATGAAGACGGAATGGTGTTCTACCACCATCACTTACCAAATAAAAACCAAGCTCACCGTTACCACCTTCTACGGCGTTATAAATTTCACCTTTAGGCATTTCCACTTCTCCCATTACAATTTTGAAATGCCAAATCAAAGATTCCATTTTGGTATAAACGTCCTCTTTTTTAGGTAGGTAATATTCTGGAACATCGGCGTGGAAAATTTCCGCATCGGTGCCCTTAAATTCTTGCACTTTTTTATAAGCTTGCTCGATAATGCTTAAGCTCTGCCACATTTCCTGGTTACGCACCAAAAAGCGGTCATAGTTATCGCCCGTTTTTCCTACTGGAATAGTGAAATCAAAATCTTGATAACTACTATACGGTTGATGTACACGTACATCATAGTCTACACCAGCAGCTCTTAAGTTAGGTCCTGTAAAACCATAGTTTAATGCACGCTCTGCACTGATAGCACCACCACCAATGGTACGCTCCATAAAAATTCTATTACGTGCAAATAGGTTTTCAAACTCTTTTAAAACTTTTGGATATTCTTTTAAGAATTTTTCGAGTTTCTCAAACGCTGTATTTGTGAAATTCCTTTCAAAGCCGCCAATACGCCCAATATTAGTAGTAAGGCGGGACCCACATACTTCTTCATATATTTCATAGATTAATTCACGGTATTGCATCACATACAAGAAGCCAGTATAGGCACCTGTATCTACACCCACAATAGAGTTACAAATTAAGTGATCCGATATACGCGCAAGCTCCATAATAATCACGCGCAAATAATCAACACGCTTTGGCGTTTGTACACCTAAAAACTTTTCGCAGGTTAAATGCCATCCCATATTATTGATAGGGCTACTGCAATAATTTAAACGGTCAGTAATGGGTGTGATTTGATAGAGGGGTCTGCGCTCCGCTAACTTTTCAAAAGCGCGGTGAATGTAACCTACGGTTTGCTCTGTCGAAACAATACGCTCTCCATCAAGTTCCATAATGTTTTGGAATACACCATGCGTTGCAGGGTGCGTAGGACCTACGTTTAAAGTAGTCGTTTGTTTTTCGATAGAGCCTTCAGGCAGTGTTATATGATGTTGTTGATGCGCTAACATGTCGTTTAATTATTTTGGTTATTATCCTCTTCCAAACATTTCGTCGTCTTTGTCAATTCTTGTTTGATCTTCTAAAGGATATTCTTTTCTGAGTGGGAAATAATCCATCTCATCCACATTTAAAATTCTTTTTAGGTTGGGATGACCTACAAAATTAACGCCATAGAAATCGTAGGTTTCGCGCTCCATCCAATTGGCACTTGAAAATAAATTACAAGCCGTAAAAACATCAGGCGCTGCAACAGGAACAAATATTTTAAAACGCAAACGAATATTTTCTGTAAGGTTGTGTAAGTGATATACCACAGAAATTTCGCGTCCAGCATCATCCGGAAAATTTACGCCACAGATGTCTGTTAAAAATTGGAATTGCAAACTAGGTTCGTCATACAAAAACTGCAACACTTTTAAATTGTTAGCAGCAGTTGCCTCAAAACTTAATAGGCCATACGATTCTTCAAAATTAGAAACAAGGTCTCCAAATTTTTCTTGCAACTTGTTTTGAATGTCCTGGTTGGTAAGTGCCATACTTGATTATTGAATACCGTAAGAGTTTAATAATGTTTTGTATTGTTCAGAATGTCTACGACGAATGCTTTCCTCTCCCACTAAATCCTGAATTTTCATAAAGCCATCTAAAATAGCCTCTGGTCTTGGAGGACAGCCTGGCACGTATACGTCTACTGGAATTACCTGGTCAATACCTTGGAGTACGCTGTAGGTATCAAATATCCCACCGCTTGACGCACAAGCACCAATAGCAATTACCCAACGAGGTTCTGCCATTTGAAGGTATACCTGACGAAGTACAGGACCCATTTTTTTAGCAATGGTACCCATTACCATCAGAAGGTCACATTGGCGAGGCGAAAAACCCACACGCTCCGAGCCAAAACGAGAAAGGTCGTAATGCGATCCCATGGTTGCCATAAACTCAATACCACAACACGAAGTGGCAAATGGTAAAGGCCATATCGAATTTTTACGTGCAAGACCCACTACGCTACTAAGCTGAGTGGTAAAAAAACCTTCACCTGTAAAACCCGGAGGCGCTTCTACAGCACCCACTGCATCTGCAGTTGTGGCTAAAATAGGTGTGGTATTAAATCGTACTGGACGTGACATAGTATTTATATTAAAATTAATCTTCCCAAGTAAGTGCACCCTTTTTGATAATGTAAATAAAGCCTACTAAGAAAAAGCCTACAAACATAAGCACAGCGCTATATCCAGCCCATCCTAGTTCTCTAAAATTAACCGCGTACGGATAAAAGAAAATAACTTCTACATCAAACAACACAAACAAAATGGCTACTAAAAAATACTTGATCGCCATAGGTTGTCTTGCATCACCGTGGGTTTCAATTCCACTCGCAAAGTTTTCTAATTTATCAGAGGTTTCACGCTTTGGACCTACCCATTGTGACAAACCAATCATGGTGGCAACAAAACCAGCAGCAAAAATTAATTGTATGCCAATTGGAAGGTAGTTAGCGGCGAGATTGGTAGCAGATGCATCCATCAAAATTGTACTCCAAGTCATATACTTGTTTTAGTCGCCGCAAAAATACACCCCAGAAGGGATATAAACGAAAAACTCCCCAATTTGGGGAGTCTTTTTTAGCATTATTTTAAAGTAAACAGCAGATTAGCCTTTTCAAAGACTTAATGGCTCCTATTTACCCTGTGGTTTTGAGTAATAATCGATATTTTTTTGGATAGCAGCGTTCTGTTCGGATGCAAATTTATTGTTTTCGTCTGCTGCGTCCGGATATAATGCAATCATTTGGTTTGTAACGTTTAACGCTTTTTCACAAGTAGCTAAAAATTCATCAACAATTGAAGTTCGAGAACCATCAGATTTTACTTTAAAATCAGGATTCTTTTTAAGATTGTTAAACGCACCTACATAGTACACAAGCTTAAAGTAAGCATTCACAAACATTTCTTTTTTGTATTTGTCTACACCTATTTTGGCATACACTGAATCTAATTCATCCAATAAGGTTACAATTTGCGCTGTGTCTGTGGTACTTTTTAATGCAGCACGTTTAAAAAAGCTATATGGTTGTGGCTTGTCCGGAAACGCTACCATATATGCTCTTGCATAGTCAAGTGTTTCCGAAAAAGCACCCGCACTAAATGCAGTATTCGATAATTTATAATGATCTGCTTCTGTTAAAGCACCTTTCATTTCTAGTTGACGCTTCATCCATTTCAACTGCTCGCCATATGCTTTTGCACGACCAAAAATATCGGCAGCCGTACTCATGTAGGCCATTTTATTTTCCTTAACCGTATCGAGTGAAATTGCTTTTTCGATATAGGCAGAAGCCTGTGCTTCGCTACCTGGAAACTTAGTCAATACTTTTACACCTAGCTCATAGTCGGCAGGCTGAATATCGGTAGCAGCAGCCTTATCAAGGAATCCTTGGATATAGGCTTTTGCTTGAACAGAGTCTCCTAAACGGTCGTAGTTATACGCATAAACAACTGCAATACGTGGCACTTGGGCGATACCAAGTCCAGCTTCTAATTCTTTTAATTTTGCTAAAGACTCTGAATATTTTCCAGCTCTAAATAAATAATCAGCAAACAAAATTTCGTTGCGTGGATCTTTGTCTGCAGTGCTTACAAACTTGTCTAAATAGTCTTTTGCCTTGTTAACATCCTTATCAGAATAATAACGGTAAAGCGCATAGTAAACTGGCGGAAAACTAGCATCTGCAGCAATGGCTTTGTTAAAGAAGTCCTCAAACAATTCTTTGTTGTTTTGTGATTGATAAATTTTACCAATCCTATAAAAAGCACGTGCATTTTTTGGATCACGAGCAGCTGCTTCCGTAAACGCTTTTACGGCTTCACCACCATTTTCACCACCCATTCTTAAATAATTGATACCTATGTTCACAAAAACATCTGCAGGGGCTAATTCCTGCTCTGCAGCAAGTTTTAATTTTTCAATAGCATATAAATGATCGCCTTGATTTGCACCTACGCTAGCGTTGGCACGACCAATAGCGTTTAAAACTGCACTATTTACACGGCCTTTATTTCTACCCCTAGTTTCGGTGGCAGTAGTAATTGCTTGCTCAAACTTTTGTTTGATACTATTGATATCACCACCTTGTAAAAGTTCGATGTGTGCTAAACCTACTACAAGCATTGGATCGTTAGGAATATCCTGAATGCCTTTTTGGTAAACTTCTTTTGCCTTATTTACATCTTCTGGCTTTGGTGTTTCACCAACTTCTGACACAATAAGCGCTTGACCATACCAATACACCACTTGAGGATCCATTGAATTAGCGTCATACACTGCTTTTAATGAAGTGCGTGCACTCATGTATTTTTCATAATCTAGATGCTTAATTCCTTCCGAAACTTGAGCCATCAAACACTGAACAGCTAAAAATGCTGTTACCATCAAAGTAACAATTTTCTTCATTTGTAGGTATTTATAGTTGTTTTTAATCTACGTTTTTTATCGTTCCGGTGCGTTTGCTAAATCCCATTTTTGCGGGGACCAAACTTGCGCGCCTAAAAATCAATTGTCCTCTTTCGTGACTCATAAAATTCATAAATCCGGTTCCTAGTCCTGTTGCATTTTCCTTTAAGATATAATACAATGGACGAGAAAGTGCGTACTGACCTCTCGAGATTGTTGCCTGTGAAGGTCTAGCATACAAACCTTTTTCTTCACATTTGGTACATTCAACAAGGCCTAAATTTACTTTTTTTAAATATTCAAGTTGCGTTTCATTATAAGCATCACCAATCCAACTTAATCCAACAAAACCAATAGCATCAGCTCTTTCAGCTACTTTACTTAAAACGTCTTCGCTATTTTTTGCAGCTACTACATTGGATCCAAATGGAGCACCATGTAAAATTGTATCACGCAAATAACGAACTGTACTTGTAGCAGAATTTCCATCCATAACGACGGTGGTTACTGTTTGGCCACTTAAAATTTTACGCAATTTTTCAAAAGTAAATACACTGTCTTTTCCTGCCCTGTTATATATAATTGCAACCGCATCATAAGCAAGTTCGCCATATAAAACGGGGTAAGACAATTGATTTTCAAAGAACGTATCCTCCTGTTTATTGAGCCCTCTTGCCACAATCACCATTCGGGTGCTATCTTGTTGTAAGTCTCTAAAACAATCCGCTTCCGATTTGTAAGAGACTTCAATTTTTGTATTCGGAAAAGATGAATGGTGCACTTTTATTTGCTGCTCCATCACCGGCTTAAAACTCTCGTCTACGCTGATATGAATAGTACCCGCTGTAGGAGAATCCTCCGAAGTTATTTTTGTGTTGTTATTGCCGCAAGACATTGTTAAAAAAACAACACTTACAACCGCCATATTTCGCCACTTCCTTTTCATACACACATTATTAAGTTAATAGTTTGGATAGACCCCTCTATACAATCTAAAACCACCATACAATAAACAAATGCCACCAAACAGATACCTAAATAATGGATCTACATCTACTAGTTGCGCAATGCCAAGTTTTGCTCCCAAAAACATCACGACCCCCATGCCTAAAATTAAAAATGACATCGAAAAATCATAGATTCTCCGCATCAAAATATAACTTTTCTCGTGTTTAGATCTAAAATCGTTATCCATTTAACAAAAAGATTTTAATGGGATGAGCAATTTACTTAATTATTTTATTTAGCCCCTCTATTTTAGTCTCAATTTTCAACAAATAGGCTGATTTATAATTAGATAGGGTAATATTCAAATTCCATAAACCAGTAAATCAGGCCCATTTTGCAAGACTTTGGTATCTTTGTAGTCATAACCAACCTATTTTATGAGCAAACCTTCCCTACCCCAAGGTACCCGAGATTTTAGTGCTGCTGTTGTTCATAAACGTGGATATATCCTCCAAACCATCCAAAAAGTATTCGAACTATATGGTTTTCAACCACTTGAAACACCGGCCATGGAAAATTTGGAGACTTTAATGGGAAAATATGGCGAAGAGGGCGACAAGCTTATTTTTAAGATTTTGAACAATGGGTTGGACAATCCTGGTAAACAAGAGGCGACCACAGCGGCTTTTCAAAAAGTACTGGAGGGTAAAAGTAGCAAAGACCTCACCGAAAGAGCGCTCCGTTACGATTTAACCATCCCCTTTGCGCGCTATGTGGCCATGAACCACGCGCAGTTAACCATGCCGTTTAAGCGCTACCAAATGCAACCTGTTTGGAGAGCCGATCGTCCACAAAAAGGAAGATACCGTGAGTTTTACCAGTGCGACGCCGACGTTGTAGGAAGTAGTAGTTTGTTAAATGAATTAGAGCTCACACATATTTACGCATCGGTATTTGAAAAATTAAAACTACCGGTAGAAATAAGAATCAATAGCCGAAAAATTTTAGTGGCACTAGCTGCTGTTTGTGGCGGCGCCGATAAAATGATTGACATTACCGTTGCCATTGATAAGTTAGATAAAATTGGTATCGAAAAAGTAAAAGAAGAATTAAGTGGTCGTGGTCTTGATGCAAATCAAATTGCTACCATCGAAAAATATTTACAAATTAGCGGATCAAATACTGAAAAGGTAAATCAGTTAACAGCGCTTATTGGTGGCGTTCCAGAAGGTATAGAAGGGCTCCAAGAAATCAATACTTTACTCGAACATTTTACAGCTTTCCCAAATGTTAATTTGGTAGCAGATTTTACTTTAGCGCGTGGTCTAAACTATTACACCGGCATTATTTTTGAAGTAAAAGCTTTAGGGGTGAGTATGGGCAGTATTGGTGGTGGTGGACGCTACAACGATTTGACAGGACTCTTTGGTGTAAAGGATATCCCGGGTGTTGGCATAAGTTTTGGCGTAGACCGTATTTACGATGTATTAGAAGAATTAAACGCATTTCCGGACACCATTGTAACGGGTACTAAAGTATTATTTTTTAATGCCGGTGCTGCCGAAAGTGCAAGTGCATTTTTACTTTTACAAGAACTTAGAAATAGAGGTATTGCTGCCGAAATTTTTCATGAACAAGCAAAATTTGATAAGCAGTTTAAATACGCCGAAAAAAAGAATATTGGCTACGTCGTAATCATTGGAGAAAACGAACTATCAGCTGGCACATGTGTCGTTAAAAACTTAACAACAGGTACGCAAGAAACCTTTAGCAGAGAAGCTCTGTTAACACAGTTATTTTAAGTGTATTTTCAGAAAAAGATGGCGCTGATTAGCGCGTGAAGTAGTAGATCTTTTCATCTACAAAAGACGCAGCTTCTACCTTAACAGCTTCAAGGACCATACCACTCACATTGATGGTAAGGCCAACTACTTTTTTATTGCTGTCTCTTTTATAAATGAGTGCTGCTTGAAAATCAGGAATTAAATACTCATCTTCTCCTGTTTTTTGAAGTACAGAAGAGCCCATCGCAGATCCAATAAGAAGTGCTCCATTGTCTACTGTAATTACAACTTCCTGAACCGGACTTCCTTCACCAAATTTAAACTTACCAGTAAGCTGGGTTAAAGTACTGTCTTGTGCCTGAATGCTAATAAAAACGCCAAGTAATAAAGTGCTTAGTAAAAGGATCTTTTTCATAGGTATGGGTTAAAAGTTGTTGTCAAATATAACCACCAAGACCTTAAATTGTTGCATCTGGGCCTGTTATTTTTAAGTTATTAGTGCCTTAAAAGGTATCTTTGCAGTTATGAACAGGGAATTACCAAATATTAGGCATTTGAGCCTAGGCGAGTTAACGGAGTATTTTGAGGGACTGGGCGAAAAAAAATTTAGAATTCAACAGGTACACGAGTGGCTTTGGCAAAAGCATGCGCATTCGTTTGATGACATGACCAACCTAAGCAAGGAGCTTCGTGCTAAATTAAACGAGACATTTATTTTACCCGCATTAACCATCGATAAAACCCAGGTGAGTGAAGATGGTACGGTAAAATCTAGATTTAAAACATTTGACAAGCATTTTATTGAAGGCGTTTTAATACCTACCGAAGAAAGAAAAACTGCCTGCGTATCATCGCAAATTGGTTGCAGCTTAAGTTGTAAGTTTTGTGCTACTGGCACCATGGACCGCAAAAGAAATTTAACCTACGACGAAATTTATGATCAGGTTGTATTACTCAATAAAGAAAGCGAAAGAATTTTTGAAAAGAAATTAAGCAATATTGTTTTTATGGGTATGGGTGAACCCCTGCTCAACTACGACAACGTGCTTAAAGCAGTAGAGCGCATTTCTGCGGAGGACGGCTTATTTATGAGCCCACGCAGAATTACGGTTTCGACGGCTGGTGTTTCAAAACAAATTAGAAAACTAGGTGACGATAAAGTGCGTTTTAAATTAGCCTTATCATTACACGCCGCCAACGACAAAAAGAGAAACGAAATCATGCCCATCAACGAAACCAATAATATCAAGGTTTTGGTGGATGCCATGAATTATTTTTATAAGCAAACTGGAAACGAAATCACGTTCGAATACATTTTATTTAAGAATTTTAATGATTCTCAAAAAGATGCAGAAGAACTGGTAAAATTATTCCGTCAAGTGCCTGCAGACCTTGTAAACATTATCGAATACAACCCTATCGATACGTTTAACATGACCAAGCCGGACGAAGAAGGCATCGAAGATTTCATGAACTACCTAGAAGCCAATCGTGTAAATGCCCGCCTCAGAAGAAGCAGGGGTAAAGACATTGATGCCGCTTGTGGTCAGTTAGCGAATAAGGGTAAATAATTACCAAACATCCTGTTGAAAAACAGCAAAACAATTGTATGCAAAAAAGAACCGACAACTTTAGCAAATTTGCTAATCAGAAAAAAGGAAGCGCAGTAAAAGAAGCCTTCAGACAAGAGAAGAAAAAAATCAAACAAGATGCGAGAGCCGCTGGCGAAGAAATGCGCCAACGCAAAAAAGATAAAATGCGTGGGCTTGTAACTGAGCCACTCAAAAAATCGACAAAGCCAGGTGCACGAAAAGGAGCACCCGCATCAAGAGATGCAGCTTCTAGGGGCGAAAGTGCAGCAAGACCAAGTGCGGCTGCAGCAGCTGCAAGACCTACAGGATCTGCAAGACCCATCACTCCAGCAAAAACATCTCGAGGTAAAGAGTTTCAAGCTACACCAGTAGCAGGTATGCCCGCTCCTATTGCGTTAAAAACAGCAGAGCAAATGCCGCTCAATAAATTTATTGCGCATGCAGGTGTGTGTGGCCGTAGAGAAGCAGCAGAGCTTGTAAAGGGTGGTAAGGTTGTTGTTAATGGCGATAAAATATTTGAACCCGGTTTTAAAGTTGCTCAAACAGATAAGGTAATTGTAAAAGGCAAGCAGGTATACCTACAAAAAAATGCCGTTTACATTTTACTCAATAAACCCAAAGATTACATCACTACTGCGAGTGATCCGGAAGGACGCAAAACAGTACTAGATATTATTAAAGGCGCTACACCAGAAAGAGTATATCCGGTGGGCCGTTTGGACCGTAATACTACAGGTGTTTTATTACTTACCAATGATGGTGAACTAGCACAAAAATTAACGCACCCATCTTTCGAAATTAAAAAAATATATGAGGTTACACTTGACAGACCCGTTGCTAAAAAAGACCTAGAAGCCGTATTAGCAGGTGTTACACTAGAGGATGGTTTTGTAGCAGCAGACGCTTGTGGCTATGCAAACGCTAAAGATAAAAATGTAGTAGGGATTGAAATTCATAGTGGTCGTAACAGAATTGTACGCCGCATATTTGAACATTTAGGATACGATGTACGTGGCCTAGACCGCGTTATGTTTGCAAATTTGACCAAAAAAAATGTAGATAGGGGCAAGTACCGTTTCTTACAAGAAAAAGAAGTGCGATTACTTAAGTTTATGAATAAATCATTTGTTCGTAAATCAAAAGAAGAAGAAGCTTAATTTTTATTTAACCCTCTTTAACGTAAATTTTTACAATGCGCTTATCCGTATTATTTGAAAACGACGCATTTATTGTAATCGATAAACCTTCTGGGCTATTAAGTATTCCGGATAGGTTTGGTGTTGATATATCTGTAAAGGAAATACTACGCCAACAATTTGGAAATATCTTTACCGTGCACCGTCTTGACAAAGACACCAGCGGTGTAATTGTTTTTGCAAAAACCGAAGAAGCGCACCAAGCTCTCTCTGTATTATTTGAAGGAAGAGATGTTGAAAAACATTATGTAGGCCTTGTTCTTGGAAATCCGGTAAATGATGAAGGCAGCGTGGATGCCTCTATTATGGAGCATCCGGGCAAAAACGGAAAAATGGTTACCCATGTAAAAGGTAAACCTGCTTTAACGGATTATAAAGTAGTAGAAAGATTTAAAAAATACGCTTGGCTTTCGCTACAAATTCATACGGGTAAAACGCATCAGATTCGTGTGCATATGCAACATATTGGAAGCCCCATTGCTTGCGATCCACTCTATGGCAATAACGAACCTATTTTGTTGTCGTCTTTAAAAAAGAAATTTAAACTCTCTAAATCAGAAGACGAAGAGCGTCCTATACTAGGTAGGCTTGCATTACATGCACATACCTTAACCTTTTCTTTAGGTGCAGACACTTTTAATTTTGAAGCGCCTATTCCTAAAGATTTACGTGCACTATTACAACAGCTCCGTAAATGGGATGCATAATATTATTTAGGCTTTTTAATGGTGCGCGCCTTTCTTAATACCGATTTGCCAAACTTATTTTTTACGGCATCGATAGCCTCGTAAAGCGCATTTTGTTCTGTTTTATTATCAAACAAATTGGCTTGCGCGCCGGTGTCCGTAAGCCCACCAAGGCGTACGCCCAGTAGTCTTACCAGGGTACCTGGCACATAGAGCTTGGTAAATAAATCGGTGGCAGCTTTTATGATATCGCTATCGGCGATGGTAGCAGGAATGGTAATTTGTCTTGTACTCGTTTCAAAATTTGCATTTCTAAATTTGATAGCTACACAAGTGGCAAATTTTTTTTCTTGTCGAAGTTCATATGCTACGCGTTCTGCTTGACCTACTAGTTGCGCCAATAAAATATCAAGGTCAGCAGTATTTTCTTCAAAAGTATTTTCGGCAGAAATAGATTTAGACTCGCGGTGTGGCGATACCACCGAATCACTTTTACCGTTTGCTTGACGTGTTAACTGCGTCCCCCATTTACCCAGTGCCCTTTCAAGTAATGCCGGATCAAAATGTAAAATATCACCAATGGTATGTATGCCAAGTGCCAGTAGTGTTTGATGTGATTTTTTTCCAACGCCACCGAGTTTTTCGACAGGCAGTGGCGCTAAAAATTCTTTTTCTTTTCCGGGTGTTACAAATAAATAACCATTGGGCTTTGCTTCATCGGTGGCAATTTTTGCAACCAACTTATTGGTGGCAAGTCCAAATGAAATAGGAAGGCCTGTTTCATCCATAATGGTTTGCCTTAGGCGAATGGTCCATTCAAGTGGATTAAAAAAAGTATCCATACCCGTAAGGTCTATGTAAAATTCATCGATAGATGCTTTTTCGTAGAGGGGTGCATTTGCTGCAATAATATCTGTAACCCAGGCAGAGTATTTTGCATAGAGCCCATAAGAGCTTTTTACAATAATGGCGTGGGGACAAAGTTCCATCGCTTTTCGCATGGGCATGGCACTGCGTACGCCAAACTTTCGTGCTTCATAACTACAAGTGGTAACTACGCCCCTATCTCTACTGCCACCCACTACAACGGCTTTACCAAGCAGTGATGGATCTTGCAGCATTTCTACACTTACAAAAAAAGAATCTAAATCAAAATGGGCAATATAACGCTGAGGGGCTTGCATGATATTTAAGACCTATACACATCTAATAATCCGTCTGGTAAAATCACGTATACTTTTTTGGCTTCATGATCTATAGAATCTAAACTTTCGGCGTGGAGTGGAATGAGCGCTTCATTTCCTTCCAACGAAATTTTTAGTAACACTTGGTGTGGTTGTTCTATTACTTCTTCGATAGGACCTAAATTTTCATCTTCGTCGGTAATCACTTCGTACCCAAGTAGTGCAATAGGTGCCGACTTTCCAGCTAATTTTCTAAAATCACTATCTAATAACCAGGCCTGACGAGAAACAAAACGGGCCGCTGCTTCTTTGGAGCTCACGCCTTCAAAGGATACGTACATCTCTGCTTCATCTTTTGCTTTTGAGCCGCTAATAAAATAGGGCAGGTAAGAACCTTTTTGCTCTTCTACAAAAAGTACTTCCACATCTTTGAGGTTTGTTTTTTTACCAAGCCCGTGCGTTAAAATGAGTTCGCCTTTAACGCCAAATGTGGCTACTAATTTTCCAATATGTACGTATTCACTCATGGCTGCAAATTATTTATAAATTGGGACATTACAGAACTAAAAACGCCCGCAACTTGCGTTGCAGGCGTTTCGCTATAATGTGATAATAGAACTACGCTTCTGGAGTTGCTTCTGGTGCATCTGTTGCAGGTGTTTCCACTTCTGCAACTGGTGCTTCTGGAGCAACTACTTCTTCAGCTACTGGTTCTGCAACCGGCGCTTCTTCTACTTTTACTTCTTCTACTTTTTTAACAACAGGAACGTATACTTTTTTAGCACGAATTTCTGATTTGTGCGCATCGCTTCTGCGGGCAATATTTGCTTCATGCTCATTATGCCAAGCTTCAAACTTAGTCATTGCTGTTGCATCATCAAATAAACCAAGCTTAACACCACGTAATAAGTGCTTTAAATAAAGTACGCCTTTGAAAGAAAGGATACGACGAACTGTGTCTGTTGGTTGAGCTCCTTTGTTTAACCAATCTAAAGATTTTTCACGATCTAAACTGATTGTTGCTGGAACTGTTAATGGATTGTAAGTACCAATTTTTTGGATAAACTTACCGTCTCTTGGTGCACGACCATCGGCTACTACGATGAAGTAGAACGGTCTTTTTTTACTACCGTGTCTTTGTAGTCTCATTTTTACTGCCATGTTAAATAGAAATTTATAGGCGTTAAGAAATATTGTTAAGGGTTGCAAATATAGGCATTTTCACTGATTTTGGAGCTAAAAAACCAAAAAATGACCTAAAAATCGGTTAAAACTACCTTTTCATGCCAGGTAATCTGCCTCCCATTGGCATGTTATTCATCATTTTCATCATTTGTTTCATCTGATCAAACTGCTTCATAAAGGCGTTTACCTCGGCCAAATCTTTACCCGCACCTTTTGCAATACGCTGCTTTCTGCTAGGGGTAAGTGCATCTGGATTGGCGCGCTCAAATGGCGTCATGGAATTGATCATGGCCTCAATACCTACAAAAGCGTTATCGTTGATATCTACATCTTTAATGGCTTTACCTACACCTGGTATCATGCCCATCAAATCTTTGATGTTACCCATCTTTTTAATTTGCTGTAGCTGCGTTAGAAAATCCTGAAAATCAAACTGATTTTTTTTGATTTTCTTTTCTAATTTTTTTGCTTCTACTTCATCAAATTGTGCTTGCGCTTTTTCTACAAGTGAAGTGATATCACCCATACCTAAAATACGCTGCGCCATACGGTCAGGATAAAAGATATCGAGTGTATCTAATTTCTCACCGCTACTAACAAACTTGATAGGTTTATTGACCGTGTATTTAATAGTAAGTGCCGCACCACCTCTTGTATCGCCATCTAATTTTGTAAGTACAACACCGGTAAAATCGAGTCGGTCGTTAAATGCTTTTGCAGTGTTCACGGCGTCTTGTCCGGTCATGGAATCTACCACAAATAAAATTTCGGTAGGATTCACGGCGGCCTTGATAGCAGCGACTTCTAGCATCATGGCTTCATCAACAGCGAGGCGGCCCGCGGTGTCAATCACCACTACATTTTTATTATTTGCTTTTGCATGCGCAATGGCTGCTTTTGCAATCGCTACAGGATCTGTATTACCTATTTCAGAATATACTTCTACACCCACTTGACCCGCAAGTACACCTAGCTGATCAATTGCTGCAGGACGGTACACATCCGCTGCAACAAGTAATGGCTGTTTGCCTAATTTATTTTTTAAATGACTCGCGAGTTTTCCAGTAAACGTTGTTTTACCAGAACCTTGTAAACCTGCAATTAAAATAACGGCTGGATTTCCAACAGCATTAAAATTAACAGCTTCGCCACCCATTAATTCCGTTAATTCATCTTGCACAATTTTTACCATCAATTGTCCAGGACTTACCGCGTTAATTACTTTTTGACCAACGGCTTTATCTCTAACTTTTTCGGTAAATTCTTTGGCTATTTTAAAGTTAACGTCGGCGTCAATAAGTGCACGTCTAATATCCTTGATGGTATTGGCAATATTGAGGTCATTGATGCGCGCTTCGCCCTTTAAATTCTTGAACGCACTTTCTAATTTTTCCGATAAACCTTGAAACATAACTACTTGATTTTCGCTAATAAACCCAGCCAATAATAGCTCGGGCTGCAAATATAGGTTGAACTGAAACTAATTTTAACCATTTTTTGACAAGTATTTGCAAAAATTAGAGCTGGTAGATATTATTATAATCATTTGATTATCAACATAATATATTATTATTCAGGAATGCTACCCAGTATTTCCCGCAGATTTACACGAGTGGTATAAAAAAACATTTGGCGGGGTTAGATTATTTAATATTATTGCGTGACTACAACGGTAGTAAAACAGACAAAGCAATGAGTAAGAAGCAATTATTTTCAATAGAATTTCCAGTGAGATGCTCTCCAGGTATTTTATATGAGTTTTTATCAACCCCGGCCGGTTTACAAGAGTGGTTTGCCGATAAAGTGGATGAATGGGATGGAGAATTTAGTTTTTCTTGGGGTGGCGGTGTTCCGGACAAAGCACAAGTCATTGAGAAGGAGCAGGATAAATTTATAAAGTACCAGTGGCTTCATTCCGAAAAAAACGAATACTTCGAATTCAGAATTGAAAAAACAGAAATTTCAAATCAAACGGTTTTGATTATCAAAGATTTCGCTGAAAAAAATGAAATCAAAGATCAAAGTCAACTTTGGGAATACCAAGTGAAAGAACTGTTTCACAGATTAGGTGCCTAGGTTTTCATTTTTTGTGCGCCTGCTTCCTATCAAAAGTTATCTTCTTAAAAAGAACCCTGCAGCGCTTTGATTAAAAAATTAGACATACTCATTATCCGTTCATTTATTGGACCGTTTATTGGTGCATTTCTAATTTCGTTGTTTGTACTCACCATGCAGTTTTTTTGGTTGTACATCGATGATCTAGTGGGTAAAGGACTAGATCTTCCTACCCTTTTATATTTAATAGGACTTGTTACTTTATCATGGGTGCCAGTAGCACTTCCACTCGCACTTCTTTTTTCTTCCATCATGACATTTGGAAATTTAGGCGAGTCTTTCGAACTAGTTGCCATCAAAGCAGCTGGTATTCCACTTGTTCGCTTCATGCGCCCACTGGTAGTCATTACTATTTTTTTAAGTGGCCTTGCATTTTTATTTGCCAATAATATTATTCCTGTAACGCAACTTAAATTAGCAACCCTCAAATTTGATATCATTGTTGCAAAGCCTGCCATCGACATCAAAGAAGGTGTGTTTTATGACAAGCTGGACGGCTACGTTATTAAATTAGGTAGAAAAGAAAAAAACGATAGCGTTATTCATGACATCGTTTTATTTGAAAAAAATTACAGCCTACAAGACAATGTACTCTTTGCCGAAAGCGGTATCATGCGCGTTACAAAGGATAAAAAGTATTTAGAATTTATATTAAAAAATGGATGGCGTTACGAAGAGAGAGGTGTAAGAGGCACTCCCAAAACAGAATTTATCCGAATGGGTTTTAAGCAGTATAAAAAAATATTTGACTTAAAAAGCTTTCAGCTTAAAAAAAGTGGAGACAGTAGTTTTTACGATCCAAAAATGTTAAGCGTAAGACAACTAAATACCGCTATCGATTCTATTGGTAACGTAGATAGCATGTACACAGCCAGAACTAGAAAAGAAGTAAACCCTTACATTCGTTTTGCGCGCTATACCACCGATACCGGTTGGATAATGTCTGCTGCTGCTAAAGCGGGCATCAAAAAAAATTACAAAAATTTTGATGAAGCCATTCCTGATTCAATTCAAAACGAATGCATCGAAAACGCTTCCAATCAAGTAACGGGTATTAAAAACAATGTAAACTATCTAGCCCTCGATTACAAAGAGCGTGAAACATCGATGCAACTGCATCAAATTGAATGGCACCGAAAATTTACATTGTCTGCAGCATGCCTTGTACTGTTTTTAATTGGCGCACCGCTGGGTTCCATTATTAGAAAAGGAGGACTTGGCACGCCCCTTGTATTTGCCATTATCTTTTTTGTAATTTTTCACCTCTTTAATACGTTTGGTGAAAAATTTGTGAAATCTGCACAGCTTTCTCCACTTATGGGTATGTGGCTTTCTACCTTTATTTTACTTCCTATCAGTATTTTTTTAGTGATTAAAGCCATGGCAGACGCTCAACTGTTTAACCAGGAGTATTACTACCGGCTCTATACTAAAATTCGTGCCTATACCCGCAAGTTTTAAAGTAACTTTAGACAACTAAATTTTAATGTCATGTCAACGCAAGATGTAAACAAAAATTCTAGACGGAATTTTATTGGAACCACTGTTAAAGCAGCCATGGTTACGGCAGTTGCTGGTAGTCAGTTAAGCGCCATTGCTTCCAACTATAAGGCTGCCACAAAATTGGCGCCAGCGCTTGTTGGCACTTCCTTTTCACAACTTCCTTTACCTTACGCCTATACAGCACTCGAACCGTTTATAGATGCGCTTACTATGGAAATACATTATAGTAAGCACGCAGCGGCCTACGCAAAAAATCTACAAGACGCTGCTGCCGCAGAAAACGTAAACAGTAATAGCAACCTTGAAGATGTTTTACAAAAGATAAGTAGTTATAGTGCAAAAATGCGCAACAATGCAGGTGGTCATTACAACCACGAACTTTTTTGGAACTGCATGAAAGCCGCACCAGCAAGCGTTCCTACAGGAGCACTCGCTGCTGCTATTAACAAAAGTTTTGGATCAATGGAGGCATTTAAAACGCAATTTGCAGAAGCAGCAAAAAATAGATTTGGAAGTGGATGGGCATGGCTTGTGGTTACTGCAGACAAAAAATTAGCCATTGGCTCTACCCCTAATCAAGATAATCCGCTGATGGATGTAAGCAGTTTTAAAGGATTCCCATTACTAGGGATAGATGTTTGGGAACACGCCTACTATTTAAAATATCAAAACAAAAGAGCCGATTATATTACCGCTTGGTTTAACCTGGTTAACTGGGATTTTGTAGCAGCCAGATTTGAAAAAGCCATGCAATAAATACATAACAATGAAAGTAACCACAAATTGGGTGAGTCATTTAGCGTTTGACGTTACCGCAGATACGGGACAAACCGTAAGATTAGATACCACCATCGAAAATGGAAGCTTAGGTTCTGGTATGAATCCTAAAAAAATGATGCTCGCATCCCTTTGTGGCTGTAGCGGCATTGATGTTGTTGAGATTTTAAATAAAATGAAAGTCCCTTTTACAAAACTAAGTATCGAAGCAACTGCAGAACAAACAGATACCATTCCAAAAGTATTTTCGGTGATTCATATGGTTTACAAAGCTGATGTTGATGAAACACAATTAGATCAATTTAAAAGAGCCGTAAGTTTAAGCCACGAAAAGTATTGTGGTGTTTCTGCGATGCTCGCCAAAACATGTCCCATACATTATACCCTAGAGCGCATTTAAATAGGTTTTAAAACGCATTTGTGAAATTAGCCAAAGAAAATTTTAAGGTTCAAATTGTTATTACCAGCCTGGGTGTTGTACTGTTGGCGGTAAAAACTGCGGCTTATTTTTATACGCACTCACTAGCCGTTTTAACAGATGCGCTAGAAAGTATTGTAAATGTGGTAGCTGGTTTTATTGGCCTCTATAGTTTATACGTGGCTGCTAAACCAAAAGACGTGGACCACCCTTATGGACACGGTAAAGCAGAACTTATATCGGCAGCAGCTGAAGGTACTTTAATTGTAGCTGCAGGCGTTTTAATTATTTACGAAACACTCACCCATTTTTTTAGTACAGAGCCTTTGCACGCACTTGACACTGGTTTATGGCTCGTAAGCGCTACTGCCGTACTCAATTATTTTGCCGGCGCTGTTTGTATTAAAATTGGTCAGAAAAATAAATCGTTGGCGCTACAGGCAAGTGGCAAACATTTACAAATAGATACCTACTCTACCCTAGCCATTGTTGCTGGTATAGCTGCTATGCTTATTTGGAAAGTGTACTGGATAGATAAACTGATTGCACTGGGCATGAGCCTTCTTATTATTTATAACGGCTATAAAATTATTAGATCGTCGTTTGCTGGTATCATGGATGAAGCCGACCTAGATTTACTGCGTGATTTTATTCAAGTACTTAATAAAAACAAAGTAGAAAACTGGATTGACCTACATAATTTACGCGTGATCAAATACGGTAGCCTTTTACATATTGATTGCCACTTAACCGTGCCTTGGTTTTTAAATGTACATGAAGCCCACCGCGAAATAGACAGCTTGTCGGACCTTATTAAATCACATTTTGGCGACGCCATCGAACTTTTTGTGCATACCGATGGTTGTTTAGCCATTAGCTGTGGAATTTGCAATAAAAATTGCCCCGAAAGACAAGCTACATTTGAAAAGAAACTAACTTGGACCCTCGAAAATATCGTGTCCGATAAAAAACATCAATTAGAAAATTAGAAAATAGATCCTATGCAAGTTTGGAAAGATTATCAAGAAAAAAACAAAGACCGTTTTTTAGAAGAATTATTAGCATTACTGCGCATACCTAGTGTGAGTGCAAGAACAGAAAATAAAAATGATATGCTTACCTGCGCGGAAGCTGTTAAAAAAAGTTTACTAGATGCAGGTGCTACAACAGCTACTATTTATCCTACAGAAGGACATCCAATTGTATACGGCGAAAAAATAATTGATCCTGCACTTCCAACGGTACTTGTGTATGGACACTATGACGTGCAACCCGCCGATCCACTGGAACTATGGAACAGTGGACCTTTTGAGCCGGTTATCAAAGACGGAAAAATTTATGCGCGTGGATCAGCAGATGATAAGGGACAGTTTTATATGCACGTAAAAGCGTTAGAAACCATGGTGCAAACGGGTACACTTACTACCAATAACAAATTTTTAATTGAAGGTGAAGAAGAAGTAGGTAGTCCAAATTTAGCCACGTTTGTAAAAGCAAATAAAGCATTACTCGACGCTAACGTTATTTTAATTAGTGATACTTCTATGATCAGCATGGAAAATCCATCTATCGATATTGGCGTGAGAGGATTAAGTTATATTGAGGTAGAAGTAACCGGACCTAATAGAGATTTACATAGTGGTGTTTATGGTGGCGCTGTAGCCAACCCTATTACCATGCTTTCAAAAATGATTGCTTCTTGCCACGACGAAAACAACCATATCACCATTCCTGGTTTTTATGACGATGTTGTTGAATCAACAGATACCGAGAGAGCTAAAATGGCCGAAGCACCTTTTGATGCTACGGAATATGCAAAAGATTTAGGCGTACAAACTTTATGGGGCGAAAAAGGATATAGCAGCAACGAAAGAACGGGGATTAGACCAACCCTTGAGGTTAATGGTATTTGGGGCGGCTATACCGGTGAAGGCGCTAAAACGGTGCTCCCTTCTAAAGCATTTGCAAAAATTTCTTGCAGACTGGTACCCAATCAATCATCTGAGGTGATTACCGAAAAAATTATCAACTACTTTACCTCTATTGCGCCAGCAGGTGTAACGGTAAAAGCGTCGGAACACCATGGTGGTGAGCCTTACATGACGCCTATTCACTCTAAAGAATATCAAGCAGCTGCGAGCGCTATTGCAGCCACTTTTGGCAAAGATCCTATTCCAGTAAGAGGCGGTGGTAGTATTCCTATTTGCGCTTTATTTGAAAAAGAACTGGGTCTTAAAATTGTTTTCATGGGCTTTGGACTAGACAGCGATAATTTACACAGCCCCAACGAAAAATTTGACATCGTCAATTTTTACAAGGGCATAGAAACCATTCCTTACTTTCACCAGTTTTATGCAAGCAGCAAGTAAAGAAAAACTTCGTATTGATAAATACCTCTGGGCTATTCGTTTGTTTAAAACGAGAAGCCAAGCGGGTGATGCTTGCAGCAAGGGTAAGGTAAAATGTAATGGTGATAATGTAAAAGCAGCCAAAGTTGTAAACCTGGGTGATGTATACGATGTAAAAACAGAAGCGCGTAGATGGGTAATTAAAGTAACCGGCTTACTAGAAAAAAGAGTTCAATATCCTGAGGCTATTTTGAATTATGAAGATCAAACACCACCTGAAGAACTGGACCACGTTGCTTACCAAGCGGCTTCTTATCAAACCGGAAAGCGTTTGAGTAAAATTGGAAGGCCTACCAAAAAACAACGCAGGGATATTGAGGGTTTTATGGAATAAAAAATAAAGCATGCTAAAAATTGATATTTTATCGGTTCTGCCTGAACTATTAGAAGGCCCTTTTGCACACAGCATCATGAAACGTGCGCAGGAAAAAGGACTCTTACAAGTTAACGTGCACAGCCTACGCAAATGGGCCATTAACAAGCACGGACAAATAGATGATTATCAGTATGGCGGTGGCGCGGGTATGGTCATTTTATGTGAAACGCTCGCTAATGCAATCGACGAATTACAAGCCCCTGCTGCTTACGATGAAATTATTTTTATGACACCCGATGGTGTTAGGTTTAACCAAAGTGCTGCCAATCAATTATCACTGAAAGGCAATATTTTAATTATTTGTGGACACTACAAAGGCATTGACGAACGCATTAGAAAGCAGTACGTAACACAGGAAATTTCAATTGGTGATTATGTCTTAAGTGGCGGAGAACTAGCCGCAGCAGTAGTTGTAGACGCTGTTGGCCGTTTAATTCCGGGGGTGTTAAATGATGAAACGTCAGCACTAACCGATTCTTTTCAGGATAATTTATTAGCACCGCCGGTATATACAAGACCCGCCGATTTTAGAGGCGACAAAGTGCCTGATGTACTTTTACAAGGCGACCCTAAAAAAGTGGAGGAGTGGAGATACGAACAATCGGTGCAGCGTACAAAAGCACGCCGCCCCGATTTGTTAGATTAATATTTATTTGATGCTAATTACTGGCACCATTTTTTCGTGAATCATTTGATTGAGTGCCTTAAGGTCTTTATCCATCATAGCTTTTAAGCTTGTTAAAGCTGTATCTGCCTTACCTTTTAAATCAGCAAATGCTTCCACTGCTTGCTTGCTTGGCGCAGTTTGACCACTTGACACCACATTAAATAAACCCGCAATTTTATCGTTTAAACGAATTGGATAATTAAGTACATCCTGACCACTCTTTGCTTTTGTTTGGTAGAGCACTTCTTCGATACCAGTCATTTTTTTAACCACCGAATCAGCAAAAGTTTTTAATTCTTTTTGGCCATCTAGTTTTGCCGTAAACTCATTTACTTGAGAACGTACTGCCCTGATATCTTTAATGGCTTTTTGAATTTCAGAAAACTTATCACGCACACTTAATAAAAATGCTACCTGCGCGTCATAGTCTGCTTCTGTAGCTGCATAATTAGGATTTGGCTTAATTACAAATGGTACAAGCACAGTATCTTTTTGGTACACAAAACGAGCCGTGTATTTACCTGGCGCTGCTTTAACAGTACCCACACCACCATTCCATAAAATTAAACCGTCTAGGCGTTCAGCTGCAGGATAATTCATATCCCACTCAAACTGATTGATACCCTCTGTAAACATAATTTTATCTTGTGGCAATTTTGCATTTTTACTAAAAGTTCTGATCACTTTACTTTTTTTGTCCAACACAGTAATTGATAATTTACTACTATCTGTAACGCCTTTTAAATAATAGTTGATCACAGAACCTAGTGGAGGGTTAGCGCCCATATTGGCTGTCATGCCACCACCAAAACCACCGCGTCTTCTACCGCCACCTTCTGATCTTACCACTGGATTGGCATCAAATACATGGATGTTTTTAGCATAGTTAGCCGCTTGATGCTGTTGCACAATACTTAAATCATCAATGATCCAAAACGCTCTACCCTGGGTAGCTACAATCAAATCATTTTCTTTAATGGTCAAATCGGTAATTGGTGTTTCTGGTAAATTAAGTTGGAACTTTTTCCAATTGGCACCATCATCAAAAGAAATGTACATGCCAAACTCGGTACCTGCATATAATAAACCTGGGCGCTTATGATCGGCGCGTAAGGCTCTTGTAAAATGCATCGGGTCTATACCCGCTGTAATTTTTTTCCAAGTTTTACCGTAGTCTTCTGTTTTAAAAATATACGGCGTATAATCATCCATCTTATATTTTGTTCCAACAAAATAAGCAGTCCCTTTTTTAAATGGATCTGTTTCGATACAGTTCCACATCATTTGTTTGCCTGCTTCTAGTGGTGTAACATTTTCCCAATTTTTACCGCCGTCTTTACTTACATGAATAAGTCCATCATCACTACCTGTCCAGAGTAAATCTTTTTCTAAAACAGATTCTGCAGCTGCAAAAATGGTACAATAATATTCTACCGATGTATTGTCTTTTGTGATGGGACCACCACTAGGGCCTTGTTTAGATTTATCATTGGTAGTTAAATCTGGGCTAATCATATCCCATGATTTTCCTTCATTTTCTGTGGCAAATAAATGGTTACCCGCCGTGTATAATTTTTTAGGATTGTGCGGACTAAAAAATATAGGGAAGTTCCACTGGAAACGGTATTTTAAAACGTCAGCCCCTGCTCCCATTGGATTATCAGGCCACACATTGATGGCTCTGTTTTCTCCGGTGCGGTGATCGAGTCTTGACAAATAACCACCATAGTTACCACCATAAACCACATCTGGATTTAAAGGATCTGCTACCACAAAACCACTTTCTGCACCTGCTGTAGATTCCCAATCTTTATCGGAAATACCAGCGCCAGACGTTCTACTTTTTATACGGATGGTAGAATTATCTTGCTGCGCACCGAGTATGCGGTAAGGATATGAATTATCGGTACTCACTCTATAAATTTGAGCAGTAGGTTGATTGTTTTCGGTACTCCAATTATTACCGCCATCAAAACTTACTTGCGCACCACCATCATCAGCAACAATCATACGGCTTGGATTTTTTGGATCGATCCATAAATCGTGATGATCACCATGTTGTGTATTGACACCAGAAAATGTTCTACCACCATCTGTGCTACGCATGAAATTTACATTGAGTGCGTACACTAAATTTTCGTTGGTTGGCGACACAAATACTTTACTATAATACCATGCGCGCTGGCGAATATTATTATCGCTACTTGTTAATGTCCAGGTGGCGCCAGCGTCATTACTTACAAACATACCGCCAGCAGCATTTTCAATAATGGCATATAATTTATCGGTGTTAGAAGGGGCTACCGCCACGCCTACAATACCCCAAACGCCTTTAGGAAGACCTTTGTTTTGAGAAATATTAACCCAGGTATCACCACCATCGGTGCTTTTGTATAAACCTGATCCTTCTCCACCACTTTCCATACTATGCGGCGTTCTTTGCACACGCCACATACCTGCATACAATACAGATGGGTTGCCTGGCTCCATTACTAAATCAGAACAACCGGTTTGGTTGTTTACAAATAAAGTTTGCTTCCAAGTTTTACCGCCATCGGTAGTTTTGTATACACCACGCTCTGGGTTAGGTCCAAATAAATGACCCACAACAGCAGCCCAAACGGTGTTTGGATCACGCGGATGCACTACAATTCTAATAATGTGTCGACCTTCTTTTAATCCAATATTGGTAAATGTTTTACCTCCATCGTTAGAGCGCCACATACCGCCCAAACCCTCTGCCACATTACCTCTCATGGTATTTTCACCTTCGCCAACATATAAAATGTTTTCGTCGGAGGGCGCAGTGGCAATGGCGCCAATATTGCCGCCTATTTTTTTATCGCTCAAATTTTTCCAGTTGCTACCACCGTCTACTGTTTTCCATAAACCACCACCCGTAGCACCAAAATAAAAAGTGTTATTGTTTACATAACTGCCTGCAACAGCAGCACTTCTACCGCCTCTAAAAGGGCCTACCAGTCTATATTTTACCTCCGAAAATAAAACGGAGTCAGGACTGAGCGCCGGCGCAGCCGGCGCGGTAGCAGCCGTTTTTTTTGCTGCTTTCTTTTGTGCAATTACTTGATTTGTTGCACTTACACTAAGCAGCAAAATGGCCGCTAGTACAAAATGTAGTTTTTTCATATACGTTTAATTGGGTAAGTAATTTACTACTCATTTGGCTTACCAAAAAATTGAATTGAGAGACCCTTAAAACTTGGGCTTCTATTGTACCTTAGTGCCCTCATGAGCAGTACCCATATGTATAGCGTTACCGGTAATTTAGTTGACATCCCTAATAGGCATATCTATGGCGCCACCCTATGGATAGAAAATGGCCATATTAAGCGCATAGAAGCCAGTAGCGAACCGGTTAACCCCAGTTTGCCCTATATCATGCCCGGCTTTATTGATAGCCATGTACATATCGAAAGTAGCATGCTCGTGCCTTCCGAATTTGCCAGGCTTGCCGTCCTGCACGGTACCATTGGAACCATTAGCGACCCCCACGAAATTGCCAATGTTTGTGGCGTGGCCGGCGTGGAGTTTATGATTGATAATGGAAAGCAAACGCCGTTTAATTTTTTCTTTGGTGCGCCAAGTTGTGTACCTGCTTCCATTTTTGAAACTGCTGGTGCCGAGGTCAATGAAAAAGAAGTTGACGATTTATTAGCGAGATCCGAAATATATTATTTATCTGAAATGATGAATTTTCCCGGTGTGCTAAATCAGGATCCTTCAGTATTAGCAAAAATACAATCGGCACAAAAACACAATAAACCTGTTGATGGTCATGCGCCCGGATTAAGAGGCGATGCTGCCAAAAAATATATTGCAGCAGGTATTAGTACCGATCACGAATGTTTTACCATCGAAGAGGCCTTAGAAAAATTAGAATACGGGATGCATATTTTAATTAGAGAAGGAAGTGCTGCTAAAAATTTTGAAGCGCTCTATCCTTTAATTGATTCGCATACCAGTCATATTATGTTATGTAGTGATGATAAACATCCGGATAGTTTAGCAGCGGGTCATATCAATACTATTTGTGCAAGAGCCGTTGCTAAAGGGCTTGATGTGTTTAATGTACTAAAAGCCGCGTGTATCAATCCTGTAGCGCATTACAAGCTACCCGTAGGTATGGTAAATCCGGGTGATCCTGCCAATTTTATTATGGTAAAAGACCTTACACATTTTAAAGTACTTCGCACCTATATTAAAGGAGATTTGGTAGCGGAAAATGGTAGTACAAAAATTAAAAGTGTTCCTACAAATGCGATCAATAATTTTGATTGCGAAAAAATTGAACCTACTGCACTTGCTGTTGCGGAAAATGAATATCCAAATAAAAACGGTATCATTCCGGTTATAGAAGCACTAGACGGACAACTTATCACCAATAAATTACTACGTACCGGAACTTTACAAAATGGCAATTGGGTAACAGACACTACAAATGATATTTTAAAAATTGTGGTAGTGAACAGATACCACGCTGCACCCATTGCGAAAGCATTTATTAAAAATGTTGGTTTAACACATGGCGCTATCGCTTCAAGTGTGGCACACGATAGTCATAACATTGTAGCGGTGGGTGTAGATGATGAAAGTATGGCAGCTGCCATTAATTTGGTGATTGAAGCGAGAGGGGGTGTAAGTGTGGTGACTAGTGCAAGCAATCATGCTACAAATTCAGTTTTGCCCTTACCAGTTGCGGGGCTTATGAGTAGTGCAGATGGTTTTGAAGTAGCAGACAAATACACAGCCATTGACCTAGAAGCAAAAGCCCTAGGATCTAAGCTGCAAGCGCCTTTTATGACGCTTAGCTTTATGGCTTTATTAGTGATTCCTCATTTGAAACTGAGTGATAAGGGCTTATTTAATGGGGACGATTTTAATTTTGACATATTTTAAGCTTTCAAATACCTTTGAACCATGGTCGTAAATTTAAGTGCATCGCATAGTTTAGTAAGCAATTGGGTTTCAGAATTAAGAGACCGTAACGTACAAAACGACCGCATGCGTTTTAGAAGAAATCTAGAACGTATTGGAGAAATTGCTGCTTACGAAATCAGCAAAGAACTACCTTCTGTTGTTGTAAAAACAGAAACGCCATTAGGTATCCACGAAAGCAAAGTACTTGCACAGCAACCCGTACTTGCCACCATTTTAAGAGCGGGCCTTCCTATGCACAATGGACTACTTAATTATTTTGACAAAGCAGATAACTCGTTTATTTCGGCATATCGCAAACACCACCCAGATGGTAGTTTTGAAATTTGTTTAGAATACATGAGTTGTCCTTCACTTGATAACCGCATTATTATTATTGCAGACCCTATGCTTGCAACGGGTGCTTCCATTATTAAAACCATCGAGCACATGAAAAGCGAAGGAACGCCTACAGCCTTTCATGTGGTGGTAGCCATTGCAAGTACTGTTGGTATTGCAGCAATCGAAAAAGCTTGTGGTACAAATGTTAAAATTTGGTGTGGTGATATTGACAATGAGCTTACTGCAAAGGGATATATAGTTCCTGGACTTGGTGATGCTGGCGATTTAGCATTTGGCACCAAAAGTCAGGCTTAATAACTAATTGTTTACGCTAACTTGCAGGTACATTGCGGTACGTAAGTTTCATATTAATACTTTGTTGTTTTATTTTCTCGCTACAAAAAAGTAGCGCACAGGATCCGCATTTTTCACAATTTTTTGCTTCACCCCTTACCATCAATCCAGCACTTACCGGAAAATTTGATGGCAATTATAGAATTGCATCCAACCACCGCAACCAGTGGCCAACCATTAACAACGCATTTATTACAACCACTGCTTCTTTTGATGCCAAGCTCCTCCAAAAAAGTATCAATGAAAATGATAGTTGGGGTATTGGTTTTACAGGCTACTCCGATAACCATGCAAATGGTGCCATAAAATTTAATTACGCTAGTTTTTCTACGGCATACCATAAAGGCGTAGATGAAGACAACAATACTCAAATTGGTTTTGGCTTTCAAATAACGCAGGCCAATATGCTTTTAAATACCAATCAAATTAAATTTGAAGATCAGTTAACCAGTGCCGGATTTACAGGTATCACCAACGAGTTATTTACTGCACCTTCACTTACTTCCAGTTATACAACCATTAATGCAGGCCTCTTACTCAACGGTACTATTGGCGAACAAAACAATTATTATGTTGGGCTAAGCATGTACCATCTTAACAGACCAAGGCAATCTTTTTTAGGCGCCAACTATAGTGTTAGCCCACGTTTTACAGTGCATGGAGGTGGTTACTTTTATGTGGGCACAAGCGCAACGCTTCACGTAAGCGCTGTTCATCAAACACAGGGTGGCGCACAGGAAACCATGTTTGGAGGCGCACTTCAATTAAGTAGTGATTCAGAAAATGATAGAGCCGCTAGTATTTATATAGGCAGCTGGATGCGCTTACATGACGCCATTGTGCCTTATGTAGGAATTGAATTCAATGACTTTAGAATTGGTGCCACTTATGATATCAACAACAGCCGTTTAAAAACGGCATCACAACAAATGGGTGGTATCGAATTTTCACTTATTTACACCAGAAGACCCCGTACAGATAAACCCATTATTTGTCCTAAGTTTTAATTGTCATTGGCTAACTTTACAATAAACCCTTTCTATTGCTTAAAGACCTAATCATAGCATTTGCTTCCTATATCAAAGCCCATCAGTTTATTGTAAAACATAAACTCTGGAAATGGGTATTGATTCCGGGTATTATTTACACGGTTTTATTTTTTGTGGTGATTAACTTATTTAGCAGCACCGCTAGTGATTTTATTGTTTGGATGACTTTAAAATCAGGCCTTAAAGTTTGGATGGATAGCCTCACCAATAGTTTTGCCGGATTTTTATTTGTGGTGGGTAGTACACTGGTTTGGTTTATGATTTTACTTTTTTACTTTTCGCTATTTAAATATTTATTTTTAATTGTTGGCGCGCCGCTGTTTGCTTATTTATCAGAAAAAACGGCTTCGATTATTGAAGGAAAAGAATTTCCGTTTGTGTTCAAAGACTTTATGCATCAGGCTTTGAGAGGCATGTATATTGCGGTAAGAAACGGATTATGGCAAACCGTATACCTGCTCACCATTTTAATTATCTGCCTCATACCCATTATAGGATGGTTTACACCTTTTATGGCGCTTTTAATAGAGTGTTATTATTTAGGATTTTCGATGCTTGATTATAGTATGGAAAGAAAAAACAAAACAGCACAAGAAAGCATCTATTTTATTGGTAGCAATAAAGGCCTTGCCATTGGCAATGGCATTATATTTTATATGCTACACATGATTCCCATTATAGGTTGGTTATTTGCGCCTTGTTACGCAGTTATTGCAGCAACGCTTAGCCTAGATCCTAAAAAACAAATTGACGAATGACAGCAGGAAAAGTTATTTTAATACCTACCGTTTTACATGAAGAAGCAGACAATACGGTTCCGCCTTATGTGATTGAGCAGGCTAAATTATGTGATGCGTATTTTGTTGAAAATGAAAAAACGGCGCGCAGGTATTTAAAAAAGTATTGGCGTGACATGATTATCGATAACTATACTTGGCGCGCGATACACAAAGCCGAGCATGATGTGGTTTCAGAATTTTTACAATTACTTTCTCAAGGAAAAAATATTGGTATCATAAGTGAAGCAGGATGCCCTGGTGTAGCGGATCCTGGCCAAATACTAGTAGCTGCCGCTCAAGAAAAAGGGTTTGAAATTTACCCACTGGTAGGCCCCAGCTCTATATTATTAGCACTCATGGCTAGTGGCATGAACGGACAAAATTTTAGTTTCCATGGCTACCTCCCCATTGATAGCTTAGAAAAGAAAAAAACTATTACACATCTAGAACAAGAGTCACATAAAAAAAGCTCGGCACAAATATTTATTGAAACGCCGTACCGCAATAATCAACTCATTAAAGACCTTTTACAATTTTGCCATCCGCAAACAAAAATTTGTATTGCCGTAGACATTACCGCACCTACACAGTGGATTAAAACCAAAACGGTTGCACAGTGGAAAAAAGAGACGGTAGACATTCACAAACGCCTCGCTATATTTTTATTACAAGCCTAAAATTTTAAAATACCTATCATTAAAAACCATAGGTATCTACTAGATAAATAAGGCCGGCAATATTGACAGCACCTAATAACAGTTCGCGCTTGTTTACGTTTTCAAAAACATCAGAACGCGCATGATGTAGGTCAAAATAACGCTGTGGATCTGGTACAAAACCACAAAGTGGCACTTGTAATTGTCTATTAAGTGGGCTAATGTCTGAACCGCCACCAATATCATCCATCGTTGTGGTACCATAAGGTTTTAACAGAGGTATCCAGCGTTTTGCAGCTTCAATTTTTTCAGGTGAAGCGGTAAAACTAAAGCCTCTTGGTGTAAAGCCACCTTCGTCACTCTCTAATCCAAAAATGTGTTTTTCCTTTTTATCTTTTGCCGCTTGAGCATAAGCCATACCACCTCTTAAACCATTTTCTTCATTGGCAAATAATACAAAACGAATGGTGCGCTTAGGCTGATAACCAACTGCTAGCATTGCGCGCAATACTTCCATAGTGTGCACCACACCTGCGCCATCATCATGTGCACCTTCATTTACATCCCAACTATCTAAATGCCCACCCAGTGTAATAATTTCATCCGGAAACTGAGATCCTTTTATTTCGGCAATAATATTATGACCTGTGGTGTCTGGTAAAAATTTACCGTGCGTAGCCATACTTACTTTTACGGTGCTTGACTGTTTTGCAAGTGACCATATATAATCGGCGTCGCGAGGACCTACTGCTTGTGCAGGAATTTTTGGAAACGAATCGTTGTAAGCCATACCCCCCGTATGCGGATCATTAGCTGTAGAACTCGTAAGTGAACGAATAATACAACCTACCGCACCATATTTTGCAGCTTGGCTAGGGCCGTTTCTTCTATACTGTCCGGCCTTACCATAGGCTTCAAATGTTTTAACAATGGTAGCGTCAAAACTATTATTGAAATAAACAATTTTACCTTTTACTTCTTCTTTACGTTTTTCTAACTCTTCAAAATTTTGAACAGCAAGTATGGTAGCTTCTACTTTTTTTCCATCTCCTAACGAGTTTCCAAGTGCTAATACATCTAGTGTACGTGCTTGTTTCTTTCCATCAATACTGGTAATACTAGCAAAGTCGCCAGTGCCACGCACCCATCTTGGTACCTGACATGCTTGTTTGCTTACACTAGGCGCACCAAGTTGCTGCAAGGTTTTTTCACCCCAGGCTTCTGCCTTATACATGGCTGGAGAACCTGCTATTCTTCCACCTACTTTTTTAGTGAGCTCATACAGTAAATCGTATGCCTTACCATTTGTAAGAATCTCATCAGATAATTTTTTAATAAATACTGCGTCTGCATTAGAAGGCTCTGTAGATTGGCTCAAACCAAAAAAAGGCACTAATAAAAGTAGATAGATGATCTTTTTCATAGGGCTCAAGTTAAGAATTTCTAGGAATTTGACCCTCAACCAGCCATTAAATAAACAGAATGCCAAAATAATTGTTACTTGCATAGGAAATGGTCAAGTTTAGAGCCCATTTATAATACTATGCGTATAGGGATTGTTTGTTACCCCACTTTTGGTGGAAGCGGTGTTTTGGCCACCGAACTTGGAAAAGCCTTGGCTGATAAAGGACATCAGGTACATTTTATTACTTACCAACAACCCGTAAGACTCAATGAGTTTAACGCCAATATATTTTACCATGAAGTAAGGGTACCTACCTATCCGCTTTTTGATTACCCCCCTTATGAGGTAGCACTTGCTTCTGCGATGGTAGATGTTATTATCAATCATGACCTAGATTTATTACACGTGCACTATGCAATACCGCATGCATCTGCTGCGTACATGGCCAAGCAAATTGTAAAGCAAAAAATCAATAGAAATATCCCGGTTATTACTACCCTACATGGCACCGATATTACACTCGTTGGTAGAGACAAAACCTACGAACCGGTAGTAACATTTTCTATCAATGAAAGTGACGCCATTACAGCTGTGTCCAATAATTTAAGAGACATTACGTACCAAACATTTAAAATCACCAAAGAAATTGATGTGATTTATAATTTTGTAGACGTAGCACGTTTTGATAAAAAACCAAGTGAAGCATTTAAAAAAGTAATTGCACCCAACAACGAAAAAATAATTACGCACGCGTCTAATTTTAGAAAAGTAAAAAGAGTAGATGACGTGGTGCACATTTTTGCAAATATCATCAAAGAAGTTCCTGCTAAATTATTAATGGTGGGTGATGGCCCTGAACGCCATGCTACAGAAGAGTTAGCGCGTACCCTGGGTATCGAAGAGCATGTTCGTTTTTTAGGGAAGCAAGAACAAATTGAAGATATTTTAGCAGTAACAGATGTGTTTTTGCTCCCTTCCGAATATGAAAGTTTTGGCTTAGCAGCACTAGAAGCTATGGCCGCCCGCGCTGTTGTTATTAGTTCTGACGCTGGAGGCCTTCATGAAATTAATATACAAGGAGAAACCGGTTATATGGCACCTGTAGGTGATGTTGCTGCTATGAGTGGCTATGCTGTTGGATTATTATCCGACGAAAACAAACTCATGCAAATGAAACAAGCCGCTTATGAGCAGGCTTGTTTATTTGACATCAGTAAAATTATTCCAGAGTACGAAAAACTGTACAGCCGTTTTTGCAGAATGTAAATGATTACATTTCCTTGGCCGTAAACTCCATTAAGGTTTTGATATAATCTGGCGACAAATTAAATTCGAGACCAGCCGCTTTATATAATTCAGGCAGTGTTTTTGTACCCCCTAACGATAAAGCGTTGATATAATTTTGAAGTGCTTGTTTTGGATTTTTTTGGTACTGCATCCAAAGTCCTATCGCACCTAGTTGCGCAATACCATATTCGATATAATAAAATGGCACTTCAAAAAGGTGTAACTGGCGCTGCCAGCCAATTTCACGGTAAGCGTCTAGTCCTGTATAATCGATACTATTTGTAGAAAATTCTTTTAAGATAGATGTCCAAGTAGCCGTTCTTTCTGCTTCGGTATGCGCAGGATTTTCATATACCCAGTGCTGGAACTTATCAATAATAGCAATCCACGGGAATATGGTAATGGTTCTTTCTAGTTGATGTTCACGCGCACGTTTTAAATCATCTTCATTGTCAAAAAATGCCTGCCAGTGATTCATAGAAAATAATTCCATGGCCATACTTGCTACTTCTGCTATTTCCATTGGATATTCTTTAAAAGCACTGATCTCTAAATGATGTGCTAAAAAAGAATGCACGGCGTGACCACCTTCGTGTACCATGGTTGTTACATCACTCATTTGTGAAGCGGCGTTCATGAAAATAAATGGCGCTCCAGATTCTGCTAATGGACAGTTGTAACCACCCGGCGCTTTTCCTTTACGGCTTTCCAAATCAAAATGTTTAAGCTCATTCATTTTACGAAGACATGCAGCAAAAAACGGATCTAACTGCTCAAAACAGGTAACCGTTTTTTCATATAAATCTTGCCCATTTGTAAAAGGCTTTAGCGGTAAAACCCCTGCTGGCTCTGCTTCTGTATCCCATGGCTTTAAAACATCGAGCCCTAGTTTTTGTTTTTTGCGAGCATATATTTTTTCGATCAGCGGTAGCACATGTAGTTTAACCGCTTCATGAAATTGAAAACAATCTTCTTTGGTATAATCAAACCTACCAAGTTCTACAAACTTGTAATCGCGGTAATTTGCAAAACCTGCATTTACGGCTACTTGATGTCTTTTCTGAATCAGTGAAGAATACAAATCATGCATCGCATCTTTATCAACAAGCCTTCTGTCCTGAATTTTTTTATACACCGATTCTCTAACTGCGCGGTCTTCGTGTTCTAAAAATTTTGCTGCTTGTTGCAGTGTATATTCTTTACCCTCTACTTCTACAGTCATCTTTCCTGCAATCGTGCCATACTGTTGTTGCATCACACTCAATTCGGCTTGCAGTGGAATATTCGCTTCTCTAAATAATTCAATATTTTTTTTGACAGACCTGATATAAGTGTAGTAACTGTCTTTATCGAGGGATGCAGTATGTGGGCAATCAATAAATTTTTTATTGAGTTGATCGGCATAAGGCTGCATTTTTGGCTGAATTTCGAGGCAAAAATAGTTGAAGGCTTCTTCGAGTGCCGGGTTAGTGGTATCACAAGTCATTTTGATTTGTCTCCAACAAGCGTCCTCGCTAATAACCGCTTCCACTTCACTCATGTCCTTTAGCCACTGCTCTAAATCTTGTAAAGCATCAAGGGGCCTATCTACTAGTTCTTTAAAAAACGGCTCCAGGCTTTCCCAGTTGGTTAGCTCAAAGCCAGCAGGCATATAGGTACGTGGTGTTTTTTGGATATCGGCGCTTAAAGTCATAATCAGTTCGTTTGAGGCACAAAAGTAGCTGCTAAATTGCTTCAAAAATGGTAAAAGTTTGCAAAGCTGCCCCGCTTTGCCCTATTTTTGTCGACCCGTAAAAAACAGGACCCTTTGGCTAACATTATTCATGTACTACCCGATAACATCGCAAACCAGATAGCCGCTGGCGAGGTGATTCAGCGCCCTGCTAGTGCCGTTAAGGAGCTACTAGAGAACGCCGTAGACGCGGGGGCTACTTCTATTCAACTGATTGTATCCGATGCCGGCAAAGCACTCATACAAGTCATAGACAATGGTAAAGGCATGAGCCCATCAGACGCAGCCATCGCTTTTCAGCGCCATGCCACCAGTAAAATAAAGGCCATTGAAGATTTGTTTGCCATTAAAACCATGGGGTTTAGAGGTGAAGCACTTGCTTCGATAGCCGCGGTTGCGCAGGTAACCATCAAAACAAGAAGAGCCGAAGACGAATTAGGAACAACAGTAGATATTGAAAATAGTGCCGTTCAAAAACAGGAAGCATGTAGTTGTAACGTGGGCACGAATATTTCGATGAAGAATTTATTTTTTAATGTGCCTGCTCGACGCAACTTTTTAAAAAGCAATGCCGCAGAGCTCAAGCATATTATTGATGAATTTATTAGAGTGGCGATGGCCTATCCAGACCGCTTGTTTACTTTAACCAGTAATGGCCAAGAAGTTTTTCATTTAGCGCCCGGCAATATCAAACAGCGCATCGTTCAAATTTTAGGAAACACTTACACGTCAAAACTTGTGAGTGTTACCGAGCACACAGACTATATGAATATTTATGGTTTTATTGGAAAGCCCGAAACGGCCCGTAAAACCAGGGGTGATCAGTATTTTTTTGTAAACAACCGCTTTATTAAAAGTGCTTATTTAAACCACGCTGTTAACGCTGCCTACGCCGATTTAATTCCTAAAGATTCTTTTCCAGGCTATGTACTATTTATTGACCTGGATCCTTCTCAAGTAGATATTAACGTGCATCCTACCAAACAGGAAATTAAATTTGAAGACGAAAAAATCATGTACGCTTTTGTGGGCGCTGCTGTTAAACACGCGCTGGCACAGTTTAGCGTAGCACCTTCTTTAGATTTTAGCCTAAACGCAGACATACAAAGTTTAGACGCAGTCAACAAACCATTTACTTCAGAAAAAAAAGAAGCAACGGCTTCAAGCTCTTTGTACCAAACCTTTACACAAAAGCATCAGGCACATTTTATTGAAAGAGAAAACAAAGGAAACTTAGGGCATTGGAAAGATTTTTATGAAATGCCATCTAAAGGCGAGACGCTTGCGCCTAAAAAACCAAGTTTAGAAATTTTAGCGGATACACCACTTATACAAATACACAAAACCTATATCATTGCGTCAACCAACAATGGATTTGTACTAGTGCACCAACAACTAGCGCACGAAAGAGTGGTGTATGATAAATTAGTGATTGCTGCACAAACAGCGCAAGTGCCAACACAAAAAAGTTTATTTCCGGTAACGCTTTCATTGGGCGCTTCTGATACAGCCATTTTAAGTGAACTACTACCTGACTTGCAACAAATTGGCTACCAGGTAGAACCCTTTGGTAACAATAGTTTTGTGATACAAGGCATCCCTGCCGACGTAGAACCCGGTAACGAAAAAAATGCAATTGAACTACTTATTGAACAGTACAAACATTATAGTTCAGACATTAACTTTAGTAGACGCGAAAAAATCATCAGATGCATGGCGCGTCAACAAGCCATTAAAACTGGACAAACCCTCGCGCAAAAAGAAATGCAAGTACTTATTGAATCTCTTTTTGCGTGCACCACACCAGGCGTTACCCCTTCTGGTAGCCCAACCTACATTGAATACAAAGAAGATTACTTAGATCAGCTTTTTGGAAAATAGGCCGCAATCAATCATTGCAAACAAATCCTAATTTTTATTGTACAATACTTGAATAAACTGTTCTACAGCTTTACGCACCGCAGATGCTGTAGTAGTATGGTTGTTTACAAGTACCGAAAATATAAGCGTCTTGCCTTTTTTGGTAATCAAATAACCACTTAAAGCCACCTGCCCACTAAGTGTACCGGTTTTAGCAAAGATTTTACCGTTTAAATTTTTATAAATCCCACTTAATGTTCCACCTACTTCGCCACCAGTAGGGAATATGTTTTGAAGTCTTTCAAATGAATAGGAGGTATACATTTTATGCAGGATGCTCGTAAAATTTTCAGGTGTAAATAAATTATACCTACTTAAACCACTACCGTCAACCCAAGATGGCTTTTGTACTAGATCTGCTAAGTCGTTTGCGAGTAAATAAGCAATGGTTTTTTTATCATCAAAGCTTTGGTGCAACTTATTACCAACCATTAAAAGCGCCTGCTCTGCATAAAAATTATCGCTACGGTGCATGAGTGGTTTTAATAAAGAATCGAGGGGACGTGAATAAATAGTAGTTGCTGTAACTGGGACTGTTTTACTACTAGCAGGATCCGCGGCAATAACTTTTGTGCCTCCTAAGGCTTCTGATAAAAGAGAAGCTTCGAGTGTTAAAGAAGTTGTTGTCCAATTAGAAGTACGGTATGGAATTTCTTCAAGTGTGGTATTTCCAGATGAGGGCTGCACTAAAAATTGATTGTTAGCCATTTGTCTAGATACGCCAAAGCCCTTGTTAATAGTGGCTTGTAGGCCTTTGGTAGAATCTTTAAAAAACGAAGGCATCACTGTTAACTGACCTGCATTTTTTGTATACCGTACCACATTTCCATACATGGGAAATGCAGAACGTGAAGGCATATAGGAAGCATCATAATCATCCCAAGACCAGCCCTGTCCAAAAGGTTTAGCTGTAAAACTTGGCACATGCAAATAAATTGTATTGGCATTTTTTAAAACATTAAATAATGGATGTGACGCGTATTCTGGTTGTAAAAAAGTAGGATCACCCGTAGCAAATACGTGCATACCAGAATCGGTGGCAAGTATTTGTGCGGCAGCAACACTATCTCCTAAATACTTTAATGCTGCAAAACAGGTAACAATTTTTGTATTACTTGCTGGCACAAAATATTTATTGGATTGATATGAAAACAAATTGGTGTAAGACGCTGGATCAAACACATGTATACCAATATGAGCACCAGATAAATTACTAGCTTCTATAATATTTTGACTGGCTGCTTTTTGTAGCTTTTGCTGCACCGAACATGCACTAAATTGTAGCACTGCAATAACGAGTGCGGTTAATTTACCAATACGATCCATCTTGTTCATGAATTACTATTTTGTACCCTAAATATAAGGCTATAATCGTTCTACAGCGCGCATCCAGCGCTCCGGAATTTCATTTTTTCCGGCATGCAAATAATCTTTAAGGCTGCATGCCACAAATTCGCCGTCGTGTAATTGCATCCACCAGCGGCCTGTTCTTTTGCTTTGTAAAAACACGGTTTGCACTTCTGCAAAAGCCATCGTAAACTCGTTAAACTCGCTACGGTTAGCAAGCGAAGCTTCTTGTTTGCCTCTGTTCACGCCATCCATGATATACCATAACATATGCGCAATTTGCTTGGCAGTCATTTGATGTACATCATGTTCTGGCATATAACCGTAAATGCCAATAGTGTTACAAGTATGGCTCATACCGGCATACTGCGTTAACGTACAAGCTTCTTCGCCATTAAATCCATTGGGTGATAAATGATTGGCCGGTGCATGTGCATGTTGTATGGCCGCTATGTCAAAAGAAAATAAATGTGAATTGCGAATAGCAGGTTCCATTTCAGAAATATCTTCTTTTACCTTACCTAAACGGTAGCAATCAAACCTAAATTTATCAATGGTTTCAAGCATTTGCGGATGCATGAAATAACTTTGGAAACCAATATGGTTGTAGTGTTTTAAATGATTGGGCATCCCTGTAAATAATTCTACTAAAAAATTATCGGCAGGTAACACGCTCTCCATATCCATATCAATGCGTGCATCTACACACACAGCATCAATAATTTTATTTTCGTTTACATAAGACTGATACTGCGCGAGTGTAACATCGTGAGAACCCCCTAATATCACTACTTTTTTACCGGCAGCCGTAAGCTCGTTAATAACCATACGAAGCGCCGCATAACTATCTTGTAGCGTTGCACCACATTTAACGTTACCAATATCTGCTACTGTAACGGCTGTATGCCAGTGGTATAAATTATAAAATGCAAGCCTGATGGCATCTGGCGCATCGGTGCTCGTATATTCGATACCGGCACCACGCATTTCGCCACAGCCTACCAAAACAATATCTGCATTTTCTAGATCAGGGAAACTATGATCATACACCGCTATATGCGTTCCTAATTGCGTGTCTTTAAAGCCTTCATCCTGGGTTAATTGAGCAATATTAACGGGCTCCAGAAAATCAATCACAGAATCTAAAGAGGAACTTGACATAGCTAGTTATTTGTGTCACTATAACGTGTAACCAGCCCTAAAATTGCGTCTGAATCTTAGATTTCTGTATACTTATAGCCTACCCCCCTCACCGAATGAAAGTATTGAGGATGGCGACTGTCGGCTTCAAAATATTTCCGAAAACTGAGGATAAAATTATCGATGGTTCGGGTGGTTGGATATACTTGATAGCCCCAAACTACTTGCAGTATCTTTTCACGTGTTACCACTTCACCTTTGTTTTCGATGAGTAGTTTTAAAAGCATCACTTCTTTTTTACTAAGCTCTACATGGTCTCCACTATAACAGGTAGCCGTTTGTGCTTTAAAATCGATGGTATTATTACCAAAAGCATAGGTATCTGCAATGGTATGCTTATCCTGTATACGCTTATTTTTGTCAATGAGTTTTTCTACGCGAAGCAGTAATTCTTCTAGGTTAAAAGGCTTGGTTAAATAATCATCGGCACCTTTTTTTAACCCCATAACCCGGTCTGTGCTTGCATTTTTTGCACTTAAAATTAAAATGGGCACTTCGTTGTTGGCCACACGTACGGCTTCGGTAACCGCAATGCCATCCAGCTCTGGAAGCATAATGTCCATGATGATTAAATGAAAAAACTCGTTGGAAATTTTTTTAAGGGCTACTGCTCCATCAAAGGCCGAAGTAACCTCATACCCTTCCATCTCTAAGTTGAGCTTTAGGGTTTCATGGAGGTTTTCCTCATCTTCTACTAATAATATGGATGCTTTGTTCGTTGGCATTAGCTATTAAATGTTACAACAAAATTACTGCCTTGTGGTTTGCTATCTGTCACAGAAATGTTTGCATTGTGGTTTTCAGCAATTTTTTTGCATAAATAAAGCCCAAGACCCGTGCCTTTGGTGTTACGGGTAGCTTCGGAACCAATTCGGTAAAATTTTTCAAATATTTTTTGTTTTTCGTTATCAGGGATCCCTTTGCCGCTATCAATAACTTCGAGTTTAATATGCTTACCCTGCTGCGCTAGCGTCACTTTAATTTCAGTGTCTTGTGGCGCATATTTATGTGCATTTTCTAATAGATTGTTCACGAGCATTTGAAGTAGCAGCGTTTCACCATCTAAATACAATGTTGGTTCTATTTGCTCTGTTACAAGCCTTGATGGATAATGCTGTTTAAACGTATCGATGCATCCTTCTAGTAAATCAGAAAAATTGATTTCGGTGCGGGTTTCTTGATAGGCTTTTCCATCTAGTTGAGACGCTAATAAAATATTATCACAAAGCATGTTTAGGCGGTTGGCCTCCCTCAGTGTGCTTGCAATCATTTTAACTTGTTGCGCCGGATCTAGTTTTCTTTTTTGAAGCGTCTCTAAATTGAGCTGCGTTACTGCAATGGGCGTTTTTAATTCGTGTGTAACAGCCATCATAAAATTTTGCTCCTGCACAGACGCCCTAATTTGTCTACGCGTAGCTCTGTACACATAGACAGCACCTACTAAAATAAGTGCTAAAAAGGTGAGGCCTTCGGCAATGTATTGGACCCTTTTTCGAGACTGCATTTTTAATAGTTGCTCCTCCGTTTGCTTTGGCATAGTAGGCTGAGCCTGCGTTCCAGTAATTTGCTGCAACTGAACGGCAACAAGCGTATCGTTTTGTTTTACGAGTGCAATAAACCACCACAGTAGGGCAGCAATCATATAAATGAGAAGCGCCCAATACACCACTTTTACAGCAGTTAGTTTTCGGTTAATTTTTGGGCTATTTTTTTTCATGCTTAGGGCAATGCTTTTTCAACGCGAATACCTGCGCTTAATACAGCAGCAAGTGGCTCGTCACGCATTGCTTGCGCAATGGTAAAACTATACACCCCTGCTTTTAAAGCAACAGGTGCTTTTGTAATTTTAATTCTGCTATCAATAATATCATCCATTCCCGCACCCAACCAACCATTTGCGTTGTCGGCGAGTTTTAAATTTACAAGTTGTGATTGTTTGATACCCGCCGGTGATTGTGTGGTAATGTTTGCCCAAATATTATTATACTTGTAAGCGTCCGTATGTCTGATAACAAAATAAATATGATATGGGGCAGTAGTATCTTTTACTTCAAATGAAAACACTGGCTGCTTTGATACATGCCACTCGTTTTTTGGAAAACTTTCAAATTTTTCAAAAACATCAATGGTATTGCATGAAAACAGGACCATACAATTTAGAAAGCAGGTTGTCAAAAGTCCTAATAAGCTATTTTTTTTCACCGATCTATTTTATATAAAATTACAGACTTGCAAACACAAATCTTATAAAACGTTCAATATTTGTTCTTTGGCTTTTTCTAGTTCATCCTTCATCAAAATCACCAGCTGCTGTATTTCAACGTCATTGGCTTTAGAACCCGTGGTGTTGATTTCGCGACCAAATTCTTGTAAAATAAAAGAGAGCTTTTTACCCTTGCTGAGTTCTTTTTCGGCTAAAATGGATCTGAAATAAGCACAGTGGTTGTTTAAACGCACTTGCTCTTCACTAATATCTATTTTTTCGATATAATAAATAAGCTCTTGCTCTAGACGGTTGCTATCATAATTTTCTTTGCCTACCTGCTCCTCTAATAATTTAACAAGGCCTTCTTTGATTTTGATACGGCGCTTGGGTGCTAGTATCGTAAGCGCTTCTTGATGCTTTTCGATATTGCTAACACGTAATAATAAATCGGCTTCTAAAGACAAGCCTTCATTTTTACGGTGTTCGTTTAATTGGTAAATAGCTTCTTTTAATACTTTTTGAAAACCTTCCCAATCATTGTCAGACAAGGTTTCAGAAGAAGCGGTAATCACTTCTGGAAGTTTTAATAAAGTGCTTAACAAATCACCCTCTGGAAGCCCCAGCTCTTTTGCAAGTGCTGCCACTGGCTCGTAATATGCTTTTGCTAAATCGGTATTGATAGAAACCGGTTTGCCCGTTCCATTTTGTTTGATGGTAATAAAACATTCTACACTTCCTCTTTGTAAGCCCTCATTGAGCATGTTTCTAATATCAAACTCAAATGGTTTTAACAAAGCTGGAATATTGATACGAAGATCAAACTGCTTGCCATTTAGCGAACGTACTTCTACTAAAAAAGTTTTGTCGCCAATGGTTTGTTCGGCTCTACCGTATCCTGTCATGGAATATAACATAGTAACTATTTGTTATTTTAAAAATCGATGCCCACCCATTTCCGTTTGCTCTGTTCGTACTTTTTAAAGTCAAACTTATAAAGCTTTCCTGGCCTGTGTGGCACGTCCTGCTCAATTTCATTGATATCAATTAAGAGCTTCATGGATGCAAACTTTTTTCTAAAGTTGCGTCTATCAAGGGTTAATCCAGAAATGGCTTCGTATAAATTTTGCAGTTCGCGTAATGAAAACTTTTCGGGTAATAAATTAAACCCAAGCGGGTGCTCCTGAATTCTTTTTTGCAACCAGGCGTGTCCTGCATCTACTACTTCTTTATGGTCAAATGCCATTTCTTGTAAATCATCTACACTATGCCAGTGTAGTTCATTTGCGGTAATGGCAAGTTCGTGATGATGGATATTTAGTAATGAACAATAAGCAACAGTAATAACGCGGCCACCTGGATGACGCGTGGGGTGACCAAAAGCTTTTACTTGGTCGAGATATACATCTTTCATTCCCGTACGTTCTCTTAAAACTCGGTATGCGGCATCATCTAGTTCTTCATTATCCTTTACAATATCACCTAGTAGAGAAAATTTTCCTTTGTATATTTCTAAGTCACTTTTAATGAGAAGTACCTTTAGCTTATTTTCTTCAAAACCAAAGATTACACAATCCACCGTTAACGGCACTTTAGGGTAGGATACCACTAATTGAACCGCATCATTTACCTGCTCGTTGTTGCTTATTTTAGATGGTTTTTTTGTGCTCATAGGAAAAAGTACAAGGGCTATCCCTTATTTGTGGTTTGGCAATATACAAAGTTTAGGATTAGTGTATATAAATCGTTTCAAACCATAGGTAACTAGGTCCGTAAACATTAACTTTACGACTGCAAATAAGCCCTATGTTTACACCCGAAAACTTGCGCATTTTACAGGCTTTAACGAGCCAATTATTAGCAGACTTAACAAACAATCGTTTGTCATATAGTGAGCAGGAAATGCTGGACTTGCAGCAGGTTTTACGTTTTCATGAGTATCGTTATTATGTTTTAAATGAGCCCATCATAAGCGATGGAGAGTATGACCGTTTATTTAAAGCACTAGAAGCCTGCGAGCAAAAAAACCCTACTAAAATAACCCCCGATTCTCCAACACAACGTGTGGGCAGTAGTTTAAATGGACAGTTTGAAACCGTGGCGCATTTGGTACCCATGCTAAGCCTGGACAATAGTTATAATGAGGCCGATTTAATTGATTTTGACCGAAAAGCTAAAGGGCTGGTGGGGCTTGATAACATTGATTATTCGATAGAACCAAAATTTGACGGGGCGAGTATTTCACTAATCTATGAAAACGATCAGTTGGTGCGCGCCACCACAAGAGGTGATGGTGTTGCCGGTGATGACATCACACAAAATATAAAACAAATTAAATCCATTCCTTTACGTGCAAACTTTGCAGTGTATGGTTTGCAAACCGTAGAAATTAGAGGCGAGGTAATTATGAACAAAAAAGCATTTGATGGTTTTAATGCCACACTTGCTGCGTCTAATTTACCACCCCTTGCCAATCCGCGCAACGCTGCGGCTGGCGCGCTAAGGATGAAGGACCCTCGCGAAGTTGCACAACGAAATTTAGACGCATTTTTATACCATATCAGCTACTATACAAAACTTGATAATGCAGCTGCACTACATCCAGCATTAACCACACATAATGGCATGCTTGATATGCTTTGGGACCTTGGTTTTAGATCTCCAAAAAAAGAAAAGAAGGCAGTAACCAGTATCGATGCAGTTGTAGATTATTGTTTGTCTTTTGAAGCAGGTAGAGACAACCTACCTTACGAAATTGACGGCATGGTTATTAAGGTAGACAACATTGCACTTCAAGAAAAAATGGGTATGACCTCACACCATCCAAGGTGGGCCATTGCCTTTAAATTTAAAGCGAGACAAGCTTCTACAAAGCTTATTGGTATTGAGTTTCAGGTGGGTCGTACAGGCGCTGTTACACCAGTAGCTAAACTGCAACCCGTAAGTTTAGGTGGCGTAACCGTATCTAGTATATCCGTTCATAACGAAGAATACATTAAAGAAAAAGATTTAAAAATTGGGGATACTGTTTTAATTGAGAGAGCTGGTGATGTGATTCCTCAAATTGTAAAATCACTAGCAGAACTTAGAGATGGAAGCGAACAGTCCATTGTTTTTCCAACGCATTGTCCTGCTTGTAATGCGCCCCTTAATAAAGAAGAGACAGAAGCCGTATGGCGTTGTAATAGCAATACTTGTGAAGCACAAGTGGTAGAAAAAATAATTCACTTTGTATCTAAAGACGCGCTCGATATTAAAAGTTTTGGCGAAGCCAATGTGCGCAAATTTTACGAGCTAGGGCTCATTACCGATGTACCCAGTATTTACAGTTTAGATTTTGAAAAGATTGGTACACTAGAAGGCTTTGGCAAAAAAAGTATTGATAATTTACAAGCAGCGCTAGAAGCATCTAAAAAACAACCACTCTACCGTTTAATTTACGGTTTAGGGATTCGTTTTATTGGAGAAACAACGGCTAAAACTTTAGCCAACGCCGTAGATCACTTATTAGACTTTACAACAAAAACAGAAGAAGACTTATTAGCCCTCGAAGACGTGGGCGTTAAAGTAGCAAAAAGCATTGTAGACTTTTTTAGTGATCCGCAAAATATTCAGCTCTTACAAAAGCTTGAAGCCCTTGGCCTCGATTTAAAAAATCAGAAAAAAGCAGCCCCTGTTGGTAGCACATTATCCGGTCAAACATTTTTATTTACGGGCACGCTCCCTACCCTCAAACGCAGTGCTGCAGAGCAAATGGCCGCCGATTTAGGCGGCGTTATTGCAAGTGGCGTGAGCAGTAAATTAAATTATTTAGTAGTGGGTGAAGACGCGGGTAGTAAACTAGAAAAAGCTAAAAAAATAAATACGATTCACATTATTTCGGAAGCTGAATTTATTCAACTCATTGATTCGTCAAAACAATAAACATGTTAGCACCAGCCACTTTACAGTTTTTAAAAGCACTCGATAAAAACAACAACAAAGCATGGTTTGATGCGCACCGCAAACAGTATGATGCGGCAAAACTAAATTTTGCGGAACTCACACAGCAAGTGATTACGCAGTTTGGTAAAAAAGAACCATCCATTGCATTACTACAGCCTAAAGAATGTGTGTTTAGAATTAACAGAGACGTGCGTTTTAGTAAAAACAAGGCGCCTTATAAAAACAATATGGGCGCTAGCATAAAAGCGGGCGGAAAAAAATCTTTACTAGCAGGTTACTATATTCATTTAGAACCAGGCGGCAAAAGCTTTGTGGGCGGCGGACTCTATATGCCGGATGCTGCTATTGTTGGAAAAGTAAGACAGGAAATTGATTACAATTACACGACGTTTTTGCGTATCGTAGAAAACAAGAAATTTATAGCGCAGTATGGTGGACTTGATTTTTCGGAAGGATTAAGCTTGGTAAGAGAACCTAAAGGTTATGAAAAAGAAAACCCTGCTATTAAGTACCTGAAATTAAAAAGCTGGGTTGCAACGGCCCCGCTAAGCGATGCTGCGTTACAAGATAAAAACCTTGCAACGCAGCTCACAAAAGCGTTTGAATATTTACAACCACTCATTTCATTTTTAAATGAAGCCCTGGAGGCTTAGGTATTCGGCAATTTGCACTGCATTGGTAGCAGCACCTTTACGTAGATTATCACTTACCACCCACATGTTTAATGTTTTAGGTTGTGTTTCGTCACGTCGTAATCTTCCAACAAACACTTCATCTTTTTCATGTGCCCATAATGGCATTGGATACAATTGTTCATTGTCATTTTGTTGCACCACAACACCTGGCGCTGCCGCAAGTAAAGCGGTTAGCTCTGCTAAATCATATTCATTTTCAAACTCTACATTCACGCTCTCGCTATGACCACCTACTACTGGAATACGCACTGTAGTAGCAGTTACTTTAATGGTATCATCCTGCATAATTTTGCAAGTTTCTTTTACCATTTTCATTTCTTCTTTGGTATAACCATTATCTAAAAACACATCGATTTGAGGAATCACGTTTAAATCGATTTGATATTTGTACGCCATATCACCCTCTTTGCCTGCGCGCTCATTAAAGAGTTGATCTACCGCTTGCTTACCCGTACCCGTTACACTTTGGTAAGTGCTTACAACCACACGCTTAATTTTATATTTAGTGTGTAATGGTTGAAGCGCCACCACCATTTGAATGGTAGAACAATTGGGGTTTGCAATGATATAATCATCCGCTGTTAATACAGCCGCGTTAACTTCTGGTACTACTAATTTTTTAGTAGGATCCATACGCCACGCCGAAGAGTTATCAATTACGCGAATGCCAGCAGCTGCATACTTAGGTGCCCATTCTAGTGAAGTACTTCCACCTGCCGAAAATATAGCAACAGCAGGTTTAGCGGCGATACCGTCTTCCATACTTACTACCTTATACGCTTTCCCTTTAAATTGAACTTCTTTACCAACAGATCTTTCTGATGCTACCGGTACAATTTCAGTGACAGGAAAATTACGTTCGGCAAGTACTTGTAACATTTTTGTACCTACCAGGCCAGTTGCCCCTACTACTGCTACTTTCATTTTTTTAGTTTTTGTTTCTTATGGTTTAAAAAAAGAGGCCCTCCCATTTGGGAAGGCCTCTTGCGTATGTTTATACATTACAAAACGAAGCACCTCCCTGGTTAGAGTGGTTTTTTGATACGTTTTGAATGTTTCGATGTTCTCATGTTCAGATGTAAAATTAGGGGCATTTGAATACAACGCCAAAATATTTTAAATCAGGTTATACTACTAACTTAATGTCAAAGTTTACTAGGTCTACAAATTCAGAGATTCGGTCGCTAATATCTGCTTTGCTAATTTCTCTCAAACGCTCGGTACCAAATTTTTCTACACAATAAGAAGCCATGGCAGAACCCACTATAATAGCGGTTTTCATGTTTTCAAAAGAAATGTCTTTGGTGCGAACGATATGACCAATAAAGCCACCCGCAAAGGTATCACCAGCGCCGGTTGGATCAAATACTTCTTCTAATGGAAGTGCTGGTGCAAAAAACACTTGATCCCCTTGGAATAAAAGTGCACCATGCTCTCCTTTTTTAATCACTAAATATTTAGGACCCATGTCCATAATTTTTTTAGCTGCTTTTACAAGGCTATACTCGCCCGTTAATTGACGCGCTTCACTATCATTCACCATTAACACATCCACAAGGCTGATGGTGTGTAATAAATCATCCATCATAATTTCCATCCAAAAGTTCATGGTATCCATGACAATAAGCTTTGGACGGTTTTTCAATTGCTTGATCACGCTGCTTTGCACGCTAGGCACTAAATTACCAAGAATCAAAAATTCGCAGTCTTGATAGCTATCTGGCACTACAGGCACAAAGTTTTCTAACACATTTAATTGTGTTTCGAGGGTATCACGTGAATTCATATCCATGTGGTATCGACCACTCCAGAAAAATGTTTTTTCGTCTTTTTTGATTTGAACACCTTCTAAATCTACTCCACGTGCAGTTAATGCAGCAAGTTCCGATTCTGGAAAATCACCACCCACTACAGAAATTTGTTTTACAGGCGTAAAATTAGAAGCGCACCAGGCAATATAAGTACCCGCACCACCAATAATTCTATCACTTTTTCCAAAAGGTGTTTCGATTGCATCAAAGGCCATCGAACCTACAACTACTAAAGACATATTTTTTGATTTATTACGGGTGCGAAAATAGGCTATTTAGGTGCAAAAGGGGGCAAAAGCCAATATTTTGAGGCTAAATTGTAAAAACTAACGATAAAAACTAATAACTTAGCATATATCGCTAACATACGTTAGTGCAAATTCAAGATTATGGCAAGAATTAAAACTGAAAAAAATACGACCCGTAAAGACGTAATCGTTAGTAAAGCCGCTATTTTATTTAGAGAAAAAGGCTTTAAAGCAGCTAGCATGCGTGACCTCGCCGAATCGGTGGGCGTAGAAGCAGCGAGCTTGTACAATCATATTAAGTCCAAAACAGAACTCCTACACGAGTTATGTTTTAGTGTCGCCAACCGTTTTTTACAAAAGCTTGACGAAATAGAATCGGAACCAATACCTGCTATTCAGAAAATTGAAAAAATATTACGTTTCCATATTGTTGAAATGGTCAATAATTATGAAGAAGTGTATGTGAGCGATAGAGAATGGAAACATTTAAACGATCCTTACCTTTCTAATTTTCAAAATCAGCGTCGCATTTATCGCAAGCGCCTTGCAGCAATTATTGAAACGGGTATTAAAAACAAAGAGATCAAACAAATTGATGCGCCAACAGCAGTACTTATTTTATTGCACGCCATTAGTGGCATCGAAAGCTGGCACCGTTCTAAACAAAAAATTACAGCAGCCGCATTAGAAGAAAATATGGTAACCATTTTAGTAGGTGGGTTAACCATATAACCTTGTACCTTTGTACTCTAACAAAATACGTGTTGCACGAAAATAGTGTCTGAAAGAAATAATTTTATTGACTACATCCGAATTTTTTGTCGCAGCGGCCATGGTGGCGCTGGTGCTAGACACTTTATGCGCAATAAACTCACCGCAAAAGGTGGACCCGATGGCGGTGATGGCGGAAGAGGTGGGCATATCATTTTAAAAGGTAATGCACAACTTTGGACCCTACTGCATATGCGTTATTTTAAAAACGTATTGGCAGAACATGGTGAAGGTGGAAGCAAAAATAATTGCACCGGACATGATGGAAAAGATATCATACTTGAAGTTCCATTAGGCACCATCGCCAAAGATGAAGAAACAGGTAATGTAGAAGCCGAAATTTTATACGACGGTCAAGAAATTATTTGGTTAAAAGGCGGAAGAGGCGGACTGGGTAATAGCAATTTTGCAACCCCTACCAACCAAGTGCCAGAGCACGCTCAACCCGGAGAAGAAGGATCTGAAGGCTATAAATATTTAGAACTAAAAGTACTTGCCGATGTAGGACTTGTTGGATTTCCAAACGCTGGAAAATCAACTTTGCTATCTTCTATAACAGCAGCTACGCCTAAAATTGCCAACTACGCATTTACCACTTTAACGCCACAACTTGGCATGGTGGAATATAGAGATTCACGCTCTTTTTGTATCGCCGATTTACCCGGTATTATTGAAGGTGCCGCCGAAGGAAAAGGCCTAGGCCACAGGTTTTTAAGGCATATTGAACGTAACGCCATTTTACTTTTTATGATCCCCGCTGATAGCGATGACCATAAAAAAGAATTTGACATCTTACGTAACGAATTAGAGCAGTACAACCCCGATATGCTTCAAAAAGATTTTATCATTGCCATTTCTAAATCGGATATGCTTGATGATGAATTAAAAGAAGCGATTGCAAAGGAACTTCCAAAAAATGTACCACACGTATTTATATCTTCAGTGACCAACACAGGATTAAGTGCGCTGAAAGATTTGCTGTGGGATACGCTTAATAAATAAATATTTGCTTGCAAAACTTTCTGGCAAATGAACTGTGCTTGATTTGTTGCGCGAAAAATTTTTGCATAAAAAAGGCCTCCGCAAGCGGAGGCCTTTTTAGTATAAGACTATTTAGTTTTACCCGTTAGATCTTGATGCGTTTTTACGATCATTCTCATCTAAATGCGTTTTACGCATTCTTACAGATTTAGGTGTTACTTCTATACACTCATCTTGTTGAATGTACTCCATACACTCTTCTAGGGTGAACTGTGTTTTTGGTGTAATACGAACGCTATCATCAGATCCACTTGCGCGGTGGTTGGTTAGCTTTTTCATTTCCACAGCGTTGATGTTTAAATCACCTGGCTTAATGTGTTCAGCTAATACCTGACCAATGTATACTTCTTCACCTGGCTCGATAAAGAAACGGCCTCTATCTTGTAACTTATCGATAGAATAAGCAGTAGTTGTTCCACCAAACTTAGCAATAAGTACACCGTTGTTACGACCAGGAATAGGTCCTTTCCAAGGCTTGTACTCATTAAAGCGGTGCGCCATTACAGCCTCACCAGCAGTTTGGGTTAACATTTGTGAACGAAGTCCAATAAGTCCTCTAGAAGGAATATCAAACTCTAGATGCTGCATATCACCTTTCGATTCCATTACAAGCATTTCACCTTTTTTCTGTGTAACTAAATCAATGGCTTTACCACTAAATTCAGAAGGTACGTCCACTACCAATATTTCAAAAGGTTCGTGTTTTTTTCCGTCGATATCTTTTATAAGAACCTGCGGATTTCCCACGGTTAATTCATATCCTTCTCTACGCATGGTTTCTACAAGTACACCTAAGTGTAAGATACCACGACCGTATACTAAGAAGCTATCAGCACTATCTGTTTCTTCAACACGAAGTGCTAAGTTTTTTTCTGTTTCTTTCATCAGACGATCACGAATGTGACGAGAAGTAACAAACTTACCTTCTTTACCAAAGAAAGGAGAGTTGTTGATACTAAATGTCATACTCATTGTAGGCTCGTCTACACTAATAATAGGTAATGCCTCTGGTGTTTCAGGATCAGCAATGGTATCACCAATGTTGAATTCTTCTAGACCAACAACAGCACATAAATCACCAGAAACAACTTCTGTTACTTTACGTTTACCCATTCCTTCAAACACGTATAACTCTTTCACTTTATTTTTCTTGATAGAGCCATCAGCCTGTACCAACACTACGTTTTGGCCTTCTTTGATCACACCACGCTCTACTTTACCAATGGCAATACGACCAAGGAAAGTTGAGTAATCAAGTGATGTAATTTGCATTTGTGTAGCACCTGTTTTTGCATTTGGTGGCGGCACAAATTTTAAGATACCATCAAGTAATGGATCGATATTATCGCAAGGCGTTAAGCTATCGTTGAACCAACCATTTTTACCACTACCATAAAAAGTAGGGAAATCTAATTGCTCTTCGGTAGCATCTAGGTTAAAGAATAATTCAAATACTGCATCATGCACTTCGTCAGGACGACAGTTTGGTTTATCTACCTTATTAATAATTACAATTGGCTTTAGGTTTAATTGTAAAGCTTTTTGTAGTACAAATCTTGTTTGAGGCATCGGACCTTCAAAAGCATCTACTAACAAACAAACGCCATCGGCCATTTTTAATACACGCTCTACTTCACCACCAAAATCCGAGTGACCTGGAGTGTCGATAACGTTAATTTTTACGCCTTTATAAGTTACGGATGCATTTTTACTTAAGATGGTGATACCACGCTCACGTTCTAGCTCATTGCTATCCATGATAAGTTCACCTGTTTCTTGATTGTCTCTGAACACCTTTGTTGCGTGTAAAATTTTGTCAACCAATGTAGTTTTACCGTGGTCAACGTGCGCAATAATGGCGATGTTTCTTATTTCCATGTGCTTTTTTAAGGCTGCAAAGGTAAGGATTATAAGCTTAGAAACCCCATAAAAGCAAACTGTGGGCTCGAAAGCCAATAATTAACGCTTAGTTTACCCTAATATCAGGCTAAAACAAGATATTTACGGCTATAAATTTGCCTATGAAGCGTTTCCTTAAAATTATAGCCGTACTGGTTGCTCTGCTTGCCATTGTTTATTTTTTAGGCCCTAAGCCCGCAGCCCCAATTTATAACAATAACTTAATACAAGTACCGTCGGAACCAGCTGCACTAGAAAGCTACATTAAGACCAAAGAATCTGCTCACAAAGTAAAACCGGACAATGAAGCACGCATAGTTTGGGCCAACGATAGCACCAAAGCAAAAACACCGTATGTGATTGTGTATTTGCATGGTTTTAGCGCCAGTCAGGAAGAAGGAAATCCAGTACATAAAAATATTGCGAAGCAGTTTGGATGCAATATGTACCTCGCAAGATTATCGGAACATGGTATTGATACCATAGATCCTTTGGTTAACATGACCGCTACCAGTTTATGGGAATCTGCCAAAGAAGCCTATGCCATTGGTAAACAACTAGGCGATAAAGTAATTTTAATGGGAACGTCTACAGGCGGAACCGTAGCACTAGAACTAGCATCAAACTTTGATGACGTAGCAGGCCTGGTTTTATATTCTCCAAATATTGCCATTAATAATCCAAGCGCATTTTTAAGTAACAACCCATGGGGTTTACAAATCGCTAGAATGGTGATTGGAGGGAAAGAAAATATCATTAAAAACAAACCTGATAATTACAATAAATATTGGAACAATCATTACAGATTAGAAGCCGTGGTTGAACTACAAGAACTATTAGAAACCACTATGATTCCTAGTCATTTTAATAAAATAAAATGTCCGCTATTAACGCTCTATTATTTCAAGGACGAAAAAAATCAGGACCCTGTAGTAAAAGTTTCGGCGATGAAAGAAATGTTTGAAGCGGTTGGTACACCTGCTAATTTAAAGAGAATGGTTCCAATTCCAGAAGCTGGCAATCACGTACTTGCATCCCCTATTCAATCAAATGATATTGTAAGTGTAGAAAAAGAAACGGCTTTATTTTTAGAGCAAATTGTTCAGTTAAAAAAAGTGATACATGCTAAGTAGTAAAATTGCTGGGATTGGAAAATATTTACCTGCTAATGTAGTGACCAATCAAGACCTCACTGCCTATATGGAAACCAGTGACGAATGGATTGTGGAAAGAACCGGTATCAAAGAAAGAAGGTACGCGCACCGCACCGAAGAAACCACCACTACCATGGCGTTGGAAGCTGCAAAAATTGCCATCGAAAGAGCGGGCACTACAGCTGCAGACATTGACTTTATTGTATTTGCCACACTCTCTCCGGATTATTATTTTCCGGGCTGTGGCGTGCTGGTACAAAGAGCTATGGGGATGAAAGAAATTGGCGCATTGGATATTAGAAACCAGTGTAGTGGATTTGTATATGCATTAAGTGTAGCGGATCAGTTTATAAAAACAGGCATGTATAAAAACATACTTGTTATTGGAAGTGAGAAACATTCGTTTGGACTTGATTTTAATACTAGAGGACGAAACGTTTCAGTGATTTTTGGCGATGGCGCCGGCGCCGTTGTATTGCAACCCGCAATGTCTGATGGTCAGGGCATATTAAGCACACACTTACATAGTGATGGTGCAGCCGCAGAAATATTAGCCATGTATAACCCTGGCACACACGCCAATCATTGGGGCGAGTATGCAAATTTTGATGATGCGGAAATTGGTCAAATGTTTATGAGCCATAACATGATTGACAGTGCTCAAAATTTTCCATTTATGGATGGACCATCGGTGTTTAAAAAAGCCATTGTAAAATTTCCGGAAGTTATACTAGAAGCCTTACAGAATAACGGTTACACGCCATCTGATTTAAATATGCTTATACCCCACCAGGCCAATTTGCGCATTGCACAATTTGTACAACAAAAATTAGGTCTTAGGGATGATCAGGTATATAATAATATTATGCATTACGGAAAAACAACAGCCGCCTCTGTGCCGATTGCACTTTGTGAAGCTTTTGAAAATAATTTAATTAAAGAAGGTGACCTTGTTTGTTTAGCCGCATTTGGAAGTGGATTTACTTGGGCTAGTTCGCTTATTAAATGGTAAATATCATGGACCGTAAGTTGCTATTTTTAGTGAACCCTATTTCAGGGACGCGTACAAAAGAAAAACTCATTGCTTTTATTACAAAAAAGGTAACAAGTGCTGGGTTTTTATTTACGATAGATTATACAAACGCAACGGGTAATTACACTTTAGTAAAAGAAAAAGTTATTGCCGAAAGATTTACGGATATTGTCATTGTTGGAGGCGATGGCTCTGTTAACCAAGTGGTGCAAGCCTTTGCAGCACTCCCTGTTCGCTTTGGCATTTTACCGGTAGGCTCCGGCAATGGACTCGCTAGAGCTGCGTGTATACCCACAAAAATAAAAAGCGCTTTACAAGTTATTATTGAAGGCAACACCATGCCCGTAGACGCATTTACCATCAATGACACATTCTCTTGTATGCTAAGTGGGCTTGGATTTGACGCGCAAGTTGCGCATAATTTTGCACGAAAAGCAATACGCGGCTTGTTCAATTATGCAAAAGAAAGTTTGATTCATTTTTTTAAAGCACAGCCCTACGGTTTTGAAATAAAACTTCCTGAGTTTAGTTTTTTTACAGACGCTTTTTTAATAAGCATTTGTAACAGTAATCAATTTGGAAATAATGTAACCATTGCGCCACAGGCTGCATTAAATGATGGATTACTAGACGTTATTGTGGTGCAAAAAATGCATAAAGTAAAACTACCCTATGCTATTTTAAAACAGTTAAGCGGTAACAATAAAATGCAGCAGTTAGTAGAAGACATGGAACACAAAAACATTGTATACTTTCAAACACATAGTCTAGAAATTAGCAACACGCAGTTAGCCCCTTTACATATCGATGGAGAAGCAGTAGCTAGCGCGCAGCATTTATCGGTTAAAGTACTACCAAATTATTTTACTTTGTTTGTGCCCGCATCACGTAATAAGTAGCCACCAAACTTAGTAGCAAACTCATACCCACCAGCTGGTGTATTTGTGCCATCCATTCAAAAATACCCCATACACCAGGAATAATACTGCGCGCATAGAGTAAGCTTGCAATACCTAATAACACTTGTAGAACTACAAGGAGCAATGGAAATATTTTAATGCGGTTGAAAAATGAACTCCCATTGATGCGATATAGTTGTACTGTCCAGTAAATCACCAGCGCCAATAAAACATACGCAATGCCGCGGTGCATGAAATGCACGAGTATTTTATTTTCAATAAAGTTTAATAAGAATACAGGATCTGAAAATAAATTAGTTGGCATATAATCGCCATTGATGGTTGGCCAAGTAGGCGCTACCATGGCTGCTTTGTGGCCCGCCATAAGGGCGCCATACATGAGTTGTAGCACAAGCAGGGCAAGTATCGCTACATTGAGTGTTTTGGCTTTTTGAACAGCCTCGTGCATGCCAGCAGAAATTTGAAGGGCCGTTTTGGGCACACTCAGTTGCAGTGCAAACCAAAATGTATAAGAGAGTAACCCTAGTGCAAAAATAAAATGAAGGGCAAGGCGCGTGGGCTTTACATATACTGCGTCACCTTCGAGTCCGCTCGCTACCATAATCCAACCAATAGCTCCTTGCATGATGCCTAAAAAAAATAATATCACCAGTGGCTTAATCATTTCTTTTTTAAAATGCTTGGCTACTAAAAACCAAATAAATCCACCTGCAAAAACAAGACCAATGATGCGGGCCCATAAACGATGAAACCATTCCCAAAAAAATATGTATTTGAAATTTTGTAAATCAAATTCAAAATTGAGTAGCTGAAACTGAGGCGTTTGTTTGTATTTCGCAAATTCAATAAGCCATGCCTCCTCAGAAAGTGGCGGTAAGGCACCAGTAATAACTTCCCATTCGGTAATAGAAAGTCCACTGCCAGTTAAGCGCGTAACACCACCAAGCACAAATTGAATAATGGTCATAACAACACCTAGTAAAAGCCAGGTTGCTACCAATTTGTTAGAACGATTTGCAGAATTCATACCCACAAAGGTAGCAATTAGATGCATCTTATTTTTTACCTATTTTGCATCAAATTGTGGAACCCCAGCACCATGCTAGAACTAAACTATCAAACAGCGCTATTAGAAGCAGGGCTTGACGAAGCAGGCAGGGGTTGTTATGCGGGTCCTGTATTTGCAGCAGCTGTTATTTTACCCGCTAACTTTTATCATCCACTTTTAAATGATAGTAAAAAACTAACAGAAAAAAACAGAGCGGCCTTAAAACCCATCATCGAAAAAGAAGCCATTGCATGGGCCGTTGCTAGTGTATCACACACAGAAATTGATGAGATTAATATTTTACAAGCTTCTATAAAAGCCATGCACTTAGCAGTTGCAGCACTCAAAAAAAAGCCAAAATATTTAATTGTAGACGGCAACCGTTTTAAGCCCTATAAAAATATTCCACACACCTGCATTGTTAAAGGTGATGGAAAATATGCATCTATTGCAGCAGCAAGTATTTTAGCAAAAACACATAGAGACGCTTTTTTAGAAAAGCTACATAAAGCATATCCTATGTATGGTTGGAATAAAAATAAAGGATACGGAACGGCTGTACACCGCGCGGCTATTGAAGTTCACGGCTTATGCGAACATCATAGAAAAAGTTTTGCTATCCTTCCCACACCCCCGCCCCTTCTCTAATAACGGTGTAATCGTCGGTGGTACAATCAACAATAGTGGAAGGAATCATGCCGCCTATGCCACCATCAATAACAATATCAACAAGCTTTTCAAAATTTTCATGAATCACATATGGATCGGTGTAGTCTTCTACCATCTCACCAGGTAAAGACGCAGATAAAATGGGATGTTCGAGTGCTGCAACAATAGCACTAGCAATTGTATTGTCTGGAATACGAAGCCCGATGGTATTTTTTTTATTTTGCAAAAGCTTGGGCACCTGCTTACTGGCTGGTAAAATAAAAGTGAATGGCCCTGGTAAATAATTTTTTAACAGCCGGTATAATGGCGTTGAAATAGACTTGGCGTATTTGCTTAAATCGGAAAGGTCAGCACAAACAAAACTAAGTTGCGCTTTGGCTGGGTCTACCCCTTTTATTTGTGCAATTTTTTCGATGGCTTTAGGCTGAAAAATATCACAACCTAAACCGTATATGGTATCGGTGGGATACGCAATGATACCGCCACTTTTAAGGCAGTCCACTACAGTAGCAATATGTCGAGGATTGGGGTTGTTAGGGTGTATTTCTAATAACATCTTAAAGAATCTCCCACACTTCGCGGCCACGTAGCATTTTATCCAAATCGCCTTTGCCTTTAGTAGCAATCACTTCTTCAATTTGCATAGCCATTACGTCTTCGTAACATGCTCTATCTGTTTCAAAGAATACACCAAAAGGTCTTGGAAAATGTCCGTCCGGTTTAGTAGGCGAATCAAATAAACGTACCAGCACTTGTGCTTTATAAAAATCTCTTTCGTCGTGGATCCATAAGTCATCTGCACTAACACCATCACCAAGTGAAACAACCACAGGTTTTAGACCATCAAATTTGATACCCTTGTCTGCGTTGGCACCAAAAATTAATGGCTTGCCTTGTTCTAAAAATAAAGCCTCTTCCTGCTTGGTTGATTTTTCTGTAAATATTTCAAAAGCACCATCGTTAAAGATGTTGCAGTTCTGGTAAATTTCTAAAAATGAAGCGCCTCTGTGCTGATGTGAACGTGTAAGCATGGCTTGCAAATGCTTAGGGTCGCGATCCATACTGCGCGCAATAAAACTAGCATCTGCGCCAAGCGCTAATGCAGCAGGGTTAAATGGATGATCGATACTTCCGTAAGGCGTACTTTTTGTAATCTTATGTTCTTCGGAAGTTGGTGAATATTGCCCTTTTGTTAAACCATAAATTTGATTGTTAAACATCATGATGTTTACGTCAAAATTTCGACGCAACAAATGAATGGTATGGTTACCGCCAATACTTAAACTATCACCATCTCCAGTAACAATCCAAACACTGAGTTCGGGCCTAGTTGCTTTTAAGCCACTAGCAATAGCAGTTGCACGTCCATGAATGGAGTGCATACCAAAAGTGTTCATGTAATAAGGGAAACGACTACTACATCCAATGCCGCTAATAATAACAATGTTTTCTTTGGGAACCCCAATATTGGGCATCACTTTTTGAACCTGCGCCAAAATAGAATAATCGCCACAACCCGGACACCATCTAACTTCTTGATCGGTGGCAAAATCTTTAGCGGTTAAAATAGGAGCCTCTATAGTAGTATCGGTAGACATCTGGTATTATTTGAATGAATGGTCACCAAAGGTCCGACTAAATTTAATACAGAAGGTAAAATTTTTACCCATTTACTAGGGCTTCCCAAAATTCGGCGCCTCTGCGGGTATGGGGTATCACAATCGTACCCCCAACAATATTGGCTACGGCAAAAATTTCATAGACTTCGGCCGTGGAAAGGCCCAGTTCGTGACATTTTTGAAGGTGATATTTGATACAATCGTCGCACCTAAGTACCATACTAGCCACTAGGCCAAGCATTTCCTTAGTTTTTTTGTCCAGCGCACCATCATCATAGGTATTGGTGTCTAGGTTCCACAAACGTTTTAAAACGAGGTTGTCTTTGCTTAAAATGACATCATTCATTTTTTGACGATAGTCATTAAACTCCTGTATTGAATTGTCCATAAGCAAATGTATTAAAATTTATAACCATCGTCTGCAATCAATTTGTCTGCAATTCGGCGACGAGACTCCTTGGTATTGTATGGATCTACTTTGGTAAAACGCTTAAGCCCAATATGCATCATACGAAGTTCATCGCCGTCCGCAAAACTATTGAGGGCGTCTTTACCTGCTTTATTAATTTTATCGGCAGCATCGTATAAATAAGTACGCATAATATCTGCTTGCAAGCTAGTAGCTTCTTCCCCATTTTTTTGAGTCAGTTTCATAACACGAAGTAGTGCACTCTCTGTATGAAAAACCTCAATAGCCATGTCTGCTATATTCATTAATACTTCCTGCTCTTTTTCAAGTTGCATCATAAGTTTTTGCACGGCAGCACCTGCTACCATGAGTATTGCTTTTTTAAAGTTGGTAATGTATTTAAGTTCTTTTGCAAATGGCGCATCATCAGTATCACCAAAATCTGGAATACTCATAAGTTCTTTTTGAACCGCCATAGCAGGCGTCATTAAATCAAGCTTGCCTTTCATAGCGCGTTTTAAAACCATGTCTACAGTTAGCAAACGGTTGATTTCATTGGTGCCTTCGTAAATACGGTTGATTCTGCTATCGCGGTATCCTTTTGAAATTTGATATTCATCACTAAAGCCATTACCACCATGTATTTGAACGCCTTCATCTACCACAAAATCCAGTACTTCACTACCAAATACTTTTAACATCGCACACTCAATTGCATATTCTTCTGCGGCACCTAGTAATGCTTGCGCAAATGTTTTTCCTTCTTGCAGTAGTGCATGTTCTTTATCATCAATCCATTTTGCAGTTCGGTAAAGACCCGCTTCACACACCCACATTTTTATGGCCATCTCCGCCATTTTATGTTTGATGGCGCCAAATTTTGCAATCGGTAATTTAAATTGTTCTCTAGTTTTTGCATACTGCACACTCACCGTGGTTGCTCTTTTTGCACCACCTAGAGTTGCTGCGCATAATTTTAAACGGCCAATATTTAACACGTTAAATGCAATGATATGGCCTTTGCCTATCTCACCTAAAACGTTACCCACAGGCACTTTGCAGTCTTGAAAATAGAGTTGAACCGTAGAAGATCCTTTGATACCCATTTTATGTTCTTCGGGACCTTGTGTAAATCCTTCGGTACCTTTTTCTACAATAAAACCAGTAAATTTTTCACCGTCAATTTTTGCAAAAACAGTGTATACGTCTGCAAAACCACCGTTGGTGATCCAACACTTTTGACCATTTAAAATATAGTGCTGTCCATCAGCAGATAGTACCGCTGTTGTTTTTGCACTGAGTGCATCACTACCACTATTTGGTTCAGTTAAACCATATGCACCCTTCCACTCACCACTTGCTAGTTTAGGAATGTATTTTTGTTTTTGCTCGTCCTTACCAAAATATAAAATTGGAAGTGTACCAATACCTGTGTGCGCAGCAATCGCCACAGAAAAAGAATAACCACCACCCAGCGCTTCATTTACAATGGTAGAGGTAATAAAATCTTTACCGAGTCCACCATATTCTTCGGGACAAGAAGTAGACAAAAGCCCCTGCTCACCTGCTTTTTCCATCAGTGATGGCATTAAGCCTGGCTCTAGTTTATCGATACGATCTACAATCGGTAAAATTTCTGTGTCAATAAATTGATCACACATGTCTTTTACCATTTGCTGTTCTTCATTAAATTCTTCTGGAATAAAAGTAGACGCTAACGTACTTTCTTTAATGATCCACTCACCACCTAATAACGGTTGTTGATTTGAATTTTCCATATCTATATTTTTAAAAAACTTTTATAATAAATTATCGTACACTTTTTGAAACACGAGTTTCACAATTTCAATTTCATTTTTATGAACGCCAACCAGTGCTTCATCCATGGTTTGATTGGCAAGCTCAATGGTTTTGTCTTGTAACAATTTTGCAGACTCTGTTAAGCAAACTAGATTAATGCGTCGATCATCTTTTGAAGGCATTCGCTTCACTAGTTTTTGCTTTTCGAGATTATCAATTAAGCGTGTGATACTTGGCTTATCTCTAAATGTTCGGTTACACAATTCTTGCTGACTAAGTCCGTCTTGCTTCCATAAATGATAGAGTACGCTCCACTGCTCGATGGTAATTTCAAGACCGGCTAGTCTAAAGTTTTTTTGTAAACGACGGGCCACAGCGGTAGACGCCATACCATTAATAACGCTGTATAATTCACCTCTTTTAAATTGGTTGTTTGACATATAGTTAGTTATGCAACTATTTCAAAGTACGGCCGTTTTTTGCATAAAACCAAGAAAAAATTGTGAAATGAAGGGGGTAGCCTAACAAATAGCCCAATTATTGATTTTCTTTGTTACATGCCCTTTTTAACAGTAACCATTTGCCTACTAGCAGCCTACGGCGTATTGATGGCCTTGTATACAAGAGGATACTGGAGCATGCACCCTTTTGTGGCTGGCGGCGCGCCTCCCCTTTCTAAATTTTCGGTGATCATTCCGGCCCGTAACGAAGCAGACAATATAGAAACTTGCATTGCCGGTATACTGGCACAAAACTACCCAGCGCATTTATTTGAAATCATTGTGGTAGACGATTATTCTGAAGACGAAACGGCGCAAATAGTTTTAAAGATTGCCGAGCAACATAACAATGTTCGATTACTGCAATTAAAAGATTTTACAAATAATGAAAACCTAGTTGCGTATAAAAAAAGAGCGATAGAAATTGCGATTAACGAGGCAAGTGGAAATTGGATGGTAACCACAGACGCAGATTGCAGTGTTACGCGTAATTGGTTAGCTACTTATGATGCGTATATTCAAGAACACGACTGCGTAATGGTGGCCGCACCGGTAGCCTATACAAACACGGGAATTTTTTTATCTATTTTTCAGGTATTAGATTTTATTAGTTTACAAGGTATAACGGCAGCAGCTGTTGCTTCTGGATCACATACACTTTGCAATGGCGCTAATTTATGTTACTCCAAAAATGCTTTTGAAAGCGTTGGTAAATTTAGCGGTATCGATCATTTACCTAGTGGGGATGATATGCTACTGATGCATAAAATGAAAAAATCGTATCCAGGTAAAATTGGATATGTATATGCGCAGGATGCAGTGGTTTCAACGGCTCCAAGCGCAACACTTGGTTTGTTTATTCAACAGAGGATACGCTGGGCTAGCAAGGCTTCTGGCTATCAAGACAAAATTATATTTTGGATACTTCTACTCGTATACCTTGTTAATGCATCGTTACTGGTATACCTACCCATTAATTTTTTACAAACAGGAAATATTAATTACTGGCTAATCTTAGTAGGCGCTAAAACACTGATTGAAATACCGTTCATGTATGCGTCCGCCAAGTTTTTTAAACAACAAAAACTGCTGTGGTGGTTTGCCATTATGCAACCGTTTCATATGGCTTATACGGTAGTTGCGGGTTGGTTTGGTACCTTTGGTTCTTACAAATGGAAAGGCCGTACCGTAATGCAACAACAAGAAGGAACTTTTTTTAGAAAGCTTCGCCGCAATAAAGCAGCGAGTGTTTCACTATATATTCTAGCCGCTGCTTTTTTGATGGCGGTGTTTGCATATTTTATTGCACCTGAACATTCGCCAAATGCCAACCGCATGATTCCTGAAATAGGAAGTATGAAGCCAGGCTTTAGAATTCAATTACTTCAAGTAAAACGCACCAGTCAACCAAAACAAACATCCTTTTTTGAGAAACTTATTGGTGGCGAAGAAGACGTTTACGCTTTTGTTCCGGTCACTTCTTATTCTATCAAAGGAAGCGATATTCATTATCAAAAATATATTGACGAGGGCATTACAGAGCCTGGCGTAATGCCACTAAGCCTTGTAGCTAATAGTCCTGTTATTACACAAACCTATTACGCCGGCACCGATAAGTTTGGAAGAGACATGCTAAGTCGACTTATCATTGGCGTACGTGTAAGTTTGGGCGTTGGTTTAATTGCAGTACTACTGTCTTTAACCATTGGTATTTTACTAGGCGCCATTGCTGGTTTTTATAGAGGCTGGATAGACGAGTGCATCATGTGGTTTATCAATGTTATTTGGAGTATTCCAACATTACTTTTGGTATTTGCCATTACACTTGTTTTAGGCAAAGGATTTTGGCAGGTGTTTATTGCCGTAGGATTAACCATGTGGGTAAACGTTGCGAGGCTTGTACGTGGTCAGGTAATGGCTATTAAAAACAGAGAATTTATTGAAGCTGCACGTGTACTAGGCTACTCCGATATGCGCACTATTTTTATTCATATTTTACCCAATATTATTGGACCGGTTTTAGTGATTGCTGCAAGTAATTTTGCATCAGCAATTGTTATTGAAGCGAGTTTAAGTTTTTTAGGCGTGGGTGTTCAACCGCCACAACCCAGCTGGGGCCTGATGATTAAAGAAAATTACAATTTTATTATTACGCACAATCCGGCGCTGGCATTAGCACCTGGCATTGCCATTATGATACTTGTGCTTGCCTTTAATTTATTGGGCAACGGTTTAAGAGATGCATTTAATGTAAGGCAGAAATAAATTACTCGGTAGGTGATACCACCACATTTCTAACCAAACTTTCTTCGAGCGAAATAAAAGTTTCTGTTCTTTCGATGCCTTTTATTTTTTGCAACTCGTCGTGTAAAACATAACGCAACTGCTGAATGTCTTTACAAACAATTTCTGCAAACATGCTATAGTTTCCAGTGGTATAATTTAAGCGCACAATTTGTGGCACTTTTTTTAATTCTTTGGCAACACTATCATACAATGAGCTTTTTTCTAAATAAATACCAATAAACGCAATGACGTCGTAACCGAGTTCTTTTAAATCAACAGATAATTTTTTACCCTTTACTACACCCAGCTCTTCTAATTTTTTAATACGCACGTGGATAGTACCGCCCGATACAAAGAGTTTTTTGCCCAAATCGGCGTAAGAGACTTCTGCATCTTCCATCATTTCCTGAATAATCTGTAAATCGAGTTTGTCAAGATTCAATTTTGGGTTCATAATGGGGCCTGTTTTTAGTATATTTCTAAATTAAAGCTAATTTATTAAACTATTTCTATACTTTATGATAATTGATTAAATTATTTGTAACGAGTAGATGAAATACTTTAATATTGTATGGTCAACAAGCGACAAACAGTTCTTATCTATTGTGGGGTGATGAAATTTTTGGCAAACATGCCCTCTTGTCTCGAGGGTGAGGATAACGGGATAAACGTAACATAGAGCCGCTTAGCAATAAGCGACCAGGGTCGACCACTGAACTTTGTGTTATAGCTAACTGCCTTCTGGAGGTTCGATCCCTCCCCCTACAGCAACTTAAAAAGCCGCTTCTAATTAGAGCGGCTTTTTTGTTTGTAGTAGCATTAAAACTCCAAATTCTTAAAGGCCTGAAAATACAACCAATGACCAAAATTATTGGGATGGTTAATATTGTTACTTAATAAAGAAGGTTGATCTTTTCGGGCAAATACTTTTTCAAAAATATCATACACATTCACATAAGCGCAGTTAGCTATTTCAGCCGCTTTCTTTGCTGCTTCTGTATATAAATTCATGGAGTGGCCAGCGTAATGCCAATTATCGTTGGGCCTAAAACAAGAATAAATAATTACTTCAGCATTATTTTGACCCTTAGCCAATTGAACAAGATTAACAAGGTTGTTCTGATATTCGGCAGGTGACATGCCGCCAACATTGGCTTCATTCATACCCCAACCTAGTAATACTAAATCCGGATTTTTTTTGCCAACATATGCCTCCCAATTCGTAATGGCTTCTCGTGAAGTATAACCAGGCATTGATGCCTCTTGCAGATTGATGTTAGCCTTAGGATATAGGGCTTTCAGATAATCTACCCACCTATTTTGATATCTCAATTGTATACTGCTCGCTTCGGCGCCAGCCGCTATACTATTACCAGATGAAACTATCGTAAACTGGGATCCATTTTCTAATTTGGATGTAAACTTAGATAAAAAAACGGTTGAGGTTTTATCATCGTTTAAAATGTCTCTTTTTTTAGTAGCATAATCCACCCAAATAAAATAGGGCGTATTGTTATAATTTGAAAAGTTGTATTGGTTAAAATCTAACTTTTCAAATAGTGGATGATTTGCATAATCAGGAATGCGCGAACCTACGGTTCGGGCAATGGTACCCTTTTTATAATCGATGATATAATCTGCACCTTCTGCATAAATAATGCTACCCGAATCGGTAGATAAATACGTGCTACGCACCGTTACAGATCCGTTAACAATAGAAGTATATAAAAAATTGGAAGGGCTCGTATTGGCAAGTACAAAACTTTCACCTTCAATGATGTTTTGCTTTCTTGTAGTAGACGCATTACTGGCAGAGGCTTGCGTATTCCAAGACAAACAAATCAACAGCAGTAAATAGTATAAGTTGCTAATCTTAGACGAGTACATACCAAACGGTTAATGCACAAATCTACTTTTTTTTATATAAGTTTAATGATTTATATAAATTTTATTCTATTTATTTTGCGCATCCCTATCAGAAAAGCTTTGCGTAGATTTAAACCACTCATAGTTTGGCCATTCTGGGTTTTTATACGGCCATGCGCCGCAGCCCAAATACTTAAAATTGGGGTTTAAAATATTGCTTCTATGCCCACTCGAATTCATCCAACCTTCTACTAGCTTACTAGCCAGCGACCAGTACGTTGGATCTTCATCAAAAAAATTATAAATGTTTTCGGCGCAGGTTCCATAATCAACTCCAACACGCTTTATCCGGTCGGTCATATCTGCTTGTCCAGGCACCGGACTATTGTGCGAATAAAAATTATATCGCACCATATCTATTGAATGCCAAAGTGCTGCTTTTTCAAGTGCAATTGAAAAATAAAATTCTGGCAATTTGTATCTGATGCGCTCTTCATTGGTTCTAAAAAAAATGGCTGCATCCAATAAGCGGTGATTAAATGTTGAGCCTGCAATTTTATTATGCACTGCAGGTAATTGCTTAAATGTTTGTACCGAATACCCTGTATAATATTTTGCATCCCAGTGTTCTGGATTTGATTGCGCAAAACCTACAAAGCCGCACAATAAAAATACGCTAACGGTAATAAACTTATAACAACCACGCCACAAAAACTGCATTACAAATTCCCTTTCTTTAATTCACTCACCGCAAAATCAGTAGCTCTTGCTGTAAGCGCCATATAGGTTAATGAAGGATTCTGACACGCTGATGATGCCATACAAGAACCATCTGTAATGAATACATTTTTTGCATCGTGCATTTGATTCCATTTATTAAGCACAGAAGTTTTAGGATCCTTACCCATACGAGCCGTGCCCATTTCATGAATACAAAATCCGGGTGCTGGCATGGTATCGTAGGTAGAAACATTTTTGATACCTGCTGCTTCTAACATTTCTGCTGCGCTATTTTTCATGTCCACGCGCATCTTCATTTCATTTTCTTTAAACTCGCAATCAATATCAAGTAATGGTAAACCCCACTTATCTTTTTTGTCTTTGCTAAGGGTTACTTTGTTTTCGTAGTAAGGTAAATGCTCACCCCATGATCCAATGCCCATCGACCAGTTACCTGCTTCTGTGATGCTTTCTTTAAATGACGCACCAATACCTTCGCCTTGTTGTCTGCCTCTACCCGCGCCACCCTGGTAACCAAAGCCACGCACATAGCCAGCAGATGAACCGCCATCTAAATTTCTAAACCTTGGAATATAAATACCATTTGGACGTCGGCCATAAGTATACTTATCTAAAAATCCTTCGTAGGTACCAGAAGCACCTACACCATAATGATGATCCATTAAATTACGTCCTACTTGCAAACTACTATTACCAAAACCTTCTGGAAAAACTTCCGAAACAGAATTGAGTAAAATATGTGAAGTGCCTAGTGTAGATGCGTTTAAGAAAACAATTTTTGCATAATACTCTTCCGTTAAATTGGTGTTGGAATCTATGATGCGCACGCCTTTTGCACGGCCGGTTTCTTTATCGTATAAAATTTCGGTAGTGATAGCGTCCGGACGAAGCGTCAAATTACCCGTTGCAAAAGCAGCAGGAAGTGTGGCCGCATTGGAACTAAAATAACCACTAAATGGACAACCCTGATGACACTTGTTTCTAAATTGACAAGGACCACGGGTTCCAATTTTAGCCGTATGATTGGCAGAGCGTCCAATAATCATGGGACGACCCATTTTTGTTTTTAATTCACTGGCAACAAGCTGTTCTACACAGTTCATTTCCATGGCTGGCATAAACTCACCATCAGGTAACATCGAAAGTCCATCTCTATTACCACTAATGCCGGCAAATTTTTCGACGTAACTATACCATGGCGCTAAATCACTGTAACGTATTGGCCAGTCTGTTCCATAACCATCTTTTGCATTGGCTTCAAAATCTAAATCACTCCAACGGTAACTCTGACGACCCCACATCAGTGAACGACCTCCTACATGATTCCCTCTAATCCAATCAAAAGGTTTTACTGGATTGTAGGGATGATCATTATCATTTACAAAAAACTTTTTTGAAACTTCATCGTAAGCGTAACACTTACTTTGTATGGGCGAATTTTTTTTGTCTTCTTGCGTCGAACCATTTCGGTGTTCTAATTCCCACGGATTTTTTTCGGTACCCTCATAATCTTTGATATGCTCTACATTACGACCCCTTTCTAGTAAAATTGTTTTGAGTCCTTTTTCTGTTAACTCTTTAGCAGCCCATCCTCCAGAAATTCCAGAGCCTACTACAATTGCATCAAAAATGTTTTGCTTTGCCATTTTAAAAACGTGGTTTAGATGTTCTAATGATTGTAATTTATAATAATTTTTAGAGATATTAGCATTGACTTACTTTTGCACCCATGGGACAGAAAAAATTAATCCGGTTTGAAGCTATTAAAGGGTACGAAAACGTATTTGAATACCCGGTTAATGCCAAGGGCACTTGGAACGCGTATTTTAAAAACGACAACCCCATAACACTTGAACTGGCTTGCGGTAAAGGAGAATACGCGGTAGGCCTAGGAAAAATGCACCCTAACCGCAATTTTATAGGCATAGACATTAAGGGCAACCGGATTTGGAGAGGTGCCACCAATGCACTGGAAATGGGCCTTACAAACGTGGCATTTATTAGATCACATATTGATAAAGTGTCCGATTATTTTAACCCTACCGAAATTGACGAGATCTGGATCACTTTTCCGGATCCGCAGTTAAAGGGCGCTAGGGCAAAAAAGCGCCTCACCCACCCTAAATTTTTGCGTGTATACCAGCAAATCTTAAAACCCGGGGGTATCATCCATTTAAAAACCGATAGTCCAGATTTATATCAATTTACCAAGCTTGTTATCAACTTATTTGAACTTCCGTTGTTAGAGGATATGGACAATGTATACGCAGGCGCAAACATCAAACCTGAATTGCAGATAAAAACGCATTACGAGGGTTTAGACATTGCAGGAAGCAACCGTATTCATTATTTGTCTTTTACCATTAACAAAGAATTGCCGCTAGCATTAGATGCGCAATTAAAAAGTTTACTAAGTGAGCAAGAACCTGATTAAAGATGTAGATTACTATACAGATCCTTCTGGTAATTTTGTATTTACAGAAGCCTATCATATAGCAAAAGGCTACTGTTGCGGTCATGGTTGCAGACACTGTCCCTATGCATACGAAGCAGTACCAGAGCCACGTAAACAATTGCTACTGAATAAAGAAATTCATGAATTCCACGAGCCGTAATAAAAAAACACCTACAAAGTCTGCAATCAATAAAGCAGATTCACCTAGTTTTTTTGAACTGGTGTATCAGGTGGTAAGGCTTATTCCTAAAGGGCGCGTAACTACATACGGCGCTATTGCAGCATATCTAGGCAGCAAACAAAGTTCCAGAGCAGTTGGCTATGCACTCAATGGGGCGCATTTTATTAAACCAAAAGTACCCGCGCAAAGAGTGGTGAACAGAAATGGTATGTTAAGTGGAAAAGCACATTTTGAAACACCTACGCGCATGCAGGAATTACTTGAAAAGGAAGGTGTAATCGTTAAAGATGAAACCATTCAAGACTTTAGTAAACATTTTTGGGACCCTACAAAGGAACTAGGCTTTTAAACCTAACTGCATTAAGCGTAATAAGGCGCAATAAACCAGTATACTACCGGACCTGTTACTGCCACATAAAACCATAATGGCCAGGTGATTTTTGCTAATTTTTTATGGGTAGCAAACTCTGCAGTTAATGCACGATACGCCGTAAACAAAATGAACGGTAATATTACCGCTGCTAAAAATATATGCGTACTTAAAATAACTAAATAAAGGGTTCTAAAAGAGCCTACTGTAGCTGCTTCAGCTTCATTTAATACGCCATCATGATCAATATCCCCAAATTTAGCTTCGCCAGCCAGTAAATGATGGGCGATATACGACACTAAAAATAAAACAGATAACACAAGCGCTGCCATCATCATTTTTTTGTGCATTTGATAGTTGCCATTTTTAACAGCTACAAGTGCTGCCACTAATAATACAGCAATAATGGTATTGATTACTGCATTGGCTTTTGCAAAAATGTGCACGTCAAAACCTAAATCAACATCTAATTTAAATTTACTTAATAGTACAACAACCGTAAACACGACTACTGAAAATATGCCAATAAGCCATTTAGCAAGTTTGTCGTTTTTTGAAATAGATGCTTGTAACATAGTATTGTTTTTTAATGATAATTATCCATTAATTTTTCTGTGTTGACGTATATACACTACAAAAAATATAATTGCAGATATAATAATCAACCAAAGCCAAGCCAGGTCAAGTATTTTTCTGAAAATAGCGCCTTTATTTTTCTTGTCTTTTTCGAGCATTAATAATCCAATATCTCTGGCAAGTTTTGCCATCGAATTTGAATCAAGACCATTGTAATAGCCACGTACGTAACGGTCTTTGTCGAGTAGGACAAACCTAGAAGTATGCACAAAGTCAGGACTGATAGGCTCTTCGCTAAATTTATCAACGCGTAATTCTTCAAAAGCAAATTTGTAAATACTGTCTTTGTTGCCGGTTAAAAACCACCAGTTGTCATGATTGGCTCCAAAAATATCGGCATAATTTTTTAGCACCGGAACAGAGTCACGCTCTGGATCTACGGTAAACGAAACGAACTGAACAACAGCAGTATCAATTTTTTTGCGCACATTGCCACCCAGCTTAAAAGAGTGCTGCAACTTTTGCATGTTAAAAGTGAGCTTAGGGCATATACTTCTACAACTTGTAAAAATATAATCTACCACCATTATTTTAGAGCTCTTATCGTAAAGACTAACCGTATCGCCTAGTTGATTCACAAGCGTAATATTGGCCGTTTTATGCCAAATACTATCCGTTACTTCTTTGCCATTTTCGACCTTTGTAACAACCGTGTCTAGCAGGTATTTGCGGGGCATATGCACAGCGTTTTCACTTGCAGACTTTAGCCATAAATAGCAAGCCACAGGTAGCCCTAAAGCGATTAATAAACCTAAAATTGAATTTTTACTCATGGTAAAACGGTTGGTATAAAAAAACCACCAAACAAAGGTCGGTGGTTTTAACTATATTATAAACAAATTGCTTTAGTGATTGTTCTGAACCCCCACAGTATCTTTAGCGTGTGCAGTGGTATCTGCCGCAGCTTCGTGAGATGCTCCTGCACCATGCCCTGCAGCTCCGTGTTCACCATGTGCTTTTTGTTCTACTTTAATTTCAGAACGCTCTTTAAAGTAAGGGTCGTAAGTGTTGCGTAAGTTTCTGAAAGAATTACCATCGTATAAAAACGCAATGATAAACCAAACAAAAAGACCTAGAGGTACAACAATGGTCATGATAAGGTTTTTTAATTCATGCTTTAAGTGCATGAAATAAGCAACGATATAAAACGCCTTAGCCATCATCAAAATAATGATAGTGCCTTTGATAGCAAGTCTTAAAGCTTCAGATGTGATACCAATCATCCAAAATCCAAGTATTAATTCAATAATGGTTAATACAGATAAGATGATGGTAACTTTTTTAATTTCACCAGTTCCGTGGTTTTCTTCGTGTTGAACAGTATGTGACATCAGGTTCTAAATTAATGTTGTTGAAATAATAAATTATACTAGGTAGAAGCAAGTGAATACAAATACCCATACTAAATCTACAAAGTGCCAGTATAATCCAGCTTTTTCAATCATTAGGTAATGACCACGTTGTTCAAATTTATCTAGGAGCGTCATGATAAGCATGATAATATTGATAACAACCCCAGTAAATACGTGGAAACCGTGGAAACCAGTAATGGTAAAAAAGTAATTGGTAAAGTTGGTAGAAGATGCAGTTCCATCAGCATTGATAAATGGATTGCGACCCCACCATGCACCTTCATGGTGTAAGTGATTCCACTCCCAAGCTTGACAGCTCAAAAATGCAATACCACCAATGATGGTCCAAATCATGTATTTAACTACCGATTTTTTATCCATTTCTTGACCTGCTTTTACAGCAAGTACCATGGTTACGGAACTAACAATCAAAATAAATGTCATCACAGACACAAACACAAGTGGCGCGTTGGCTCCTTCTGGCGCAAATGGGAAACTTTTGAATACGACGTTAGGGTCAGGCCATCCATTGGTTGAAAAACGAATGGTACCATAAGAGATTAGAAAAGCACCAAATGTAAAGGCATCACTCATTAAGAAATACCACATCATTAATTTACCGTACTCGACGTTAAATGGGCTTTTTCCACCACTCCAAGACTTTGTTGTTTCTACTGTTGCTGTTGACATGTCTTATTAAAAATTTCGTTGCAAAAATATTGGCTATCAGTCAAAAAAGACGATTTCTGGGTAACTTTTTATTTGAATTAAGCGATCAGATTGTAAAATATAAATAAGTAAATCCAAAGAATATCTACAAAATGCCAGTAAGTAGCTACAATTTGAACCGGAACAATGTTGATTTGACTAGATTTGATAAAAATGGCCCTAAAAAACAAAACAAAAAGCGCTACCACCCCACCTAGTACGTGGAGCATGTGAAGGCCCGTAATGATGAATAAAAAGGAAGATGCTGAGTTACTTTGAGGACCAATAAGCGCAAAACCCCTTAACTCAAGGTCTTTAAAGCCATCCCACTGAAGCGACATAAAAATAATACCTAGTATAGAGGTTAGCGTGATAAATAACTTGTAATTTATTGTTTTCCCTGCCTTTATAGCAGCACTAGCTAACCACATGGTAATACTAGTTGCTAGAATTACGCCGGTAGAATACCAAAACATAACAGGTAGTTCAATAACCAACCAATTACCCTGGTTCTTTTTAACAATATAAGCGCTCGTTAATCCAGCAAACATCATTACAATGCTGCCAATGGCCGCCCACATCAAAAATTTTTGTGGGTGAATTCTTTGCTTTTCTGTTGATGTACTAACTGTAGACATATATTTTATTTTAGTCTTTAATTTTTGCCGGCCAACAATGCAAGTAGCACAATGGGTAAATAAATGTAACTACTAAACATGACGCGTCTTGCCGCTTTAACATCCATTTGCTGGTACAGCCTAATACTTTGTACCACCATAAACACATTACAAACCATCACTACAATCGCACTTACAATACCAGTGTAACCAAAATAATAAGGTAGTAAACCCACTGGAATCATCAGCACCGAATACATGACACCCTGTATCGCCGTAAATTTAGTTGGACCCTTATCAGCGGGCAACAACTTAAATCCGGCCTTGCTATAATCTTCATGTGCCACCCAGGCAATTGCCCAAAAATGCGGAAACTGCCATAAAAACTGAATACCAAAATATATCCATCCGCCTAAACTAAAATCATCATTTCCTGCAACCCATCCAATCAAACAAGGTAGTGCGCCAGGTAAGGCACCCACCAACACCGCAATGGAATTGATTTTTTTTAGTGGCGTATAAATAAAAGCATACAAGAACAAACTAAACGCAGATAAAAGAGCCGATGATAAATTAAAGAAGTACCACATCATTCCAACACCCACAAGACCAGCAATCACTGCAAATGTGTAGGCTTCGGTTTGTGTCATTCTTCCAGCAGCAACAGGTCTTGAACCTGTTCGCTTCATTAGAGCATCTGTATCTTTTTCTACAGCCTGATTAATGGCGTTTGCGCTTCCTGTAACCAGCATTCCTGCTAGAAACAAAATCGCAATCATCCACCAATCAAATTCTTTTACATTTGGAGCGAGTAAGTAACAAACGACACAAGAAAACACAACCGTAAAACTCAGCGTAAATTTAATTAGCTGGTAATAATCTTTAGCCTTGTTAGCAAAAGAATTAGAACGGTAGGTTTCGTTTTCCATTTTAGTGCTGACTTTCGTCTGCTCCAACAGGTGTAGTTTGTGGTATGAAATCTACATCGTCTTTACTATAATCATATGCCCAACGGTGAACTTCAGGAATTTCACCTACCCAATTGCCATGACCCGGATTAATTGGAGTCGTCCACTCTAATGTGTTTGATTTCCAAGGATTAGGATCTGTTAATTTTCTACCCTTGAAAATAGAATAGAAGAAATTGAACAAGAAAGACAATTGAACCATAAATACTATTATAGAAATCAAACTGATGAACTTATTAAGCTCACCAAATTGCTTGAAGCTTTCCCAAATACTAAAATCGTAGTAACGACGTGGCATACCCGCTAAACCTTCATAGTGCATTGGCCAGAAAATCATATAAGCACCAGCAATGGTTACCCAGAAGTGGATATATCCAAGGGTGTTGTTTAACTGCTTGCCATACATTTTAGGGAACCAGTGGTAGATACCCGCATACATACCAAACATAGATGCTACACCCATTACAATATGGAAGTGTGCAATTACAAAGTATGTATCGTGTAAGTGAATATCGAGTGCAGAGTTTCCTAACCAGATACCCGTTAAACCACCAGAAATAAATAAGCTTACAAAACCAATTGCAAACAACATAGCAGGGGTAAAACGGATACTACCTTTCCATAAAGTAGTTAACCAGTTAAATACTTTAATTACAGAAGGAACCGCAATTAATAAAGTTAATAGTACAAACACTGATCCGAGGAATGGATTAAGACCAGTCACAAACATGTGGTGCGCCCAAACCAAAAAGGCAAGTACAGCAATAGCAAAAAGTGACCCTACCATCGCCATGTATCCAAAAATTGGTTTTCTTGAATTCACAGATATGATTTCAGAAACCATCCCTAGTGCTGGTAACAAAATGATGTATACCTCTGGGTGACCGAGGAACCAGAATAAGTGTTGGTATAAAATAGCAGAACCACCTTCATTAGGTAAAGCGCCTACACCATTTACAAATATGTCTGATAAATAAAAGCTTGTTCCAAAGTTTCTATCAAAAATCAATAAGATAAAACCAGAAAATAATACTGGGAAAGATAATACCCCAAGTACTGCTGTAAAGAATAAAGCCCAAATGGTTAAAGGTAAACGCGTCATGCTCATACCTTTTGTACGCATGTTTAAAATGGTTGCAATGTAGTTTAGACCTCCTAATAAAGAAGATACCACAAAAAGTGACATAGAAATCAACCATAAATCCATACCTGTTTTAGAACCCGGTGACGCGTCACCAAGTGCAGATAATGGAGGATATGCTACCCAACCACCACTAAAAGGGCCAGTTTCAACAAACATAGAAGACAACATCACAATGCTCGCTGCAAAGAAAAACCAGTAGCTAAGCATATTCATAAAAGGAGACGCCATGTCACGTGCACCAATTTGAAGTGGAATCAAGAAGTTGGCAAATGTACCAGACAAACCCGCTGTTAATACAAAGAATACAAGTACTGTACCGTGTGTTGTTACAAGTGCATAGTAAGCTTCTGGAGTGATACGACCACCCTTAGCCCATTTACCTAAAAGATCTTCTAGGAAAGGGAAGGTTGAATCTGGATACCCAAGTTGCAAACGAAATAGTACACTCATTAAACCACCCAACACAGCCCACACCATACCCGTGATCAAGAATTGCTTCGCGATCATTTTGTGGTCCATGCTAAAAACGTATTTAGATAAGAAAGTATCATGGTGTTCGTGATGACCGTGATCATCATGTCCATGTGCATCTCCATGTAAAACTGCTTCGTGACTCATACCTATTTATTTAAAAAAGTTAATTCGTTGTTTGTTTGTCTAATTTATTATTTAACCACTGCTGCTACTACTGTTGTGTCTGCAGGTGCTGCACTTGGATCCTTTTCAGGAAATGCAGTATAGTAGTAAGGCTTTTGTTTAGCCATGATTGCATCAAATTCTTCTTGATCTACCACTTCAATAATCCCTTTCATTGAGTAGTGTCCATTACCACATAACTGATCACAAGAAATTTCATACACAAAATTTGGATTGCCTGTAAGCTCCTTCATTTCATTGGTAGTATACTTTGGTGTAAACCACATTGTGGTAGGGATACCAGGTACCGCATCCATTTTTAATCTGAAATGAGATAAACCAACATCATGAATTACATCACGTGATCCTAAAATAAACTTAACAGGTTTGCCTTTAATCAGGTAAACAGTTTGTTCCATTACGATATCATCTTGCGCTAATTCATCATCCCATATTAAACCTAAACTGTTACTAGCGTTGTCAATATTTTTATAATATTTTTTACCAAAAGAACCATCCTTTCCTGGGTAACGGTAAATCCAACCAAATTGCTTGCCGGTAACTTCTACAATCATTGCATTTTTTGGAGCCTCTCCGGTAAACAAGAACCAGTTACGAAGACCAATTACCACTAGGATAGTAAGTGTGATGGCAGGTATAATAGTCCAAATTAATTCTAGTTTAGTACTGTGCGCAAAGAATACTACTTTTCGATTTGGATTTTCTTGGTATTTGTAAGCGAAAACAAAAAGTAGAACCTGAGTTGCTATGAACGCGATACCAGAAATGGCTAATGTAACCCATAGCATGCTGTCCACTCTTGCACCTTCAACACTGGCGCTGTCATGCGCAAGTAATGTTTTATCAAACAACAATTCGTTGCAATACCAAACACCTACCAAGCCTAAAACTAAAAATACAACCATCAAATAACCATTGATTTTGTTGCTTTGTTTACGACTTACTTCTTCACCTTTTAATACAGATACATACTCGCTTGCTTTTGCAATCTGAAATACGACTACAAAAACGAGAACTACTACGGCTATTGTTAAAAAAATTGTCATAATGCTATCAATATTTTATTGATTCTAATATTAATCTTCTAAATAATTATACTTGGTGTATGATACTTTCCTTTAAGAATGGATGACTCTTTGGAATCAGCGGCTTGCTTGCTAACGCACGGCTCACAAAGAAAATCATAAGACCCACAAATAAACTTAAAATACCAAAGTCTAACCAACCAAGTGTTACGTGCTCTTTAGATAAAGAACCCATGACCATTTGGTAAAAATCTATCCAGTGACCAAATAAAATTAATACGGCCATAAAAGCAACTAGGGTATAGTTTCTTTTTGCTGAACGCTTCATTAATATGATTAATGGACAAAGGAAATTGATAATAAGATTTAAGAAGAAAATGCCTTTGTATGGACCTTGCACTCTATGCTTAAAGTAAACAGTTTCTTCAGGAATATTTGCATACCAAATAAGCATGTACTGAGAGAACCATAAATACGTCCAGAACACAGAAAAGGCAAACATAAACTTACCAATATCGTGTAAGTGCTCTTGTGTAGTTAACTCCAAATAACCTTTGTTTTTTAGATAAATTACCCAAAGTGCAATAAGGCTCATACCAGACACAAATGAACTTGCAAATGTGTACCAGCTATACATAGTAGAGTACCAATGTGGATCAATACTCATCATCCATAACCAAGGAATTGTAGAACCTACTGTTAAACCAAACCACACTAAAAAGGTAGCAGCACGTACCGTGTTCTTATAAATAAAAGTTGCACCTTCTTCTGCAGTCATTGGCTCACCATCCGCTTGCTCATTAAGCTTACGAATGCGCCATCCAAACAAACTCCACAAACCAATAGTAAGGGTAGTCCAGATAACAAAGAATACAGGATTTAAAAATCCAGCTTTCCCTTTTAAGATAGGATCGTTAGCAACAGCTTCCGTATCTAACCAATGGTAGATATGGTGCTTGTGGCCAAAAATTACATACATTAAAATAGCAAAAGTAATAGCACCAAAAATTGGCACCATAGTAGAGATTGCCTCAGGAACCCTGCGGAATGATTGTTGGAAACCTCCCATTGCCATTGTTGTTACGCCAATGAAAAACATTGCAGCGTTACACACCAAAGTCCAGAAAATACTGTTGTACATAAGTGTTCCCCAAAACTGAGTTTGCTCATGTTCATCTGCACTAAAACCTTTGGTCACTAAACCTGTTACCAAAGCAACAAGACCAACAGCAATTAATGCTAGTGACCATGTTTTCATCTTTGCAGGTACCTCAAATTGCATTTTGATAGAAGCCATCTTTACTCTTTTAAAAAATTTTTATTTAGCAGCTTTTGCAGCCAATTGCTTGTTTTTTACATACTTGATAACCATCCAACGTTGCTTACGATTTAACTGAGCAGCATACGCACCCATTAAGTTTTTACCGTAGGTAACTGAATAAAACATTTGTCCTTCTGGCATTACAGATACAATTGGATCTGCTACTAAATTTTTTGGTGCAGAAGGATAAGGACCATCACCATTTTTCCATAATGGACCGTTACCATCTAACTTAGATCCATGACAGATACCACAGTTGATCAGGTATAAACGCTCCGCTTCATCATTATCTGTTTTAGATAAAGAATCGATTGGATTTTTTACAGCACGAGACGCGTAATAATTGGTGGTATCACCTGCCGCATCTTTTTCGATATGAAAAGGCATTTCAGCTCCACGCGCTAATGTTCCTGCTACAGGCATGGCGGTGTAGTTGATCCCTTTTTCAGTTAGGTTACTATGGTCTGCGTAACTTTCATAGGCACGGCTATACGCCATATCTGGCATATAGATAGAACCTGGTTCACGCTTAACACCATTACAGCTGCTAATGATAGCAGTGATGGCAAGAACGAGTATGATAGATAATTTCTTCATCGGATTTCTATTCAATAATTTATGCTGCAACAATTTCTTTATTTTGAAAAGGAACATCTTCGTTGTCGTAACGACCAAACCACCATCCTTCTTCGGCAACTTGAACGCTTAATTCGATAGCGCCGTTGCTTTGTAAAAATGCTTGTAAGTCGTCTGTGTTGGTAGTATCCGTACACTCAATAGCCATAACAAATAAATCGTCGGTAGCACGTGCGTGGAAATGATGCTTTTTAACACCTGGTGCTAATTGACATAAGTAGCAAAAGGTTAAGACCATTCCTACCGCTGCAAAAAGTACAGTCAACTCAAACATGATTGGAATCCATGCTGGTAAAGCAAAGTGTGGCTTACCACCAATGTTTAAAGGCCAATCTTTTGTAAAGATCCAGCTAATAGTACTAAGGGCCGTTGTAGTACCTGTAATACCATAAATAAATCCTGCTGTGTGAAGACTTGTTTCTCTTAAGCCCATTGCATGATCTAGACCATGTACCGCAAATGGTGTGTACACGTCATGAATTTTATATCCTGCAGCACGCACTTTTTTAACTGCTGGAAAAAGCACCGCTTCATCCTCAAAACAGCCTACTACAAATTTCTTTTTTGCCATGTGTTCTATTTTATCGTTTGTTCAACGTAAATGATTAGTGATGATGGGTTTGGTCTTTAACAAATTCCTCTAATGGTTGCGCTTCAATCGCACTCATTTGCTCTTTGTAACCATCGCCGCTTGTTTTTAATACATATTTAATTTCCGCAATTGCGATTACTGGGAAGTATTTAGCAAAGAGGAAGAAACAGGTAAAGAACAATCCGAAGGTTCCTGCATAGAAGCCAATTTCCCAAATAGTAGGGCTGTAATACACAGACCAGCTAGACGGTAAATAATCTCTATATAAAGACGTTACGATAATTACGAAACGCTCAAACCACATACCAATGTTAACAATGATACTCATGAAGAATGTTACAAAAACATTTCTTCTCATTTTGCGAGACCAGAAAATTTGAGGGCTTAATACGTTACAAGCCATCATACCCCAGTAGCTCCAACCATAAGGGCTAAATAAATAAGCACGAGAATACCAGAATGTATAGCCTTCATATTTATTTTGAGAGTACCAACCCATAAATAATTCTGTTAAGTAAGCGATACCTACAATAGAACCTGTAAGTACAATTACTTTATTCATGGCTTCGATGTGACCTAGTGTCACATAATCTTCCATTGCAAATACTTTACGTACAATGATCATAAGGGTTTGCACCATCGCAAAACCAGAGAAGATTGCACCCGCAACGAAGTACGGAGGGAAGATAGTAGTATGCCAACCAGGAATTACTGAAGTAGCGAAGTCAAAAGATACAATTGTGTGTACCGATAATACAAGTGGTGTAGATAAACCTGCAAGTACTAAAGATAAACTTTCATGACGCTGCCAGTGCTTGGTAGAACCTGTCCAACCAAATGAAGCAAGGCCATATAAACGCTTACGTAATTTTGTGAAAGCTCTATCACGAACAGTTGCAAAATCCGGAATTAAACCAGAATACCAGAATAATAATGATACGGTGAAATAAGTAGAGATTGCAAATACGTCCCATAAAAGTGGTGAGTTAAAATTCACCCATAATGGACCACGTGTGTTAGGGTAAGGAAGTACAAAGAATGCCATCCATACACGACCCATATGGAAGATAGGGAACTGACCCGCACACATTACAGCGAAAATAGTCATCGCTTCTGCAGCACGGTTTACACCTGTTCTCCATCCTTGACGGAATAAAAGTAAGATTGCTGAGATAAGGGTACCAGCGTGACCAATACCTACCCACCATACGAAGTTGGTGATATCCCATCCCCAACCCACTGTTTTGTTCAAGTTCCACTCTCCAATACCATAAGTAACCTCACGGTACACACTGTATACACCAAATAATAAAAGTGCAACAGCAATGAAGAATCCGATGTACCATAACCTTGTTGGTTTGGCTTCGATAGGGCGAACAATGTCTTCGGTTACTTGGCGGTAATTTTTATTACCACTAACCAATGGTTCCCTAAGTTGTGATTCGTACTTTAAATGCATCTTATTCTATTTCAATTATTTTAATTATGCTTTTTTCTCTTCGTGTTTTGCTTCTTCGTGTTTAGCACCTTCATGTTTTTCGTCGGTGTTACGCACTTTAGCTAAGTATGTAACGCCAGGTAAAACGTGTAACTGCTCTAGTACATAGAAGCTACGATTAGGATTGTCTAAACGAACTTTAGTAATTGCAGAGTGCTTACTATTAGCATTACCAAACGTAATAGCTTCTGTAGGACAAGCTTGTTGACAAGCAACTTTTACATCTGTATCTTCTAAAGGACGAGAATCTTTTTTCGCTTTTAATTTTCCTTCTTGTAAACGTTGTACGCAGAAAGAACATTTTTCAATAACACCACGAGAACGAACAGTAACATCTGGGTTTAACACCATACGTGTAAGGTCGTCATTCATGTTTAACACTACATCATTTACGTGACCAGTTTGGTTATCACCAAAGCTATCCGCACCTGTGTAATCTGCCCAGTTAAAACGACGTACTTTATAAGGACAGTTATTTGCGCAATAACGTGTACCGATACATCTGTTATAGGTCATTTGGTTTAAGCCTTCTGAGCTATGGTTGGTTGCAGCTACTGGACAAACGTTTTCACAAGGAGCGTTATCACAATGCTGACACATAAGTGGTTGGAATACTACATTTGGATTATCCATATCACCGCTGTAATAACGGTCAATACGTAACCAATGCATTTCATGACCACGTAGTACTTCTGGTTTACCAACAACTGAAACGTTGTTTTCTGCATTACATGCAACCACACAAGCACCACAACCAGTACAAGCATTTAAATCAACGCTCATACCCCATTTGATTCCTGGTCTATCGTATACTGGATATAAAGTTCCAGCACCTTCAAACTTTTGAAGTACTTCTTCGTTGCTTAATTTTTCACCGCCAGATATTTGACCTTTCAATTCATGTGCACGCTCTTCACGAATTTCTGTAGGATGATGTTTGTACGCAGCAAGTGTTAACTCTTTCATTACTTCGGTACGGTTACCTTGCTCGGTATCGTAACGGCTATGTGTTTGTGTTAATGCTACTGGATATTTTTCGCCAGTTGCAACCACTTCAACACTTGTGTTTACGTATGAAATGTTATTGCCTTGTAAAGAAGCCAAACCAAACGCATTTCTACCTACGCCGTTTGCTGCTTTACCAATATTTTCTGAACGGCCATAACCTACTGCAATACCAATAGTTTCAGGGTGTGTACCCGGAATAATTAATACTGGAAGTTCGATTATCTTACCACCAACTGTAACTTTAACAACTGGCTTTGGAGGATTTACTTCGTAAGCATCTGCTTGACCGCCGTTATTTAAATCAATTTTTAATAATGTTCTTGCAAGTGCAGGTGAAACAATAACGTAGTTATCCCAAGTTGCACGAGTTACTGGATCCGGTAATTCTTGTAACCATGGGTTAGAAGCGCCTTGTCCAGCACCGATACCAACTTTTTCATACAACACTAATTCTAATGCACCACCTTTTTTAGCTGAAGTTGCTGCAGTAACTGCATTTGCAACTGCTGCGCTAGAAAAACTTCCTGCACTAAAAGCAGTAGGTGTGGTAGCTAGTACACCATCTTGTAATGCTTTATCCCAACCTATAACACCACCTAATTTAGCAGACCAACTGGTTTTTAAGAACGCTAAATAATCTGAAGCGTTGCCACTCCATTTTAGTAAGCTGTCTTGCCACTGACGTGTTTTAAATAAAGGATATATGGTAGGTTGAATAAATGAAACGTGTCCAGAAACCGGTTCTGCATCACCCCAGCTTTCTAGGTAGTGATGATCTGGTAAAACAAATTTACAAAGCACTGCTGTTTCGTCTAGCTTGCTAGCAAATGATACAGTGGTTTTAACTTTTGCAAGACCTGCTGTAAAACCAGCAGCATCATGCCAAGAATATGCAGGATTTGCACCCACTAAAATTAAAGTACCAACGCTACCTGCGTTCATGTCTTTAACGAGTTGAACAAAGTTTGCATCAACACCAGCGCGAGTATTGTTACGAGCAGCCCAGTTAATGGTAGAACCACCTGCACCTACCGCATTGTTGATTGCATTTACAATGATTTGAATATTCACATCATTGCTTCCAGCAACTACAAGCGCAGCGCCTTTGTTTTCTAATAAAGTTTTTGCAGCATTTTGGATACCTGCTTTAATTGTAGCATCCGAAATTCCTGTAACACCACCACCATTAACAGCACTTAATAAAGCAGCTGCAATAGCACCTGTTTCAGAAGGACGGTGTAAATATTTTTCATCCGCATTTGAACCCGTAAGACTCGCTACACTTTCGAAGTGTATGTGCTTACTCATGCTAGGATTTTTTTCGTTGATTTTTTTACCAGTTGCATATTGCTTAGAAAAAGCAACAGGACTTAACCAAGTACCTAAGAAATCGGCACCTAAGCTAACAATCGCTTTTGCATTTTCGAAATGGTAATCAGGAATAGCAGCTACACCATTTGTTGCAGCATTTGCTTCGATTAAAGCACTGTAGGAAACAGCGTCATATGTAACGTGTTTGCTACCAGGATATTTTGCTAAAAATTGAGCAATCACTTCTTTACTTGTTGGAGAAGTAATGGTGCTTGATAACACTACAACATTACCACCAATAGAAGCAGCAACAGCTTTATCAGCCGCTTCAAAAGTTACTTCTTTACCATCAATTGTAGGGAAACGTAAACGTGCAGTATCATATAAATCTAATACTGACGCTTGCACACGTGCAGAAGTACCACCTTTAGTTACAGGGCATAAATCGTTACCCTCAATTTTAATTGGACGACCATCACGCACTTTTGCTACAACGCTTACTGCATCACCATCCTGTACATAGGTTGTTGCATAATAATTTGCAATACCTGGTACAATATCTTCTGGTTTGTTTGCAAACGGAATAGCTTTTTTAATAGGCATTTCACAGCTTGCTGCAACAGCGGCTGCTGCAGTGCTAAAACCTACATATTTTAAAAAGTCTCTGCGGGGTGCAGCAGTTTCGAGAAATCCTTTGCTTTCGTCTTCAACAAAAGGAAGTTCTTCTTTGAACTCATCTTTTACATCTTGATTGTAAGCAGTAGACTGATTTTTTTCTCCAAAACTTTGCCAGTACTTTTTTTGCTCCATGATATATTTATTATCGGGTATAATGTTATATTAATAGTGACACTTTTGACACTCAGTACCACCAATGCTTTCTACAGTAACACCTTTGGTGCTATCCATTTTTCCAGATTTTAAATCTTGGTGGTATTTTTCGTAGATGCTGTAGAAACCGTTGTCTTTAAACTGAACCTTTGTTTCGCGGTGACAATTAATACACCAGCCCATGCTAAGGTCATTTTGTTGTTTTACTTCACCCATTTTTTGGATTTCGCCATGACATGTTTGACAAGCCACTTGACCTGCTTTTACGTGTTGTGCGTGGTTGAAATAAACGTGATCCGGTAAATTGTGGATACGTACCCACTCAATTGGTTTTGCTTTTGAAGGATCCCAAGGCTTACCTGGTTCAAAACCTGCGTATTTGTATAATTTTTCAATTTCTTGTGTACCGTTTACTTCTTCACCATCTTCGGTAAACATTTTTTCACCTTTGTACTCGTTAATGGCCATGTGACAGTTCATACAAACGTTTACAGAAGGTAATGTTGCTTGTTTGCCTTGGTAAACACCCGTATGACAGTATTGACAGTTAATTTGGTTAATACCAGCGTGTACTTTGTGAGAATAATAAATTGGCTGAACCGGTTGGTAGTCTTTACTTCTACCTGATCCCATTGCACTTTTTGAAACTTGGTAACCACCAAAAACAAAAAACACAACTGCTAAAAATGCGAGGTATCTTTTATTTCTAAAAAACGGCACAGGCACTTCTGGAGCATGTCCTTCACGGGCATCAGACAGTTTTTTTAATCCCGCATTAACTTGCAGTAAAATAACGGCTACTCCTGCTAAAACGAGTGATAAAATACCAAACAATAAAGAATTATCATCTTCAGCTGGCGCACCTGCTGCAGCTGCACCTGGTGCGGCAGTACCTGGGGCAGGTACAGAAGCTACATACTTTAAAATGGCATCAATTTCCTCATCTTTTAAATTTGGGAATTGATTCATTGCGGTTTTGTTATACTCGAGGTATAATTTATTCGCATACGCGTCACCTGTTTTTAAAAAGGCAGCACTATTCCTGATCCAAGAATATAGCTTTTCTTTTGTTTCCCAACGGCCTTCAACCCCAGCAAGCGCAGGGCCTGTAGAGTTTTTATGCACCTGATGACAGGAAGCACAATTGGTATTAAACAAGGTTTTGCCGTCTTGGGCGGTAACGGTATTTGTAACTAATATGCCCAACAAGAAAACTGCACTAAAAAAGCAGTTCTTGACGATGCGACTTGTGTTGCTTCTAAAAGATGTCATATACACAAACGAATTCTATAGGTGGAAAAATATCCTTAATTGCGCGCAAAAATATGACAGGAAGCTGACAATAGCGAATACTATCTCACTTTTTTTTGTCTAAGACAAGATTGACTTTCAAGTATTTGTCGGCTTTTTTATGCAATTTTGACCCATGTTTAAGCGATTGAAGGAAAAATGGAAATTAAGTTGGACTTCTTTTGTACTTGTTTTTAGCACTTTTGCCATTGGCGGGAGTAGCTGCGGGTACCTAGGCAGAAAGCTTTTGAGCCTTACTGGGCTTGAATCTGGCTTGTTTTATTACACATTATATATTGTTTTAATGTGCTTATTATGGCCCCTTTGTGTCATCGTTATAAGCATCCCACTCGGACAATTTGGATTTTTCAGAAATTATCTCCGAAAAATGAGCCAAACCATTTTTGGAGTGTCTAGCAAGGCCCCAAAACCTCAAAATGGGAGTTTTAGCATCAAAAAACGCAATTTGGCCCTATTTGCCTCAGGCGCTGGCTCCAATGCCCAAAAAATTATAGAACACTTTAAGGGTCACCCATCCATTCGGGTATCGCTCATCGTTTGCAATAAACCAGGTGCAGGGGTTTTACAAATCGCCGCTGACAATGATGTACCTGTACTTATGATAGAAAAGAAAGATTTTGAACAGGGTAACGCCTACGTGAAAGAACTTTCTAAATATGAAATTGATTTTATCATACTCGCAGGATTTTTATGGAAAATGCCGGAAGCCTTTTTAAACGCTTTTCCACGACACATGATTAATATTCATCCGTCACTACTTCCAAAATTTGGTGGCAAAGGCATGTACGGTTCACGCGTGCACGAAGCAGTGATTGCCGCTAATGAAAAAGAATCAGGTATTACAATTCATTATGTGAATGCACATTACGACGAAGGCGAACATTTATTTCAAGCTACTTGCACAGTTGATGCAACTGATACACCCAACACACTCGCAACTAAAGTACACGCACTCGAACATTTGCATTTTGCTCGCGTGATAGAAGATGTAATCGAAGGAAGATTATAATTTTTTTTGCATGTACACAACACTAGGTAGCGGATTATCGTAGTACGCCGTTACCGTTTCAAATCCAAATTTTAGATACAGTTTTATTGCAGCTTGCAATCTTTCTAAGGTATCTAATTTCATGGTGGTATAGCCAAGTGAATGCGCTTCTTGTAATAACGCTTTTACGAGTGCATCTCCTATTTTTAAATTTCGATACTCGGGATCTACATACAACCTTTTCATTTCGCAGGTTTGCGGTTCTTGCAAGGGCTGTAACGCAATACAGCCAACAGGTATAGCATTATAGGATGCAATAAAAAGCGCGCCTACCGGCGCGCTGTATTTGTATAAAGGATTATCGATTTCTGTATCAAAAGATTGAAAACAAAGATCCTCATTGAGCTCCCCCAAATAGGCTTTAAAAAGTGATTTAATACTTTCTAAAGCAGGACCCTCTGTAGTAACTTTTTGAATGTCTAACATGGATAATAGCGGATGCAATTAACCAGGCATTCTAGAAATATATTTTTCTATTTCTTTAACCTGATCAAGCACTTGTTTGGTAGTTGGCTTACAAGCTTTTGCTTTTCTGAAAAAATCTTTAGCAGCTCTAAACTCACGCTTATTGATAAAAATTTGACACATGGTTAAGTAGGCAACCGCTTCACTTTCTTTGTCAGGAATACCAAGTCTGATAGCAGATCTGATATAAGATTCACCTTGCTTAAGATCCCCTTTTTGCATCGCCATCATACCCAATTGTAATTTATTTGCGCCTTCTGCTTCTGGCATAGGTGAGCCTAAATCATTACTCATTTTTAAGTGCTTTTCGGCACTATCAAAATCTTGCGACATCATCGCTAAATTTCCTTTGATGGTATAATACGTAGATCGTACAGGCTTATATAGTAAACCCGGAAACCAAACAGATTTTAATATTTTTTCTACCTCTTCCACATTTCCCTGCTCCATTGGCTCTTGAATCAAACGAAGTGGTCCGATAAAGAAATGGCTTAAAATACCAATGACAAAAACAAGGTATATAGGGAAAGTTGGCCAAAAACCAGTTCCGGTAAAATTTAACCCAAGGCCTAACACTAATAGCAATAAGCTTAGCCAAAAACGGTATTTGATGATGATATTATAGAATTGCATCCCTTTAAATTTGAGCCGCTAAGATACATTGGTTTTATGAAAAGCGGCCAACCCACAAGCATTTTGTGGCGGTACGGGATTATCTATTATTTTTGCTACCCTTTTAGGGATGGTCCCGTAGTTCAATGGATAGAATAGAAGTTTCCTAAACTTTAGATCCAGGTTCGATTCCTGGCGGGACCACAAAGGCTCAACACGAAGTGTTGGGCCTTTTTTAATGCGAAGACGCGAAGCAAGCTTGCTTGACTGAGCGGATGAGGGTTAAAAAAGGTAACAAGCCGCGAAGCGGTTTGTTAAAAGCCTTTGGGTTAGTTCAATGCGGCAGGAAGTTAGCCGCAGGCTAACAGTCCTGGCGGATGACGGACGACAGGACTGGCAAAGTTCAGGGCTAACAGTCCTTGCCCAGCCCAATCCGATTATTTACGCAAAATAACTGCAACCAGAATAAACAAAAAGATAAAAAACGTAGAGAAAAAGTACTTTTTGTAATCGGGCTTTTCTAACTGCTTTTCTTTAATGTATAGGCTAATTACTAAAGACATGGCTAAAATGGTAGTTGAAGCCAAACTAATCCAAAGCTTTGAATTTTGACCAACAACTTGATCTCTTACATAACCTGTAAGCAATAAAAAGCCTGTAAGAATAAAAGCTAGAATGACTGATTGACTATGCGATAGTGTTTTCATGACAATTACAATCTAACTCAAACGAATACAAGCCACATGTATTTCCCGCAATAATTTTTTTGAGTAATTACAGATGTTAAATCAATACAAATCTAATTTGATCATTATGTGATGTTGAAATTTAATGTTGAAAATTCTTGTTTTAACCATACCTTATAGAATACATGAATTGAAAGTAGAAAAAGGGGATAAACTACAATGAACTAATGTAAAATAACTCTACAAGATAAATCTCTATAAAATCAATAACATGTTACACAGATACACTATTCTTAAATCACTTTTTTTTGCCATTTCTATTTTTTACCTATCAATAAGCTGTAAAAAAGTAGAAAAAAAATCGGAACTAAAACTCGAGCAATTTATATCAAAAACTCAATTACTCATTATTAACTATGAGGGAATTGCTAAACAAATTGATTTTACAAGTACCAAATTGGTTAATCCTGGCCCTGGGCAATTTTTCCATACCTTGCTACAACCAAGCAAGCACCTAACAAGAGCACTTATATCGATAGTTCGCCCAGACGCCAAGGTCCTACATTATATAATTGTAGTAGATAAGATAGGCGAACAAATAACCAAGAGTAGGATATTCTCACTTGGAGGAAATTATATAGGAGGTTATCAAATTGATAATGGAAGAGTATATATACCTGATGAAAATATAGAAACCTTAAATGCAAATAATGAATTTGAAGAGGTTTATGAGGACATGCCTCCTCCCGAAAGAATTATAGAACCAATTGAAGAGTTGAGGAGTTGGTGGAGATGCACCAAAGAATGCATTAGCGATTGTCATATCGCTTGTTTCATGGATAGTGAGTGTGCAAGTATGTTAATGATTACAAATATTGGTGGCATAGCAGCTAAAAAACCTGGTATTGGCTCTCTATCAATCAATATCGCTTGCGGAATATCTTGCGCCACTAATTCCAATTTAGACCTTTTACCAAAATATTAATCCCACCCTATGAAAATCATTCGTTTGTATATAGATAAATTAATTGCATTAATCAGCGCTATCAGTTTTGTAATCCTAGTACTAGAATACAATAGTTTTCCACTTGAGACAAAGACTAATTACTTTTTAACCCTAACAGTACTATTTATAGGTATGGTATATGGGCTTATCAAAAAAAGAGACCCGGCAAAATACCAAAAACAGAAATTTAATGATTCGTCCAAGTAGCCAAATAAATGAATGCCTTCAACAAGGGCACAAAAAAACACCACGCGCAAAATCAATGACTTCTCCCCCCAGATTAGTACGATTTATGACGTGGTGTCTATTACAAATCTAATATAAGCACCTACATATTCAACAAATTATCATTACGTTTGCATTTAAATTGCAAACTATGAATCAACTAGAAAGGCTTCATTTTATTTATCAGCTGCTAGAAATTGAGCCCCGCACCGTACAAGACATTTGCAAAGAACTAACACTAAAAGGCTTTACAGTAGCGAACAGACAAATCTATAACGACCTAACACAACTCGAAAAAAACTATTTACGCAATAACCAAGCATTACAAATTACAACAGGGCAGCACAATCAAAAAACCTATCGACTTGTTTATACCGACATCTCTATCGCTGTTACAGGATTTGACGTAAACTCCTACCAATTGAGTAGACTTTCAATGACTACTTATATTACAGAAGGGCGCGGTGAATCAATCAATAAATTTAGAGATATCGTAGCAAAAAAAATAATGCACTTAAGCAAAACCAAATATGCTGCACTTCCACTTGAACAAAATTTTAACTCTCACTTTTTTGAAAGAAAATATACCAAGGATTTTAACCAAATGTCTGAAGATATTATTTGGTCGATTGCAAATAATAAAATAATTGAGATTGCCAATATTTACGGAGATGCCACCAATGTATCATCAGACATTACGTATCCATTTAAATTAAAGCCACTATTACTTGTATACCATAATGGTGCTTATTACACAGCCGGCTTTATCGCAAAAAATAATTTATTTATAACTATTGATTTATCAAAAATAGTAGCTTACAATATTACCAATCAAACTTTTGCACACAAAAAAATGCTTCCAATTGCTAAAGCAGAACTACAAAAAAGATTTGGCCTAACAGCAAATATTGATAATGAACTATATAATATAGAACTAGAATTTTCTAGCATCACCGGCGAATTTTTAAGTCATTACAACTGGCATACATCGCAATCTTTTACTAGATTAAAAAATGGAAACTACCGCATGAAAATGTATTGCGGTATCAACAGAGAATTATTTGGCTGGATATTTAGATGGATGGGGAATGTAAAAATTATTGGACCCCATAAACTAAAAGATCTCTACTTACAACAGCTTGATATCATCAATAAAAATTATAGTAGCGGTGCATCTTTAAACTATTCCAATATTTTTAAACCATCGGAAAAGTAATCTAATACCTGATCATCTTGGTTTCATTAACTGCTCCCAATAATGCAGTATAATCTACCCAAGAGCCATTTATTTTTACTTTTTTTGCAATGAGCCGAATCCCATGGCTGTAATCTACATACCAGTTTACATGCCCCGCATATACTGGCTGAATAGGTTTGCCATCAAGTGTATGCCACCCATAAATAGCGACCCTGTTTGGCCTCTGGTGCTCTAGCACTTTATTACTAAGTACCACATCTTTTTTAATGCCACTAATAAGCCCTTTTTTACCCCTTCGTTGCCCTTCTATCATTAAATGATGCTGCCACATAGTAATGGAACTATCCCTAAATGCATACATAGGCACGGGTGCTAATTTTACCGTACTGGCTTTATAAATAGCGTCAACCATAGAAGGTGTAGGCAAAAAACATCCATAGGCATCAGCAATTTTTTGAGCCGCCATAGGTGTTATAGGAACCCTCGCCCAATTAGTATTAGAACCTACCATAAAATAATCTGGGGCCACATAAAAAGTAGCGTCCACCTCTTTTCCATCAGCCGCTTTAAAGGTTGTAGTAACTGGCACAAAACTAAAATAAAAATCAGGCACTTGTCCGGCATTTGCATATTCAAGCGCCAATGAATCACGCTCCCGCCAGTTATAACTTACGGCTTGTTTAAAAAAAGCTTCCCCAGTGCGTAAATCATTATCTACTGCATGTGGCAACCCATCTGGTCGCATGTTTTTAGTGGAAGCGCAAGCGCAAAAAAACAATCCAATAAAGAAGCAACTATTTTTCAATGGACCTAATTTTTTGTTCGATGGCGAGTGTAATTCTGTAAAATCCTAAATCGGTCATATGCGCACCATCAACCGTGGCTTCACCATCTTCTCCAATTAAATTTGTAGTTTCTAGATAATGCAAATTACGCATCCCTTCTTTTTTCAAAAGCGCGTATGCATTTTTAAATATTTGATTGACCTCATTAATTTTTTGCCTAGTTACCAAATTAAATTTAGCAGTTGGATACATAATATTTTCAACGAGTAAAATAGGAACGCCTGGTTTTAAAGCATGCAGTTGACGCAAAAATGGAAGCGTTTTTTGCTCGGCCATTGCAGGTGTTAAATTAGGCCCACAATCAATCACATACATAGAAGCATCGATACCCGACATAATAACAGCCAGCATAGAATCGAGTTGACCATTTCCACTAAATCCTAAATTAATGGTTTCTCGTTTTAAGCGGCGTTCTAGCTGTGCTGGATAGGCCATTCCTGGTCGCATAGCAGAGGCGCCCTGTACAATAGAAGTGCCATATACAACCAGTGGCTTTTGACCTTCAAAATAATTTTGTTGTGGCTTATGAATAGTAGCGCCTTCTTCGATACCAATAAAAAGCGAATCGCAGGTCTCATAATCAGGTAAATACAATAAGTATTGACGCATGGTTCCGTCCATGTCTTTTACCAAATTACTTTCTTGATAAACAGGGGCATTTGGCTTTCCAACACCCGCAAAATACCAACTGCCATTATCCAGTCCATAAAGGTCAAGCCCCTTTACCAGTGTGCCTGCTACGTGCTGAAAAACAACCGAAGATCCGGTTTTCCATTTGGCCGAAATTTGTTTGGCATTGGTTTCAAAATAGACAGCAAAACCAGTAGGATTTTTACTTAAATCCCAAACAGGTTTACGGAGTAAGTTTTTGATCGTATCCGGAAAGCGTTGATACACAGTTTGATTTGGCATGGGCCTACCCAACAAGGTAAAACCCTGCATATCGTAATAAACAGTTTTAGTTTGCGCAGTAGCCCAAAACGAGGTGATCACTGCAAACAAAAGCGTCAAGCAATATTTCATGCTTCAATTTAATCCTTTTTAGTAAATGGCATGCGCACTTGGGCCTTACCTTTGCAAAAAATACCCCCAATGATACGTCTGGTACTAGCAAGTTTAATTTTTATTGTAAGCCTTCCTGCTTTAGCACAAAACACTGAGCTTTCGGAAGTAGTGGTTACTGCAAGCATGCTTCCACAACAAGAAAAAGAAACGGGGCGTAACATTGTTAGCATCAAAGGATCTAGTTTACAAAACCTACCAATCAGTAGCATAGACGAATTACTCAAATATTTACCTGGCATTGAAACCCAGCAACGCGGACCTGCCGGTACACAAAGTAATATCATCATTAGAGGAGGTACGTTTCAACAAGTACTCGTAATTATTGATGGCATCCGAATCAACGATCCACTAACGGGTCATTTTAATGGCTACATCCCACTTCATCCAAGTGATATCAATAGAATTGAAATTATTAAAGGTGCTGCTTCTGCTATTTATGGTTCAGATGCTATTGGAGGCGTAGTAAATATTATTACCAACGGGCTACAACAAAAAAACAACCACAAACTAAGCGTTGGTAGCAAATGGGGAAGTTATAATTCACGTTCTAATAATTTTTGGTGGGGTGTACAAAAACAAAAATGGAAAATAAGCCTGTCTTCACAACAAAACAAAGCCGATGGTGAAGCGTTAAGAGGCACCACCGGATATTTTAATAATACATTTTACGCAGCCAATTTCAATTACAATTTTGCATCTGATTGGAAGCTACATATTTTACACGCCAACGATAGCAGAGACTTTAATGCACAAAATTTTTACACCACTTTTAAAAGTGATACTGCTTCAGAAATGGTGAAAAGCAGTTGGACACAAACAAGTTTACATAAGCAATATGCACATACCACTGTAAAATTTGATGCTGCTTATAAAAACTTATCAGACCGCTTTAGATATAGTCCGGCCGGTAGTTTCAATGAAAATAAAACGTCGCTATTTGTTGCTCAAGGAACCGTTCAGTTTTCACGTAACCCCAATCATCAAATTATTACAGGTGCTCAGTGGATCCATAAAAAAATTAGATCCAACGACAGGGGCAATCATGAATTAGCGCATGGTGGCGCATTTATAATTGCTACACATAAACTTCCTAAAAATATTTTTATCAACGAGAGCCTTCGAATAGATTGGGATCAGAGCTATGGATGGGTAATTATTCCGCAGGTGAATGCATCTTGGGTAAAGGGAAGTCTTACAACACGCGCATCCATTGGTAAAGGCGTTCGTGACGCCGATTTTACTGAGCGTTATAACAACTACAATAAAACGCTTGTTACATCTGGCAGCATTGGTAACCCTTATTTACAAACTGAAAAATCTTGGAGTTACGAACTTGGTGCAGATTATAGAATAGGTGCGCATTTTAAGTGGGGCGCCACGGTATTTTTTAGGGATCAAAATAATTTGATTGATTGGACCCCTACCCCGTATCCTATGATGCCGCGCCAATCAAATTTAATCATCACCGGAAACTATTCGCTTGCCAGTAATATATCATCGGTACAAACGAAAGGTATCGAAACGGATCTTACCTATAACAAAAAATGGGGTGAAGATATCGAGTTAAACGTTAGTACTGGCCTGGTATGGCTTGCTTCTACTAGCCCAAACAAAACACCTTCGTTTTATATTTCGTCGCACGCCAGATTTTTATGGAATGAGCAAATAGTTTTTAGAGCGCGTCAATTACAATTATCCGTAAATAGTGTGTACAAAATTAGAAATACACAAACAGCGTCTGCTATCAATGCGGTACTCTCAAATAATTATTTTTTAGTAAACACTAAATGCGCCTACCTCCTTAAAAAAAGAAGTAGCAATGTGTTTGTAGAAATAACAAACGTAACCAACACTACATACTCCGATTTATTGGGCGCTATTATGCCAAGCAGATGGATTGCTGCTGGTTTTCAACTTCACTTATAATTAAATTTTTTGTAAGAGGCCTGGCTTTTCTTGATGTAGTTTATAAATCAGTTCACCAAACAAAGTATTGGCCCAAGCAAACCATTTACGTGTAAACTTGGTAGCGTCGTCTTTATGGAATGATTCATGCATAAATCCTGTGCCCGCATGCGTTTGAATTAAATTTCTAACGCAGTGCGTAATTTCTTTATCATCCACACTTGTAATGGCGCGTAAAATAATACTCATTGGCCAAATGGTATCGGCTCCTGTGTGCGGACCACCAATACCTTCGCCGGCTTTTCCTTTATAAAAGAATGGATTATTTTCTGATAGCACCACTTTACGCGTATTTAAATAAAGCGGATTGTTAGGCTCAATAGCGCCAAGGTATGGAAGTGATAATAAGGAAGGCACATTGGCGTCATCCATCATATGAAAACTACCATAGCCATTTACTTCAAAACCAATAATTTTTCCAAAATTTTGGTGCTGGATAATACCATGTTTTTGAAATGCAGCTTGCACCTGCGCTTTTAAAGCAAGTGCTCTTTTAGCAAGTGCCGGTTCATTAACAGATGGTAATTGAAGTAGTTCTGCCATCTTACCTAAAATATTAATGGCAAACATATTACTAGGCAATAGGTAAGGAAGTAAGGTGCAATCGTCACTAGGTCTGAAAGTAGAAACAATTAAGCCACATGGTTTTACGGGATACCCGTAACCACTTAATGGCACACCATCGGTGGCCCATGCCGTTGTGCGCTGAAAACTGTAAGGGCCATTGCCATCAAAGCGCTGTTGTTCGGTAAAAGTATCTAGTATTAATTTTTGTGCGGCTTTCCAATCGGCGTCAAAAACAGAAGTATCACCTGTTTGCTTGTAATAACCATGCGCTAGTCTTACCGGATAACAAAGGCTATCAATTTCCCACTTGCGTTCATGAATACCAGGTTTCATTTTAGTAATATCATCTTTCCACTCACTTACTTTATTCACGTCTTTATAAAAGGCATTGGCATATGGATCCAGTAAAATGCATTTTGTTTGTCTATTGATCACACCTGCAATAAGTGTTTGCAGGGGCTTGTCATTTTTTGTAAGTGGCAAATAAGGCCAAACCTGCGCCGTACTATCCCTGAGCCACATAGCATCAATATCACCAGTAATTACATAAGTATCTGGTTTGCCATTTACCATTTCAAAATCGACGGTGGTATCTAATGTGTTAGGAAAACAGTTCTCAAACAACCAACCCAGTTCTTTATTTGGTAAGTCTTTTTTTACACGTTCAATAACAGCTTCTACCGCTGCGCTCGTAAAATTACGATCGGATGCTGCAGGTCGATTGCTCGTATAGTTTTGTGTAAGCGGGGGCATCGCAAAGCCTGTAGCTTTTTGAAGTAAAAAACCCATGCCTAGTAAAGAAGACTTTTGTACAAATTGACGGCGGTTGGTCATATAAAATATGTTTAAATTATTTTAATTGAAAAGATACTGAATTTTCAACTAAGGCATTGGTGCCAATATACACTTGAAAACTACCTTTCTCGCTTGTATGCTTTAAATCTGCATTGTAAAAGCGCAATAACTTTTCATCAATAGTAAATGTTACCGTTTTGCTTTCGCCTTTTTTCAAAAATACTTTTTGAAAGCCTTTTAATTCTTTTAAAGGTCTTGTAATACTAGCGACGTCATCTTTGATATACAATTGCACTACTTCTTCGCCATCATAATTACCATTATTGGTAAGGGTTACGGACGCCGTTAAAGAAGTATTGGCAGCAAGGCTATTTGCAGATAATACTGGCTTAGTGTAACTAAAACTGGTATAACTTAAACCATAACCAAAAGGCAGTAATGGTGAATTTTCTACGTCTAAATAATTGGATCTATATTTTCCGAAAACATCACCACCATTAGGTCTACCGGTATTGCGTACACTATAATAAATAGGAATTTGTCCCACATTACGCGGAAAACTCATAGTTAATTTTCCAGCCGGATTATAATCGCCATATAGTACTGATGCAATTGCATTACCCGCCTCAGTACCGGCATGCCAAACATCTAAAACCGCAGTTGCTGATTTTAATTCATTGGCAATTGTAAGTGGTCTGCCATTCATTAACACAAGCACTAGTGGCTTACCCGTTTTAGATAAGGCTTCAATTAATTTTTGTTGACTTGCCGGAATGTCGAGGCTTGTTCTACTAGCTGCTTCACCACTCATTTCACTGGCTTCACCCACAACGGCAACAATCACATCAGAAGCTGCAGCCACGGCAAGCGCTTCTGCTAATAACTCTTGAGGTGATCTTGCATCGATAGAAATTTTTTCTCCAAAGACATTAATTTTTGCAGCAAATGCAGGATCATCAGAAAGGTTAGCACCCTTTGCATACATAACTTTAGAACCAATACCTGGGCGGTTATTAAAGCCTTCTAATACAGCCACTGCCTGCTTGGCATCGGCATTAATAGACCAAGTGCCAGGCATATTAGAACGGTCGTTTGCAAGCGGGCCAATTAGCGCAATTTTTTGACTGGCCTTTAACGGCAATACTTGATTGTCATTTTTTAAAAGCACAAAAGAACGCATGGCTGCTTCTTTTGCAAAGGCGCGTTTGTCGGCACTTAATACCTCGGAAGCCCTTTCTTGTTTGAGGTATTTAAAAGGATCTTCAAATAATCCTAAATCATATTTTGCTTCTAAAATTCTTTTACAAGCCGCATCAATAGCAGCCATAGAAACTTTACCAGCCTTTAACGATTTTTGTAGTGTATTTAAAAAACCTTCACTCACCATATCCATATCAAGGCCTGCATTAAGCGATAGTGCAGACACAGCAGCGGTATCGCCAATGCCATGGTTGATCATTTCGGTAATGGATGTGTAATCAGAAACAACAAAACCTTTAAAGCCCCACTGATTTCTTAAAACATTTGTAAGTAGCCATTTATTTCCGGAAGCAGGAACGCCATCCACATCATTAAATGAAGTCATTACAGAGCCAGCTCCTGCATCTACTGCAGCTTTATAAGGCGGAAAATAATCGTTGTACATTTTGAGCTTACTCATATCTACCGTGTTATAATCTCTACCCCCTTCTGGCGCACCATAGAGTGCAAAGTGTTTTACACAAGAAAGTAGTGATTTACCAGTAGATAAATTTGCAGTACCCGCACCGCCCTGATAACCCATTACCATAGCTTTTGCAATGGCACTTCCTAAAAAAGGATCTTCGCCAGCACCCTCTGCAACCCTTCCCCAGCGTGGATCACGTGCAATATCAACCATTGGCGAAAAAGTCCAGTTTAAACCATCGGCAGTAGCTTCAAGCGCAGCCATCTGAGCCGATTTTTCTATCATGCCTAAATCCCAACTAGCAGATAAAGCAAGTGGAATAGGAAACGCTGTTTTATATCCGTGAATAATATCGGAACCAAATAACATAGGGATATGAAGCCTCGATTCACGCACTACCATCTCCTGAACTTTTTTAATTTTTTCTAAACCGGCAATACCAAACATACCACCCACTAAACCTCTTTTGATTTTTCCTTCTACATCGGTACTTACAACAGTACCAGTAACAGAAGCGTCACCTGGAATAATTAAATTGAGCTGACCCAATTTTTCTTGCAGAGTCATTTTTGCCATTAAAGACCCAATAAACTGCGCTTTTGTTTGCTTTTGCGCAAAACCAGGAGTAGCGGCTACTAAAACAATAAAAACCAAAAACTTGGGTATAGAAATCAAACGCATAAAGTCATTATTATTTAACAATATTAAGAACCTTTAACGATAATTAAGTTAAATACCCGCTTAACTTTACACAAACCAGTCGAATGAAATTTTTTTTAATATCCTTGTCCTGTTTTGTAGTTGGCCTTAGCAATGTAGAGGGTCAAACTTCTGCTGCATATACCGCTTCGATTAAGCATTTTGACACTTTGCGTATAAATGCTTTAACAGATAAAAACGGATGGCTTAATCTAGCTGGCCTCTACTGGTTAAAGCCAGGCGATAATACCTTTGGCAGCGCTACTACAAATACACTTGTGTTTAAGCATAAAAATATGCCAGCAGCTTTAGGGAAATTTAAAGTGTTGGGAAATAGGGTAAGCTTTGAATTTGAAAAAGGGGTAAGTAAATTTCCAAACGACTATTCGGAAGAGATTGTACTTTTTGATGCCGCTAGTAAAACGGATACGAGTATCGAATTTAATCAGTTTATGTGGAGCATCATTATTCGTGAAGATAAAATTGGTGTACGATTTAGAGATTTAAAAAGTCCTACCCTAACTACATTTAAAGGAAACAAAAGATTTGCCATTCATGAGAAATGGAATATGCAAGCAAAATTTTTGCCACCTAATCCGAGTGGGCTTTTTGTTACCAATGTGTTAGGACAAACCACTGCACAAGATTATGCTGGCAAAATAAGTTTTGAGTACCAAGGAAAAAATTATGTACTAGACGCTATTAGTGAAGGCCCTGGCGATTTGTTTGTGATTTTTGGCGATGCTACCAACGGAATAAATACCTACCATACGGGTAGATATATGTATGTACCTAGGCCAGATAAAAATGGCAATACGTTTATTGATTTTAATAAAGCATTTAATCCACCATGCGCTTATACCCCTTATGCAACATGCCCTATACCACCACAGCAAAACATTTTACCTTTTAAGGTAACAGCTGGTGAGTTAGCAGATCAACATAAATAACACCTTCAAATTAATGCATAAAAAAAGGGCGAACCATGGTTCGCCCTTTTTTTATATCGAAGTGTATACGATTACTTTTTGGTAAATGAATACGTGTAATAACCACCATTTGAAAGGTTAAGTACTACATCGTATGTACCCGCTTTCATAGCAAGGTTATCGCCATTAAATTCTAGTACACCATCTCCGCCACTATCACCTAGGTTAACATCCCAAGAGCTGTTAAATCTAAACTTAAGTTCAGAATCAGATGCAAGGGTAAAAGTTGTTTTCCAAACTTTCGCACCACTATCATAAGTAAGTGCTACGTCAGGACTTCCACCCCAACCTGTAAATCCACCTACAATACCAACACCTGTAACAAGGTAATTAGACCAAGTACTGTTTTTAGTATTGGCTCTTACCAAATAGTATCCACCTGCTGCAACGCTTAAGTTACCACCGCTTGTGCTAATGGTTGTAGCTGTTCCACCATAGTTGTTACCATTCCAATCTGGTTGACTCGTAAATTTAAATTCAGAACCAGATGTACCAAAGTCAACAAAGCCATGAAAATCTTCGTCGTTTTTGATAGAACCAAGAGAAGGCGCTTTATCTGGAGACCATCCTTGGTAACCACCCGCTACAAACATCATTCCAAAAGGAACAGGAGTAACAGTGAATTTACCACGCTGGAAATCAAAACGAATTTTGTACATACCAGTCTTTGAAGGACCAGGGAAGTTGTCGTTGAAATTAAACCCAAAATCACCACCTAAATTTAAGTCAGTAACTGAATTGTTTGCAACAGAATATTTATTACTCCAATCACCATTTGCTGGAAGTGCTAAATACTGCTGACCACCATGTAAGTAAAAAGTTCCTTCATACGTTACAGAATCAACTCTTTTAAACTCTTGCGTTGGAACTGGAACAGGATTGTTCCATCCGCCAATGGTTGCAGATCCTACTAAAAATAATTTTTTAGTTGTAGGCGGTTGCACTTTTGGAGGGATTACATAAGGAGTTGCCGTTAACGTTAATACATTAGACGTTAATTGCTCGTTGTTATTTCCATAAGAAGAAATAATACGTGCATCAATTTTGTAGGCTACATTATAGCTAAAACCAAACCCAAGTAATACTGCGTTTAGCTCTTTACCAGTAAATGCATAACTCATTCTTCCGTTTAAAACGATAGAAGCAGCTTTAGAAAAACCTCTTCCTGCAGAATCGATTTGTAATACGTATTTAACAGTATTATCATTGGTAGCATATTGTGGGTTGGTCCAAGAGAACAACACCGCAGTACTTAATGAATCTGCTGTTTTGGTTGCGATGGTTGTTGTAGAAGCTTGTAATACAACACTCTTTCCTGGCTCGTACACAGTAAGAGGCGCAACTTTTTCACAAGACCAAAGTGCAACTGCAAATGTGGCCGTGAAAAGCAATGTTTTTAAAATTTGTTTCATTGTTTACTATTTTAGTTGTTGTTCTTATTGTTTGGTTACAGTATAGGTTCCTGCTTGGAAATCAACTGAAATTTTATAATTACCTGCAACAGATGGCCCATCAAATCCTGGATCCGCATCTTTCTTTTCAAGCGTACCTGAAAAAGCATCGCCGGCTACTTTCTTATACTGTGTACCCCAAACACCATTCTCTTGAATCATCTTGTAGTTTCCACCACCAACAAAAGCAACAACGCCTTCGTATAATGTTTCAGAAACTTTAGCCAGTCTTTGAGAAGCGTCAAATGGAGCACCAAGTGGGTTAGACCAACCAGATGCAAATGCGTTACCTGTTACCCATAATGTTCCAGCAGTTGGAACGGGAACTTTTGGTGGTGGCGCATAAGGCAACACTTTAAATGCTAATACATTTGAAATTAACTCGGTTGGCGCAGCTCCTAAAGTAGCAATGATGCGTACTTCAAGTTTTGCAACTTTTCCTGGCTTTACATTTAAATCAGAAATAACAATGTTAAACGCTTTTTGCGTGTACGATACAGACAAGTCTTTGCTGATAGAGATAGACTTTTTTCTCGCACCTTTAAAATTAGCACCAGCGGTATCAATTTCTAAAGTGTAATTAACGTTTTGAGAACTTCCGCCAGAAGCAAATTTGTAATTAGGGTTTGTCCAATTGAAGGTTACGCCTAAATTTTCTTCTGTTAAAAAGTTTAATGCAATGCTATCTTTTGAAGTAGCAGAAAGCACAGGAGCCGTACCGCTAATGTAGGTATCTTTTGCCTCGTCTTTTTCACAAGCAGCAAAGAATACGATAGCAAGGCTCACGTAAACTAGTGATTGAATTATTTTTTTCATACAATTTATTTTAAATGTTTCAGACAAGTATTAATAACCTGCGTTTTGAACTAAATTAGGATTAGATGAAATGTCTGCAGAAGGAATTGGATATAATTTTCTAAATCCATCTACATTGGTTCCGCCTCTAACACCACCTTTCCAAGGCCATACATAAGAAGATTCTACAAATCTATTGTAACGGATAAGGTCTGATCTTCTAAATCCTTCCCAATATAATTCTCTTGCACGCTCATCTAAAATGAAATCTAAATTTAATTGAGACGAAGTAATTGTACTTGCTCCTGCTCTTGTTCTTAAAGCATTTACATAACTTAAAGCAGTTCCTGCATCACCTGTTCCACCTCTTAATACTGCTTCGGCATACACTAAGTTCATTTCTGCAGAACGGAAAATTGGGAAATCGATATCAACCCAAGTTAAATTTTTACCTGGTGTACCGTTCATGTTGAGGTTTTTAAATTTAGTGATAGCATAACCATCCGTAAATTTAGTAAGATCAGAAATGTCAGCAGATTGACCACTCGTATAAAACTGTGAACGCTTATCAGCTGTACCTGTTAAATCAGGGAACTTGCTAGATAAACCTGTAGTCGTTCTTAAACCACCCCATCCACCATCAACACCAAATTGTGCAGCAACCATGCTACCACCTACAGGTGCGTGCGTTAAGAAGGTTGTACCACCCCAGTTTTGTGTTTTTAATCCATCATAGTTAATGGTTAAAATAAATTCAGAAGTGTTTACATTGTTGTCTGCACGCATTAATTTAGTGTAGTCGCTAATTAATGTATAACCAGCGTCTAATACTCTTTTTGCGTAAGTAGCAGCGTCTGTATTTCTAGCAGTACCAGTATACACTTGTGCATTTAAATATAAACGAGCAAGAAGTGCCCATGCTGCAGCTTTATCAGCACGACCGTATTCATTTTTACGCGCATCTACTAAATCAGCATCAATCGCTTTAAGTTCTGTTTCGATATAAGAAAAGATTTCACCACGTGTTTTTTGCTTTGGCATTACAGAGCCTAAAGCTTCTGCATCCGTTACAAAAGGAATGTTACCAAACAAATCCATTAAGATTGAATATTGGTAAGCACGTAAAAATCTTGCTTCTGCTCTGTATTTCTTAATTGCTTCAGCATCTGCACCTGCAATTCCTTTAGACGCAAGAGTTGCATCAGCAGACTGACGAATGAAATCGTTTGCTAAAGTAATTTGATAGTAACAACGGTAGTAGAGACCTGTAAGCATTGGATTGCTAGCAGACCAGTTCATGTTGTGGAAGTCTTGAATACCTGGATCTCCCCAAGAAACAACCGCTTCATCGGTACTTAATTCTTGTGCTTTCCACCATAGGCGTAAGAAATCTGAAGTACCTTCATCGATACCCTGAATATCTCCATTACCTGCAGGCCCATTATTCCCTGTTAAAGCATAGCTCGCATATACTTTTGCGAAAGCTTGCCTATAACCATTTGCGTCGGCGTATACGGTTGCTGATGTAACATCATTGGTAGGCAACAAGTCGAGGGTCTTGTTACAAGATGCTAATACAACAATCGCTCCAACGGTGGCTATTACTTGTTTGTATAGATTATTTTTCATTGTTATATTTTTTTGTACTATTGATTGAATTAGAAATCAAGATTTATACCCAATACAATGGTTCTTGGACGAGGATAAAAATTATTATCTATACCACCGTTCATTTCAGGATCTAAACCAGTGTACTTTGTAATAGTTAATACATTTTGTACAGTTGCATTGATACGTAAAGAAGCTTTATCGCTAAATACTTTACCAACATTATAACCTAGGTTGATATTATCAATACGTAAGAAAGATGCGTTTTGTACATAGTAATCAGACAAGTAATAGTTAGAACCATTACCGCTAAATCCTGATTTTAAATAATCTCTAGAACCGTTATTGATATAACCAATTGGGTTTAAGATATTTCTTAAAGTACCAGAACTAGATGCGATGTTGTTGTATAAGTAGTTGCCAATGTTAGCACGCATTACAATACCAGCATTCCACTTCTTATGCGTAACACTCGAACTTAAACCAAAAAACATTTGAGGATCTACACCTTTGTACTGATATAAATCTCTTTCGTTGATAACACCATCTCTATTTAAATCAGCGTATAAACCATCGATAGGCTTATCGTTGGCATCATATACTTGCTTGTAAACAAAGAAAGCACCGCGTTGGTATCCAACAGAGTGGATTAGGATAGAGTTACCAGTTCCACCACTAATACCGCCAAAACGAGCACCTGCATAAGCTGGATCATCAGAGATAGTTAATTTAGTGATCCTGTTTTGGTTGTAGGTTGCGTTAAACGCGATATCCCAAGTTGTATTTTTATTACGGATAGGCTGGATATTTAAAGTAAATTCAATACCCTTATTTTCCATCGTACCTACGTTTGCAACAATCTTATTGCTAAAGTTAGTACCAGCTGGCTGGTTTACTTCATTTAACAAATCAGAAGTTTCTCTTTTGTAGGCTTCAATGGTACCCGTAATCCTATTATCAGCAAAACCAAAATCTAATGCTAAGTTAGTAGTTGCTGTTTGCTCCCACTTACGGTTAAAATAATAACCATTAGGACGAGAAATTGGTGTGAATGAATTACCAAATTGATACTGTGCTGTATTTGAACCTAGATTATAATAAGAGATATAGTCATAATAACCAATACCATCTTGTTGACCTGTTACACCATAACTCGCACGTAATTTAAGATCTGATAAAGATTTCATGTTCTTAAATAAACCTTCTTCTTTTAACTTCCAAGCAACTGCCCCTGAAGGGAATACCGCAAAACGGTTATCTGGATTAAATTTAGAAGATCCGTCTTGACGTACAGAAGCTGTAAATAAATATTTACCTTTTACGGAAATATTCATTCTTCCTAAATAAGAACTTAAACGGTATTCAGGTTTATCGAATTCAAAATTTGGTGTATTTACAACCGTACCATTAAAGGTTTGATCTGCAAAGTTGTAATTCGTTGTCAAATAATTTTGATACTCGTAACCACCCGTAAATTCTACTCTTGTAGATAAATAAGGAATTTCTTTAGCATAGTTTAAATACGCATTCAAGTAAGTGTTGTTTCTAGTTTGACGGTATTGGTTGTTAACACCACTATGAAATGTACCTGCTGCATCTTTAAAACGCATATACGTAGTTGCTGCTTGATCATTGATCACAGTTGTTCCTTTACCTTCAGCAACATCCATACCTGTATTAACAACAACGTGTAAATCAGGAATAAAATGTACTTTATAGTCTACTACTGCATTTGCAATATGACGGGTAACATTACTTTGATCATCTTTATCTAATAAAATACCAAGTGGATTTCTTGGTGCTAAAGCACGAAGACCATTTGATGATGTAGCATCTAACCAGTTCCAATATCCATTGTAGGCCTGCGTACCAGAATATACTGGCTTGGTAGGATCAAAATAAGTAGCCGCACCAATCGCACCTTGATCTGCAAAGTTTGTTTTGCTAGCAGCTAATTTATAGTTGATATTAACAGTAAGGTGATTATCAAAAAGTGAAGGGCTTACGTTTACACCAACAGTTGTTCTGTTTAGTTTATCAGATTTCAAAATACCTGATTGCATTAAATTACCAAGCGAAAAACGGTAAGGTAATTTTTTTAATGCACCAGATACAGAAATGTTATTGTCAGTAGTAAGCGCTGTTTGATAAATTTCATCTTGCCAATCAGTAGAAGCTGTACCTAACATAGAGGTATAACTAGGGCCTTTTGTTTTTACAATATCTCTGATTTCATCGGCAGAAAAAACATCCGCTTTTTTAGTAACATTTGAAACACTGAATTGTGAGCTAAATGCATACTTAGGTGCACCAGACTTACCTTTTTTAGTAGTGATGATGATTACACCATTCGAAGCTCTCGCACCATAAATAGCAGTTGCAGAAGCGTCTTTTAAAACTGAAAAAGATTCGATGTCGTTAGGGTTGATAAGTGCAAGCGCATTTGCTTGACCAGAAATACCACCACCATCGATTGGCATACCGTCCACAACTATAAGTGGATCGTTACTTGCATTTAAAGATGCACCACCTCTGATACGAATGGTACTTCCTGAACCAGGCGCACCATTGTTACTTGTGATTTGCACACCCGCTACTTTACCTTGAATAAGTTGCTCCGGTGTTGAAATAACACCCTTGTTAAAGTCTTTAGAAGACACATTCACAACAGATCCAGTTAAGTCCTTTTTACGAACGCTACCATAACCAATTACCACTACATCATTAAGCTGATCAACAGCTGGTGATAGTGCAACGGATACGGTGTTGCCGTTTAAGGTTACTTCTTTGGTTTCAAAATTCAAAGAAGATACAACTAGTGTAGTTGCCTTAGCAGGAACTTTCAAACTAAATGACCCATCGGCATTTGTTTGAGCTCCAACACCAGATCCTTTTACAAGGACACTAGCAGCCGCTAACGGCGAACCATCTTTTGCATTGGTTACTTTTCCCGTAACCGTACGATCTTGCGCAATTGATGGCAAACAGAAAACTGTTAGCATCATCAGCATTGCAACAAGTGCTTTTTTAATGTTCATAGAATTACAATTTCAATTTGAATAAATACTAATTAGTGATTAAAAATGTTTGTGTTTTTTGTTTTTGATTTGATTGAATAGATATATGATAAACCCCTGGAGCGAGGCCTTTCTTATTGATCATGAGTTGTTGTTGTCCTTTATTTTGCCACCCATTAAATATGCCATCTACAACAACGCCCGATGTATTTAAAAGTTTAACTTGAACCTTCCCTGATTCAGGCAATTGATACTTCACAATCGCTGCTTGCCTAACTGGATTTGGAGAAATAGTTATTATTGTATTTAATAGCGGTAAACTAATATTGGGTGTAGCAGTAACCACAGCATTGTTGAGGTTTTTATTGGCATACACATAGTATTCGCCAGGCTGTAAGGATACGCTTGCAGAACCGCCAGAAACCAACTGGTATTTATTGGAATACAAGCTGTACCAAAAACCATCTGTCGGAAAGCTTACGGTAGCCGTTTGAGGGGCAACATCAAAATTACCAACCACCACCAATTTAATAGAGTCACCATTTAGTTGCATGGACTTTAAAGCGCCCGAGGTATTAACAGTATACTTATTAGAGCCAAAATCAGTAACGTACGCTGGCGTTGCACGTAGTTTTAAAAATTTAGCATACGCATCATACAAACCCTTACGGTTTGCATCTTGCAAATAATCCCATTTAATAGGTTTTTCTGCAAGGCGGCAATTGTTGGCATCTACCGTTAAATTGGTACAGGTATTAATGCTAAAATCGTAACCCAGTTCACCAAACTGCCACATTAATTTTGGACCTGGTGTAAGTGCCCAAAAAGCGGCAGCCATTTCATTTCTTTTTAAACCTGTTGCCGGATTTTTGGTACTATAACTACCGGAACCATTTCCAAAGTTTAGATTTTTGTATTGAAGTCTTTCTTCGTCATGACTTTCCATATACGTCACTAAATGCTGTTGTGCAAAATTTCTAGCATTAGAAAAACTAGTGCCAAAATTTGACGTAGACGTATAACCCATGGTAGCTTCAGCAAAACTATGATTTGCATTACCCCATAAAAGCATTCCGTAGTCTGCTAATTCTTTTTCTTCGGAATTATCTGCAAAGTGCTCTAGCATGCAATAGCTTCCGGCACTAGTAGCTTGCATCGTATCATAAATGGCTTTCCAAATTTTAATACGTGAAGCGTCATAATTACCCCAAGCACCTACATTGGTTGGATTGTTTACTTGCGTGAATCCTTTAGATAAATCCCACCTATAACCATCTATATGAAATTCTTGCAGCCAGTATTTTGTAACCCTGTTTACCAACTCTTTGGTGGCCATAGATTCATGGTTAAAATCGTACCCTACATTAAATGGATGTTTTGCATCTGGGTTTAACCAAGGGTTATTTGTTGCTGGTTTATTATTTGTACCATCCCAATACATTTTAGCAAGTGGTGACGAACCAAATACATGATTGAGCACCATATCCATAATTACGGCAATACCTTGCTGATGTGCTGCATCAATAAATGCTTTGACGGCTTGCGGGGTACCATAATACTTATCCGTAGCAAAAAAGAAATTTGGATTGTAGCCCCAACTGCTATTGCCTTCAAATTCAGAAAACGGCATTAACTCAATAGCATTGATGCCTAATTTTTTTAAATAAGGCAGCGTGTCTTTTAATGTTTGAAAATCATGTTTTGCCACAAAGTCACGAAGCAATAACTCATAAACCACAAGATTCTTTTTATTCGGGCGCACAAAATTAGCATCGTTCCATACATATTTGGCTTGCGCGGTTTGAAGCACACTTACTATATCTGTGGTCTTACCTACTGGGTAAGGTTTTAGATTAGGAAAGGTAGACGCAGCGATGTACTCGTCATTCCAAGGATCTAATACTTTATGCGTATTGTAATCTGCCACTTTTAAAGCGCCATCAATAATGTATTGATATGCGTATTCTACACCAGGCGTTAGACCTGTTAATCGAATCCAAAAACGCAAACTATCGGGCGTCATTTTCATAACGTGTGATAATCCAGGTGTCCAATTATTAAAATCACCAGTAACGGTTATAGAAGTTTTTTTAGGTGCATATAAAACAAGCGTAACCGATGTATCGCCTGGCTCATAATTAATTCCGTCTTTAACACCAGCTGGAAGACCAACTAAATTGGTAGCGCCTGTCACTAAAAATGAAATAGAATCTTTACGCGTAACAGATCCACTCACGCCTTGAATTAGAATTTTTTGAGTACCTACTTTTTGCAAAACAAATTTTTGCGCAATGCTTGTTCCTGTTGTTGTAGCAATTACAGAATCGTTTACAAAAAGTGATAAAGCCGCAGACGTACTAGCACCTCCTGCAATTGAAATGGTATCGCCTACCGCCTTTGTAATTGGCTCTAATACAGGTACATACAATGGTTGTGTAAGTGGCGAATCGATACGTACGGCTAAATTATTATCATACACAGGAATGTACATATCAGATGCATCCGTGTTACGCAGAACTTGTGAGCCAGTTGCATCTCTAAATAAAATAGCAATTTGTTGAATGGTTTCAGCAGTGTTGGTGATGCCAAAAAAATTACGAAGTCCACCGCTGATTGTAAACGACCAAACATTATTAGCAAGTTTTGTGCACTTAACTTTATTATCTGCTACACCCCAAGCCACTGGAACATACTTCCAATTGCTACTAGATGTACTGAGTGATGTAATGGCGCCAATATGTACAAATATGTCTCCGGTAACATTTAAGATACCCTTGTTTCCTTTTGTAGCATCCGCAAAAATGGTGATTGAATTTGAAGTCTCGGTAACAAACGAAGGAGTAGTACGCAACAATTGTGCATGTGCCGACACAGCGGCTAACAAACAGCATAGCAGTACAAAAATTCTCATAAACAAGCGTTAGTTTGGCATCGTAGACCAAATGTGTAAATTTTACACGAAGTAAATTTAACTCATTTTCGTTTATGTAGAATCTACACTATGTCCTATTTATTTATTTTATATATGTTTTTGGTTGATTTTTAATACAAAAATTTCTTTTACTACATAAAAAATGCCGGATAATTATCCGGCATTAACCAAAAACAGACCTAAACAAATATGGAGGGGGTTATTTATTGAAACACTTTCACCCAGTCTACATGCATCTGTGCTGGGAAAATAGCATCGTCGATACCAAACTTGCCGCCTAAATTGCCACCTACAGCAATATTAAAAATCAAGTGAAAGTTTTGATCAAATGGCCAAGCTGCAGAACCTGTATGCTCGTTTTTGAAACTGTTGTATAATTTATTGTCGATATAAAAATCAATTTTTTCTGGAGTCCACTCAATTTCATAATCATGAAACTGCGTAGATAAATTTGGAACAATTAAAGTTGCAGTACGTTGTGTTCCAATCATACCATTGTAACGTTCTGTATGCACACTACCAAATGCAGAGTCTGGCGCAAAACCTACTGCTTCTAAAATATCTACCTCACCACTTTTAGGCCACTCACCATACACTTTACCTGTTGGTAAAATCCACCCAGCAGGCCACAACCCTTTACCAGTAGGTATTTTAGCCCTTATCACTATGCGGCCATACTTCCAATCACCTTTGTTTTTAGTAACAAGTCTGGCTGAAGTATAATTCGAACCTTCAAATTTTTCTTTGCGTGCTTCGATAACTAAATGTCCATTTTCTACGCGCGCATTTTCTTTACGCGCATTCGTATAATATTGAACTTCGTTATTCCCCCATCCACAAATTCGAGGACAGCCGGTTCCAATATCATAACCCCATTTAGTAGAATCCGGCAAACCATTTACTAAAAAATCATCTTGCCAAACCAGTTTGTTATATATTCTTTGTTGCGCCTCAGATGCAGTTGCAAATAATGAAAGCAATAAAAACAAACCTATATTTCGAAACGTACACATAAATAATAATATTAAAATTCTACTGATACACACGCACATAATCAACTTCAAAAGTGGCATTGTTAAAGGCAGCATCAATCGTTCCACCAAAGGTTCCACCCATGGCTAAATTTAACAGCACAAAAAAGTTTTGATTGAATGGCAAAGTGCTATTGTTGGCAAAAGTGAAGTAGAGTACCCCATCTATGTAAAATTTGATGGAAAGCGCCGTCCATTCACAAGCATACACATGAAACTCGCTGTTAGCTCCCGTAATAACTTTGGTTCCGCCTACCGCATTACCTCCAAAATTGCCTGGATAATGCAGGGTTCCATAAATTCTATTAACGTCACTACCCTTGTGCTCTACAATATCAATTTCACCACAATTGGGCCAACTTACGGTACTAATATTTGCTCCTAACATCCATGCAGCAGGCCAAGTTCCAACACCTACTGGCATTTTTGCGCGTACCTCAATTTTTCCGTACTTGAATGCAAACTTGTCTTTAGTTAAGAGCCTAGCAGAAGTGTAGGCACTGCCACTATAGTTTTCTTTTTTGGCAATAATTTTTAAAGTTCCATTGGAAACAATGGCGTTATCCGTTCTATTGGTGTAATACTGCAACTCTTGATTGCCCCATCCACCTGCACCTAAGTCGTAATTCCATTTTGCAGGATTGGGTGCGCCGGGCTGATCAAATTCATCGGACCATATCAACGATTGCGCCACAGTAACAGAAACATCAATTGATTTTGAAATGGTTTGCCCCGCAGTATTTTTTGCAATCACGTTAACGGAATAATTTCCAGAAGCGGGGTATTTATACATCACAGTACCTGTAGGGACCGTTTGAAAAACACCGTTTCCAAAATCATACTCGTAGGTCGTTGCATTTGTTGCAGACGCCACAAAATTTACATTGCCACTATTGTCTGTACTAACAGTAGCCGTGACCGTTAAATTAGTTGGCGCAGGATTTACAACAGGCGCATCACCTTTTGAGCAGGACCCAAGAGACAATGCACCTATTAATAAACTCAATAATAAAGAAGATAAACGCACTTTATTATAATTATTTTGCCTTCAATTTTTGATACCAAGAGTTACCGTCAGCTCCAATATTTCTTAAATGAATTTCTGTAGCACTTGCACTCAAAATTTCATAAGTAGTACCGCCAGTTCCAAAATTGATAATTCCATTACCCGGAACCATAAATTGAATTCTAGTAGAATTCGCTGACGTAGAAGCAGATGTAGCGTCCATAAATGCTAATTTTTTAGCACCCGTAGTAACAATGTTGAAACAAGCATCACCGCCGCTAAATCCGTAAAATCCACTAGCAGCTCCAATTGAAAATGACTGACCTTTATTATCGATAGTCATTGAAATATTGTTCAATACATCTTTCGTGAAAGTGATTTCATCGTCGTATGCACAAGCTTCTCTAGAATTAGGAGTTGCTGCATACCAGATCGGACCAAAAGCATCAGCAGGTCCTACACCAAAATGTCCAGGCGCATCTTGATCTGTCATCCAAGTGCGAGAACCTGTACCAGTAAGTGCATCCAAAATTGTTTGAGGAATTGTAAAAGCAACAAATACAGTTACTTTTTTACTAAGCACAGAAATAGCACCGCCCGTACCAACAGCACGCACTGTAATGGTGTAATCATTAACACCAGGTGTTGCATATTTATATGTGATGGTGCCAGAAGGAATCACTTGTGTTTTACCATCGCCAAAATCAATGTTATACGTTAAAGCATCTGTTGCTTTAGCTGTAATGGTCACAGATCCTGTTCCATTTCCATTTGGGTTAGAAGCATCTACGCCAACTAAAGCAGTAGTGAGCGTTAAGCCAGTTGGTGTTTTAATGTTACCAAAACTATACTCGGTTTTTTTACATGAAACAAACCCAATAGTTGTGATAAACAAAACCGCAACAATATATTTTAAATTATTTTTCATAATTGTAGGTTTTATCAAATTAATTTAAGGTGATATCATCAAATAAGAACGTAAAGTTTGCAGAGCCATCACCAGCAGTTCCTAAATCAAATATCAATACGATTTTTTGGTACGTGTTGGCAGTATTAATAGCACTATAATCAAAACTTAATGTTTCCCAACCACCTGCAACAGTTGTTGTTACTTCTTTTTCAAAATTAATACCACCATCATTTTGGTTTTCAACTTTTAATAAAAGTTTAGCACCAGCTCTTGGTGAAAATACTTTTACTTTAAATGTTTTCTTAGTTGAGAAATCAATTGGAGCAGCTAACCCAATCCAACTTCCACCCCAAATTTGACCTGCATTTTTAACCATCTTACCAACTTTAGCACTGGTATTGATGCCACCAGACTGAGGATTGTTGACAACAGTTACAACACCGCCATCAAAATCATTCCAAGTATAAGTAAGGTTATTTGATTCGAAAGTTAAAGGGAGACTTACCGTTTCTACGAAGTTGGTAGATAATTTTCTAACATCATCCCAATAGAAAACTTTGCCGTTTCCGCTATTTCCAAAATCAAAGAAGATTGAAGCCATATCGTAGGTATACGCAGCATTAAATGCAGCAGTACCAGGCGCTTGATTGTTAAAGTCAAAAATTAAGGTTTCCCATTCACCAGACATCGTGGTAGTTGCAAAAGTTTCTACAGAACGTTGATTGTTTGTATGGTCTTCAACTTTTAATAAAACGCGAATGCCCGCAGCAGGAGAATATACCCTTACACTCATTTGAGAAGATGCAGCCGTTAAAGGAATGGCAGTTGCAAAACCTGTTGAAGTGCCAATAGTAGTACCCGCCCAAGTTTCAGCTCCATTTACTTTGGTTGTTTTCTTAACCTTGTTGTTTGCATTGTTAGGATCCACTGCATCTACTGTTTGGTTATTACCAAAATCAGTAACCGTATAGTTTACACCTTGCACATCAAATGTTACAGGTAAATCTATTTTAGTATTTGGCATTGCATCTGTTAATCTAATATCATCCATGTAAAAAGTGAAATTAGCAGAGCCATCACCAGGTGTACCATTATCAAAAATAACAACGATGTTATGGTATTCATTAGCTGCATCAATTGTTCTGTAATCAAAAGCTAAATCTTCCCATGCATTTGCAACTGTTGTTAGCACTTCTCTTTCAAATGCTATAGATCCGTTTCCTGCATTTTCGACTTTAAGTAGCACTTTTGCGCCTACTCTTGGAGAAAATACTTTCATTCTGAAAACCTTGTTTGCAGAAAAGTCAATTGGACCACCAAGACCAATCCAACTTCCACCCCAAGGATCACCAGCATTTTTTACCATTTTGGCAACTCTAGTAGAAGCATTGTCGGCACTACTATGTGGGTTAGCAACAACGGATACATTACCACCACTAAAATCATTCCATGCATAGTTAATAGAAGTTGATTCAAAAGTTACTGGAAGAACAACCGGATCTACAATAGTTATCACTTTTGTAAATGTTGTTGTTGCAGCACCACCACTTAAAGCAACTACTCTAACAGTATAAGAACCTGTTTTAGCATAGGTTTTAGAAATGGTTTGACCTTCTAAAAAGTTAGTAGGTACTTCGTTGACTACATCACCAAAATAAACTTGAAAGAAAGTTTCATACAATGCTTTTGCAGAAACATTCACTTTGTATTTATTTGCTGGATCAATTACAGCTGTAACCTCTAAATTTTCTGGCGCTTTAAAAGTTACGGTTAACTTTTGAGTTACAGTTGTAGAAACACCAGCAACGTTTGTACCGGTAATTTTTACATCATAAACGCCTTCTGGGTATACTTTTGAAGTACTGCCACCAGGTAATACTTTAACAGGACCCGCAGTTCCATGACCATAAGCAATTTCAAAACTTGCAACACCTTCACCATTTGGAGTGATGGTTACAAGTCCTGTATTGTCTTGGGTAATGGTAAACATGGCACCCAATTTTGCAGATGTTGCAGTCGTTTCCACGAAAGAAACATCATCATTGATTTCTTTTTTACATCCTGAGAATGTAGAAATGAGTATCAAGCCACTCAATAAATATTTTAATGTTTTCATACTATTTAATTCAATAGATTATACAATGAGATTAATATCCAGCATTTTGGGTTAAACCAGAAATATCAACCTCTTGTTGAGGTATAGGGAACACTTCATGTTTACCAACTTTGAAGCCAGTAATTTTTGAAGCAGCTTGTCCAGTTCTTACTAGGTCAAAGAAACGATCTCCTTCCATAGCAAGTTCTAATCTACGCTCATCCCAAATAGCTTGACGAAGTGCAGTTCCAGTTGCAGTAATGTTATTAGATGCATTACCAAACGCCCTTTGTCTTACTTGATTTAAATAACCTTGCGCTTTTGCATCATTAGGTGCAGTAGCTCTATTAAATGCTTCGGCAGCCATTAATAAAACATCGGCATAACGAATGATTCTAAAGTTGTTGAGGTAGTTTAATTCTACTTGACCAGAAGTTTCTCCTTTACGTGGCAAATACTTTTGATTGTATAAACCCGTGTTTTTAAATGGAGCTACTTGATAGGTAATATTAAAAGAAGGATTTGCAGTTTTGTACGCTTCGATATCTAATACCGTTACTTCTTTCCTTTTATCACCCGCAGTATAGGCAGCTGCTAAATTTTGAGTAGGCAAATTGGTACTCCAACCTGCAGCATACGGCATTTGAGCAGAACCATTTAAGCCTCTGATACCGCACTGCTGAATAGCATAGTTACCTTGGCCACGTGTTGCTCCACCCCAGTTGTAATAAGGAGATACATTAGAGTATTGAATTTCAAAAATAGATTCAGGACCGTTTTCGCCAGTTGCTAAATACATAGCACCAAAATCAGAAACAAGTGAAAATGCATTTGCATTGATCACTGCATCAAGTGTGGTAGCAGCTAAATCAAATTTACTTTGATAGAGGTATACTTTACCAAGTAAAGCCTGTGCAGCATACTTTGTAATTCTACCCTTTTGAACTTGTACTGCTGGAAGCGCCGTTACAGCTGCTGTTAAATCCGCTTCAATTTGCTTGTAAACGTCTGCTTTAGCCGAACGCTTTAAAGTTTTTGATTGCGCAAGACTTAAACGCTTGTCTGTAAAAAGAGGCACATCACCAAACATACGCACCAACGTAAAGTAGTAGTATGCGCGTAAAAAATGTACTTCACCGTAAAGGGCTTCTTTACCAGCAAACTCAACTTTTTCACCCGCTAAATTAGCCGCTTTATATTGCGCCATATAGTTGGCACGGTTAACACCTTCGTATGCAGATACCCAAATTTCTTGAAGTGTTCCGTTTACAGGCGTGTGTGTATAGTCATCAATTTGTTGTAATGATAATACGTCAGACGCATTTTCACCACCCGATACTGCGTTATCAGAAGCAATATCACCAATAGGTACTACTTGGTTGATCCATTGTAGTGGCGTGTATACACTCACCAACATATTTCTATAATCAGATGCAGACTTTAAATAGTCTTGCTCTGTGATAACAAAATCTTCGTGAGGATTGTAATCGACCCACTTTGTACAAGATATAAGCGTGGTAATAACTAAAACCAGGCCTACTATTTTCATTGAATTGATCTTCATAATTGTATGTTTAAGTAGTGAAGATTATAGTTTAATATCAAAGCCAAAAGCAAATGTTCTAGCTTGAGGATATGCACCACGATCGATACCTGTATCTAAAATACCACCGGCAATTTCAGGATCAAATCCAGTATACTTTGTAAATACAAAAGCATTTTTTACTTGTGCATATACACGAATACTATTGAACCATTTTTTAGACGCTGGTGTATTAAAGGTGTAACCGAGTTGAATATTTTTGATTTTTAAGAAAGAACCATCTTCTACATACCTGTCTGATACTCTGATATTACTATTTGCATCTACAAAAGAATATCTTGGTAAACGCGCATCGTTTGTAGTTCCCTCACCAGTCCAACGACCTAGTACTGAGCGGTCTTTGTTAGAAAAGTTAGCGTTACGCTCATATGCTCTATAAATATCATTTCCTACAGAAGCATACAAGAATGTATTAAAATCAAAGTTTTTATACGTTAGGTTAAAACTCCAACCCATTGTAAACTTAGGGAACGGATTACCTATATTGGTTTGGTCTGAAGCATTGATCACACCATCACCATTCATGTCTACGTATTTAATATCACCTGGCTGTGCACCTGCTTGTTTAGGTGAAGCCGCAATGTCTGCTGCATTTTGGAAAAGACCTGCAGTTTTGTAGCCATAAAAATAGCCTGGTGCAAATCCTTTTTCAAATACGGTAACACTTTGTGATTGACCATTGAAATAAAATCCACCTAAAATTTTAGCAGTTCCATTATCGTTGGTTGCTGTAACTAAATTGGTAGCTGTTGTGAAAGTTAATGCAGTATTAAATTTCAAATTCTTACCAATTGATTCGTTGTAATTTAAAGTGAAGTCAAAACCACTGGTTTTAGTAGCACCAATATTTGCAATTGGGCTAGGTACAGTTCCTAAATACAATGATGCAGCTGGGGTAAATAATAGACCGTCAACTGTTTTTTGGAAATAGTCTGCATTCAAAGAAAACTTGTTGTTAAGTATAACTAAGTCAAAACCAATATTTGATTGAATTTGCTTTTCCCATCTTAATGCGGTATTAGCAGAAGATCCTACTGTAGATCCTGGATAAAATACATCATTAAATGTATATCCATTACTGTTTGCAGTAGGTCCGTAGCTTGGGCCGCCAGTAACAATGCTAACAAATTGTGGGTTCACATTTTCGTTACCAATGCTACCATAGCTTCCTCTAATTTTAAGTTGATCTACCCAGTCTGCTTTAAAGAATTTTTCTTTAGAAACAACCCATCCAAGTGATCCAGAAAAGAAGTTACCAAATTTATTATCAACACCAAATGCATAAGAACCATCTCTACGTGCACTAAATGATGCTAAATATTTGTCTTGATAGTCGTAGTTGATACGAGAAAAATAAGAAAGGTTTCTTCTAAAATATTGATAGTAGTAACCTGCTAAAGCATTGGTATTGGTTGCTGTGTTGTTTCCAGTTGCAGCCGTAAAATCTGCAAATTCCCAACTGTTAAATGGAACATCTTGACGAGTTGCGCCAGCAGCATTTCCACTCACTTTTGCTAATGAAAAACCAAGCACGGTTTCAAAATTATGATCCTGCTTTAATTTGAAGTTATAGTTTGCAAAAGACTCCCAAGTGTAATTGAAGTTGCTCACTTTTTCGTGTGAAACACTATTGAATCGTCCGGTTACTGTAGAACCATCAGCATTCATTGAATTGTCTACGTTTAATGGGCCGTAGAACACAAGTGGAGCAAAGCTTTTAGCATTACCATCATACTTTGTATAACCAAAACGAGAAGACAATGTTAGGTTGTTTAATACCTTGTATTGCAACTCAAACTTTCCGTAAATTTTAGAACCAACATTTGAGTTGTACGTGTTCTCTAATTTAGTAAGCGGGTTAAAGATTTCAGATAATAATAAATTACTAAAACCATATTTACCTGCTGTATTAGGTACATTATTTAATACACTTACGGTAGGATCAAAATTGATCGCACTACCAATAACGCTATTAAATGAATTCTCTTGAATGCCTTTAGAGTTTAAAGTAACTGCAGTGGTATTCAATAAGAATTTAAGTTTCTTAGAAATATCAAAAGTTAAGTTGGCAGAAAAGTTACCTCTATCAAAACGAGATTTGTCATTTCCTCCTACAATACCACCTTGGGTTAAATAACCCGCAGATAAGAAGTAGGTCATATTTTCACTACCGCCTTGTGCTGCAATCGTATGCGATTGCATCGCAGCTCTTTTAAATATTTGGTCTTGCCAATTGGTGCCCACCCCTAACAAAGAAAGGTTTGGAAACACAATAGGTCCACCAGCAGTGGTGCTACCTTCATTAATCATGGCAGCATATTCAGTAGCGTTTAAAACACCAAGGGTGTTCATCACTTCTTGCACGCCATAGTTACTATTAATAGTAATCGCTGCTTTTTGGTTTTTTCTACCACCTTTTGTAGTAACCACAATAACACCATTACCACCTTTAACACCAAATATGGCCGTTGTAGCAGCGTCTTTTAATACGTTGATTGACTCGATATCTGCAGCGTTAATAGCATTAAGGTCAGTGAGTGTTTGAGGAACCCCGTCAATAATAACAACTGGGTCAGTACCAGAGAAAGAAGGAATACCTCTAATTAATACGGTGGGTTTAGCACCAGGTGACCCTGACTGAATCACATTAACACCAGACGCCTTACCTTGTAAAGCCTCTTCCGTTCTTACGGGTTTTAATTTTTCAATATCACTTGACTTTACTGTTGAAATAGCACCAGATATTTTGGTAACCTTTTGGGTACCATAACCTACTACTACTACATCGCCAAGTGTGTTAGCAGGGTTTTGCTCTAAAGAAACCTCTACTTCACCTGCTTTTACTACCGTAACCTTGGAAGTAATTAAGCCTGTGTAAGTGATTTCTAGGACAGAACCTACAGCTGTGTTAAGTGAAAACCGGCCATTGGCATCGGTGAGGGCAAGGGATTTGCCCTTAATAGAAACAGAAGCCCCTACTAGCAATTCGCCAGTATTTTTGTTTTTTACTCTACCGGTAACGGCAATTGACTGAGCGTAAAGCGTTTCTACGCCAAGCCCGAGCATCAAAACAAGGCACATAAGAATAAATCTTATTTTCATAATGCAATCGTTTATGTGAAAGAAAAAAAATGAATTTTTGGCAACGTAAAAGTAGTAACAGACACTACAAAATCTTTGTTGTTTAACACTTCAATACTACATCACTATTTTTAACGTATTGATTATCAATAATGTAAATTACTTCAATACTACATCATTGAACATTTCATATATTTAAGTTTTAATAAAATCTTTGAGCAGTGAAAAAAATTATCTTTTTACTCCTACTTCCCATTTTTGCTAGAAGCCAAAATACCATTGGCTTTCCAGATATTATTAATTATTCTAAATTATCATACAACGCAGGGCTACAGAACTGGGATGTAAAACAAGACAAAAACGGAATTGTTTACTTTGCCAACAATGAAGGCTTATTAAGCTTCGATGGCAAAAATTGGAAACTATATCCCCTACCCAATAAAACCATTGTTAGATCAGTAGAAATTGGAAGCGACCATAAAATTTACGTGGGCGGGCAGGACGAACTTGGTTATTTTGCCCCAAATAAGAATGGAAACCTAGTTTATAACTCACTTACATCGCTAATCCCTGCTAAATTCAGGTCATTTGAAGACGTTTGGGACATTGTTTCACTAGGTTCATCCCTATTTTTTAGGTCTCCTAATAAAATTTTTCAGTACACTGAGGGTACAATAACGGTATTTAAAGCCCCTGCCGAATGGGCTTACCTAACCAGCTGTAACGGCAAATTATACGCCCACGACTACCAAACAGGTCTCATGATTTTTGAAAATGATGGTTGGCAACCAGTGCAAACTAATTATAGTTTCTCCAAAACTGACCCAATTACAGGCATGATCCCAAGCGGATCAGGCGCTATCATTACAACTTTAAAAAGCGGGATTTTTTATTTTGCCAACAGTACCATCACCCCAATTAAGTCAGGCGCAGCAAATTTTATTCAAAATGAACGGATTTATAGTGCCGTAGCCATCAACAAAGATTGGACTGCCCTTGCAACCAGCAACAGTGGTGTATACATTATTAATAATAGAGCCGAAATCATACAAAAGTTCTCAAGTACCGAAGGCCTTCAAAGCAATAATATTTTAAGCATCTTTTTAGACAACAAAAAAAATTTGTGGCTAGGATTAAATAATGGATTAGATTTTATTGCCTATAACAGCGCCATAAAACATATATCACCCAAACTATTAGATGAATCAGGCTATACGGCCATGATTCAAAACCAACAACTCTATATTGGCACATCCAATGGGCTTTATTCGGTTGGACTTCAACCCCTAAAGGATTTAAGTTTTAGTAAAGGCGATTTTTCGTTGGTGCAAAATACAAGCGGCCAAACATGGGGACTAACACTTATCAATAACAAATTACTATTAGGGCACCACGAAGGTGCATTTTACATAAACAATAATAAGGCTACTTCTTTTTCAAACAAACCAGGGTTTTGGAATTTTACACCACTTGGCAATATGTCACCCGCAAGTATTATTGTAGGTGGCACATATAGAGGCCTTACCATTTTTGACGCCAAAGCCAATCAACTCTTTCAAACACTTGATATTCCAAATTTTATAGAGTCATCGAGGTATGTAACCATTGATGCTGAAGAAAATATTTGGGTTTCGCATCCTTATCATGGCGTCTATAAGATTGAAAAAAATATTGACGGAAACTATACTAGCAAACAATATCAGAAAAAAGAAGGGCTTCCTGCTTTACTAAATAACCACATTTATAAAATAAAAAATAGAATTGTAGTTGGTACAGAAAACGGCGTGTATGAGTACAATACAGAAAAAGATAAGTTTGAAACGGCATCGAGCTATACGTCACTAATTGGTAATCAAAGCATTCGCTATTTAAAAGAAGACAAAGAAGGTAATATCTGGTTTATTCACGAAAAAGTGCTGGGTGTTATTGACTATACAGGTAACCAACCACAGGTCATTTACATTCCTGAACTAAATGCCAAAATGTTAAGTGGCTTTGAATATATTCACGCCGTTAATAGTAATAATATTTTTTTAGGAGGAGAAAAAGGGTTTTACCATATCAATTATGAAAAATATAAAAAATTAGCGCCCGCATTAAATGTTCAAATCAGATCTGTTCATATTATTGACAACTTAGATAGTACTTTGTTTGGTGGCTATTTTAAAAATGTAAATGAAAGCCAAGTACAAGATGAAATAAGCATACCGCATGTTGCTTACCGTTACAAAACCATGCATTTTGATTTTACGTCGGTTGCATTTGGCTTTCAAAACAATCTAGAATATAGTTATAGATTAAAAGGCCTTGAAAACAACTGGTCTGCGTGGACTAAAAGAACAGAAAAAGAGTATACCAATTTGGTGCCAGGCAGTTATACGTTTGAAGTAAAAGTTAGAAACAACTTAGGCAACGAATCAGCAGTATCTAGCTACCAATTTACAATTGATGCGCCATGGTACCGAACACTATTTGCGTATATGCTTTATTTTATTGCTATTGGATTTGGCGTTTATAAACTTCATATTTACCAGCGTAAAAAGTTTAAAGCGCAACAGCAAAAATATGAGCAGGAGCAACAGCGATTACGATACATCCACGAGCTAGAAATCAATAAATCAGAAAGTGATTTAGTAACGCTTCAAAATGAAAAGCTAGGCGTAGAAATCGAATATAAAAATTCTGAACTAGCTTCTTCTGCGATGCACATTGTAAAAAAAGGCGAGCTGCTTACTAAAGTTAAAAGTGAACTAGGTAGTATCATAAAAAAAATCGACAATGAATACGCCATTACCGAATTAAAAAAGATGGTAAAGGCACTCAACGAAGATGAAAATTTAGACCAGGAATGGGAATACTTTACCAAACATTTTGATAAAGTACATTCTGATTTTATTGTCAAGCTCAAAGAAAAACATAGCAATATCAGTAACAACGAACTTAAGCTATGTGCTTATTTAAGAATGAACTTGTCTACTAAAGAAATCGCGCAACTCATGAATATATCTGTGCGAGGCGTAGAAATTAGCAGGTATCGACTTCGCAAAAAACTAAACCTAGCAACTGACACCAACTTATTTGATTACCTGATTAGTATTGGATAATTCAAATATTTCGTTGGGCCATGCAATGGTTTGACCATTTGATAACCATGATGGCATAGCAGCGCCTCGTTCTTTTAATGTTTGCGTAAGTAAATGCGCAAGCGTTTTAGTTTTTGCATGTTCAACACTAGACAAGTCGTGCTGTTCCTCTATGTCTTTTGAAAGGTTGTATAATTCTAGGGTTTGCTGCTTATGAAAGTAAATGAGTTTCCAATCTCCTTGCCTAATAGCAGATGCCCATGAAATACCTTTTAAATTAATATTTGTCCAATTGTTGGGATAGTGCCAAATAAGTGTCTTTTGATCGTCTACCATTTTTTGTTTGCCCTGTAAAACAGGTAAAAAACTTTTTCCATCTACCACTTGCTTAACAGTTTTTTTATTGGCGTCTGCCATTTGTAATATACTGGTAAAATAATCTTCTGAAACAATATATTGCCTAGATACAGTACCGGGTTTTATTTGAGGGCCAGCAGCAATCATTGGTACGCGAATACCCCCTTCGTATAGCGATCCTTTACCCTGTTTGAGTGGCAGGTTTTGCGTATGCGGCTCTCCCGATCTACTTCCTTTTAAACTAAGGCCACCATTGTCTGAAGTAAATAAAATGTAGGTATCCTTTTCTAGTCCATTTTTTTCTAAGTAGTTCATAATATCACCAAGGCTTTTATCCATGCCCTCAATAATAGCAGCATATTTAGCTTCAGTGTCGGTAAGGCCAGCATCGATGTATTTTTGATAAAATCTAACATCTTTATCATAGGGTACATGCACTGCATAATGTGATAAATATAAAAAGAATGGTTTGTTGCTATCTCGCTCGTCAAGTGTATGAATAGCTTCTCTTGTAATCGCTTCCGTTAAATAAAGATCTTGAGGTATATATTTTTCGAGTCCTCTAACAGCCCAACTTATATCATTTTCATTTTGACGATAATTTTTTGATGCTAAATAACTCCCCGGATGGCCAGCTGCACTTCCGCCTATATTCACTTCAAAACCCAAATTAATTGGTGAAGCACCTGGCATTCCAGTAGGGGCAAAATGTGCTTTGCCCGCGTGTATTGTATAATAACCAACCTCCTTTAAAATTTGTGCTAAAGGTGTTGCAACTACTGTATGATTAAAACCTTCTGAATTATAACGTGCAGGCGTAAGTCCATTATAATTCCAGTTGGCAGGCTTTAATACACTGTCTTTAAAATCTGTGGGTGTATTACTATTTACATTGGTCCAATTGGTAACGCCATGTCTTGCTACATTCATGCCCGTCATAAGACTAACCCTGGTGGGCGTACAAACTGCATTTGAATAAGCATTTGTTAGCATCATACCTTTTGCAGCCAACTTTTCCATATTGGGTGTATGGTAAGTTTCATTGAGTTTTGTTGGCTTATCCCAAAAAGGCAAAGAGCAATCCTGCCATCCCATGTCATCAACTAAAAATAAAATAATATTTGGCTTCTTTACTTGCGCACTTGATTTAAAACAAGCAAAAAGCACAAATAAAAAGATAAATCCTTTTTTCATGATAGTAAAATACTAAAAAAAATGGAACCTACACAAAGTGCAGATTCCATTTAATTAGGGGGAAGTGAGACTTAAGCTAAAAACTAAAATACTTTTGAGCCATTAGACTGATAACTATATCTAAAACTATAATAACGCTGATCCCTCATTTTAACATTATCAGAAGCACTTGCAGCAGGTGTTACACCACCTTTATAGTAATTTAATATTTCAATTTTTGCAAATTTTCCGGTAGCCGTTCTGATCACTAATACACGTCCAGGGATTGGCGTAATTAAATTGTTTAATCCATCATACACATACCAACCTTTATTGCTTCCTAGTGGAATAGCATATGAGGTAGGCACATTCTCTGTTCTAAATGTTGAATCGGAAGGGATTGTTTTCAAATCATTGAATAGACCAATGTAAACAAAAGCACCACCAACACCTGGCCCACCATTACCACTATTGGTTAAAATTGCAGAGCCTCTAAAAGCAATATCCCATTTGTTGGATGCACTATCTGCAGCAGGTACTACCACACCTCTTTCCAAACTAAAAAAAGTATACTTGCCAGCACCGTAAGGCATACCGCCTGAAGGAGGAGCGCCCGGTGTAATACCAATAATAGTATCAGCTGGTAAATTGGTTACGGTAACAGAAACTACTGGATCTACACTAGTAGTGTTGTCGTCTTTATCACAAGCTGTAAGAAACAAAAATGCAGATAAAGTGTAGATGATTTTTTTCATGGTTTTCTATTTTTCGGTTGATTGTTTAATTGAGTAGTTGATCGCTATAAATCCAGCTCTACCAAAGAAATTTGGCATATTTACGGGGTCTTTGTAATCAAGAATATTATTGCATCCAATTTGCAGCGTGATTTTTTTAGTAACCAACAAGCCAAGCGTTGCATTGAGTTGAATGAACCCTGTAGCTTTTGCATCACCCGTATTAAATAAGCCGTTACCATCGGTATCAGTTACATGCCAGCTACTTCTGTAAAGCGCACGAAGAGTTGCAAATGTTTGTTCCTTTTGATACTGAAATTTTAAATTGAGCTGGTGCTTACTCCTATTAGGCAGGCCAACATAATCCGAAGTCGTTAAAATTTTACTGTAGCCATTTACATCACGCGTAAAAACTTTTCCTTGTTTTATTTTATCTAGTTCAGAGGCATCTCCAGAAAGTAAAAATTGATACCCGCCAGTAACAGAATAATATTTTCCAATTTTATAATCGGCATTGAGTTCTAACCCTTTTGTAAAAGCAGTTTTAACATTGAGGTAGCTAAATATTTGTGCACCTCCTGTTCTGTAGGCAACAAGTCTATTGTCAATTAAATTATTGATATTGTTGTAAAAAAGCCCCACCGAGAAAGTATGTTTTTTGGAAGCGGTATAATCAAAACTTGCATGATACCCAGTAGAAAATTCCGGTTGTAAAGCACTTAAATTATAAAAATCAGATTCGATACTAGCAATTTGACCAATACCTTGTAGTGCATTGATAATTTTTTGCGCTTCAATAGCACCAAAAACGCTATAACCACCGGCAGCAGTATTTGTAAAGTTTAAATAGAGCTGTCTGAAATCGGGTGCTTTAAATCCACGACCTACACTTGCCTTAAAATTTATTGTATTGGTAAGGGTATATTTTAACGCAAGCTTTGGACTAAACGCTGCTGCAAAAAGTGCATTGTGGTCATAGCGGGCACCGCCAATAACAATAAGCTTTTCAATTAGCTTCCACTCTGACTGAAAAAAAGCATATCCTGCTGCATTTTCTTTGGTACTTTCTTTTTTGTCATATCGTGTACTGTTGGCTCTATCCAGTAAATAACCAGCGCCAATGGATGTTTCAATATTTTTTGAAATAGAAAAGTCTGTTTGAGACTCGAAGCGTAAAAATCGTTGCTTAAAATAATCGGTGTATGGGGCACCTGAAGAAGTAGCTAATTCCTGCTCACTCGTAAAGGTGGTTGCATACAATTTAGCATTTGTTTTTACAATGTTACTAAAACGGTGTGTTAATGAAGCAGAAATGTTTGCATCATCATTAGATTCTTTTCCTTCAGAATTTACAATCACACCATTATTTTCTACTGCGATTTCGTTGGTAATGCGCTCCCTATTGAATCTAACTGATCCATGCAATTTTGTTTTATCAGAAAACTGATACCCAAGTTGATGTTGCTGTGTAAATCTATTGATAGGCGTTACAAAACTGGTTTGGCTATTGGGGCGCAGGCTGAATCCACTAGTGTGGTAATTATTAACGAAGCCCTGATACGAAAATTTATTTTTCGAATAATTAAACGTGGCGTTAATATCTGAAGTATTAAAACTTCCATAACGAGCACTCAAAGCAAATTCATTTTTTTTAAGCGCTGTTGTAATGATATTGATAACACCCGCCATCGCTTCACTTCCATACAAACTAGAAGAAGGCCCTTTTACAATTTCTATTTGCTTGATATTGCCAACCGTGATTCTGTTTAAATCAAGTATGCCTGCTGTTCGACCTACTAGTGGTTCTCCGTTAAGTAATATTAAAGTGTAATCAGGATTTAAACCCTGCATTTGAACACCTGCACCAAACCCAGCGGTTAAAAACAATCCGGTTTGTTCTTGTAAAATATCGGCGAGTCTTACAGAGCCTGCTTGCGCAATTTGTTTACTGGAAATAAGGGTAACCGGAACCGCAACGTTGCCTAATTTTTTTTCGGTTCTAGTGGCGGTAACTATAATTTCATTCGCAGAACCATATAAGGTATCTGGGCGCGTGGTTTTACCCACCTGTCCCTGAACAGCTGTGATGCAAAAAAACAAACTCACTATTAAACCGCTAAACCGCATCTGCATTGATTTCAGGTGCAAATTTGGTTTATTAGCCTAGGTCAATTGTCACAGAATTGTAGAACGGCATAACGCTAGTCTTTTATGACTTTTTAATGACAAAAACAACCTTATTGTATAACAACATAGTTCCATTTGTACGCTGTAAATGAAACAACCGCCGTTGCATTTGTATTAATAGTAAACCCTGCCGGGTAAAAATCGCCTCCTATAAATCATGCTAAGTCGTATTACGATTTGTAAGTATGTTAAAACATACGCGTATACGCTTAAATGTCAACTAAATACCTGTTGAAGAGACATTACATAGTGGTACAATCTGTAATATACAGTGCTTAAAATTTGTAAGACAGTAAAGGAGACAAAGATATAGACCGATTTTACGGCAAATTCTAGCTTGAATCTATTTACACTATGAACTAGCTTGTTTTAAGGTAGCTAATACTTCATCGGTAACTCCACCAAAAAAGCAGATGCCAGCAGCCTTATTGTCCAAAGCATATTTGATGCCCGAAGCTAGTTCAGCTTGATTGCTAAAATCTGATAAAAATAATCCAGCATAAAGTGGCACCCCATCTTTTAGGAATCTCACGCCTTCTGCAACGGCGTCACCAATCCAAGAAACACCTTCTTGGTAGAATCCATGATAAATCATTGGAAAAACCATATCTAAGTTCCAATTGGTCCAATCTTGTCTTACCATTCGGCGGGCAAGTTCTGGCATAGGAAAAACAGCTGCACTAATTTTTTTATTGTGTTTATGTGCAACAACTGCTAAATCATTTACTACATTATTAATCGCCTCATACCTAAAAAGTCGCCAAGAAACTTGCGCATCTGGATAGCGAAGTGATAAGGGATCACTACCCGTTTTAGCCGCATACGCATCTCTACAAGTTTTGCAATAACAAAAATCGTAAGCAGGAAGCTCGGTGCGCTGATCGAGTTTGTAGGTGTCCCATAAATTTAACGGTAACACCACATCACAAAAACGAATATAATCGAGATGTAATCCATCAATATATTTTTTTGATAAAATAGTATCTGCTTCATTTTTTAAAAAATCTTGCACTTCAGGCTTTGTAGGACACAACCATTTATAATAACCAACATAAGGAGGCTTGGTTACACATGAATCTCCAGTACGGGAAATAGCAGACCACTCTGGATGTTGTTTCAACACATCACCTCTATTCATCGTCCAATTCCAGCGGTGTGCTTCTAGTCCAGCATTTTTTGCTTCGGTGTAATGTTTTTCACTATCGGCTTCAAATAAAATACCTCTAATGCCAGCATCATAATACGCTTTATATCTTTTTTTAAGCACAGCAACATCCTCTTTTTGATTGGGATTAATCCACACCCAGTGCTTGTTTTTTCCTTTTTTTAGCGTGCTATCTACTGGTATGTTTGCAATGGCAGGCAAAGTGGCAAAGCCAGCAGCAGCTGCGGTTCCAATACTATTTTTTAAAAATTGTCGGCGATTATTTGACATATAATAAGTTTAGTTTTTAAAATACAAATAGCCCCATTTAGTAGGCACATGCATATCAACAACACCGGTTGGATTCCATACCCAATTGTGTTCGGAGATAGGCTTATTATTTTGGTTTAATTTTTTTCGATACGATTTTCCATCTGGTTCAAGTGTCCACTGCACACGTGAAAAATTGATGCGCCAAGGTTTATTAAAAGAAGGAGTAGCCGCGCGTTGTGTTCTCGAAATTGCAGTAAATGGAATTGCCATTTCTAATGTCCAGCCACTATCAATATCAGAGTTGTCGTTGATGGTTCCATTTGCAATGATTTTAGATTGAATGCCTGTAGTATTCCAACCCATATCAAAAGTGCCACCCTTTTTATAGGGCTTATTCATAAACAAATCCATGATGGTTCCAAGAACATTGATTTCAATTTCAAAATATTGTTCACCATCACCCATTGGATCAATAAAAACTTCAAAATCATGATCACGATAAATGATGTCGTCGTGTTTTTGTAAAGTACCCCACAAATGTGGCTCTTCTAGCACCGCTCCAATGTATAAATATTGACTGTCCCACATCATTTTTACCTCGGTACTAAATGTTGGTTTTGGTTTTGCCGCACCTTCTATGTCTTCAAAATTTGAAATCAACACCGCTTGTTTCCAATCATGTTCATTTAATTTTCCATCCACCTTTATGGGCCGCGTTGCCATCCGGGCAGTATATTTTTTTTCTGAATGAAGCGAGGAAGAAAGAATCGTTTGAGCCTTTACAACAGCGCAAAACAGCAATAGTAAGCCCATAAAAGCACTCGTTTTTTGCTGAAAAAGCAGTTTAGATCGCATATTCTATTCTTTCTGCTTAAAAATAAGTCAAAATTACGGATGCCGATTCAACAGAAAAGACATTTTACACATCAAAATTAACGCAAGTTAAGGAGTTGATTATTTTTAAAGTATTAATTATTAATTTTTTATGAATTGTATATTATTTATATTTATTATTAAAACTGCTCTTATTTAGCCGTTTCAACCACTTTTTTATCTACCCCACACAATACGCAAAAAATGGGCCTATAAAGAAGTATATTTAAGTACTGATTTGCCATCATTAACCTGCTACTTATGATTAATAAACGATTGCTCATCCTAACAGGCGTTTGCCTTGTTATTGGAGTGTTAGCTTACTACTCTTTTAGAACCTCTGCTGTGGACGAATTAAAAGTGCCAGATGTTGTAAGTTATAATTATGATGTAAGACCTATTTTATCGGATAAATGTTTTAGTTGTCATGGACCAGATCCTAAAAAAAGAGAGGCTGGATTAAGGTTAGATATCGAAAGTGAAGCTTATAAAGCATTGCAAGATCATCCAAACAAACGAGGCATAGTTCCTGGCAAGCCCGAACTCTCAGAAGTGTTTCAAAGAATTACAACTTCCGACTCAAGTCTTGTAATGCCAGTGGCATCCAGCAAACTACCAAGACTTTCCGAAAATGAAGTAGCCATCATAAAAAAATGGATTGAACAAGGTGCAAAATATGAACCACACTGGGCGTTTACGGTTCCAAAAAAATCGACACTACCTACTGTGAGTGATGACAGTTGGCCAAAAAATGAAATCGACTATTTTATTTTAAATAAAATGGAAGAGAAAGGGTTGTCACCTAATAAAGAAGCCGAAAAAGAAAGATTGGTAAAACGTGTTTATATGGATGTGGTAGGTATTTTACCAACAGAAGCCGAAACAAAATCTTTTATTGACGACAACAGTAATAACGCGTACGAAAAACTAGTTGATCGCCTTTTAAAAATGCCACAATACGGCGAGAAAATGGCCATCAACTGGCTTGACATTGCACGCTACGCTGATAGCCATGGTTACCAAGATGACAACTATAGAAGCCAGTGGCCTTGGAGAGACTGGGTTATATACGCGTTTAATAAAAATTTATCCTACGATGAATTTATTACTTGGCAATTGGCTGGCGATTTAATTCCGGGTGCTACTAAAGAACAAATATTAGCAACAGGCTTTAACAGAAATCATAAAATCACCGAAGAAGGTGGTGTGATTGATGAAGAATATAGAATCGAATACGCATCGGATAGAACCAACACTTTTGGACGATCCATGCTAGCACTTACGGTGGAATGTGCAAAATGTCACGATCATAAATACGATCCTATTTCTCAAAAAGATTACTTTCAATTATTTGCATTTTTTAACAATGTAAACGAAGTTGGATTAGAGTCTACCGTTGGCGGACCTGTTACTTATGCTAAAAATCCGCGCATGGATATTACCAACGATGACGTAAAAGGTATTTTAAAATTCATCAATAAAGTTGACACCAATAAACTAGAAGTGTCTGTGATGGGTGATTTAGATACGGTACGTAAAACCTACATTTTGGATAGAGGTAATTATGCATCAAAAACAGTTGAAGTAGAGCCCGGAACACCAAACTCCGTTTTACAATTTAATCCATCACTTCCTAAAAATAGACTTGGACTTGCAAAGTGGATGTTTGATAAAAAAAATAGTTTAACCGCCCGTGTGTTTGTAAATAGAATGTGGCAAGAATTTTTTGGTAGAGGTCTTGTAAAATCTGCCGCAGACTTTGGTATGCAAGGTAATCTTCCAACACACCCTGCATTACTAGACTGGCTAGCTGTAGATTTTAGAGACAATGGATGGGACATTAAAAGACTTGTAAAACAAATATTACTTTCTGCTACCTATCAACAGTCCAGTGAAATTTCTGATAAGAAACAAAGAGTAGATCCACTCAATACGTATTGGTCTTATGCACCAAGGATTCGTTATTCGGCAGAGCTTGTAAGAGATATGCTTTTATCAAGTAGTGGACTGCTTAATAAAACCATTGGAGGCCCAAGTGTAAAACCTTACCAACCACCAGGGTTATGGGAACTCGCCACATCCGGTAGAGGTATTTTAAATAAATACATGCAAGATACCGGCCAAGCTTTATACAGAAGAGGAATGTACACTTTTATTAAACGAACCGTACCGCCTCCATCAATGATGATGTTTGATGGTAGCAATAGAGATGAGTGTCAAGTAACAAGATACCGCACCAATACACCACTTCAGGCGCTTATCATGCTCAACGACCCAACTGTACTAGAAGCATCAAAAGCACTTGCCGATAAATTATTGCAACAAAATGCTAGTACAAATACATTTATTGAAAAGGCATTTAGATCCATTTTGTGTAGACAAGCGAGTGGTAAAGAAATTGAAACACTTGTTGCTTTTTACGACGAAACAAAAAAAGAATTAGCAAAAGATCAGAAAAAAGCAGCCACACTTATTGAGCCTGGTACGTATAAACCTAAATCAAAACAAATCGTTGATCTCGCTGCAGCTATGCAAACCATTCAGGTTATTTATAACATGCAAGAAGCGATCACAAAAACATAAACCATGGAAAAAGAATTACTCGAACACGGCCTTAACGCAAATCGAAGAAAATTTATTTCTAGAATGAGCCTTGGATTAGGTAGTGCAGCCCTTGGCTCTCTCCTCATTCCAGATTTATTTGGTGGAAAGGAAAGTGCAGAAGATGCCATCATGAAAGCAGTGCCACATATTGCTCCAAAAGCAAAGCGTGTCATTTACCTTTTTCAAAATGGTGCACCTTCTCAGTTAGAAACTTTCGACTACAAACCCATGCTTCGTGAAAGAATGGGTGAAGATTTACCAGAGTCTATCAGAAACGGTCAGCGCTTAACGGGCATGACAGCAGGTCAAAGTAAATTCCCACTCATTGGGTCTTACTACGACTTTAAACAATATGGAAAATCAGGCGCGTATGTAAGTGATTTGTTTCCGCATATGGCATCGGTAGTGGATGATTTATGTATCATTAAATCGATGCACACAGAGGCCATTAACCACGACCCTGCATTAACGTTTTTTCAGTCGGGCGCACAACAAGGCAACAGACCTAGTATGGGTTCATGGGTGAGCTACGGACTTGGAACTGAAAATAATAACTTGCCTGCTTTTTGCGTACTCTTATCAAGAGGTAAAGGAAATGGGCAAGGTGTATATTCTAAATTATGGACCAACGGATTTTTAGATTCAGTACATCAAGGTGTTCAATTTAGCAGTGGCGATAATCCTATTTTATATTTACAAGATCAAGCTGGCATGGATAGAAATGCGCGCCGCAAAATGCTTGATAAAGTGGCAACACTTAACAATTTAGAATACGAGCAATTTGGTGATCCAGAAATTGCTGCTAAAATTCAGCAGTATGAAATGGCTTATCGCATGCAAACAGCCGTTCCTGAAATCATTGATACTTCCAAAGAATCAGACAGTGTGATCAAAATGTATGGACCAGATTGTTTAGTACCTGGTACCTATGCAGCCAACTGTTTACTAGCACGTAAATTATCTGAAAGCGGTGTTCGCTTTATTCAATTATACCATCAAGGCTGGGATCAACACGGTAACTTACCAAATGAAATGCGCGGACAAGCAAAAGATGTAGACCAACCTTCTGCAGCACTTATTAAAGATTTAAAGCAAAGAGGCTTATTAGATGAAACACTTGTTATTTGGGGTGGTGAATTTGGAAGAACCAATTTCTGCCAAGGCCCAATGACCGTAGATAATTATGGCCGTGACCACCATCCACGCTGCTTTAGTATTTGGATGGCTGGCGGTGGCGTAAAACCTGGTATTGTACATGGAGAAACAGATGACTTTGGGTATAATATTATCAAAGACCCAGTACACGTGCATGATTTTCAAGCCACTGTTTTAAACCTACTTGGTTTAGAGCACGAAAGTTTAACGTATAAATTTCAAGGAAGAAGATACCGTTTAACAGACTTATACGGAAACGTTGTCAATAATATTATCGCTTAAAATTAAACCTATGAACCGCAAAAAATTTATTCAAAGTTCTGCTTTAGCAGGTGCTAGTTTTTTTATCGCCAAAGACTTATTTGCAAAACCAAAAGGACCTGTGTACGGTCATAACGATAAAAAGTATTTTTTGGATACCAAGTGGGGTACTTTAAATACGGACAAAACTCCTGTAAATGATTGTCATGAAATGGTGCAAGACAGTAAGGGTCATATCATACTTCTTACCAACGAAACAAAAAACAATATTATCATTTACAACAAGTCTGGTAAGCTAAAAGGAAGTTGGGGAACAGAATTTCCGGGCGCACATGGATTATCGATTCAAAAAACAGGAAAAGAAGATTTTTTGTTTATTACAGATACCAATAGACACCAGGTTTATAAAACAACCACAGATGGTAAAATATTATTTACCATCGACCCTCCAGCAGAAGTTGGACCGTACGCGAGTAAAGATAAATTTGTGCCTACCGAAACCGCTGTTTTAGAAAATGGAGAATTTTATATTGCAGATGGTTATGGTGCTCAATACATTTTACACTATGACGCAAATGGTAAATTAAAAAATGCTTTTGGTGGCAGAGGCGAAGGTGAACAATACCTAGACAACGCACACGGTATTTGTATCGATTACAGAAATGCTACACCTACCCTTATTGTTACCGATAGAAACAGAGCTTGCTTTAAAAGATTTTCTTTGGATGGAAAATTATTAGAAGTGATTCATGTACCAGGTGCTGGTGTTTGTAGACCAGTAATTAGTGGTGATTATTTATATGCTGCTGTTTTACGCTCTCCAAATATGGGTGTAGAAGCCAGTGGCTTTGTTACCATTTTAAATAAAGAAAATAAAGTGGTTTCTAATATTGGTGGTTCTGAACCTATTTATACAGGTGGGAAATTAAATACACTGCAACAAACCGATAAAATATTTGCACACCCACATGATGTTTGTGTAGATGATGAAGGCAGCCTTTATGTAGCACAATGGGCTTCTGGAAAAGTGTATCCCTATAAATTAACACAAGCATAGTGAACTATGAAATGGATTGAGAAAGTAGCAAGTTCGCTTGCATTTGCAGGACTTTTTTTATTGGGTATCGTATTTGTATTTGATGATAAACTTCAAATACCCGTATGGCTTCAAGTAGCGGGCAGAATGCATCCGTTACTCCTACATTTACCTATCACGCTCTTACTCATTTCCATTATTTCATATTTTATTCCGAGTAATTCCTCTACCAATAATATCTTTAGCTATGTAAGGCTCTTTGGTGCTTTAACAGCCATTTTTACTGCTATCATGGGTATTTTACTGGCCACAGAAGAAGGAACGAGTGGAGATACATTGCAGTGGCACAAGTGGTCAGGCACTGCAGTAGCTGTGTTAGCTTGGATACTTTATAGTTATGCGAGCTTTATACAATCCAATAAAAAATTAGCCATATCAAGTGGGGTGCTGCTATTTACACTAACCGTTACAACGGGTCATTTTGGTGCTACCCTTACCCATGGCGAAGGATTTTTAACGGCCCCACTATATAAAAACGAGACAAGCACTTTAACACTGGCAGAAGCGCGCATTTATCCAAATGTGGTAGCAACCATCTTCAAAGAAAAATGTGGTACTTGCCACAACAACAGCAATAAGAAAGGGGGCTTGTCTTTAAGTGATTCGGTAGGTATCATGACGGGCGGAAAATCAGGAAAAGCAGTGGTTGCTGGTGACTTACTTAAAAGTTTAGTAATCACCAGAGCACATTTACCACTCTCAGATAAAAAACATATGCCTCCTATGGACAAGCCGCAATTAACGGCTGCAGAGCTTGCCATTTTAGAAGCTTGGATTCAAAAAGGTGCGCCTTTTGACACAAAAATTACAAGTATTAATAGCACAGATACCCTTAGGATATTAGCAGAGCAGTATGTTAAACCATATTTAGCCAAAGAAGAAAAATATGATTTTGATGCTGCTAGTGAATCAGCCATTGATAAACTCAAGTCAAATTATAGGGTAATCAAGCAGTTGGGTGAAAAATCTCCAGCACTCGCAGTTTCTTTTTATGGTCAAACCATGTATAACTCTAGTACACTCACAGAACTAGATCCTATCAAAGAACAAATAGTTCATTTGTATGCTGCAAAAATGCCTGTATCTGATGCAGACGTTTCATGGATTGGTAAACTACCAAATCTTAAAAGATTAAACATAAACTACTCGAATGTTACAGATAAAAGCATGGCAGAAATTGCATCGATGAAAAAAATAAATTCAGTTTCTGTGGCAGGAACTGCCATTTCCATGCAAGGATTAAAAACACTACTTAGCAATAAAAATATTACAGAGATTTTTGTTTGGGATACCAAAATAAAGCCTTCAGATATTAAAGCCATTAGCAAGCAGTATACACAAATAAAAATAGACTACGGTTTTGATGGTGCTGATACCCTCATCATAACCCTTAATGATCCAGTTGTTTCTTTACCAAGTGGTTATTTTAAAGAAAATCAACCCATAGAAATTAAGCATGTTATAAAAGGCGTTACCATCAGATATACACTTGATGGTACAGATCCGGATAGCCTTTCCAGTCTAGCGTACACAAAACCAATTGTATTAAACAACACGACCACTCTAAGCGTACGTGCATTTAAAAAAGGATGGAAAGGAAGTGCAACGGTAAGAAACTTTTATATGAAAGCGGGGTTCCCGGTTGCAGGTTATAAACTAACCACGCCACCAGATGCTAAATACAATATGAATGCTGCTACTGTATTAACAGATTTGGATTTAGCAGACTACACCGATTTTTCAAGTAAGTGGTTAGGCTATCAAAACAATGAAGCCACTGTAGTGCTTGATATGGGTAGTCCTGTTCAAACGAGTAGAATTATGGTCAATACGCTACACGCAACTACATCCTACATATTGCCGCCTGTATCACTAATGGCCTGGGGTAGTAATGATAATAAAACATGGAAGCCACTTGCAAATATCAAACCTGAAATGCCAACCATGAATGATGCACCCTTTGCTCAAATGCTTGAGTTAAAATATCCGACTGCATCATTTAGGTATTTGAAGATAACAGGGCAGCCTATTAAAAAATTACCAAGTTGGCATCAAGGAAAAGGTACGCCAGGATGGTTTTTTATGAGTGAAATAACGGTCAATAATTAAACGAGATACGCAAACACATTATCGTCTTTGTTGATTGCTGTATAATTAATGTTATAACGTTTCATGTTATCAATCAGCACTTGATAGTTTTCTTGCGCTTGTAATTCAATAACAACTAGTGCGGGCGCACTATCCTTATTATTTTTTTGCATGTACTCAAAACGGGTAATATCATCGGTGGGGCCCAATACCTGGTTAACAAATTCTTTTAAAGCGCCTGGCCTTTGTGCAAAGCGAATTAGAAAATAATGTTTGAGGCCTTCATACTGTAAAGAACGCTCTTTAATTTCTTGCATGCGCTCAATATCATTGTTACTGCCACTCACAATACACACTATTTTTTTCCCTTTTATTTGATCGGCATAATCATCAAGGGCTGCTACAGAAATAGCGCCAGCGGGTTCTACCACAATGGCTTCTTCGTTGTATAATTTTAAAATAGTAGAACAAATTTTACCTTCCGGCACAAGGTGCATATCATCAATGACCTGTTTACAAATTTCAAATGTTGCATCTCCTACACGCTTAACGGCAGCGCCGTCCACAAAACTATCAATCTGATCTAATTGAACTGGATGCCCAGCTTTAATCGCCGTAAGCATAGAAGGGGCTCCTTCTGGCTCAACACCTATAATTTTGGTTTGGGGTGCTTCTGATTTAAAATAAGCACCAACGCCAGCGCTCAATCCACCTCCACCAACGGGTAAAAAAATAAAATCGATATCCTGTTGATCTTCTAAAATTTCTATTCCTACCGTAGACTGGCCTTCAATAATTCTGATATTATCAAATGGAGGAATAAATGTTAACCCATGCTCCTCCGTATATTTTTTGGCAGCTACTGCACAATCATCAAATGTATCACCTATCAATTTAACTTCTACAAAGCCTTCTCCAAACATTTTTGTTTGACTTACTTTTTGATTGGGTGTAATGATGGGCATAAAAACCACCCCCTTTACATTTAACTTTTTACAGCTATACGCAAATCCTTGGGCGTGGTTTCCAGCGCTTGCACACACCACCCCTTTAACGAGTTGGTTAGGCGGCAACAAGCTCATCATATTATAAGCACCTCTTAATTTATAAGAGCGAACAATTTGTAAGTCCTCTCTTTTTAAGTACACGTCGCAAGCATACTTACGCGACAAATTATGATTGTACGTAAGTGGCGTCTTTTTTACAACGTCTTGCAAACGTGCATAGGCACCGGCAAAGTCTAATTGAAAATCATTTGAATCCTGCATGAACCTTATAATTATTTTTGATTCTCCGGACGTAAGCTTCTTACTGTTTTACCAGCTTGCCATAATTCACTATCGCGTAGTTCTGCTAATTCTACTTCTAATTTTTCGCGGTAATCAGTCTTGCTATTACTTTCTATTGATTTTGCAGCTTCCTTACCTGCAGCTACACTTTCATAGAGTTCCGTAAACACAGGCTTGGTTGCATCTCTAAATTTTTTCCACCAATCAAGCGCACCACGTTGTGCAGTAGTAGAACAGTTAGCATACATCCAGTCCATACCGTTTTCGGCAACAAGTGGCATTAATGATTGTGTTAACTCTTCTACCGTTTCATTAAATGCTTCCGAAGGTGTATGACCTTTACTACGTAGTACTTCATATTGAGCAGCAAAAATACCTTGGATCGCACCCATTAATGTGCCACGCTCACCCGTTAAATCAGAAAAAACTTCTTTTTTGAAATCTGTTTCAAATAAATAACCGCTACCAATAGCAATACCAAGTGCTACTACGCGCTCAAATGCTTTTCCAGTAGCATCTTGGAAAATAGCATAGCTAGAATTTAATCCACGACCTTGTAAAAACATACGGCGAAGTGAAGTGCCTGATCCTTTAGGTGCTACTAAAAATACGTCAACATCTGCTGGAGGAACAATACCTGTTTGTTCTTTATATGTAATACCAAATCCGTGAGAAAAGTAAAGTGCCTTTCCTGGAGTTAAATGTTTTTTTACAGTTGGCCACATGGCTATTTGTGCAGCGTCACTTAATAAATAACAGATAATGGTTCCACGCTCAAGTGCTTCTTCAATTTCAAATAATGTTTGACCGGGAACAAATCCATCAGCTACTGCCTTATCCCAACTTTTGGAATTTTTGCGCTGACCTACAATAACGTTTACGCCATTTTCTTTTTGATTAAGCGCCTGACCTGGGCCCTGAACACCATAACCAATAACTGCTACCACTTCATCTTTTAATACTTCTTGTGCTTTTGCTAATGGAAATTCTTCACGTGTTACTACGTTTTCTTCTACGCCACCAAAATTTAATTTTGCCATGATTGCTGTTTTTATTTATTAATAATTTACATCGAGAATACCTCGGCTTGTTTGTTTAAAAATTCGTTTTCTATAAGTTCAGAAGCTGGTTCTTCTGCTTCAAATTCTTTTAATTTTTCGTGAAAGCCATTGCTTGCTTTAATAATAGCTACACGGGCGCTTCGCACAAATTCTATAAGCCCATAAGGCGCCAATACGGCTAATAGTTTATCCGTTTCTTCGCGGTGACCCGTAGTTTCAAAAATGGTATAGTCTTTTCGAATCACAACGGCGCGAGCACCAAATTCACGGAGTAGTCTTTCTACTTGTAATTTTTCAGCTACTTCGTCGGTAGGTACTTTATATAGTGCAAGCTCCTGCCATACAATTTCGTCGCCGGTATTAAAGTATGCTTTTAGCACTTCTACCTGACGCTCAATTTGCCTGCATAGTTTGCGCACCACTTCTTCAAATTCATTGATAACAATGGTGAAACGGTGAATGCCTTCTGCTTCGGAAGGAGAAACATTTAAACTTTCGATATTAATTTTTCGGCGTGAAAAAATAATAGCGATTCGGTTTAACAAACCCACTTGATTTTCTGTGTAAACGGTAATGGTATATTCCTGTTTCATAATGATTATTTTAACCTGATTTCAGATACGCTACAACCTTGTGGTACCATTGGAAATACATTGTCTTCCTTGCCCACCATCACTTCCAACAAATAGGAGTCTTTTGAGTCCAACATTTTTTGAAGTGCTTCTTTCAAATTTTTTCTATCATCAACACTATTACCTTCTAGACCATATGCTTTTACGAGTTGTACATAATCAGGGCTTTGTATGTCAACAAAAGAATAGCGTTTGTCATGAAAGAGTTGCTGCCACTGACGTACCATACCTAAAAAACGGTTGTTTAAAATGAGCATCTTAACGGATACCTGTGCTTGCATGATGGTACCGAGCTCTTGCAGTGTCATCTGAAATCCACCATCTCCAATAATAGCTACTACTTCGCGGTGCGGTGCACCAAATTTGGCACCAATTGCCGCAGGAAGTGCAAAGCCCATGGTACCAAGGCCTCCAGACGTGATATTGCTTTTTGATTCATTAAATTTCGCATACCTACATGCAACCATTTGATGTTGTCCAACATCGGTTACAATTATGGCGTCACCATTTGTAAGCTCATTGAGCGCTTCTACTACTTCACCCATGGTTATTTCACCACTGGCAGGATGCAGTTCTTGATCAATGACAATATCGTGCTCCTCCCTCGTATAATTATGGAAAGTATTTAACCATTCGGTATGCTTTTTTTCATCTACAAGCGCAGTTAATAATGGAAGTGTTTCTTTACAATCACCCCAAACAGGTACTGTAGATTTTACATTCTTGTCAATTTCGGCAGGATCAATATCGAGGTGAATGAGTTTTGCTTGCTTAGCGTATTTATCAAGTCTTCCGGTAACACGGTCATCAAAACGCATACCCACTGCAATTAACACATCACACTCGTTGGTTAATACATTGGGCCCATAATTACCGTGCATTCCAAGCATACCCACATTTTGAGGATGATTTGTAGGTAGTGCACTAAGGCCTAAAATAGTCCATGCTGCAGGAAGTCCGGCTTTTTCAATAAAGGCTTTAAATTCTTCTTCGGCTCTTCCTAAAATAACCCCTTGTCCAAAAATGACAAATGGTTTTTTAGCTTCATTGATGAGCGCTGCGGCCTGTTCGATATAAGATTTTCGAACAATGGGCTTAGGTCTATAACTACGAATATGATCACATTTTGTGTAGCCTGAATAGCTAAACTTTTGTAGCTGCGCGTTTTTAGCAATATCAATAAGTACAGGACCCGGTCTACCCGTGCTCGCAATAAAAAAGGCTTTGGCTAGTACTTGTGGAATTTCTGTAGCGTCTGTTACTTGATAATTCCATTTGGTAACAGGCGTTGTGATATTGATGATATCCGTTTCTTGGAAAGCATCGGTACCTAACAAATGCGCAAAAACTTGACCCGTAATACAAACAAGAGGTGTACTATCAATGAGTGCATCTGCAAGTCCCGTTACTAAATTAGTAGCACCAGGCCCAGATGTAGCAAATACTACACCCGTTCTACCACTACTTCTCGCATAACCTTGGCCGGCATGAATCCCACCTTGTTCATGACGCACTAAAATATGTTTTAGCCTGTCGTGATAATCATAGAGAGCATCATAAATAGGCATAATAGCACCACCAGGATAACCAAAAATAGTATCCACCCCTTCTGCAATAAATGCTTCGAGTACCGCCTGCGATCCTGATATTTCTACCGGATGTTCAGGTGTAGCTAAATATGGTTTTGTTAATTCTGCTTGCATCATTTTAATATTTATAGTTCATCAGTTACACAACCCTGCGAAGCGTCTTTTACACACTGCGCATATTTAAACAACAATCCCTTTGTTACATTTAATTTAGGTGCTACCCATTTTGCGCGGCGCGCTGCAATCGTTTCATCATCTACTTTTAATGTCATTTTTTTAGTGGCAACATTTAATTCAATGACGTCATTGTCTTCCACGAGTGCAATTAATCCACCCACAAAAGCTTCTGGCGTAATATGTCCAACCACAAAACCATGTGTACCACCACTAAATCTTCCATCAGTAATAAGCGCTACTGATTTTCCAAGTCCCGCACCAATAATGGCAGACGTAGGCTTTAGCATTTCAGGCATACCCGGTGCGCCTCTAGGGCCTACTTGTCTAATCACCACAACGTCTCCAGCTTTTATACGTCCCGAATGAATACCTGCAATGAGCTGCTCTTCACCATCAAATACACGGGCTGGTCCTTCAAAAAGTTCACCTTCTTTACCACTAATTTTTGCAACAGAACCACCGGTAGCTAAATTGCCATACAAAATTTGCAGGTGACCCCTTGGTTTAATAGGATGTGAAATCGGTTTTATAATTTTTTGTTGATCAAAATCTAAATCAGGAACGGTAACTAAATTTTCTGCCATTGTTTTCCCGGTTACAGTTAAACAATCACCATGCAGTAGCCCTTCTTTTAATAAATATTTCATAACAGCTGGTACGCCACCATACTGATGTAAATCTTGCATCAAATATTTACCACTCGGTTTAAAATCGGCAAGTACCGGTACCTTATCGCTAATGGTTTGAAAATCATCTTGCTTTACTTCAACGCCTACACTTTTTGCCATTGCAATCATGTGCAAGACAGCGTTGGTGCTACCGCCTAGTACCATAATAATCGTAATGGCGTTTTCAAATGCTTTACGCGTCATGATATCTGAAGGCTTAATATCTTTTTCGAGCAAATGATATATTGCTTTACCAGCGTCTACGCATTCTTGCTTTTTTTCGGGGCTTAATGCTGGGTTAGAAGAAGAGTACGGAAGACTCATACCTAGTGCTTCAATGGCAGATGCCATGGTATTGGCAGTATACATACCACCACATGCTCCTGCACCCGGACAAGCGTGCTGAATAATTCCTTTAAAATCTGCTTCGTCTAATTCGCCGGCTAATTTTTGACCGAGTGCTTCAAATGCAGAAACAATATTTAAATCTTGACCTTTATAATGCCCCGGTGCAATGGTTCCACCATACACCATAATGGAAGGTCTATTTAATCGGCCCATGGCAATTAAACTGCCTGGCATATTTTTATCACAACCCGGAATCGCAATGATACCATCATAATATTGTGCACCACAAATGGCTTCAATAGAATCTGCAATAACATCTCTACTTACGAGTGAATAACGCATACCAGGTGTTCCATTACTCATACCATCACTCACGCCAATGGTATTAAATACAAGGCCTACCATTTGTGCATCCCACACTCCTTTTTTTACAACCGCGGCTAAATCATTTAAGTGCATGTTACAAGTATTGCCATCGTAACCCATGCTTGCAATACCTACTTGCGGTTTTGCTAAATCGGCATCTGTTAAACCAATACCATAATACATGGCCTGCGCAGCAGGTTGCGTTGTGTCTTGGGTAAGTGTTTTACTATACTTATTTAATTCGTTTGCCATTATATTTAATTTGTGCGTACTAATTTTTGATACGCAGATTGAATTTTTTTACTTGCAGTATCGTCCCAGTTTTTTGTAAACGGCACATCGTCTATCGATTCGAGACCTATCACTTCTGCTGCTGTTCCACAAAAAAATGCAGCATCGGCTCCCTTAATAGCATCAATTCCAAAACTAGTTTCTACTACTGGGATATCATGTGCAGCGCATAGTTCAATAACCGTTGCGCGTGTAATTCCTGGTAAAATGTTCCCTAAAGTTGGCGTATACAGCGTGCACTCTTTTTCAAAAAACACATTGGCGCCTGGCGCTTCTGCTACATGATCGTGCATATCTAAAAGCAGTGCCTCATCATATCCAGCCGCTTTAGCTTCCTGACTTGCCATAATAGAGTTTACATAATGACCTGCTGCTTTTGCATGAATTTTAAATCCTTTTGGATTGGGGCGCTGAAATGAAGAAGTCATCACACGAATTCTTTTGTCTCCTAAAAAAGGACCCATTTCCCAGGCCTGAATAAATACAAACGATTCTGTGTTTTGCGTAAACGACATATTTGCTGGCGCATACACCACCGGTCTTATATATGCATCGCCTAAATTGTTTAATGCAAGCAGTTTATTTGTGCTCTCAATTAAACTTTCGGTGTTGTAGGTATAAGGAAGGTTAATAGCTTCTGCGGAGGCTTTAAAACGGTCAAAATGCTCTTTTGCCTTGAATATTTTTGTTGTGCCATCCTCTGTTTTATAAGAACGAATACCTTCAAACACAGAATAGCCATAATGAAGTGACTGGCTATACAAATCCATTTTTGCATCCGCCGCTTTTACAAATTCACCATTTAAAAAGAGGACCGTATTTTCGTTATAGTATGAAGCCATAATTTTTTATTTGTGCTTAATTAAATAATGGTTGATTTATTTTCACCATCATTATTATTTTTTTCGGTGTCCCGTTTTTTATCAATAAAGTCACTGATGATTTCACCAATAGCCGTTGTTGCATAATTATTGATTGGATCAATATCTTTAGAAAGAAAACCATTGGTGAGTGTCCAGTCCACTGCTTTTCTAACAACCACCGCTTCATCATGCATACCCAAATGATCGAGAAGCATGGCAGCAGATAAAATAGAACCAAGCGGATTCGCTATATCTTTTCCTGCCGCTTGCGGATAAGAACCATGGATTGGTTCAAAAAGTGCAACCTGATTGCCAACAGATGCAGAAGGTAGTAGCCCTAATGATCCACTTAATACACTCGCCTCGTCGCTAATAATATCACCAAATAAATTTTCAGTAAGGATCACGTCAAACTGTGCGGGATACAAAATAATTTGCATCGCAGCATTGTCCACAAACATATAATCTACAGTAACATCCGGATAAGAGGCACTCATATCCTGAATTACTTTGCGCCATAGTCTAGACGTTTCTAACACATTGGCTTTGTCAACAAGGGTTAATTTTCTTCTTCTGTTTTGCGCGTACTTAAATGCGAGATGTGCAATTCTTTCAATTTCAGCTACTGAGTATGTACATAAATCACTTGCAGATTGACCGTCAGCAGCAAGTTCTTTTTTGCCAAAATAAATACCGCCCGTAAGCTCTCTAAAAATTACAAAATCAATACCCTCTAATTGCTTCGCTTTTAAAGGCGACATATGCGATAGTGCTTTATAAGTATCAATAGGACGGATATTGGCAAAGAGTTGTAAATCTTTACGAAGTTTTAAAAGCCCTTGCTCTGGTCTTACTTTAGCAGTAGGATCATTGTCATATTTTGGATGGCCAATAGCACCAAACAACACAGCATCGGAAGCGAGGCAAGTAGCAACGGTTTCATCCGGCAAAGGACTTCCTGTTTTATCAATCGCATCTGCACCCATAAGGGCATATTCGTAACTAAACACATGACCAAACCTTTGTCCAATGGCATTTAGCACTTTAATACTTTGCGCAGTTACTTCTGGTCCAATCCCATCTCCGGGTATAACAGCAATTTTTTTATTCATAACACACCAAGGTTCTATTTACAATTTGCTTACGCTCTATTTTTTTCGAAATTTTCAATGGCCGCTTTATTGCTGATTAAATAATCAATATCGTCGTAGCCATTTAATAAACAGGTTTTTTTATACGCATTGATTTCAAAAGTTTCAACCACACCAGTGGCATCAATGGTAATGGTTTGATTTTCTAAACAAACGGATAGAGTAGCTTCTTTATCCAATGCAAAAATGGAAGCTAAAAAAGTTTCTGATACCGTGATAGGCAAAAGACCGTTGTTGAGTGCATTGTTATTAAAAATGTCTGCAAAAAAACTGGACACTACAACTAAAAAGCCATAGTCTTTAATGGCCCATGCAGCATGCTCACGTGACGACCCACAACCAAAGTTTTTTCCAGCCACTAAAATTTGTCCGCTATAACTTGCATCGTTTAAAATGAAATCTTGCTTTGGTTCTAATTCGTTATCGTTATGGTAGCGCCAATCTCTAAATAAGTTTTTACCAAACCCATCTCTGGTAGTTGCCTTTAAAAAACGTGCCGGAATAATTTGATCCGTATCCACGTTTTCTTCTTGTAAGGGTACAAATCGGCTATGTATTGTATTAATCTTGTTCATTGTTAATTGCTTAAAGTAGGGTTCTTACATCGGTGATAACGCCTGTAACCGCCGATGCTGCAGCTGTTAATGGGCTTGCTAATAATGTACGTGCGCCAGCACCTTGTCGGCCTTCAAAATTTCTATTACTCGTACTCACACAATATTCGCCCGCTGGCACTTTGTCTTCGTTCATGCCTAAACAAGCGCTGCAGCCTGCTTGTCTAATTTCAAAACCCGCTTCTCTAAAAATAATATCGAGTCCTTCTTGTACCACTTGCTTGGCCACTTTTTGAGAGCCTGGCACAATCATTACTTGCACGTTTGGATGTTTCGTTTTCCCTTTTACAAGAGAAGCCACCAGTCGTAAATCTTCAATTCTTGAATTGGTACAACTACCAATAAACACATGTTGCACTGGCATGCCAATTAATGATTGACCAGCCGTAAGGCCCATATATTGTAATGCTTTCTCTAGGTTTTTTTGTTCGCCTTCATCCTGCATATCATTAGCCGTAGGAACATTTTTTGTGATGCCAATACCCAGTCCTGGATTGGTACCATAGGTAATCATGGGCTCTATAGTTGCGGCATCGATTGTAAGCTCTACATCAAAAGCTGCATCCGCATCTGAATATAAAGTTTGCCAATACGCAAGCGCTGTATCCCATGCTGCACCAGCAGGTGCAAAACTCCTTCCCTTTATATAATCAAATGTAGTTTGATCTGGTGCAATGAGTCCACCCCTTGCACCCATTTCGATACTCATATTACAAATGGTCATGCGCGCTTCCATCGAAAGTGCACGAACCGCTGATCCTGCATATTCTACAAAGTAACCGGTAGCACCACTTGCACTAATTTTTGCAATGATGTATAAAATAATATCTTTTGAAACCACGCCTTTACCAAGTGTGCCTTCAATATTAATACGCATCAGTTTTGGTTTTGTTTGCAGTAAACACTGCGATGCAAAAACCATTTCAACTTCTGAAGTACCAATACCAAATGCAATGGTTCCAAATGCACCATGCGTAGATGTATGACTATCGCCACAAACAATGGTCATGCCCGGTTGGGTAATGCCAAGTTCGGGTCCTATCACGTGCACGATACCCTGATGCTCATGTCCTAGTCCATATAATTCGATGCCATGTTTTTTACAATTTTCAATTAAAGTGTCTACCTGAAAACGAGAGAGTGCATCCGTAATTGGCAAGTGCTGATTAAGTGTGGGCACATTGTGATCAGCAGTTGCCACAATTTGTGCTGGCCTAAAAATTGAAATACCCCTGTCCTCAATACCTTTAAAAGCTTGCGGGCTGGTTACTTCATGGATAAAATGTTTGTCGATATACAGTACCGACGGACCATCTGTAACTTCCTGTACAATATGCGTATCCCAAATTTTTTCAAATAATGTTTTTCCCATAACACGTTTCTTTTCTTTCAATTAATGTACAAGCGCTGCTGCATGCGCTGTTGCTAGTGCTTGCAAATCTTCTTCCATCACTTCTTTTTTTGTATCAGCTACTTGTAAAAAAGAAGGATATAAAATATCGATATCGTTTCTATCAAATTGAAAACCTAATTTTTGAAAGCGGTATGCAAGTGCACTTCTACCACTTCTTGCTGTAAGTACAATTTTACTTCCTTCGGCACCAACGGCTTCTGGATTAATAATTTCATAGGTTTCAGCACTCTTTAAAAATCCATCCTGATGAATACCTGACGAATGTGAAAATGCATTGGCACCCACAATCGCTTTGTTGGGTTGCACGCCCATACGCATGATATCAGACACTTCACGACTAATTGGATTGAGCATCGTCGCATTTACACCCGTATAAAAACCTAAAGAAGCGTGCTGTTTTAAAATCATCACGACCTCTTCAAGTGCAGTGTTACCAGCACGTTCACCAAGTCCGTTGATGGTGCACTCAATTTGTCTAGCACCACCAATAACACCTGCAATAGAATTCGCTGTTGCAAGTCCTAAATCGTTATGGCAATGACAAGACAAAACTGCTTTGTCAATATTTGAAACGTTGTTTCTTAAAAAAGCCATTTTTTCACCGTACTGATGTGGTAGGCAATAACCCGTTGTGTCCGGAATATTTACCACCGTTGCACCAGCTGCAATAACAGCTTCCACCACACGTGCTAAATATTCATTGTCGGTTCGGCCTGCATCTTCTGCAAAAAATTCTACATCGTCTGTAAAGTTGCGGGCCCACTTAACAGCCTGCTTTGCTCTTTCAATAATTTCTTCTCGGGTGGCATTAAATTTGGCTTTGATATGAAAATCAGAAGTACCAATACCTGTATGTATGCGTGAACGCTTGGCATGCTTTAAGGCTTCGCCAGCCACTTCAATATCTTTTTGTACCGCACGTGTTAAACCACAAACGGTTGCATTTTTTACCAATTTTGCAATTTCAGATACCGACTCAAAATCGCCGGGGCTAGAAATGGGGAATCCTGCCTCTATAATATCAACCCCCAGGGCCTCCAATTTAAGCGCTAATCCAACTTTTTCTTTGGTATTAAGCTTACAACCAGGCACTTGTTCCCCGTCTCGAAGGGTGGTATCAAATATGTATACTTGTTCAGCCATGAAAAGACTTTTTCCGAATTTACCATTACTTAAATGTCCAAAAAGTGCAAAATTGGGCTTATTTTACACTGTATAAGAAGCCATAAATGATATTAAGTAATTGATTATCAAATACTTAATAGACATCTAATTACCATGCCCAACAGGAGTACCGATACCTTATTTCAGCTGATACAGTCGTTAGAACGCGCCGAAAAGCGTCATTTTAAGCTGTTTATGAAAACCGATACAGCAAATGGCGACCTTAAAGTGGTGCAACTCTTTGATGCCCTCGACAAGATGGCCCATTACGACGAAGAAGTCCTACTCCAAAAAAACGATTTCATCCAAAAAAGTCAGCTCTCCAACCTTAAAGCCAGGCTTTACCAAGAAGTACTTGCCAGTTTACGAGATCTTAAAAAAGACAGTAACATAGATTTACAATTACATGAGCAGCTAGATTTTGCGCGTGTACTGTATAATAAGGGACTTTATTTACAGAGTCTCAAAATACTTGAAAAGGTTAAAGAGCTTGCGAAAGCAAACAACCAAGTCACTTACATTTTACAAATTCTTTTTTTAGAAAAGAAAATTGAAGCCCTGCACATTACAAGAAGTATGCAGGACAGAGCCGATTTATTAACGCAGGAAGTGGAGGATGTAAATTTGAAATTAGCCAGCATTGGGAAATTATCAAATATTTCATTACAGCTCTACAGCTGGTATATAAAAAATGGACACGCCCGCAATGACAATGACAAAGCGTCCGTAGAAATTTTATTCAATCCAGCCATCATAGAAGCTTCTAAAGACTGTGAAGGTTTTTATGAAAAGCTCTACAAATATCAGTGTTACTGCTGGTACGCGTTTATTTTACAAGACTTTTTACTCTATTATAGATACTGTCAAAAATGGGTAGACCTTTTTGAGACAGAACCAAAAATGATTGAAAATGAAACGGCGCATTATATCAAAGGCATGCACAATTTAATGAGTGCCCATTTTGATTTACGCAACTATCATAAATTTAATGATACCATTTGTAGATTTGAAGCGTTTACGCAAACACCTACGGTTTTAGAAAATCAAAACAACAAAATTCAAACATTTGTATACCTGAACCTTTCAAAAATTAACCGCCATTTTATGGAAGGTACTTTTGAAGCAGGTATTGCAGAGATTCCGCTAATAGAAGAAAAATTAACGGAGTACGAACTCTATTTAGATAGGCACCGTGTACTTGTATTCTATTATAAATTTGCCTCCTTGTATTTTGGTGCAGGCAATTACAGCATGAGCATCGACTATTTAAATAAAGTCATCGATTTAAAAGGTGATTTAAGAACAGATTTGCGTTGCTATGCCAGACTCCTACACCTTATTGCACATTACGAGCTTGGCAACTTCGAAATTTTAGAATACTTGCTAAAATCGGTGACCAGGTTTATGGCAAAAATGGAAAATTTAGGACTAGCCGAAGCCGAAATTTTTAGTTTCTTAAAGCGTGCGTTTAGATTACAGCCAAATGCACTTAAACCTGCTTTTATTAAACTCTTGGAAAACCTTAAAAAAGTAGAAAAAGACAAACTAGCTTCTCGTGCTTTCATGTACCTCGACGTTATTTCTTGGCTAGAAAGTAAAATAGAAGGTAAAGAAGTACAAGATATCATCAGAGATAAATACCTTAGATCCATTAAAGAATAAATTATGCTTAAAAAATTATTGAGCAGCATCCTAGTTCTACAAATATGTTTTGTAGCGGATGCCCAAATTACCAAAGCGCCACTAGTTAAAGAAGGCGATGGTCCTTACACACAACTCATTATTAGAGGTGTAACTCTTATCAATGGTACCGGCGCACCGCCCTTTGGTCCGGTAGATATTGTGATTGAAAAAAATAGAATTGTAAAAATTCAAAACGTAGGTAGTCCAAGCTTACCTATTAATGCTGCACGCAGACCTGCTTTAAAAGAAGGTGGTAAAGAAATCAATTGCGAAGGCATGTATGCCATGCCAGGCCTCATTGATATGCATGGTCATATTGGTGGAAAAGAACAAGGCACACCAGCAGAATATGTTTTTAAATTATGGATGGCACATGGTATCACTACCATTAGAGACCCATCGGCAGGTAATGGCCTTTCATGGGTGTTAGATCATAAAGCAAAATCTGCAGCAAATACTATTACGGCTCCGCGCATATTTGCATACACTGCTTTTGGACAAGGAAGTAAATCACCTATTACAAATGCAGAAGAAGCGAAAACATGGGTAAGAGAAAACGCTAAAAATGGCGCCGATGGAATTAAATTTTTTGGTGCACCTCCAGAAGTGATGGACGCTGCTATCAGAGAAAATAAAGCATTGGGGCTCCGCTCTACTTGTCACCACGCACAAGTAGACGTAGCTAGATGGAACGTTGTTAATTCTGCAAAAGCGGGCATGACTAGTATGGAACACTGGTATGGATTACCAGAAGCACTGTTTGAAGATAAAACCATTCAAAACTTCCCAGCTGATTACAACTACAACAACGAAGAACACCGTTTTGAAGAAGCAGGAAAATTATGGAAGCAAGCAGCAGCACCCTATACACCACACTGGAATAAAGTGATGAATGATTTACTCGCTGTAGATTTTACATTAGATCCAACCTTTAATATTTACGACGCCAATAGAGATTTACACCGCGCACGTAGAGCTGAGTGGCACGAAAACTATACCCTTCCATCGCTTTGGAAATTTTATGAGCCTTCATTTCAATCGCACGGTTCATACTGGGTTAACTGGGGTACCGAGCAGGAAGTAGAATGGAAAAATAATTACAGACTATGGATGACTTTTGTAAATGAATATAAAAACAGAGGCGGTCGTGTAACGGCAGGATCTGACAATGGATTTATTTATGAAACCTATGGCTTTGGATATATTAGAGAATTAGAACTACTTCGTGAAGCAGGGTTTCATCCATTAGAAGTCATTAGATCTGCTACTTTATATGGCGCACAAGCACTTGGTCAAGAAAAAGATTTGGGAAGTGTAGAAGTTGGCAAACTTGCAGACATTGTAATTGTAAATGCCAACCCACTCAAAAATCTACAAGTACTATACGGAACGGGTGCGGTGCATTTAACCCCTGACAATAAAATTACAAGAATTGGCGGCGTACAGTATACTGTCAAAGACGGTATTGTTTATGACGCCAAGAAATTACTACGCGACGTAAAAAACATGGTTGACGTAGAAAAGAAAAAAACTAACTGGCAGTTAAAACAACCAGGCGTAGAATAAAATATACCAACGCAGCTATTGAAAGCCTGCCGTATTATTCGGCATAAATACTTTCAATAGCTGCTTTGCAATTTTCCATCACTACCTTTCGCTTTAGGCTTAATTTAGGTGTCATCTCGCCAGACTCTACTGTCCACTCTTTATCTAATAAAGCAAACTTTTTAACTTGCTCTACGTGGTTAAAAAAGGTATTGTACTCAGCAATAATGCCATCGAATAATGCTATCACTTTTGGATTTACCACAGCAGCAGCATTTGTAGTGTATGTAATACCCTCATCTTCCATCCAAGATTTTAAAGTTCCAAAAGATGGTACAATCAGTGCTCCTACAAATTTACGATCGGCACCTACCACCATAAACTGCTCAATAAAGGGACTTTCTTTGCACTTGTTTTCGATAGGCTGTGGGGCTACATATTTACCACCACTTGTTTTAAAGAGTTCTTTTTTACGGTCAGTGATTTTTAAGAAAATATCGTTTTCAAAAACACCAATATCGCCCGTATGGAGCCATCCATCTATCACTGCTTCTGCCGTTAAATCCGGACGCTTATAATAACCCACCATCACACTTTCACCTGCTACACAAATTTCACCATCGGATTCAATTTTTACTTTTATGCCATTAATTACAGGACCAACAGTTCCAAATTTGGTGCCGCCCTTTGCCTTGCGGTTCACACTTATTACTGGACTATTTTCGGTTGGACCATATCCTTCAAACACAGGAATTTTAGCGGCATTAAAAATGCGGAGCAGTTTTACCTGACAAGCCGCACCACCCGTAACAATAAATGAAACGTTCCCACCAAGAGCCTCACGCCATTTTGTAAAAATGAGTTTGTTGGCAATGGCTAATTGCAGGTTATACCAAAATCCACCACTTTGAATATTATCATATTTTTCTCCAAGTGCCACTGCCCAAAAAAATAATTTTTTCTTTATGCCTGTTTGCTCGGCGCCCTTAGCCATTATTTTTTCAAATACTTTTTCTAGTAGACGTGGTACCGTTGTAAAGCCATCTGGTTTAATTTCTTTTAAATTATCACCAATCGTATCCAGGCTTTCAGCGTAATAAATTGAAATGCCACTGTACAAATAAATGTAGGTGACCATTTTTTCAAATATGTGATTGAGCGGTAAAAAGCTAAGCACTTTAGAATCTGGTGCGTCTTCAAAAGGAAAACTCTCTTTTGAAAACATCACATTGCTATAAATATTTTGATGACTCAGCATCACACCTTTAGGAACACCCGTTGTACCGGATGTATAAATGATAGTTGCTAACTGAGTAACCGGAATTGTTTTTTTAATACTTGCTACTTGATCTAGCAGTGCCGGTGTTGCTGCATTTGTAAGTGAAGTCCATTGCACCGCACCTTCTATAGCATCAAATGTATAAATACCTTTAATAGAAGGTACTTTTGAGGCAACAGATTTTACTTTTTCATATAACTCGAGGTTGCTAACAAAAACATACCCAACCGCTGCATCATTTAAAATAAATTCTACTTCGATGGGATTGGTTGTTGGATATAAGGGAACTAAAATAGCGCCAATTTGTTGGCAAGCAAGGTCTGTAAAAACCCACTCAGGCCTATTGCTACTCATGATAGCAATTTTGTCACTAGACTCGGGGGTAAAGTTATGACCACTAACACCTAGCGATAATAATCCGGCGCTTAGGGCGTCTACAGTACTGGCTACATCCTCAGTACTATATGTTTTCCAAATACCTTTTTCTTTGGCAGCAAGCATGTCCTGTTTAGGGAAATTGGCTAGCTGATGATCGAGGCAATCAAACAATCGTTTCATATGCATGGCATGTGTTTATACTACTCGTAAATAAGATGGGTTAACAAACCATCTCTTAATTTAGGCTCAAACCAAGTGCTTTTTGGAGGCATTACATTTCCTGTATCTGCAATCGCAAATAACTGATCGATGGTTACAGCATACAAACTAAATGCAGCTGCAAATTGACCGCTGTCAACTCTATCGGCGAGTACCTGAAGTCCTCTAATACCACCCACAAAATCTACACGAGAATCAGTACGTGGATCAGCAATACCTAGTATACCATCCAAAATATTGTTTTGTAAAATAGTTACATCTAAAATACCAATTGGATCTTCGGTAAAAGTACCAGGCTTAGCAGTGAGCTTATACCAACTTCCGTTTAAGTACATACCAATTTCATGAAGCGCAGCTGGTTTAAATGGCTCTTTAGACAACTGCTCAACGTCAAATTTTACTGCTACTGCTTCAATAAACGTAGCAGGCGTTAACCCATGTAAATCCTTTACCACACGGTTGTAATCCATGATGTACAACTGATTGGAAGGAAATAAAGTAGTTAAAAAATAATCTGCATTTTTACTTGCATTGGCACCTAAAGCAGCGCGCACTTTTGCAGCTGATGCGGCTCTATGATGTCCATCAGCGATATAGGTACATGGAATTTCATTTTGAAATATGGAGCTGATTTCTTGAATAGTAGACTCATCATTTACTACCCAAATGGTGTGCTGGATCTCATCATCAGCTTCAAAATCATACACCGCTGTTTTTGTTTTTTTCCAGTTTTCGATGAGTGCATCCAATCCAATATTATTGCGGTAAGCTAAAAACACATTACCCGTTTGAGCGCCCGATGTTTTGATATGATTGATGCGGTCTAGTTCTTTTTCTGGTCTTGTAAACTCGTGCTTTTTGATAATGTCATTTTCATAATCATCCACACTACTTACGCATACAAGTCCGGTTTGAGCCCTACCATGCATAATTAATTGATAGATATAATAGCACTCTTTAGATTCTCTAAAAACTACATCGCGCTTTATAAAAGCCGCTAAATTTTCTTTTGCTTGTTCATATACTTGTGCGTCATGAATATCTACCGATTCTGGTAGATCAATTTCGCTTTTTGTGATATGCAAAAAAGATGCGGGATTACCTGCTGCTTCTTTTTTAGCTTCTGCACTATTTAATACATCGTAAGGACGACTAGCTACTTGTTTTGCTAGCTGAGGCTGCGGTCGCAAAGCCTTAAAAGGTTGAATGATTGCCATACTTCAAATATCGGCAATTCTAATGAATTAAGGCTTGAATTTATATGAAATTACAGTACCTGTATATTCATCTTTTCCAATCAGCTCCATATAAATAACATTGGGCACCCAAAAAGTTCCACCTTCAATTTTTACAAATAGTTTTTGCAAAACAAATTCTTTATTGTTGAGTAAAAAATAAACTTTGTATTGATTGTCTTTTAGAGAATGCTTTAAAAAAAAGACTTGTTTTTTATAGGAAACAAAATGAAGTTTATAAACACCATTTGGAAGTAGGTCATGCTTAATTCCGTAAGCAAAAGTTTCTTGAATATAACTTAATTCTTTTTTTTCTCCTCCTTCGTCATAACGTATCCAATACACGTGTACCGGGTTGTCTTTGATAAGCTGTCCTTTTGAATCCGTATTAAGATCACAAATAATGGTATTGCTATTGGTGGTCCTTTGTAAATAAAAAAGTTGTTTAGCAGTGGGCTTTGGTATAGGAAAAGAATCTAGCACGGTGTTCGCAAAGCTATCAACTACACCCATCAATAGCCCTAGCACTAAAATCCATACAACTCTAACATGCATATTCCCCAGTGTTAAAAGTCAAATCTAAATCTTGTACGAATCCCTAGCTTGGTTATGTAAGGGTTATTGGTATAGGTAAATCTTCTAACAAGGTCAACGCGTAAAAACTTGAATATATTTCCAATACCTACACTGCCTTCAAAATAGGGTCCCTGATTGAGGCTAAAACTTGTTACAGCGCCATTATAATTTTGGAATGCAATAAGATCAGGATTTTTTGAAGGATCATTTTCATCTCGTAAACTTCCATAAATAACCCTTGCCGCTAATTGCTCTCGTAGTTTTAGTTTTTTGAATAAAGGAATTCGGTTAAATATCAACCCGTTAAAATAATGTTCAACAAATAAAGACGCGTACCTGTCACTTACAAACTCTTGGAAATTCATGAGGTTATAAGAATTTAGTTGGTAAGCATATGTTTGGTTGGCACGCGGAATACTTAATAACGGATACGGAATTTTTCCAAACATATACCCAGCATCAATATTAATATCTGTAAATCCAAGTTGAGATAAATAAAAGCGTTTATCAAAAGTGAAATTTACCTTCTGGTAATTATAACTACTGCCCATCACGCCTTTTAAACCAGCTGCATAATTAAGGGTAAGAATGGGATATTTATTAACCATGGCAATACGGTATACTTTACCTTGAAAAAACTGCTCATGTGGTGCCCATCTAATTTGTCCTGTTATTTCGGATGTGTTAATTTCTGGAACAACTTCTGTTTGACCATTTTTTACGGTTTGATATACAATTCCACCCGCTGCTTCATGCCTCCAATTTCTAAAACCAATCGTGTATGATAATCTACTTGGTAATTCATGTACATAATCAATTTTAAAGTATTTATTGTAGGTCCACTTGTCGTTGAGCCCTCGTTTAAAGGAAAGTAAAATATTATCCTCCGATACAAATTCTAAATCTTGTCCGGGTATTTTGGTTTCTTTTTGATAACTCGCACGCACAAAATGCATTGGGAATGCATAGATAGATTGATTGTTGAGGGAGTATGTTACGCCACCATAGTACTTCCATCTTTCATCTTTAAAACCATAAGCACCATACCCTTCAAAATAAATACGCTTGCTTAATTTTGGCGTGGTTCGTCCACCGAGCCTAAGCCTAAAACCTTCTACCGGATTAAAACTATAAAAAGTGGCCGTAGGTCCCATATCTACGGGGCCTATGGCCGTATAGCCCGCTACTAAAAGTGTGACAACAGCCATTGTTCTTCTAAAAGATGGCATTTTTTCGAGGCTATCAATATTACTATAAACTTTAGATTCTGCTTTTGTTAAAGTATCATGCCTACTTGCATCCCAAAATGATTCATTGTAGTTTGCTGCATCTGCTTTAACAACCAGTGAAGGGCCTGTATAGATGGAATCCGGTAAGGCTTTATTAATGGTGTAATTTTTATAAGAAACGGTTCGGCCACCAAACACACCGCCTTTGCTATTTTTTGTTAAAGCAGCTTCCGTAAATGCAGTGCTCTTAACCAAATGATATCTACTATCATTACCTTGTTCAAAATCTAAATCAATATTTAATTCTCTAACAAAATTTACGTTGGCATTTTTACTAATGAACATGGTCATTTTTTGAACGCCAAAATTACCATCAAGGGTAATGTACATGGTGCCTCTAAACAACAAATCGTTGGTATTACGTGGCGTAAAATAAAGCTTTACTAATTTTAAACCATTGGCATCCGTTATGGTATCCCTTATATAATACATGTAAAATGTTGGGGCTACATCGGCAATGGGACTTAAAAATTCGTGGGTGAATAAAGGGATATTGTTTTCATAAATATTAATATCCATCACAAGCCTATTTAAATAGGTGCTCACGCCATCGTTGTCTACGTAATCTCCAAAGTTTACGCGCTTTTGCGCAATTACAATATCTTTTGTTTTTTCTGGTGATTTTCTAAAATAATGTGAAGACAAACGCTCTTCTAAATAAATAGGGATGAGCGCTTTGCCTGCTATTTTTTGGGTGTCTTTATTATCTAGTAAAAACTGATACTTTTTAAGCAGTTTGCTATTGGTAATTTTTTCAGGAATTTTACTAAGTGATAATTCTACTTTATCATATTCGTCGTACTGGATATAATCATAACTATCAGGCTTATTAAGTGACTTATTGGCAATCACTCTTTTAATTAGATCCACTGCTGGATTATTTTTATTTTTATACGGCGCACGTTTATTGGTAGAAACGGTAACATTATTAGAAAGCAGCGGATCCACTTCCATAATAATGTCTATTACTTGCTGTTTACCTATTTGAATATTTTTGGTAACCGTTTTGTAGCCAACATAAGAAATTTTAATACTCCCTATTTGATTGGCACCAACGAGCTTGTACTTTCCAGCACTGTCTGTTACCGTTCCACGTCCTCCTTTAAATACAATGGTTGCATAAGGTATAGGTGCGCCACTATTTAAATCCGTTACAACCCCTGTAACAACTGTTTGTTGTGCAGTGGCTGCAGCATTAAATGTGGCAACCAAAACAATCAACAGTAAAATTCTATAAAAAGTTTTAACCATGTTTAGAAGCAAAATGTTTCATTAAGTCACAAAAAATTTGAACGCTAGATAATGGCATTGCGTTGTACATGCTTACACGTACACCCCCTACGGTCCTATATCCTTTAACTCCCACCATACCTTCTGCTTTACAAAGACTTAAAAAGCTTTCTTCTAAACCTTGATCTTTTAAAAAAAATACGGCATTCATTAGGCTTCTATCTTCTTTTGCGACACGCGCTTCAAAAACAGGTAATGAATCAATGGTTTCGTATAATAAATTTGATTTCGCTGTATTGCGGATTTGCATTTCAGGAAGGCCCCCTTCTTCAATAATCCAGCGGAGGGTTAATAAACTTACATAAATCGCAAAAACGGGTGGTGTATTCATGAGTGAACCTGCCGCAATATGTTTTTGATAATCCATGATGGTCGGAATTTTTCTGGCAATTTTTCCGAGTATTTCTTTTTTTACAACCACCATATTTACACCCGCAGCACCCATATTTTTTTGTGCTCCCGCATATATCAATGAAAACTGATTAAAATTACGTGGTGCATAAAAAATATCGCTACTCATGTCTGCAACCATCGGTGCGCTTGTGTTTGGCAGGGTATGCCACTGTGTTCCTTCTACGGTATTATTGGTGGTAAAATGCAAATATTTTGCAGCAGGATCCACTGTAAAGTTTTTATCGATCCGTGTATGGTTGTTGGAAGTACTATCTGTTACAACTTGTACATTTCCAAAATTCGCTGCTTCTTTAATGGCTTTATTGCCCCAAATACCATTGTCACAATAAGCTGCTGTTTCATGCGGATCCAGTAAATTCATGGGCACTTGCATAAACTGCGTAGTAGCGCCACCATGCAAAAACAACACTTCGTAATCATCACCAATTTGCATGAGTGATTTTACGGATTGTACGGCTTCTTCCATTACATTTTGAAACAATGAAGTACGGTGTCCAATTTCTAAAATTGATAAACCGGAGCCCTCAAAATCCATGATGGCTTCCGCTGCTTTTTGCATGACAACGGGCGGTAAAATAGAAGGTCCAGAATTAAAATTATGCAGTTTCATTTTTATTAAGGTCTGTGTTAATACTATCGTCATGAACGTCCGTTACACCACCTGAAACAGTATATTTCATGGCATCGGCCGCAGATACATTATCCAATATTTTAATGTTTGTTTTTGGAACGATATAGGTAATCCCTGATATCGCATAAGAATGCGGTACATACACTGTTACATGATCCGGTAAACCAAATTCTGTATTAGAGGGTTGGGTGATAAATCCAATTCTCCAAACGCCAGATGCATCCACATTAACGAGCACAGGCTTATCAAATTTCTTTTTATTACCGGCAAATGCTTCTAAAAAGTCCTTTACAGACGAATAAATAAATTTAATCCCGGGTGTTTTTTCCAGCACCGTATCAAAAACGGATACCAGCTTTTCAACCACAAATAAAGAAGAAAGCCAACCCACAAAGAGCACCAATAGTACCACTACCACAAAACCTAAACCGGGTATTTTACGAAGGGATCCGTCAATATTTTTATCTAAAGCACTGGGAAACAATGTGTTAATCAAATTTGGCAAAAACCCATCTACCCATTGAAATAAACCTAGCACAACCCATAAGGTCACGGCTATTGGGGCTAAAACAATAAGACCCTGAAAAAAAAATTGGAGCAAGCGCTTGAGCGTTACCTGAGCTCTAAGCTGCTTATACCTGGTATTCATGGCTGAAATTTGGGTGCAAGTTAATGGATAGTTCGCGCAAACTACCGTTCAACAAAATTACGGTTTATTTTTGAATGGAAACTTTGGTTACATAAAAAGTTTCCATAGTTTTGCACCCTCAATTAAAAAATGGAAACGCAAGAAAGAATCATCAGAAAAACACATGAGCTTTTTATGTTATATGGCATAAGAAGCGTTAGCATGGATGAAATTGCCAACCACCTAGGTATGAGCAAAAAAACCATCTATCAGTACTTTAAAGACAAAGATGCGCTAGTAGAAGGGGTGATCAACATTGAAATTGAACGACACCATGAAGAATTTAGCAGGTACGCTGCCATCAGTGAAAATGCTATCCATGAAATGTTTTTAGCACTTGATACAGCACAAGAAATGTTCAAACATATGAACCCATCTGTGATGTATGACTTACAAAAATACCACAGTTCTGGATTTGAAAAATTTAGAGCGCACAAGAACACTTTCTTTTACGAAATCACAAAAGCTAATATTGAACGAGGAAAACAAGAAGGATTGTATAGAGCCAATATTGATGTAGACGTGCTCACTAGGTACAGACTTGCCAATATGTTTTTGATGTTTGACTTTGAACATTTTCCTTCAAATAAATTTACCCCTATTCAAATCATTACAGAAACAACAGATAATTTTTTACACGGCATGGCAACCCAGGCTGGATTAAAAACAATTGAAGCATATAAGCAAGAAAGAAAAAAATAAATGAAAATGAACACGAAAAGGATGTTGGCAGCCAGTATTGTTCTAACGCTTATAGCGTTTGCAAATACAACCACTGCTCAAACAAAAAATGAATTTAGCATATCGCAGTGTGTCGATTATGCCTACAAAAACAACCTACAAGTAAAAAATGCATTATTGACTATTAAAAGTCAGGAAGCAATCAACAAAGAAGTGACTGCTTCGGCATTACCTACGATCAATGCTACAATTGGAGGTGTGAATTATTTACAACTTCCCGTTTCACTACTTCCAGGTGAAATTTTTGGAGGTACTGCAGGTACTTTTATCCCCGTAAGATTTGGTACCAATTACAATGTCAATGGAAGTTTACAACTACAGCAACTGTTATTTGATGGACAGGTATTTGTGGCGCTTCAAGCACGCAGAACCACCATTGCTTTACAGCAAAAATCTGCAGAAGTAACGGAGGAAATGATTAAAACCAATATCCATAAAATTTATTACCAGCTCGTGGTAAGTAAAACCCAAATTAGTTTACTAGATGCGAATATCGAAAGGCTTCAAAAATTAGAGCATGACTCTAAAGAATTATACAAAAATGGATTTGTAGAGAAATTAGATCTTGATAAAATTTCTGTACAAATTGCCAATTTAGAAACCGAAAAAATAAAGGCTTCTAACGCTATTGAACTAGGATATATTGGTCTTAAAACATTAATGGGTATGCCTGTAAAAGATACCCTTGTATTAACTGATAAAATTTCTGAAGATCAAATTACTACAGATATTGCTAGCAATCAAGACTACCAGTACATTGACCGTAAAGAATTTCAAGCAGTTAGCTTAGGTAAAAAATTAAACGAATACAATATTAAAAGGTATCAGCTAAGCTATTTACCAACAATAGCCATGTCTGGTGCATACACTAAAAATGCCCAAAGAAATCAATTTACTTTTTTCAAAAGTGGCGACTGGTTTACCACAAGCTTTATAGGGCTTAATATAAGTGCCCCTATTTTTGATGGTTTTGCAAGAAAAGCAAGAATCACAAAAGCTAAAATTGATTTACAACAAACCGAAAATCAATTGCAAAACTTAAGGCTTACCATTGATGCGGAAGTAACGCAGGCTAAAATGAATTTCGCAACGGCTATCAGTACACTGAACAATCAGAAAAAGAATATGCAATTAGCTGAATCAGTATATGCGCAAACCAAAAAGAAATACGAAATAGGCACTGGTTCCAATATGGAAATTACGGGCGCACAAACAGATTTAGTAACAGCGCAAACCAACTATATCGGCGCCATGTACAGTGCCATTATTGCACGCGTTGATTATTTAAAAGCAACAGGAAAATTATAATTAAAATAATAAGTAAATACATATACCATGCAAGCAATCATTAAAATCTCACTTGTTAGCGTTTTAGCAGCTTTTATAGCATGTAACGGAAGCGAAAAAAGTGGAAGCTTAAACGACAAAAAAAATAAATTAGCTGCACTTAAAAAAGAAGTTAGCGCGCTAGAAACAGAAATCACTACACTTGATACAGCGGCTGCCAATCAAGCAACAGGTAAGCTTGTTGTAACTGCAGTACTTGCAGCGCAAACCTTTAATCATTACATTGATTTACAAGGTAAAATTGAATCTGAAAGCGTTTCTTATGTAACTGCCCGCGGCGGTGGAGGTCAAGTAAAAGGAGTTTTTGTAAAAAGAGGAGATGTAGTACCTAAAGGAAGACTACTTTTAAAATTAGACGATGCTATTCAGCGTCAAGCTTTAATTGCTGCAGAGCAAGGTCTTGAAACCTTAAAAACGCAACTTTCTTTTGCTAAAACACTCTATCAAAAGCAAAAGAACTTGTGGGAACAAAATATTGGAACAGAAGTGCAAATCATTTCAGCCAAAAACAATGTTGAATTGTTAGAAAATCAACTTAAAACGGCACAAGAGCAAGTAAAAATTAGTCGTGAGCAAGTTCAGTTTACGTCGGTATATAGTGATGTTGACGGTGTAGTAGAAGACGTGAACGTTCGTGTAGGTGAAATTTTTGCTGGTGCTGGTCAAATTAAAATAGTAAATACCAGTAAATTAAAAGTTACTGCAGAAGTGCCTGAAAATTACAGCCAACGTGTTAAAACAGGAACCAAGCTAACCATCAATTTACCTGATTTACAAAAGAACATTCAAGCGCCTATTTCGGTGGTAGGTAAAATCATCAACCCTAATAGCAGAAGCTTTTTTATTGAAGCTAAAGTGGCGGCCGATAAAGATTTGAGACCTAACCAAATTGCACTCGTACAAATTTTAGATTACAGCATTTCTAATGCCATTGCGATTCCAGTTAACACCTTACAAAATGACGAAGCCGGCAAATACGTAATGGTTGCTGTAGCAGAGAATGGTAAATTGATTGCACGCAAGCGCATGGTAACAGTAGGTGAATTCTACAAAGATCAACTAGAAATCAAATCGGGTTTACAAGCAGGTGACCAAATTGTAACAGAAGGATTTCAGAGTTTATATGACGGTCAATTGATTGTTCTTGCTAGTAAATAATTAGAATACGAATAAAAATATTGTATGCAATTCACAGAAAATATAAAAGCCAAATTCAAAGAATTTGGACCTACTACCTGGAGTATCAAAAACAAAACATCTATTTATTTAGTGATTTTGTTTGTGAGCCTTGCAGGTATTTATCAGTTTGTAACACTGCCTAAAGAACAGTTTCCAGACATCGTTATTCCTACCATATATGTACAAACCGTGTATGTAGGTAACTCACCAAAAGACATCGAGAACCTAGTAACAAGGCCCATCGAAAAGCAAATCAAAAGTATTACGGGTGCAAAAATTAAAAAATTCACCAGTAATTCTCAGCAAGACTTTTCGGCAATCATGGTGGAGTTTGATACCCAGGTTAAAACAGAAATAGCACTTCAAAAAGTAAAAGATGCGACTGATAAGGCCAAGCAGGATCTTCCTAAAGACTTAACAATAGAACCAACCGTTTTAGAAGTAAGCTTTAGTGAACAGCCTATTATGTCTGTGAACTTAAGTGGCGATTTTGATTTACCGCGTCTTAAAAAATATGCCGACGACCTAAAAGATAAACTCGAAAATCTGTCTCAGATTAACAGAGTTGATATTGTTGGTGCACCGGAAAGAGAATTCCAAATCAATGTAGACAACTACCGTGCTCAAAGCGCGGGTATTACTTTTGACGATATCACGTACGCCATTCAAAGAGAAAATATGGATATCTCTGGTGGTTTATTAGAGGTAGGTAATATGAAAAGAACCCTACAACTAAAAGGGCAACTTAAAACAGCGGGTGATATTGCAAATATTATTGTTAGAAATACAAGTGGTGCACCAATTTACCTCAAAGACATTGCAACCATTGCGGATACCACCAAAGAGCGTGAAAGTTTTGCGCGTCTAGATGGTAAAAACGTAGTAACACTTAATATCATTAAAAGAAGTGGCGAAAATTTAATTGAAACATCTGATGGTGTTAAAAAAATAGTTGAAGAAGGTAAAGGAAGCATTTATCCAAATAATTTGAAAGCCGTTATTTCTGGTGATCAGAGTATTAAAACCAGAAGCTCATTTAATGAACTCGTAAACTCCATTATCATTGGATTTATTCTAGTACTCATTGTACTTATGTTTTTTATGGGTGTTGTCAACGCATTTTTTGTGGCGCTTTCTGTACCACTTAGTATGTTTGTTGCGTTTGTATTTTTACCAGGTGCCGATTTAATTGTTGGTACACATGTAACCCTCAATTTTATTGTACTCTTTGCGCTACTATTTGGGCTTGGTATTATTGTAGACGACGCCATTGTAGTGATAGAAAATACGCACCGCATATTTGTAGAAGGCAAGGGTAAATTAAGCGTCAACAACGCTGCAAGAATGGCTGCCGGAGAGGTTTTCATACCGGTACTAGCTGGAACCATCACCACCCTTGCTCCATTTTTCCCGCTCCTATTTTGGCCCGGAATCATTGGTAAGTTTATGGTGTACCTACCCACCATGCTCATATTTACACTAGCAGCATCACTAGTAGTAGCATTTATCATGAACCCTGTATTTGCGGTTGATTTTATGAATCACCCAGAAACAGACAGCCAAGAACCTAAATCTGCCATCTTTAAAAAGAAAGGATTTTGGATCGCTGTTGGCATTGGTGTTTTATTAGATCTTGCGGGTGCTCCATTTTTTGGAAACCTATTAATTACGTTTATGCTACTTGTTGTATTAAACAGGTATTTTATTACGGATGCCATTCACAATTTCCAAAATAAAGCGCTTCCTTGGATTATGAATCATTATGAGTCATTATTACAATGGGCGTTAAAAGGTTGGAGACCGGTTCATTTACTGATAGGTATTATTGGACTCTTTTTTGTTTCCTTATTTTTATTTGTAGGATCCATTGTTGGAGGTAGAATACCTGTATCGTTTTTTCCTAAAGGAGATCCTAATCAGATGTTTGTATACCTCAAATTACCCGTAGGCTCTGATGTACGCTACACCGATTCTATTACACGCGTACTAGAAGGAAGGGTGAATAAAGTTTTAGGTACCGAAAACGGTAAAACCAATCCGATTGTAGAAAGTATCATTAGTAACGTGGCTGTAAACGCTGCCGACCCTACCAGTGGTGACCGTACTACAAGAAGTGAACTTGGTCGTATACAAGTATCGTTTGTAGAATATGAAAAAAGAGATGGTAAAAGCACCGCGCCCTACCTAGATCAAGTTAGGCAGGCGGTTCAGGGCATTCCTGGAACAGAAATTAGTGTGAACCAAGAAAGTGGTGGACCACCAACCGATCCTCCCATTAACATTGAAATTGCTAGTGAAGATTTTGACGCTATGATCAAAACAGCTTCTTCGCTTAAAAACTATTTAGATTCTATTCGCGTACCGGGTGTAGAAGAACTTAAAATGGATGTGGATTTAAAAAATCCAGAAATCACATTAAGTATCGATAGAGAGCGCGCCCTTATTGAAGGTGTGTCTACTGCTCAAATTGGTATGCAAATTAGAACAGCCCTTTTTGGTAAAGAAATTTCTAAAATCAAAGAAGGCAAAGAAGAATATAAAATTCAATTACGTAACAATGCTGTTCAGCGTAAAAGCTTAACGGATTTATTAAATATGCGTATCTCTTTTAGAGACATGGCTTCTGGCGGTGCTGTTAAAAATATTCCGATTAGTGCACTTGTAAAAGTGGACCCTACCAGCACACTTGGAAGTGTGAAACGTAAAAATCAAAAGCGCTTAATCACACTACGCTCTAATGTATTAACCACCGAAGGTTATAATGCTACCAGCGTAAACCAAGTAATTGGAAAGCATATTGAAAACTTTAAAGACGTAACCGACGCTGTGACCATTAAGCAAACTGGTGAAGGAGAACAACAAGCTGAAACGGTTGCCTTCTTAGGAAAAGCACTATTAATTGCACTGATGCTAATTTTATTTACCCTTGTATTACAATTTAATTCGGTAAGTAAATCAGTAATCATTTTAAGTGAAATTTTATTTAGTGTGATTGGTGTGTTTTTAGGTTTTGCCATTACTGGCATGGAAGTATCAGGCCTTATGACAGGCTTAGGTATTGTAGGACTTGCAGGTATTGTGGTTAAAAACGGAATTCTAGTGATTGAATTTGCTGATGAATTAAGAAGTAGAGGTATGAAAACAAGAGACGCTATTATTCAGGCAGGTAAAACCAGAATTATTCCGGTATTACTTACTGCAGTAGCAGCAATACTTGGTTTTATTCCAATTGCGATTGGATTTAATATCAATTTCATCACTTTATTTTCGGAACTAAACCCGCACATATTTTTAGGTGGTGATAGCGTTGCGTTTTGGAAGCCACTTAGCTGGACCATTATATTTGGACTTGCATTTGCGTTTTTCATGACGCTAATTATTGTACCAAGTATGTATTTAATTGCTGAGCGTCTTCGTAGACCGATGCGTAAAATGTTTGGCGGCACTTGGATTAGCTTTTTAGGTATTCCTCCATTTACATTTATCTTTTTATTTTTGATGGTAGCCGTTATGATCAAACATAAAATAAAAGTAAAAGCAAGAAAAAATAAATTACAAAACGCTGGCGAAACATTTGTTGGTAGCTGGTTTTAAATAATAATGTTATGATACAAAATCACGAAATCGATTACAAAATCTATGGAGAAGAAATGCAGTATGTAGAGGTTGAATTAGACCCAAGCGAATCTGCAATTGCTGAACCTGGTGCATTTATGATGATGGAAGATGGCATTCAAATGGAAACACTATTTGGTGATGGCAGTGGCGCACAGTCCAGCTTTTTAGGAAAATTAATGAATGCTGGAAAGCGCTTATTGGTGGGTGAAAACCTATTTATGACCGCTTTTACCAATACTTCAGGTGGCATTAAAACCGTAAGTTTTGCATCGCCGTATCCAGGTAAGATTATTCCACTTGACTTGTCAAGATATCAAAACAAAATTATTTGTCAGAAAGACGCTTTCCTTTGCGCTGCTAAAGGCGTAAGTGTAGGTATCGAATTTCAAAGAAAATTAGGTACCGGCTTATTTGGCGGCGAAGGTTTTATCATGGAAAAATTAGAAGGTGATGGTATGGCGTTTTTACATGCCTGCGGTCACGTGGTACAAAAACAATTACAAGAAGGTGATTTATTAAAAATTGATACCGGATGTATTGTTGGTTTTACTTCAGGTGTACAATATGATATCCAGTTTATAGGCGGCATTAAAAACAGCATTTTTGGTGGTGAAGGTTTATTTTTCGCAACGCTGAGAGGACCAGGTACCGTTTGGATTCAAACATTACCTATTAGCCGTTTAGCAGGACGCATTTTACAATATGCAACAACCTCTAGAAGAGAAGAAGGCAGTGTACTTGGTGGTATTGGCAATATATTAGACGGCGATGGCTGGAGATAACCGAGCAAACCAAGATTCACTCAAAGCATTTTTTGATAAAAAAGTTGCGGTATACAACCAGGTAAGTTTTATTAAAGACGACCCTATTTGTATACCGCATTTATTTTCAAAAAAACAAGACATTGAAATTGCAGGTTTTTTTGCAAGCATTTTTGCATGGGGCAACAGAACCACCATCATACAAAAATCTAAAGAGCTGATGCAGTTGATGGACAATGCGCCGCATCAATTTTGTGTGGAGCATCAAGAATCTGATCTTAAAAAATTACTAGCCTTTAAACACCGTACGTTTAACACTACAGATTTACTCTATTTTATAGAATTTTTAAAAACGCATTACAGTAAACACGAAAGTTTAGAAGCTGCTTTTTGTTTGGCTCCAGATAATAATCCAGCAGCGAGGCTTCATCATTTTAACCAGTACTTTTTTTCTTTACCCGACGCCCCACCTCGAACCAAAAAACATATTGCTACGCCCAGTAAAGGTTCTACCTGTAAACGACTTAATATGTACCTCAGGTGGATGGTTCGTAAAGACAATAAAGGCGTTGACTTTGGCATTTGGAATACCATTAAACCCAGTGAGCTAATTTGTCCTATCGATTTACACGTTGCAAGGGTTGCCAAAAGATTTCAGTTATTAGACCGCACCAAAATAGATTGGCAAGCAGGACTTGAACTTACCCAGTACCTTAAAACACTCGATCCAAAAGATCCGGTAAAATATGATTTTGCATTATTTGGACTAGGTGTGATAGAAAAGTATGTGTAATTTAATAGTATGGAATTAAGCCTCGAAACCATAGAAAAACTTGACCCATCGGCCTTAACAAAGCTCATCAACGAATGGATTACCCAAGACTTTAAAAAACTTTTATTGGTACTGTACCGCTTAGATGTGAGCGAGAAAAAACTAAGTCAATTACTAGCAGAAAACAAGGGTGTCGACGCCGCCAATATTATAGCTGCCCTTATAATCGAGCGTATTGCGGCGGCTAAAGCTTCTAGGGAAAAGTACAAAATGGACCCTTCTAGCATTCCTGACGACGAAAAATGGTGATTTTAACAGAAAAACAGGGCCTAGATCTCCACTTTTATATAACTTTATAGCATAATCTAAAAACACTAAAACACTTTTTATGAAAAAAATAATGATGCTTGCTGTTGCAGCTTTACTAACTACAGGTGCTGTATTTGCTTGTGATGGTAAAAAAGATTGCACTAAATGCAAAAAAGAAGAGAAAAAAGCTTGTGGTAAAGACTGCAAGAAAGATTGCAAAAAATGCAAGAAAGACACTAAAACTGTAAGTGTTGTAAAAAAATAATATTACAATCTATTTTAAAAAAAGCCGCTAACTTATTGGCGGCTTTTTTTATGGCTCTTATATAACTATAAAAGTTTAGCAATAGACGGTAAATCAAAAACTTCATGGGTGGCACGTACATGTGGAGTGGCACCAATATGATTTACAAAAATAGTGTCCATACCAGCGTTGATCCCTCCTTTGATATCTGCATCTTGATTATCTCCAATCATAATACTATTACTAGCAGTAGCGCCAGTTTTAGCAAATGCGTAATCAAAAATTTCTTTATTGGGTTTTAAACTATTACTTGCTTCTGAAGTAATAACTGCACCAAAGTATGGATCTAGTCCTGCGTATTTAATTTTTTGGTGTTGCACATTTTCAAAACCATTGGTAACAAGGTGCATCTGGTATCCTTTCTCTTGCAAATAAGTAAGTAGCTCGGTGGTACCTTCAAACAATGTTTTTTTAGTAGGAAGTATTTCTAAAAAGTCGAGTGACATTTGCCTAGAGAGTGTTTCGTCTGCTATTTTATATTCTAAAAGTGCCAACCACATCCGCTTCCACTTTAATTCTTCCTGTTTAATAAAACCCTTGGTATACCTATCCCATAAGCGGTGATTGTGTGCACTATAATGATCAAAAAAATGATCAAAACTATCTACACCTCTGCCTGCCAAGTTGTGCGCTGTATATAGGTCTTGTAAGCTTTCTTTGGCATTGGTTTCAAAATCCCAAAGGGTATGATCAAGGTCAAAGAAAAGGTGTTGGTATTTCATGTGGCAAAGTTAAAGCAGTTTTATCCAAAAAATATGTTACTTCGTAGTATGATAGTTGTAATTACAGGCGCCTCTAAAGGCATTGGAAAAGCAGTAGCTACTGCATTTGCACAAAAAGGGTATACCCTTCTACTTTGTAGTAGAGGAGAAACGGCTTTGTATGACACCGTTTCTGCTCTGCAAACTGCTTACCCAAGTGCAACTATTAAAGCAAGGCCCACCGATATGTCTAACGAAGCGGATGTGCATGCTTTTGCAGCTTGGTGCTTAGAAAAAGGAACGCCCGATATCATTATTAATAATGCAGGACATTTTGTACCCGGCAGTATTTATAACGAAGCAGCTGGCACACTTGCTACAATGATAGAAAGTAATTTGTATAGCGCTTACCATTTAACAAGAGCATTACTAACACCCATGATGTCGGCTAAAAAAGGACATATTTTTAATATTTGCTCGATAGCATCACTTCATGCTTATGCAAATGGTGGTAGTTATAGTATCAGCAAATTTGCACTTGCTGGATTTACAAAAAATTTACGCGAAGAATTAAAGCCACACGGCATAAAAGTTACGGGGGTTTATCCTGGCGCTGTTTATACGGCCAGTTGGGACGGATCGGGTGTTGACCCTAAAAGAATTATGGAAGCAAGTGATGTTGCTACAATGATTGTGGCTGCTGCTTCCTTATCGGATGCAGCGGTTGCCGAAGATATTGTGCTAAGGCCTCAGTTAGGCGATTTATAAAAAGTGAATGCTATTAAGACCAAGTAGCAAGAACGGTTACACCGCCCTTTACCACTTCATTAAGTGCAACGTTAATTTTAGTACCTACTGGTAATAAAATGTCAACCCTGCTACCAAATTTAATAAAGCCGTACTCATCGGTTTGCTTTACTTCTTGACCTACTGTGGTATAATTACAAATACGTTTTGCAAGCGCACCAGCAATTTGTTTGTATAAAATAGTGCCGTGGTTATTTTCGACAGCTACACTCCATCTTTCATTTTCGGTAGAAGATTTTGGATGCCATGCAACCAGGTACTTTCCTTTGTGGTACTGGTTATACACCACTTTACCGCTCATTGGATTTCTGTTCACGTGCACATTGGCAGGGCTCATAAACACACTCACTTGAATACGTTTATCTTTAAAATATTCTACATCTGTAATTTCTTCTATCACTACTACTTTACCATCGGCAGGACAAATAATTTGATTGTCGTTGATGGTTAAGGTTCTATTGGGAATTCTAAAAAATGAAATGATAAATAAGAACAAGAAAAGTGTCACACCAAAAATAATACCAGCAGCAACCGGGCAACAGGTTCCTAAATAAGAAATTGAAATTAAATTGATAATACCAAAAATAAGGGCAGTAATACCAATGGTGCGGAAACCTTCGCGGTGAATTGTCATAATAATGAGTTGAGTTGCAAATGTAAAGTAAAATCTATTGCGCAAAAAGTGTTAGCATAAGCCAAACACAAGGACCTGCTAGTAATAAAGAGTCGAAACGGTCAAAAAAACCACCATGCCCTGGCATAATACAGCCGCTATCTTTAACGCCAGCCATTCTTTTAAACTTACTTTCGATTAGGTCGCCCATTGTACCCGTAATGGCAGAAGTAGCGCTCACGATAATAAGCGTTTGATAAGAAAGCCCTGTTAAAGACCTTCCTATTAGCACCACTGCTACCACTGCAAGTAATGCACCACCAATAGTACCCTCCCATGTTTTTTTAGGTGACAAAGCAGAAAGCGGTGTTTTGCCTATAAAAGAACCTACTATATAGGCCATGGTATCATTGATCCAAATACTTATTATAACAAGCATGGGCAACACATAATACTGTGTGGTCTCTAATACCGTAACCCAATGCGCAGATGCTAAATGTGTAATAGCGAAAAAGCTAATGGTGATGTATGCAAGTCCAAACAAGTTATACAAAACCTTTGCTTTTGTGGTTGTAATAGTTGATGTACCTTTTATGAGTTTGCTATATTCTGAATAACAACCCGTATGCACAATTAAAAAAAGTATGATAAAACTATCGATACTGTAAAAAATAGCGCCTAGCATCACCACAACAAAAATAATTGCCGACAGAGCCCTTGTTCTAAATGTTTGAAGATCGAGTGCCATAGCTGCTATTATACAGTAAAGTCTAAATGTTCTGACTGTTGATCAATGAGTTGCCTTGCAAATACAACCATGTCGTGCGGCACATAAAGTTGTATATCACCAAACATCGGATAACTACTGTCTTGTTTATTTAATAGTTGCACAGGCACATCATTTTCTGCAAGTAAGCCTTCGATAATGGAAGCTTCTGCAAAAACACGCGTACTAAATATTTTTTCCCAAGACATAATTTATGATTCATTAAATGTGAATGACTACAATTGTGAAGTTACAACGGATTACTCAATGTTGGACTATGCTTTTTAAAGGCTTTAAAAGAAAACCAAAGTATAACAAGCCCAATAATTCCCCACCACACTGCAATTTTTTCGTCCATAGCCTTTTCAATAGATTTTCCTTGTTTAGTGACAATATATAATTGTGTAACAATAAGTCCGTTGTTTAAAAAATGCATAAAAATGCTAAGCCAAATATTTTTACTGTAATAAAAAAGTAAACCCAATAAAATACCTAGTGCTGTTCTGGATAAAAAACCAAAAAATGAAAAATGTATTGCGCTAAAAAAGATGCTTGTAATAATGATGCCTACCCATACATTTTTTGTCCAACCAATAAATAAAGGCTGTACTGTTGATCTAAAAAGTATTTCTTCAAAAATAGCAGGCGCTATAGCCATTACAAAAAGAGCCGTTATATAATCTAGCACACTATCCATGCGAGCCATGTTTAGCATAAGTGTTTTATAGGTTTGCTCTAGTGCTTTGGCTTGTTCTAATAATTTTGCAGGCAAATAAAAATGCTGGTTAATTTCTGCAAGCGAACCACTTAATAAAATTCCACCATAGGTAATAGGTAATGTATAAAGCAATAATTTAGGATCGGAAATATTAAAGAATCCGAGTGCTCCAAATGTTGTTTTTGATTCTTTTTTATTGATACGGGTAAAAATGATCGCTGGTAAAACAAAGGCAATGAAGGTAGCGCCCAAATTAAGAATTTTAGACATGCCTGCATTGGCTGGTAAATTTAGTAGCGCTGGCACTTCTAACAACTTACAATGTAGGAGTTGACTCCCTACAAGCGTTAATAAAAAGGTGCCCACAATCATAAATACCCCTAAAAGCCCCATTAAAAATATAAATTGAACTGGATAACTATAGGTTTGTTTCATGAGTTGAAAAATAAGCTTGTAAATTTGTGCCGCCGCCGTAATTGTTGAGAGATCTAAGATAGCACTTGAAGTGGTTGCAACAAAAAGCGGATAAATAATTAAACACCATGGTTAAAATAGATACAATAGAACTTCCCGATTTTCCGCTTTTACTAGCACCCATGGAAGATGTGAGCGATCCACCTTTTAGAGTGGTTTGTAAAGAAAACGGGGCTGATTTAATGTACACCGAATTTATTAGTAGTGAAGGCCTTATAAGAGACGCTATTAAAAGCCGTAAAAAGCTAGATATTTTTGATTACGAAAGACCTGTGGGTATTCAAATATTTGGCGGTGATGAAGATAGCTTGGCACTGGCAGCTAAAATTGTAGATGTTACCAACCCCGATTTATTAGATATCAATTTTGGTTGCCCTGTAAAAAAAGTGGCAGGAAAAGGAGCAGGTGCAGGTGTTTTAAAAGACCTTGATTTAATGGTTCGCTTAACGGCAGCCGTTGTTAAAGCCACTAAATTACCCGTTACCGTAAAAACAAGGCTGGGTTGGGATGAGGACAGTAAAAATATTGAAGAAGTAGCAGAGCGCTTACAAGACGTAGGTATTAAAGCTCTTAGCATTCACGGACGTACGCGAGCGCAAATGTATAAGGGTGAAGCCGATTGGACTTTAATTGCGAAAGTAAAAAACAACCCACGCATACATATTCCTATTTTTGGGAATGGAGATATTGATAGTCCCCAAAAAGCTGTGGCCTATAAAAATAAATATGGCGTAGATGGTGTTATGATTGGTAGAGCGGCCATTGGATATCCATGGATTTTTAGAGAAATCAAGCACTATATTAAAACCGGCGAAATCATGGCAGCGCCAACTGTGGCAGAGCGTGTAGCGGTTTGTAGGCAACATTTAATTCAGTCAGTGGCGTGGAAAGGACCGGTGGTGGGCATCAATGAAATGAGAAGACATTACGCCAACTATTTAAAAGGATTACCGGGCATTAAAGATTACAGAAATAGACTGGTAACCATCAAAGAAAGTGAAGGCGTAGAAGAAGTACTCAATGAAATTGCAGAAGTATACAAAGACTTTATTGTTGAAAGAGCCCCCATTGAATTAATCAACTACCACGAAAACTGTCCGCTGTAATCAATTTATTTTATTGAAGCTGTGCTGTAACAGCCGCATCAAGTGGAGATACTGTTTGTGGAAAGTAAGCCGTTAATACCCCTTCTTCGTTTACTAGATATTTACAAAAATTCCAAACGGGTGCTTTACTGCACCAACCGTTAGCCGCTGGTTGTGTAAGCCACTGATAAACGCTTTGCTGCTCGGAACCCTTTACCACAGAGCCTTTGCGCATGAGTAAAAAAGTAACACCATAATTTACTTTGCAAAAAGTAGCAATGTCAGCGTCCGATTTTTTTTCTTGTTCTTTAAAATCATTAGCAGGAAACCCTATCACCACTAAATTATTTTTATACTGTTGATAGAGTGCTTCGAGCTCTTTGTACTGTCCGGTATAACCACAATCGGAAGCAGTATTTACAAGCAATACTTTTTTACCTCTGAAGGTTTCAAAAGAAATAGAATCACCATTATTTAAAACAGCATTAAGTGCGTAAAAATCTTTAACAGGCGCTTTACCTTCCGTATTTAGCTGAACGGCATTTTTAGTACCCATTAATTTTCCAGGAAACATAATCACCGGATACATGGTTTTTAAAATGGATTGTCTATAGCTCATGTCTTTCTTTTTCATAAGTAAAACAGAGCCAACAATAACACCAAAAACAATCGCAAATTTTATCATCATGGGTTTTATATTTTGTAAACGCGAACGCATTAACCTATTAATTTTTTTAACAACCAACCTTTGCCTTTATACGGCGGATATTTTAAATCCGGATCGAGCCAAGTAGGCGTTTTCATCACCGATTTAATATGCGAAAAAGTATCAAAACTTAATTTACCATGATACCCTCCCATACCGCTAAAACCCCTGCCACCAAAGGGTAATGCGTGGTTGGTTAGATGCCAACTAGTATTATTAACGCAGGCCCCTCCAGATGGAACATTTGTTAACCAGTACTGCTCTGCAGCACTATTGTTTGTAAATACATAAAATGCCAATGGGTTTGGATGGCGGTTAATGATTGCAAGTGCTACTTCGTTGGTATCGTAGGTAAGTATAGGAAGTATTGGACCAAAAATTTCGTCTTGCATGATTTTACTATCGAGTGCTACATCTGTTATGATAGTAGGCTCAATAAATAAAGTAGCCGCATTTGATTTGCCTCCGTATACCACTTTCCCATTATCTAAATAGCCCACCAATCGCTGCCACTGCTTTTCATTGATGATTTTTCCATAACCGTCTGTGTTCGCTGGATCTTCGCCATAAAACTTTTTGGTGGCGATAATAAGTTCTTGTATCAAACTATCTTTTAATGCGGTAGGCACAAGCACATAATCTGGCGCCACGCACATTTGACCACAATTGGAAAATTTAGAATTGACAATGCGGCGTGCTGCAACGCGTACATTGGCGTCAGCAGTAAGTACAGCAGGGCTTTTGCCGCCTAGCTCTAATGTTACGGGCACTAATTTTTCGGCGGCTTGCTTGTAAATAATTTTACCTACAAACGTACTACCGGTATAAAAAATATGATCGAACCTGAAATTTTCAAAGAGTGGAGGCAACACAGCTGCCCCATCACCCTCTAGGTAAAGCATGTAATTTTCAGGAAACAACTGCTTAATCATTTTACCCATAACAGCAGCAGTAGCGCCTGCAAATTCACTTGGTTTTAATACCGCGCAATTGCCTGCAGCAATCGCGCCAATCAGTGGCGTAAATAAAAGTTGAAACGGATAATTCCAAGGTGCAATAATACATACAACACCCAGTGGTTCCGGAACGGTATAACAACTAGAAGGTTGATTTAATAAATTGGTAGGCACACTAGTAGGTTGCATCCAACTTTTTAAATGCTTGATGGTATAGTTTAATTCATTTAAGAAAAAACCTACTTCTGTGGCCCAGGCTTCTTCTTCCGATTTTTTAAGATCGGTGTGGAGTGCCTGTGCTAGCTCTTTTTCATGGTCTAACACCAATTTTTTTAAGGCCTCCAGCCTGGCAAGCCTAAAAGCAAAAGATTGGGTAGCACCCGACATAAAATACTGTCTGAGTGCGTTCAATTGTTCATTCATAGAAAAAGAGGTTAATATAGTAGCAATTTATACCTAAATAACGATACTCCTATCCTATTTGTTCGGGCCCTAAATATAATTTTAGCATTTCCCCATTTTTCAATAATTTAACCATCTCAAAAAACATGTAGGGTCAATCCTACTTCAACGATTTTATACCTATGAAAAAACAGCAAAAGAAAAAATTGTTAACCACTTCAAAAGAAGTTGCGGCAACAGAAACAAACAAGCAAGAAACCAAACAAGATGTGGCTGCAGATTCAAGACGTTCTTTTTTAAGAAACGGATTACTTGCAGCGGCAGGTTTTTATATTGTTCCTCGTAACGTGCTAGGACGTGGCTTTACAGCGCCTAGTGATAAATTACAAATTGCTGGTATTGGTGCTGGCGGTAAAGGTGAAAGCGACTTGTATAGTTTCTTTATGTCTGGAAAAGCAGATATCGTAGCGCTTGCAGACGTTGACAGTCGTCAAACAGCAAAGAGTAGAGCTAGGTATACCAAAGCCAATGTCTATGAAGATTTCAGAGAAATGCTAGACAAAGAAAAAGGCAGAATTGACGCCGTTTCTGTGTCTACGCCCGATCATACGCACGCAGTTGCAGCGATGGCCGCAGTACAATTAGGCAAACACGTTTATGTACAAAAACCATTAACTCACGATATTTACGAAGCGCGTATGCTTACAGAAGCAGCACGTAAACATAAAGTGGTTACGCAAATGGGTAACCAAGGTGCTTCTGGTGATGGTGTACGCAAATTACAAGACTGGTACAACGCAGGTGTAATTGGCGACGTACATACCATTTACTGCTACACAGACCGCCCAGTATGGCCGCAAGGTATCTCTTGGCCTACGAGCAGCTCACCTATTCCAGCAGGTCTTAATTGGGACTTGTGGCTAGGTACAGCACCTAAAAAAGATTATATCGATGGATTACTTCCATTTAACTGGAGAGGTTGGTGGGATTACGGTACCGGCGCCCTTGGTGATATGGCTTGTCATATTATGGCCCCTGCTTTTGCAGTAATGGGTCTTGGCTATCCACTTTCGGCACAGTGTAGCGTTGCTACACCGTATGTAAGAAACTGGAACAAAGCGTATACCCCAGATAGTGCTCCGATTGCTTCACATATTACACTTCAGTTTCAGGGACAACCTGGTAAACCAAATGTTACCCTACACTGGATGGATGGTGGTATTCAACCAGAACGTCCTGAAGAATTAGGCCCTAACGAAATGATGGGCGACGGTGGCAACGGTGTTATTTTTATTGGTACCAAAGGAAAAATGATGTGTGGTACTTATGGTATACTTCCTAAATTATTACCTACCAATTTATCTGAAACAACCATTGTTCCTGCAAACGCAGTACGTGTAAAAAATGGAGAAGCAGGTCACTACGCTGCTTGGGTTGAAGCATCTATTGCTGGCTTTAACAGCGCTGAAGCAAAAAACTTGAGTTCACATTTTGATATTGCGGGTCCATTAACAGAAAGTGTTTTAATGGGTAACCTTGCCATTAGAAGTTTCGATTTACAAGCAAAAGATGCAAAAGGAAATATCAATTACCCAGGTCGTAATATTAAATTATTATGGGATGGTCCTAATATGAAAATTACCAATTTTGATGAAGCAAATCAGTTTGTAAAACGTACTTACCGTGATGGTTGGAGCCTAGGTATTTAACAAGTATGGTAAATATTGCGGATTTATTTTTATTAAGAAAGGATATTACTTTTTTAAACTTCGGTTCTTTTGGCGCTACGCCTGCGCCTATTTTTGATGCCTATCAAAAATGGCAACGCGTGCTTGAAGCAGAGCCTGTACAGTACATAGTATTTGATGGGCCTGGCTATTTGCAAACGTCAAGAGACGCGCTAGCAGGCTATATTGGCGTAGCAGACAAAGATGATTTGGTGTTTGTAACCAATCCATCTTTTGCCGTTAATATGGTGGCAAAAAACTTTCCGTTACAACCCGGTGATCAAATTTTAACCACCGATATTGAATATGGGGCTTGTGATAGAACCTGGGAATATTACTGCGCACATAAAGGCGCCGAATATATCAAGCAAAAAATTACCCTACCCATTACAAGCAAAGAAAAATTTATTGAAGAATTTTTTGCGGGCATCACACCTAAAACAAAAGCGGTTTTTATAAGTCATATTACCAGTGCTACTGCATTAAAATTACCGGTGCATGAAATTTGTGCCATCGCAAAACAAAAAGGACTAATCACTTTTGTTGATGGCGCGCACGGACCTGCACAAACAGACGTAAACCTCGCTACTTTACAAGCAGATTTTTACACCGGTGCCTGTCATAAATGGATGATGGCACCTAAGGGATGTTCTTTTTTATACGCGCATAAAAGTGTGCAGCCCATCTGCGATCCACTGGTGGTAAGTTGGGGCTACAAAGCATTAAAGCCAAGCCATTCTAGTTTTTTAGATTACCATCAAATGATTGGTACCAGAGACTTTTCAGCGTTTTTAACGGTGCCGGATTGTATCGCATTTATGGAAAAGTACAACTGGGCTGAAGTATCCAAAAAATGTCATGGAATGGTGCTTTCCAATGCGCAGCGCTTTTTTGATTTACTAGGCAGCGCACCCATTAGCCCATTAACCAGCGAATGGATTGGACAAATGATTAGTATCCCTATTAAAACATCAGATCCTGAATTATTACAGCGAACGCTTTTTACCGAATATCAAATAGAAGTTCCCATCATGCGCCAAGGAAATGATGTGTACCTCAGATACTCCATCAATGGTTTTAATAGTCAATCCGATATTGATCGGCTCTATCAGGTGATAGCCGAACTCCAGCAAAAAGGGCGCCTTTAGGCGCCCTTTTTATTTGCATATTTTTTTCTCCTGCGCAAAATCAAACGCGCAATAAATCAATCATTAAAAATTCTTCTGCATATATTTTGCATCAAGCCCTGCAGCATCAATTGGGTTTGTGCCCGTAAACGCTTCCTGCTCCACAATAAAAGTTTCGAGACCGTATTTAGCACCTGCTTTTAATATCTTTTTAAAATCGATAGTACCTGTGCCCAGTACACATGAGTCGTGTCCGTTGTTTGCGGTGTTGGTTAAGTCTTTAACGTGACAAAGCTTAAAACGGTTTGGATATTTTTTTAACCATGCAATAGGGTCTTCGTTGGCTGCACGTACCCAGTAAATGTCCATTTCAAAATCAACGAGTGCAGGATCAGTGCCTTGCATCATTACATCCTGAGGCATTTGTCCATCCATTGGAATAAATGAATAATCATGATTGTGATACGCAAATTTAATACCATGCTTTTTTGCAATTTTACCAGACTCGTTAAACTCATCTGCAAACGCTTTGTATTTATCTAGGCTTTTTTGCGTGCCCTTGTGCGGACAAATTAAATACTGCATGCCAATAGCAGCCGCTTGTTCCGATTTTTTATCAAAATCAGTTAGATTATCACAATGGCTTGAAACAATTTTCATACCTAAATCATCCATATAGGTTTTAAATCCTTTGTGACCCATGCCCCAAAACATACCTTGAGGGCCTTCGTAACTTTCAATTTGTTTGTATCCAAAACTAGCCAGCTTTGCAAGGGTACCCTTGGCATCAGCCATCATATTTTCTTTCACCGTCCACAACTGAATACCAAAATTTGGAATTTTAAATCCTGCAGGTGCATCCAAAAAACTCGCTTTACTTAAAAAAGGCAAGCTTAATCCAGCCACTGCAAAAGAACTATTGCGTAAAAAATCTCTTCTATTAATTGACATCAGATAAATAATTTAAAATTGAAAAATATTGCGGCTCCAAAAAAAGCGCAATCTAGCTAGGCCCAAGCCTTATCCCCTTTTTTGTAAGGAACACATCCTTCATATTTTCCAGGAATCGCAACATAGCGGAGTGCTTGCGTAGCGCCTATTTCAGAGCTAAAGTAACCCCAAAGTGTAAGCTGTTTGATCATGGTAAAATAATGCGTAGGCTGTTCTGCTGTTTTTGTTTCTTGGTATTTTTTTGCTTCAGCGTCTACATCAACAATCATCTTTTGTTGCGCTTCTGGCTTGGCTGCACTAAACTTACTTGCTAGTGCCGCTAGTCCATCTTTAAATACTTTTTGATCTTTTGCATCGTAACAATCTGTTACAATCACGCCCATAAACTCACCTACCTTGGCAGCTTTTGCACCTGGTGTGTTTGTGGTAGGAATAATAATTTCTGCGATGTCATTTAACAAACTCACATCTGCAGCTGATAATACACCGGCAGCAGCATCTGGGTTTGCTTTACAACCGCTCAAAAAAGCGGATGATCCAATAATGGTTCCACCTAATAATAGGGCAACACTTGATAAGGCTTCTCTTCTATTCATGGTTTATGATTGATAAATTATACGTCACAAATTTTAATCGCTTGCTTTAATGAAGCAAGTGGATCTTTGGACGCTGGAATAAATTCTTGTGCTACATACTTTGTAAATCCAGTGGCTACAATGGCTTTCATGATAGCAGGATAATACAACTCTTGTGTATCATCAATTTCATGACGCCCCGGTACACCTGCGGTGTGGTAATGACCAATGTACTCGTGGTAGGTATTGATGGTATGAATCACGTCTCCTTCATCTACTTGCATATGGTAAATGTCGTAGAGTAATTTAAAATTAGGAGAACCAATTTTTTTACAAAGTGCTACACCCCAAGCCGTTCTATCACACATATAATCTTTGTGGTCTACTTTACTATTCAGGAGTTCCATAATGATGGTCACGCCTCTTTTTTCGGCGTGTGCCATAATTTGTTTTAGGCCTTCGGCACAGTTGTCAAGTCCAGTTTGATCGTCAAGTGTAGCTGTTCTATTCCCACTAAAACAAATTAGATTGGTATATCCAGCATCCGCTACTAAATCGATATGCTCATTGTATTTTTGAATCAGTGTTGCATGGTTGGTTTTATCGGCCCACCCTTTTGTTAAACTAATTTCGGCACCATTACACATGGTAGAAATAAGTCCATATTTTTTTAGTATTGGCCATTCTGAAGGGCCTATTAAATCAATCCCTACTAGACCCATTTCTTTGGCAGCTTTACATAAGTCTTCTAGTGGGATGCCACTAAAACACCAACGACACACCGAATGGTTTACATTTCCTTTTAATCCTTTATCCATAGGGCTTTCAGGGATATTTGATGCAGCAGATGCGAGTGATCCAAGCGCACTGGTTGCGGCAAAAGTAGCTGCACCAGCCACCATATTTTTAATAACGTTTCTTCTATTGTTAGACATTGATTTTCTTTTAAAATATTAAGCGACTACTTTATTTTTATTACGCATGTATAAAAACAAACCCGCAAAAGCTACTGATAAAAATACAGGAATCAAAAGTGTGGTGTTTAATACGGCCTGACCAGCCTCTGCAGGTGTTAATGAAGAGGCTTGCAACTCCGCATAATGATCACCCATAAATATCATATACACCGATACAGCAAACATACCTGCACCACCCATAAGGTTTAAACCTACGGCGCCTGTTTCAGGTAAATTTTCTGCAACAAAACCTAGCATGGTAGGCCAGAAATAACACACCCCCATACCAAATACAATCGCGCCCACAAACAACATATTACCTGTTGTGTGACCCATAATATAGAGTCCTACTGCCGATAATACCGCCGATAAAAACAAAACACCTGTAGGTGAAAAGCGGTGTACCACGGGTTCTGCAAGGCCACGGCCTATCACCATAATACCCGTTTCGATGGTTAATAATAAGAGTGCATTATCAGAAACATTTTTAAGTAACACATCAATCCACTGACCTGTAAATAATTCGGTGATGGCAGTACCAAACATAAGTACAATCATCACTAAAAAAAGTGGATTCAGCAGCGCCTTATACATAGCAGCAGTAGAGATACCGCTTGCCACACGTTCTGTAACTGGGAAATCTAATTTGCTAAAATAATATCCATACAACAAAGTAGGAATCGCCATTAATCCAACCTGCACCTGCCAACCAATTCCAGCTTTGCTTAAAAAGTAAACAATGAGGGTGCCAATTACAATACCACCCGGGAACCACAAATGAAAGTGGTTTAACTTGGTGGTTTTATTATCTGCGTAAATCGTTGCTACGAGCGGGTTACAAGCCGCTTCCACGGTACCATTGGCAATTCCAATACAAAGGGTAGAAATAAATAAACCCCAATAACCGCCGGCAAAAACGGTTAGTAAAATACCTGCCAAATGAAATATAAAAGCCACCAACAATAATTTTTTCATACCAATAATATCTACCACAAAACCACCAATTACAACCGCGAGTGGAAAGCCCCAAAAGGCAGTGGCAGCAATGGTTCCTAGCTGACCTGTATTGAGCTCAAACTGTTCACCCAACTGGCCTAAAATACCAGCGCGAATGCCAAAAGACAAGGAAGTAACAAGTAACGCTAAGCAGCTGGCAATAAAGAGTTGCTGCTTTTGAATGTTGTTTTGCATAATCGTAAAAGGTTCGTGATAAATTCTATTCAATAAATGTAATTTTTTTATTTTAAATGTTGACCGATAAAATTTACTTTTAGTTCCACAATTTAAAATAGAACAAACATGAATAGAAAATTAAGAATGGGCATGGTAGGCGGCGGTAAAGACGCTTTTATTGGTGCTATACATAGGCTTGCAGCCAATATGGATGGACTCATCGAACTCTGTTGTGGTGCGCTTAGCATCAATCCTGAAATCGCAAAAGAATCAGGGGCTTCCTTGTTTTTACCCGAGCATCGTACTTATTTAACCTACGATGAAATGATTACTAAAGAAAGCCAGCTTCCAGCTTCTGAGAGAATGGATTTTGTAACCATCGTAACACCCAATTTTGCGCATTTCGCACCTGCTATGATGGCCCTCGATCATGGGTTTCATGTAGTCATAGAAAAACCAATTGCTTTTACCCTGGACGAAGCCAAACAACTGCACCAAAAAGTGCAGGAAACAGGACTTACGCTTTGCCTAACACATACCTACTCTGGCTACCCACTTGTAAAACAAGCGAGGGCCATGGTACAAGACAATGTTTTTGGAAAAATTAGAAAAGTGTGGGTAGAATACCCGCAGGGCTGGCTTAGTAAATTAAGTGAGCGTGAAGGAAATGCACAAGCTGCTTGGAGAACCGATCCTAAAAAATCAGGTAAAGCAGGTTGTATGGGTGATATTGGTACGCATGCTGCGCACTTAGCTGAATATATTACGGGCGCTCAAATCACACAACTTTGTGCCGATTTAAATGCCATGGTAGAAGGGCGTATGCTTGACGATGATGGTAATGTGCTCTTACAATTTAGCAATGGTGCTAGAGGTGTTCTTATGGCATCGCAAGTAGCAGCTGGCGAAGAAAATGCATTAAAAATTAGAATCTACGGCGAAAAAGGTGGACTTGAATGGGCACAACACGACCCTAATACACTACTTGTAAAATGGCTCGATGCACCAACGCAAATTTTACGCGCAGGTGGTAACTATGGCGACAGGCTTAGTAAATATGCCATTCATAATAGTAGAACACCAGGCGGACATCCAGAAGGATATTTAGAAGCGTTTGCAAATATCTACCGCAATTTTGCACTGACTTTATCTGCAAAAATAGATGGCACAACTCCAACGCCAGAAATGTTAGATTTTCCAAACACCAACGATGGTTTAAGAGGGATGGCATTTATTGATAACGTAGTTGCTTCTGGCGCTTCGGATCAAAAATGGACACCGTATACAATTTAAATGACCGCATCAATCAATTACTATGACAACAATTAAAGGCCCTGGTATTTTTTTAGCGCAATTTATGGGCGATACTGCTCCTTTCAATTCTTTAGAAAGTATTTGCAAATGGGCGGCATCACTGGGTTTTAAAGGTGTTCAAATACCAAGCTGGGATAGCCGTTGCATTGATTTACAAAAAGCCGCCGAAAGCAAAACCTATGCTGATGAAATAAAAGGTATTATTGCTGCAGCAGGTTTAGAAATCACCGAACTCTCTACACATTTACAAGGTCAGCTGGTTGCAGTTAACCCGGCATACGATAGTTTGTTTGATGGCTTTGCGCCAGAAAATGTGCGCGGTAATGCAAAAGCAAGAACAGAATGGGCCGTGCAGCAATTAAAGTATGCAGCCGCCGCTTCTGAAAATTTAGGATTAAATGCACATGCAACTTTTAGTGGTGCACTTTTATGGCACACGGTATATCCTTGGCCACAAAGACCTGCAGGACTTGTAGAAACAGGTTTTACAGAACTTGCTAAAAGATGGAAACCCATATTAGACGTTTTTGACAACCATGGTGTAGACCTATGTTACGAAGTGCACCCCGGCGAAGATTTACATGATGGCGTTTCTTATGAAATGTTTTTAGAAAAAGTAAACAATCACAAAAGGGCTTGCTTACTTTATGATCCATCACATTTTGTATTACAATGTTTAGACTACCTAAGTTATATCGATCATTACCATGAGCGCATCAAAATGTTCCATGTAAAGGATGCAGAATTTAACCCATCTGGCAAGCAAGGTGTATATGGTGGGTATCAAAACTGGGTAGACCGTGCTGGAAGGTTTAGATCACTAGGTGATGGTCAGGTTAATTTTGGCGCCATATTTAGCAAATTAGCTGCTTATAACTATAGTGGCTGGGCTGTTATGGAGTGGGAATGTGCCATTAAAGACGCGCAAGTTGGCGCCGCAGAAGGAGCACCCTTTATTCAAAAAAATATTATTCAGGTAACGGAAAAAGCGTTTGATGATTTTGCTGGCACCGGCGCCAACGAAAAATTAAATCGTGCCATTTTAGGAATAGATTAATAACTTTAAACCCTCATTAAAAAATAGTACCCGTGAAAAAGTCGTACCTAACACTTCCCCTGTTTGCACTGATTGTTGCATGTGGAGGCGGAAATGAAAAAAAAGATGATGCAGGCACTGCAACTGCAGCAGTAGTTGATTTAAGTAGCAATCCAGATTACCAAAAAGGTTTAGAATTGATTGGCAAATCAGACTGCTTGACTTGTCATAAAGTAAGTGATAAAAATATTGGACCTGCGTACAAAGACGTTGCAGCAAAATATGAAAACACCGAGGAAAATGTAAAAATGCTAGCTGGTAAAATTATCAAAGGTGGCCAGGGTGTATGGGGAGCTATCCCAATGACACCGCACACTTCATTATCTGAAGCTGATGCAGAACAAATGGTAAAGTATATTCTACTCCTTAAAAAATAAAAATATGATTGCTTCATTTTTCACTTCATTGTTATTAGGTGGTTTACTTAGTGGTACCACACCAACAACAAAACCAACGAATGCAAAACCTGCTGATTCTAAAAAAGAAACAGTGGCGCAAAAATCTGAATGGATTTCTTTATTCAATGGTAAAAACACCAAAGGATGGCATTCTTATGGTAAAGAAACAGTTGGCAAGGCATGGAAAGTAATGGATGGTGGTATTTTATACCTAGATGCTTCTAATAAATCCGATTGGCAAACCAATGGTGGTGGCGATTTAGTACACGAATTAGCACTTCAAGATTTTCATTTAAAACTCGAGTGGAAAATTTCTGCTAAAGGAAATAGTGGCATCATATTTTGGGTACAAGATGACAAATCAAAATATGATCATGTTTGGTTTACCGGTCCAGAAATGCAAGTACTAGATAATGAAGGACATGGTGATGGAAAAATTTTCAACCACCGCGCGGGTAACTTGTATGATTTAATTGCAGGACCAGAAGGCGTTGTAAAACCCGTTGGCGAGTGGAACCAAGCAGAAATTGTAAGCTACAGAGGTAAATTAGATTTTTACTTAAATGGTGTAAACGTAGTTTCAACAACATATGGCGATGACGCTTGGAGAAAAATGATTGCAAATAGTAAGTTTAAGTCGATGCCAGATTTTGGTAAAGTATTTACAGGTCATATTGCACTTCAAGACCATGGCGATAATGTGTGGTATAAAAATATCATGGTTAAAAAATTATAACCAAACTACGCTACTTTAGCGTCATGAATCATTTGCCCGACGAATACTATATGGAGGAAGCTTTAAAAGAAGCCAACCTCGCATTTGAGGCAGATGAAGTGCCCGTAGGTGCCGTGGTGGTAGTCAATGGTAAAATTATTGCAAGAGGCCATAACCAGGTAGAGCTTTTAAACGATTCTACGGCACATGCCGAAATTTTAGCCCTCACCTCCGCATATAGTTCAATGGGGGCTAAATACCTCCCAGAAGCCACTTTATACGTTACCCTAGAGCCCTGCATGATGTGTGCTGGTGCACTCTACTGGGGTAAAGTAAGCCGTATCGTTTACGGTGCCTCCGACAAAAAAAATGGATATCAGAAAATAGCCCAACCTTTTGGACCTAAAATTGAAATAGTGGGGGGTGTATTAGCCGCAGAATGCAGTTGGCTGATCAAAAACTTTTTCAAAAACAAACGTTAAGCATTTTGATGGGCTCCAATTAGGGTGTAGCTTTGTGCTTTCATTCATTATTTTTTAAAAATATTATTATGTCATTTACACTTGCACCTTTACCCTATGCACATGATGCATTAGAACCACATATCGATACCACTACCATGCAAATTCACCATGGCAAACACCACCAAGCTTATGTAGACAATTTAAACAAAGCAGTGGCAGGTACCGAGCATGAATCAAAAACAATTGAGGAGTTGGTTGCTGCTGCAGGAAGCATCAGCCCTGCTGTTCGTAACAACGGCGGTGGACATTGGAACCATACTTTTTTCTGGGAAAGTTTAGCCCCAAATGCAGGTGGTACGCCAACAGGTGCATTAGCAGAAGCGATTGATGCTGCTTTTGGTTCATTCGATGCATTTAAAGAAAAATTTGCTGCGGCTGGCCTCACTCGTTTTGGAAGTGGTTGGGCTTGGTTAGTAGTTGTAGATGGCAAACTAGTGGTTTCTTCTACTCCCAATCAAGACAATCCTTTAATGGATGTTGCAGAAGTAAAAGGAACGCCAATTTTAGGCGCTGATGTTTGGGAACACGCTTACTATTTAAAATATCAAAACCGCAGAGCAGATTATTTAGCTGCGTTTTGGAATGTTGTAAATTGGAATACAGTAGCGGCACGTTTTAGCGCAGCTTCTTAGTATAATATATTACGGAACGGGGTCGTAACCATGGCCTCCACCCGGTCTACATTTACTGATACGGATTATTGAGAGGTACATGCCTTTAAATAATCCGTATTTTTTTAGGGCATCTACTGCGTAATGCGAACAGGTGGGTGTAAACCTACACTTTGGCCCTAGCGCTGGCGAAATCACGTACTGATAAAATTTAATGACCCCAATAAATGGAATGCTTAGTATTTGCCAAATTATTTTCATCCAAGTTGTTTGATTAATTTTTCAATGACTGCCGGCATCAATTCTTGCAGTGCCGCAGTAGTTGGCATTTGTTTATCGATCCACAAAATAAATACAGCAACACTTTTTTGTTGCGCCACTAAATGTTCGTGTAAAGGAAGTTTATGCAAACGGTAGGCCTCACGCATGCGTCTTTTAATGGTATTACGGTCTACTGCTTTTTTAAAATTTCTGGCAGAAACGCCCACACCTACTTGCACAGGATGCGCAGGTGTATGATCGACGGGTAAGTAAAATACTTTAACAGGAAACGCAGATATACTTTTTCCTTTCGCAAACAAGAGTTCAATTTGTTTGCGGCTTTTTAATTTTTCAAATTTGTTATAGGAAAAAGTACCAGCCATATTATAAAAATGGGACTACACTAAATTAAAAAAGTCCTGCTTATAAAAGCAGGACTTATATTGTAAAATCTTGAGGATCACTAACACAACTATGTTAGCGGATTCCTGTTCGGTTTATTTTAAACCTTTCTCGCTAGAAACAGTTAGTTTCTTGCGGCCTTTTTTACGACGGCTTGCCAATACTTTACGTCCATTAGCAGATTCCATTCTTTTACGAAATCCGTGAACTGTTTTACGGCGGCGCTTATGCGGTTGAAATGTACGTTTCATAACTTGCGTTTTTTAACTAACCCTTTAATCTTGTTTCGTTTCATATACGGCAGTCACCATGCTGCTGTCTTGTGAAAGGACGGCAAAAGTAAGGAAAAGTAGGTGTAAGTTAAAAAAGGAAGAGAGATTTTTTTTAACTCCTTGATAATCAGCCCCAAAAAAGTCAATTTTTAAAGCGTAGCGGACAAAGAATGTACCGAATAGCCCAAAAAGTCGGCTGCGTGGGCATCAAAATCAGATGTAGCGTCGGTGGTATTAAATACAACGTCGCTTTGTTTAGTAATACCCGCATCTATGCCTGGGTGCCTCTGTAAATAATTAACCAGGCTTTTAGCCACAATATCACCCTGTGTAAGCACGGTAACCCCTTTAGGTACGAGTGCCTCAATAGTATCTAATAGCAATGGATAATGCGTGCAGCCAAGTAATAGCGTGTCTATATTGCCCGATTTTGCAAAAAGGGCATTGAGGTCTTGTTCTACAAAAAAGCGGGCTCCCTGCGTATCGTAAGCCCTATTTTCGATGATGGGCACCCACATAGGACAGGCCTGCTGGAATACTTGTACTTCCGGAAAAAATTTAGCGATTTCTGTGGGGTAACTTTCACTTTCTACGGTACCCTTAGTTCCAACTATACCAACATGATGCGACGAAGAAAATTGACCCAGCACTTCGGTGGTAGGTCTGATAACGCCCAGCACTCTTTTATGACTGCCACGGCTGGCAAGGTCTTTTTGCTGAATGGTTCTTAATGCTTTAGCAGAAGCGGTATTGCATGCCAAAATAACCAGATCACAACCTTTATCAAACAACCAATCTACCGCTTCTAAAGTATACTGATACACGGTTTCATAAGACCGTGGACCGTAAGGCGCACGCGCATTATCACCGAGGTATATAAAATCATGCGTGGGAAGGGCGAGTTGCAATTCTTTAAGGATGGTTAAACCACCATAACCACTATCAAATACACCGATTGGCTTTTTTGTTTGCATACACAAAAATAAGAACCCCGCCTTTACCAGACGGGGTTCTTTTTAAATACTTTATAAAGGCTGAATTATCCTTTTTTAGCAGGCGCTGCTGTTTTAGCAGGCGCACTTACCGCTCCACCAGCTTGTTTCCAAGCATCCATAATTTCTTGTGGTAATGCAAGGTTTAACTTCATTGCTACACGAATAGTTAAATTATCTAAAATATTAGGTTGCATGTATGGAGACAATGTTTCTGTCTTTATCACCATCGTATATTTTTGCTCAGTAACGATTTGTTGTAAAGCAGTAACCATCTTTTGTCTGTAAGGTAAAAGCGCTTGCTCCATCTTACCGTTTTGCATTTCCTGTGCATACTGCTGCCAGTTAGCTAATTTGTAACCTAAACGGTTTAAATCAGATAAAGCTAGTTCTCTTGCTTTAGCAGGCATTGTAGCTGAATCTTTTTTGAAAAGACTATCTCTACGTTGGTAATCTTGCACAGTATATGCATATTCAGGATTCAAAGAATCTTTAACGAAACTGTTGATGATAGTATCAATTTTTTGAATATCTGGAAACAGGCTTAATAAGCTTTGCTCATCAAAGTAACCAATTTTAACCTGCGCGTTTGTGCTATTTGAGAATAGTAAGCTGGCTGCTAAAACCACACAAACAAATAATAATTTCTTCATTGTAGAGAGTGTTTGAATTTTTGTTAGAACTGTTTATTTAAACTTTTTATGAATTTATATATACTTCTTATTTAATCCCTAACTCTTTAAGCACATCATCGCTTTTATCAAGTTTCGGGTCGGCAAATATAATGGTTATTCCTTCACTTTTATCCAGAACGAAGTCATAAGAACGGCTGGTTGCTATTTTTTGAATGGCATCGTATACTTTATCCTGAACAGGCTTAATGAGGCGCTGACGCTCTTTAAAAAGATCACCTTCGTAGCCAAAACGCTTTTTTTGAAGATCACGTACCTGCTTTTCCTTTTCAAAAAGCTCGTCTTCACGCTTCTTTTTAAGGGCTTCTGTAAGCATAAACTGCTCAGACTCATAGTTTTTATACATTTTGTCGAGCTGTACTTGTAAATCATCAATTTCCTTCTGCCACTGCTCGCCAGTTAGTTTTAGCTTGGCATCGGCTTCTTTATACGCTGGAATACGCTCCAGAATGTACTTGGTATCGATAACGGCATAACGTTGTTGCGCTTTCACGCTCATGGTAGTACCAAATACCATCAAAGCCACAAATAATAACTTTTTCATGCTTCTAATTTAAATATTATTCTGGTTCAAAACCTAACATAAAGGTAAATCTTGCCGCATCCTTCATGGATCCATTGGGTGTATACCTGTCAAGCCCTACCCCATAATCAAATCCTAAAAGACCAAACATTGGTAAGAAGAAACGCATACCTAAACCAACAGATCTACGAAGCCTAAATGGATTGTAATCTTTCATGTTATACCATCCGTTTGCTGCTTCATAAAAACCTAGCGCATAAATAGTACTACTTGGATTTAAGCTAAGCGGATACCTAAGTTCTGCACTATACTTATTAAATATGGTGAAATACTGACTCGCTCTTTGCTGATCTGGATTGATTTTTGGATTTGAATTTTCGTACACCGGATAACCTCTATGTGCAATAATATCAAATCCTAAAAGCGCAAACTGATTGCTTAAACCCGCGTCACCTACCTGGAATCTTTCGAAAGGAGACATGCCTAAATCTTTATTAAATCTACCCAGGAAACCAAATTTAGCAGCAACTCGAATAACAAACTGTTTGTTACGGTCTTCGCCGTGTGGCTTACCCAGCGGCACAAACCACTCGCCATTCATACGCCACTTGTGGTATTCAATCCACTTGTAAGGGTTAGCACTTGTTTGGATATTTTTGTTGAATAAAGAATAAGGTGGTGTGGCTTGCACACTAAATAAAAATGTAGAACCACTTTTTGGATACAACGGCTGATCGATAGATGAACGTTGTAAGGCAATTTTTAGGTTCACGTTGTTTACAACGCCATTGTCAAATCCAGGTAAATTTCTTGGATCAATTGCATAATCACTAAGCTTGTAACGCGTATAGTTTAAGCCAACAGATAGTGAGAAAAAGTCGTCAGGCCATTTTAATTGTTTTGCCAAACTAACAGTAGCACCCGTGGTAGAAATATATTTAGAGTCGGCGGCATTTGGATCAAACATGCCTGTGATAGGGTCAAATGTTTGGCCAAATTTGGTATTGAATACACTGAGCGTTAATGCATTTCTTTTTTTACCACCAAACCAAGGCTCCGTGAAAGAGAAGTTATACGAGCGGAAAGCTTTACCATTACTTTGAACACGTAAACTTAATTTTTGACCTTCTCCCATTGGAAGTGGATCCCATGCTTGCTTCTTCCAAATATTTCTTACCGAAAAGTTATTGAAAGAAATACCAAGGGTACCAGTAAGCCCAATAAATCCGCCCCAACCAGCACTCAATTCTAATTGATCACTAGATTTTTCTTCAACCGTGTAATTGATATCTACGGTTCCATCATCTGGATTAGGTCTTGGATCGATGCCAATTTTTTCTTGGTTGAAATAATTGAGCTGTGCAATTTCACGTTGTGAACGCATTAAATCGGTTCTGCTAAACTTTTCACCCGGAATAGTTCTTAGCTCTCTTCTAATTACGTGTTCTTTGGTACGGTCGTTACCAAAGATTCTAATATTTTTAATGGTCGCTTGCGGACCTTCAATAATTCTGATTTCGTAATCGATGGTATCATTGTATACCGCTGTTTCAACTGGATCGGTATTGAAAAATAAATAACCATCATCCTGATAAATACCACTGATATCGCCACCTTCTGCTGCTGCAGATTTACCTAGTTTTTTATTCAGGGTTTCTAAGTTATAAATGTCACCCTTACGAATACCTAGGATCGCAGTTAATATAGAATCCGAATATTTTGTATTTCCTCTCCAAGTGATGTTACCAAAATAATATCGGCGACCTTCACTTACTTTGATATCGATATTGATATGTCCATTTCCATTGTAATAAACGGTATCATTTACAATGGTTGCATCTCTATAACCAAGTGAGTTATAATAATCTAAAATATTGTCTTTGTCTTCTTCGTATTTTTTAGTGTCAAACTTGGCACTAGAAAATTTAATACGCGCGTAAGGGTCAAGTACTTTTTTGGTTTTCGTAAATGTCAAAAACCCTTTTTCTTTCATGTACTGTTCAAAACTATAACGCTGTATTTTCACAATCTTAGGCTCATCAAATACAGGGAATAAAGTAAGTCTAGATTTTTCGTGGATTTCTTTTAGTTTCTTTTTTAAGAGTCCGGCTTCTACGGTATTGCCACCAAAATTGATATTGTTGATACGTACTTTAGGACCTTTATCAATTACGAAATCAAGTAACAATGTGTTTTCGTAAGTGGTATCCGATTTTTCAATAATTTTTACTTGCGCACTTTGAAAGCCTTTTTCGGCATAGAATTTTTTAATGGCTTCTACAGCAGAAATTTTCATGTTTTCGGTAATCACCCGGTTACGCACAAGTCCTGTTTTACCGGTTAGATCTTCTCCGTCACTTTTACTAACCCCTTTAAATAAAAAGTTAGACAAACGCGCACGTTCAGTTACCGCAATTTCAATTTCAATATTTTTATCTTCTAGTTTGGTAATAAAAATTTCTACGTCAGAGAAATAGTTTTGGGCCCACAATTTTGTGATCGCTTTAGAAAACAAATCGCCACCAGGAATTACAATTTCATCTCCCACATTAACATTGGCAATAGAGATCAAAAGGTTTTCATCAAAGAAACTATTACCGGTAACCTTAATAGCACTGATTTTATATTTCTTGGGTGTTTTTTGATTGTAAATATTGATAAGATCCGCATCAATATTGGTAATAACCGTATCGCTCTTTTCTTGCGCACTGGAGGCAGTACTTGCAAGCGATAAAACGATTGCCAACATTAATAATTTGTACACTTTCTGCATCTTTTTCTATTTGTTATATCGCTGGCTGATCTTTCACCACAGCAGATTTCGTCAATTTTGGTTCTTATAAGCGGAGCAAATTAACGGGAATAATGAAAAGTCTTTGTTAAATCGCTATACTTATTAATTAATTATAATATATATGGTGTTTACAGCTTTTCTTCTTCTTGAATTTGATTGCCTGTTTTACCAAACCTACGTTCTCTTTGTTGAAAATCAAGTATTGCTTCATATAAATGAGGCTTTCTAAAATCTGGCCACAATATAGGGGTAAAATAGAGCTCTGCATAAGCAAGTTGATACAATAAGAAATTACTTATACGAAACTCACCACTGGTTCTTATCACAAGGGCCGGATCCGGAATGCCTTTGGTACACAAATAATATGAAATGGTATCCTGGGTAATTTGCTGCGGATCCAAAGTTCCCGCCTGAACTTCTAAGGCAATTTGCTTAACCGCATTGGTAATTTCCCATCTACTGCTGTAGCTAAGCGCCATAACAAGCGTTAATCCAGAATTGGCAGCCGTTAATTCAAGGGCTTCTTGGAGTTCTTTTTGTGCAAAATCAGGAAGCATTTGTCTGTCCCCAATTACTTGCAAACGAATATTGTTTTTATTTAATGTAGGAACTTCTTTTCGGATAGTATCCACCAGTAAACTCATCAGTCCCGCCACTTCATTTGCTGGACGGTCCCAATTTTCGGTGCTAAATGCATAGAGTGTTAAATAACCAATGCCTAATTCTGCTGCACCTTCCACAATATTTCTTACGCTTTCTACGCCATGAAAATGACCAAACAAACGGTCTTCCCCTTTTTCTTGTGCCCAACGTCCATTGCCGTCCATAATAATGGCAACATGTTCCGGTAAACGACTGAGATCGATTTGAGGCTTAAGGTCTTCCTGCATGCTTTAAAAAAGGGTTTATAGGCTGCAAAATTAACGAAAAAACAGAGGTTTGCGCCGAATACTTTGCCTTATTATAACCAAAACAGCTTATTGGACAGGCTTTGGGCACTTGTAGGTTTGTAAATTGAATGAAATGCCCAGTTTGAGGCCTGCAAAAACGTCGGTTTGTAGCGTATTACCCCTTTGTCGACCCTTAATGCCTATGGGATTACCCGTTTCGTAACTGCGGTCTTGCAGTAAAAAAGCAGGGGATGGAGACCCATCGGGAAGTGTAGGAAAAGCGTCTGGCGCATACACCCCACTCACATCATCGAGATAATCGGTGTTGGTAAACCGGTACATAAGTTCCGCAAAAACATTAAACTGCTCACTTAAGGCATACTTAACACCTAAAGTAAGTGGCACCGAAACGGCAATGGGTGCATAGGTTTTAAAGGCCGGATACGCCGAAGAACCCTGCCCTTCGGTTCCGAGTGGTCTTAAAAAATATTTTTGATTGCCTAAAAACGCATAGGGATCATAAGAAAAAGCGCCAACACCCACGCCAATATACGGGGTAAATCTAAAGTCTTCGAAACCTGGCTGGAATGTAAAAAAATTAAAATCGAATGAAACCGCTGCCTCCCAAACATGGCTGTTAAAACTTAAGTTACGCCTTAACTGTGTGGCATTGTTACTATACTGATCAGAATAACCAAGCAGCGCGTACTCGCCACTTAACCGAACGCTCATATAATTGTTAAACTGCTTTCGAAAAAAAATACCTGCATTGGCTTTGGGCCTATTAACAGCAGCGGTAGGGTTTAAATCTCCAAAATAATGTGCGGCACCAGCTCCAATACCAAACTCGCCTTGATGCACAAAACTTTGCATAAGCTGTGCATTTGCGGTAAAAATACCGCAGCCAAAAAAGAGTATTAAAATAAAATATTTAGCCATGTGCAACCGCTTACTTATTGTAAAGTAGCAACAAAAATAAATACCAAAAATGTTAATTTCTTTTATCGAGGCCCCAAGTAAGCTTAGATCTAAGCGTAGACAAGAAACTATTTTCGTTTAATCGGACAAGATTTACGCAAAACTGCTCTTTTCTAATGGCCAATTGCACTGTTTTATCAACGATTTCTTTACGTGCGTCAAGTGCACAAATAAATTGATCTGCCCTTCCTTCAATTTCAAATGATACCACGTTTGTGTCTGGGATAACTATGGGACGTACATTTAAATTGTGTGGTGCAACAGGTGTAATTACAAAACTTGCTGCATCTGGAAATAATATAGGTCCATTACAACTCATGCTATATCCTGTAGATCCTGTAGGCGTAGATACAATCAGTCCATCTGCCCAATAAGTATTTAAAAATTCTCCATTGATGTAGGTATGAATTTTAATCATCGGAGAAATATCACGTTTGTGAATCGCAAACTCATTGAGTGCAAATGGTGTATCACCAAAAAGTCCTTCGTTAGAATCGAGATGAATAAGCGCACGTTTATCGACAACAAAAGTTCTATTCACAATCGCTTCTACCGCGCTTTGTAGTGCATCCGGGCTAATGCTTGCTAAAAATCCGAGTCTACCAAAATTGATACCTAAAATGGGAATGCCAGAATCTTTAACCAGTGTTACGGCGTCAAGCATCGTTCCGTCTCCTCCTAAACTAATGAGACAATCGATTGTGCCATCTAAATCTGAAGACACTTTAAATGGTATCAGATTAGCTGCTAATTGTGATGGTAAATCGGCGTGTAATAACAATTGATGAAAGACATGAATTTCAACATCATGCGGGGCTAGTGCCTCTAGCAGTATAGCCAACGGGTTGGGTGTTGCCAAATCTAAACCTCTACTATAAATTGCAATTTTCATGAGCCTATATTCAAATCAAAAACATCAAAAATTAAATTCGCCCTGCAAATATAAGCCTTCCCGACCTAGCTGATTGCGGCTATATTCTACACGAAACACAAAATCGTACACACTTACAAGGTCAATACCGGCTCCATAGGTGTACAACAGTGTATTACTTAAGCTGTTAGAGGGCCCTGCATATTTATGATACCCATACCCAGCATCGGCAAACATTTTTAAATAGAGCCTGATAGGTATTTTTTCATGGTTTTTTATGGGCACCGGATTTGTGAGGGTAAAGTTTTTTACATTAAAATGAAAAGCATTTCTTGTAACAATTCCTGCAGTTCCATCCACCACATAATATTCGAGCCCTCTTAACTGCATGCCTCCATATCCAATAAGTCTACTATTTGAAAAAACAGAATCGATAGGTGATTTATAAGCAGCCGTCACATCGAGTAATAAAAAACTTTTAGTGCTTAGCTTTTTTGCATATAACTGTCTAGCACTTATTTGAAAAATGGATTGCCCCCGAGATGCGATTCGTTTCAATAAAAATAAGTCTGAGTAATAACCTGACGTCGGGTACGTAATATTTGAAACATTGATATACTGATAACGGTAACTGAAATCAAGGGCTACTTGACGTTTTGTTTGACCTGGAAAATAATTTTTCTGAACCTGTAAAATGGTATCAGCAATTGTTTCATTAAAATAACTAAGGCGGATAGTTGTTCGTTTAAACCGGTCAGGTCTATAAGAATAAGCCGCATCGATGCGCCATATTTTTCTAGCATCTGAACTATGCCTCAAAAACACCTGCTTATTGCCTGCGGTGGTAATATTCAATTCTTTTTGTGTGGCATGTAAAAATCCTACACTAAAACCTTTGGTGAGTTTTTTATCAATAAAAGGAATGGTGTACCGCGCCGAAAACTGCCTGTTATATCCAGTTATAAGCCATACATTTAAATTATCATTTCGGCCAGACACATTGTTTTGTATGAATTTCATTCCATAATTAACACGGTCTAAACTTCTATTTTGATCTACCCACCACTGGTTAAAATTTCGATCAACGAGTTTAAAATATGGAAGCGGTAATAGGTACCATCTTTCCTTTACTTGAATACGAATTTGCCACTGGCCATCATTTACTAGGGTATCTATTTGCACATCTACAAATAGTTGCGTGTTCATCAGTAGTTGTTTTGCCTGAATGATGGCGGGCGACAACTGTTTTGATTCAAGTGAATCTCCTTTTACAAATGGGAGTTCCCTTAAAATAATGTAGTCTTTTGTTTTTGAATTACCCGTAATATCAATACGGTCAACAGGCATTTTTTGTTGCGCCAAACTGGTAAGAGATAAACTTATAATGAAGATGAAAAAAAGTAGGCGCATATGATGAAGCGTTTACACCTACATATTGAGGTATGAAAGTAAATGATTGTAATTTTCTTTCAACTCGTTTTGATAATTCTCTTCGCCAAAATAATATTTTACGCTGTAATCATAACGCTGAAATGTTGCTACAATTGTAGATACTTCAATGCGGTTTATTTGAATGGTTACGAGTAGCATACCTGTTTGCGGATCTGAAGTGGTATTAAGCTGTGTAACATACGCATCATTGGTTTCGATGAGGCGCACAATTTCTCCAAAAGAATATTGTCTTCTTTCCATCTCTAAAACAATAACGCCTCCTTTATTATCTGCACCTACATAACTCGTAAGATGCGCCAACATTTGCTTTGCCGTAATAACGCCGAGTAAATCTGAAGTGGCTGAAACAACAGGCAACATACTTAATTCATGGAGTGATAATAGTTTGGCGCCGGCTAAAAAATGCGCATCGGCGTGCACAGATGCAGTAATAAATTCGTCTTGTAAAGTAGCAATGACAGCTGTTTCATCAGTATCGAGCAGGGCATTTTTATCAATGATGCCAACAAATTTTTCGTCTATTATAACACACAAGTGCTGGATGTCGTAATCCTCCATCAATTGGAGCGCAAAAGATGCTTTATCCAATAAATGAACAGATGGAAAACTAGTATTAATGAGTTGTGCTGCTAGCATGGCTGAGCTGGTTCAAAAATGCTTCTAAAATTTGATTGAACTCGGTAGGCACTTCCATCATAGGGGCGTGTCCACATTTGTCTACAAAATGAAGGGTACTGTTTGGGATGAGTTTGTGAAATTCTTCACCCACATATGGAGGTGTAACAATATCATTATTGCCCCAAATTAAAAGTGTAGGCTGTTGTATTTGACTTAACTCGGGACCTAAATTACTTCTGATTGCACTTTTTGCGAGTGCTAATATTTTAATCACTTTTAATCTATTTCTAGTGATTTCAAATACTTCGTCTACCAGCTCTTTGGTGGCTACAGCAGGATCGTAAAAAGTTTGTTCCGTTTTATTTTTTATGTAATCGTAGTCTCCTCTTTTTGGATAACTATCGCCCATTGCTTTTTCAAATAATCCACTACTACCTGTTAAAGTAAGTGACTTGATTTTTTGGGGATGCTTGAGTACGTGAACGAGTCCAACATGTCCGCCTAGCGAATTGCCAAGTAGGTGAATACCTGTATACCCTTTTGCTTCAATAAAATTGTGAACTATTTTTTCTAGGCCATTTACCGTTGTATGAAAAATGTCTAAATCAAAAAGCGGTAAAATAGGAACAATCACTTTATTGCGGTGTCTGAAATGCTCAATTAAATGTTCGAAGTTACTGAGTGCGCCAAAGAGTCCATGCAGTAAAAGCAAGGGTTCTCCGGTACCTTCTTCGATGTAACTAATTTTATCTTGAACTTTAATTTCGTAATTCATGTGTAGGTATATAGAACAGGGCTAAAATAATGATTTTAGTAGGAATCACGGCATTAAATAATCAAGAATTATAATATACTTACTGTACCTGTTTGCCAAGGCTTTCAAAATGCTCGCCTAAACTGGTAAACATATCCTTAAATACTGGGATAACCTGACCAATTGTATCTAATACTTTAGGTCCCCAAGGAGCAATATAGCTATAGGATTTAGAAGCTGCCTTTGTTGTTTCGGTAATTAAATGAAGTTTGTCGCCATAAAAAAGCACGACACTCCAAATAGTCATATAAATAGCACCAAAAAGTAGAATACCCGCAAGTTTATTGGCCCATCCAAGTAGCACAAATTCGGCGGCTTTTTGAATCATACCTGCCACCAAACGAACAATAAGTGTTACTGCTATCATGATAATTAAAAACGATACAAATGGAAGCCAACTTGCAGTTATGCCCGTGTCATGTCCAATTTTAGATGCAACAACTGCAGAAAGTTTAGTAGCAGCAGTTAGCCCAATAAGCAGGGCTGCAAAGGAAAATAAAGCAATAATAAACCCCTTTGTGTAGCCTTTAAAAAGGGCTCCTATCAAAATGATTGCACAAATAATATCTAGTACCACGTTTTCTTTTTTTGCGTTAATTGAAGCTACAACATTTAACCCAGCGCTGCTTTAACTGCAGCGGCAACTGCTTTACCATCTGCTTGTCCAGCTAGTTGCTTTGATGCCACGACCATCACTTTCCCTAAATCCTGCGGCCCTGTTGCACCAACGGTTGCAATGATTTGCGCTACCGCTTCTTTAATCGCTGCTTCATCAAGTTGTGCAGGCAAAAACTTTTCAATAACAGTAATTTCTTCGATTTCTTTTTGCGCTAAGTCTGCTCTATTTTGCTCTTGGTAAATGGTAAGCGAATCTTTTCTTGATTTTACTAATTTTTGTAAAAGTTTGAGTTCTACTTCTGCGGTAATAGAACCTCCAGCACCTGGATCTGTTTTTGCTTTTATGATTTCTGCCTTAATGGCGCGTAGTCCTCTTAATAACGCTTCGTCTTTTGATTTCATAGCGTCTTTCATTTGCGCCATTACTTGTTCTTCTAAAGTTGCCATAGTAGGGTAATTATTTATTTTTTTGAATTTGACTGTCTCTAAATTTCTTGTAAAAAGATTTAGCAAAATCTTTCATTTCGTTAGCGAGCGCTTGATCTTGAGTGGCTCTTATAAAAGTATCTGCCATACCCATCAAGGTTTGGTAGTAAAAATCAGCCATTTCATCAACCATCATGTCTTTGGTCCATAAATCAATGCGGAGTGCAGATTTGTCTGCTGCATCCCAAAATGCAAGCATCATAGCTCTTGCTGATTGTGCCATATCTGCGGTGCTGTCCGATGCATTCCACTTGATATCCTGTGGCACTTTGTTTTCATCTAAATAAACTTCAATATTAATATTAGATTGACGCGTCATGTACTAAGTTTTTGCAAAAATAAGCCTAAAGCATGTTATTGCTATAGCTATATCTCTTTAAATAAAGAAAGAGGTTGATTGAATTGGATATTTTGTAAGAATAATAGCCCGTTTTGAGTGCGCTCACCTTTAATTTTTTCATTTTTATACACTAGAAGCAGGGCTTCTGCAATGCCTGTAGGTGTTGCCTCAGGGTACGTTGTAACCATCTCCTGCATGCGCACCGTTGATGCAAACGCAGCTGATGCTATAACGGACACCCCGGCTTTTGCAGCCTCTAATGCTACTAAATAAGACGGCGGACGGTGATCTAATAAAACGGTAGCGTATGCACTTGAAAGAATCTGATACCAATTATGCACCGTAAGGCCTGCAGGAACCACCACCACATCGGCCCTATACTTATAGGTGCGTAGTTTTTCTTCTAAAAATGAACGCTGTAGGCTATTTGCGGGTACCAACAAGAGTTTCATATTGCTATGTTGCCACTTTTTAAAAAGTGAAAAACCCTGCAATAGCTCAATACTACTTGCATTTTCCTGCGCCAGCGCTAAAAAGTATTCGGTACCACCAGCATGTGTACCCTTGTACATCTGCTGTAAATTATAATCAATCGGATAAATTTCAGAAGAAGGTGCAATAGAAACCCTTGCTATGCTTTCTTTTTGAATGCCAAATTGTTCCTCCAATTGATGCGCCGCCAACGTTTCTACAACAAGCCACTGCTTTACCTTTTGAAGCGATTTTTTAAAAAAATAACGCTCAAATTTGGATAGGTTTCCTTCAAACAAACATATTTGAGGAATGCTAGTACGCGCCGAATACCTACCGCTCAATTGCAACCACAGAGCGGGTTGTATAGGATTTAGTAGTTTAGGTGCCGTTACTTCATACCAGAATTTTTCTGACACAAAACTAGTTCGGTCATATTTTGTTTTTATCCAACTGCAGTTGGGTGCACCTACAAAACTAGTAGGTTGTGCAGTATCAGACAATAGCATAAATTGATGCTCTGGATGCGCATGAATTTCACCCTCCAACCATTTCCAAATGAAACGACCGATACTTGAAAAATTGGTGTCTCTGATACCCACTAAAGTAACTGCTATTTTCATGAGTTGCAAAGATACTTACATCTTTTCCACGGAGGCACATTAGTGTGTCAAGAGGCTAAATACTTATCATACTTTTACAACATGCAACCTAAACTGCAACAGTTAGATTTATTTGGGAATCCAGCTCAAGAACAAGGCGGAGCTAAAGAAAAAAAGAAAGCCAAGGTCAAGCTAGTGCCTGAAACATTTCCTGAAACGGTTACACTTGTGGAAACGCCGGCTCCTGCTGTACCTGAATATGTAGAAAGACCTAGACAGCCCCGCATCACCATTGAAAAGATAGCTGGTAAAAGAGGGCGTAAATCCTACTCTGAAATTGATACCGAAATAGATTTAATAGAAATTCCGGACGAAAAAGTATTGTCTCAAAAATTATATTACACCATCAGCGAAGTAGCAAGTTGGTTTAAAGTAAACACATCTTTACTGCGGTATTGGGAAAATGAATTTGATATTTTAAAGCCACGCAAAACAAGAAAAGGCGACCGCTTATTTAGAGTAGAAGACATCAAAAATTTACAAATCATTTATTTTCTATTACGCCAAAAAAAGTATTCGATAGAAGGTGCAAGAACCTATTTGAAACAAAATAAATCGCAAGCCGATACACAGGCGCAGCTCGTTCAAACCTTAACAAAGTTTAAAACTTTTTTACTAGAATTAAAAGCTGGGCTAAACTAATATACCGCTTAAGACTGCTTTTGTAGGACTTAAGATTGCTTTACCACCACATCGGTACTAGATGCCGCAAGTTCAATTTTGTGGGATTCTAGTAGTTCAATCAGTGCCATATTAATTTTTTCTCGAAGCATTAAATAGTCTTCATATTCATCGGTGGCAGATGAAAAATATTCAATCATTACAATATGCGCATGCTTTCCTGTATCATGTAAATAAACATGAAAACTATCTATTTGCTGACTGCATAAATAACTACGCATTGCCACTAATAAAGCAGAAAGTGCACTTGCAGAAGCACTTAAAGAAAGTTCTAATTGTAATTCAGTTTTGCGTTGTGTACGCAAACTAATATTATCAACAATGGTATCAACCATTTGTTTGTTAGGAACAGAAATATATGTTTTTTCATTAGTACGAATACGTGTGCTGCGTAGTCCAATTTTTTCTATGGTGCCCGTAAATCCATTTACTTTTACCTGCTCGCCAACCGTAAACGGCTTATCAAAAAAGATAATAAAGGAAGCTATCAAATTTTCCATACTCTCTCTCGTAGCAAGGGCTATAGCGGCACCCACTAAACTTAAGCCCGTTAAGATATTGCCTACGTTTTTATTGAAAGAGAATTTTAATACAAGCAGGACGCCAATAATGATCAGAATTACTTTAAAAAAGTCTTTAAAGAAAATGATGAGCTGATTGTCTTGTTGGTCTTTGGTTACATTGGCGCGCTCTTCTAAAACGATCGCCATAAAATCAATGACACGAAGGCATAACCAAATAAACACCACTACAAGTGCCCCATTCATGAGTGCATCTAAAATTTGCCTCGTATTTGTTTTATAAATATTGAATTCAAAAGCAGCTGGAAACTTTAATTTATCAATGGCAATCATTGAGATGGTCAGTAATAAATACGTGCCAAGTGGTTGCACTACTAAATCCAAAAAGGACTGCTTAGGTAAATTGTGCTTACTATTGGTGATCAGTTTAAAAAGCTTACTTGCTAAAAATTTAGAAATAAGTTTTTTAAAAATCAATGTAATAATTATGGTACCTATAACTATAAGATAAGCCTGCACCGTATTATCTAATATTTTTAGTTCCATATATCAATTTCCATTTTTTCGCCATCAAAACTAGCGTACGTGAAATTATGAATCCAATCTCCCAAATTAATATAATGACTGTTTCCAATCGTTAAATCAAGTGGAAAATGTCGATGACCAAAAATTAAATAATCGTAATGCGCTGATTGTAAAATTTCTTTGCTGTAACAAATAAGCCATTCGTTTTCTTCACCTAAAAACTGTGCATCTGCATTGCCCGTTTTAGCCCTGCTTTTACGGCTAAAATAATTGGCAAGTGCAATACCCGCGTCTGGATGCATCCACTTAAACAACCATTTACAAAAAGGATTGGTAAATATTTTTTTGATAAACTTATATCCAGCGTCGCCAGGACCTAGGCCGTCACCATGTGCGATATAACAGACTTTGTTGTTAAACTTAAATACTTGTGGCTCATGGAATACTTTACAGCCTAATTCATTTTCAAAATAACCACGCATCCATAAGTCATGATTGCCAGTAAACACATGTACCGGAATCCCTTTATCGGTAAGTTTAGCAATTTGCCCAAGTAAGCGTACAAAACCTTTGGGCACTACATGATCGTACTCAAACCAAAAGTCAAATATATCGCCCACAATAAAAACAGCTGCTGCGCTATCCTCTATAGATTGTAAAAAGGCAACTACTTTTTTTTCACGCTCCAAACTAGCATTGTAATTAGGTGCCCCCAAATGAAAATCGGAGAGCAAATAAATTTTACGGCTAGAAGATGCATGAATAGTAGCTGTCATGTGTTTTATTTATTTCTGTCTACTAAAAAACAGTACACTTCTTTAGGGCCATGCACGCCTACCACAAGTGTTTTTTCAATATCTGCTGTTCTACTAGGACCACTCGCAAGCGTAATTAATGAAGGCAACTGATTACCATAATGTTTGGTAATAGCTTGTAAACCATCTGAAATATCATACACCACTTGATCGGTGTAAGCGATACAAATATGAATAGGCGCATACACACTCACGGTTCTACCACTCTCTTGTCCAGCAGAAAGTATCATACTTCCAGTTCTGGCAATTAAATGATCGCAACTTGTAATCGCTGCATCACAATATTCTAAATCTTCAGATTGCATACCTCCAAAACCTGCTGTGGTTAGCATTTCAATTAATGTATTTTCTCTACAATAGGTTTGCTTCCAATTGCGCTGAATAAAAAGCATGCTTAACTGCGATGCGAGTTCTTTTTCACTAGCACAAAATGCAAACTTGCCTTGCAAGCCAAAAAAGTTTTCGGCAAACAATACCGAAAGGTCTTCTTTGGTGGTTGGGTATGTTGTTGAAACTGCATCAACCGCCGAAAAAGGCACAGGCACTGGCTTCGCCAGTGCCTGCTTAATTTTTTGTAATATATTTTCTCTTGCGCTTTTAGCCATCCTTCTACGATTAAATAGATTCTTCTGTTGATGATTGTTCGTCTGAAGCATCAGGCGCTTGAGGTGCAGCAGCTTCTGGTGCAGTTTGTTCAATTGCAACTTCTGGCACAACTTCTACTTCAACTATCTTTTTTTCTTCGAAAGGTCTTTTGCCAATTAAAATTTCTACATCAGATTTATGCAACACTTCTTTTGCAAGTAATTCTTTTGCTAAAATTTCAACGGCTTCTTTTTTATCACGAAGTAGTTGAAGTGTACGCTGGTATGCTTCTTCAATAATGCCACGCACTTCATGATCAATAATTTTACCCGTTTCTTCGCTGTATGGTTTGGTAAAAGTATTTTCTTGTGAAGGATCATAGTAACTCACATTGCCTACTTTGCTATTCATACCATACGCAGTAACCATGCTGTATGCTATACGTGTAATTTGTTGTAAGTCGTTGGATGCACCCGTAGAAATTTTTCCAAAGAATATTTCTTCTGCAGCTCTACCACCCAGTGTCATACAAATTTGATCCATTAACTGATCTGTGTTGTATAAGTACTGCTCGGTTGGTGTGTACTGCGCATAACCAAGTGCCGCCGTACCACGAGGTACAATCGTTACTTTTAATAGCGGATACGCATGTTCTAAAAACCAACCACAAACGGCGTGACCTGCTTCGTGGTATGCAATTATAGATTTTTCGTGCGGTGCTATAATTTTATTTTTCTTTTCAAGACCACCAATAACACGGTCAATGGCATCTTGGAAGTCAATCATTTCTACCGACTCTTTTCCTTTTCTAGCAGCAATTAATGCGGCTTCGTTACAAACGTTTGCGATATCAGCACCTGCAAATCCAGGTGTTTGTTCTGCTAGTTTATGTAAATCAAGTGCTTCAGAAATCTTAATAGGCTCAAGGTGCACTTTAAATATTTCTTCTCTTCCTTTTACATCTGGTTTGTCTATCGAAATTTGACGATCAAAACGTCCTGGTCTTAATAGGGCGCTATCTAATACGTCAGGGCGGTTGGTAGCAGCCAAAATAATAATGCCCGTGTCGCCACCAAAACCATCCATTTCAACAAGTAGTTGGTTTAAAGTATTTTCACGCTCATCGTTACTCATCATGGCATTTTTACCACGTGCGCGTCCAATTGCATCAATTTCATCAATAAAAATTATACAAGGCGCTTTTTCTCTAGCTTGCTTGAATAAATCACGCACACGGCTTGCACCCACACCCACAAACATTTCAACAAAATCGGAGCCACTTAAACTAAAGAAAGGAACCTGCGCTTCACCCGCCATTGCTTTTGCAAGTAATGTTTTACCAGTACCCGGAGGGCCTACAAGTAGTGCTCCTTTTGGAATTTTACCGCCAAGTGCTGTGTACTTTTTTGGATTCTTTAAGAAGTCAACAATCTCCATCACTTCCACTTTTGCTTCATCAAGTCCAGCAACGTCTCCAAAATTGATATTTACTTTAGCGCCTTTATCAAATAAAGTGGCTTTTGATTTTCCAATATTAAAAATACCGCCAGCGCCACCGCCTGGACCACTAGCACCGCCGCCCATTTTACGCATAAGTAGTAACCAAACCACCACAATAATTACAAGCGTAAAAATGGATTGAAGTACGCCGCCCATCCAATCTGCAGCTTTTACAATATCTCTTTTAACTTCTGGTAATTGATGTTGCTCAGTAAATTTTTGAAGATTTTCATCAAAAGATTTCCAATCCAACACTTCGAAAACAAATAAAGGTGCGCCCTTTACTTTTTCTTTAGGCAACACCACGCCAAATTTTTTAACGTAGAACTCTTTTTTAAGACTATCGCCGTTAATGTATACCTGCACTTCATCTTTGTTTTTTACAAAGTCAAGCTTGGTTACATCACCTGCTAATAGCATTTGTTGCTTGAACTCCTGCTCCGTTGTCTTTTTTAACTCCGGAGAAAAGTTCATGATTTGAGAAACTAATAAACCAACAATAACAACGCCATAAATCCAATAAATATTGAACTTAGGACCTTTCTTGCCGCCTTTTCCTTTCTCCTGAAAATTAAATTTTGGTTGCTTCTCTTCTGACATATACTTTCTATTATTCGTGGATTTGTGATACTGCATCACTCCACATTTCTTCTAATTTATAAAATTCTCTAGCTTCTGGATGCATCACGTGCACTACTACATTTACATAATCAATGATCACCCATTGCAATGCTTTACGTCCTTCGTGTTTATATGGATTTTCGCCACATGCTTGTTTTACCTCATCTTCGATGTGGTCAGCAATAGCCCGCACTTGTGTGGTACTGGATGCTTGGCATACAATAAAAAAATCGGCAGCAGCTTCTTCAATTTTGCGTAAATCTAAACTTACAACATGCTCACCTTTTTTATCTAAAATGGCATTAATGATGGTTTTAAGAATTTTAGAGCTCTTGGTTAATCGGGTTATCGTACTTTTTGGTCGATTTTTTAATACAGAAAGGGGTTCCAACAATACAGTTATTTAGTGATTAATAATTTGATTTAGACGTAGCTCTTGTAACTTCGTCAAAAATACTAATTCTTTGGCTTCAGCAGGCTTAAATACACCCATCGGTTTACCTTTTACAGAATTAACTGAAGTAGATAGTACCAACATCTATGCCATGAACCATGTTAAGACAAACTTGGCTGGGCACGGCGCTGCTTTTCTAGCCCAAAAACAATGGGCAGGTAAAGGGCAAATGGGTAAGGTTTGGGAGGCCGAAAGCGGTCAAAACATACTATTATCGGTGGTTTTGGACCCAAAAAAGCTAGTTTTTAATGGTTCCAAGCTGGAGCCGTCCATTGTTAGCATGCTTGTAGCGGTTGGATGTTTTAACTTTTTTATTACATATGCCGGTGACGAAACGCGCATTAAGTGGCCCAATGATATTTACTGGCGTGACAGAAAGGCAGCAGGTATTTTAATAGAAAATAGCTTTAGGGGACCTATCTGGCAGTGGAGCATTGCAGGTATGGGGGTTAATGTCAACCAAACAATTTTTGGAACCGAATTAAACAAAGCCGTTTCAATCAAACAAATAACGGGCAAAACCCATGCAGTTAAAGACCTTGCAGTTCAGTTATGCGGTTGCATTGAGGAGGCATTGCATCTACTGTTAACCCAGGGGCCTGATGCACTGATTACGCTTTACAACAATGCGCTTTATAAAAAAGGAGAGCTTGTAACAGTATCCGTAAACGAAGTAATAAAAACAGTTACTATTTGCGGAGTCTTGCCAAATGGATATTTAAAAATTGAAAACGAAAACGGCACCAATGAATCTGTTGCACATGGAGCAGTTAAGTGGTTATCATAAAATAAAACTAACAACATGGTTTCAACAATAAAATTGACACAGTTTTCTCATGGCGCAGGATGCGGATGTAAAATTGCACCAGCAGTATTAGAAACTATTTTAGCTTCTTCCCTTCCAAAAATTGAACATGAAAATTTACTGGTGGGATACGGAAGTAAAGATGACGCGGCTGCTTATGATATGGGAAACGGTCAAGCCATTATTAGCACCACCGATTTTTTTACACCCATTGTAGATGATGCGGTAGCTTTTGGAAAAATTGCGAGTGCCAATGCTATTAGTGACGTGTATGCGATGGGCGGCAAGCCGCTGATGGCTATTGCAATACTGGGTTGGCCCGTGAATACATTACCTGCAGCCCTTGCAGCAGAAGTGTTAGAGGGCGCTCGAAGCATTTGTGCAGAAGCAGGAATCCCACTTGCTGGTGGACATAGTATTGATAGCACCGAACCTATATTTGGATTAGCCGTTACAGGTATTACACCCATTGCAAATCTCAAAAAAAACAATACTGCAAAACAGGGTGATGTACTTTTTGTTACAAAACCTATTGGTGTGGGTATACTAGCAACTGCGCAAAAAAGAGACGCACTAGACCCTCAAGATCTTGCACCATTTATACATCAGTTAACAACACTTAATAAAGTGGGTGAAATACTAGGCGGCATTCCTGAAGTGCACGCACTTACTGATATCACTGGGTTTGGACTGCTTGGCCACCTAATTGAAATGGCCGAAGGCAGTGAACTTTCTGCGCATATTTTTTATTCGAAAATAAAAATGATAGAAGCGGCTAAAAAATATTTAGCACAGCGCATGGTGCCAGATGCTACATACCGAAATTGGAATAGTTACAGCACTAAAACAAGTTTTGATCCGGGCGTTAATGTAATGGAAGCATTTAGTATGTTACCAGATCCGCAAACCAACGGAGGCTTACTTGTTGCAGTAGATCCTACTGCAGTAGACATCATTAAAGATGTATTTACAAAACATGGGCTTGCTGATTTTATAGAACCCATTGGCGTATTAGAAGCAGTAGGTGAAAAAGTAGTGGTGGTAAAAAACTAAGCGTTACAAAGACTCCGCTAAAAAACCATATTTCCTTTGTTTTTTATTTGCTCATTGGTAAGCTCTGCTACCATTTGAACGCCGTTTAAGGCTTTTACGGTTTGCTTGATCCAATTACATTTTTCATCGTCAACAAAATCACCTTTTGTGAGCCATAAAAAGTCCATGTGTCTAAATTCAGGCAATAGGTATTCACCATCACAATGGTTATGGTATAAATAATGTACTAAAAAACTATTGGGCTCTTTGGATTCATAAATACTAAAATAATAACTGCGATCCTTTTTTTTGAGATGAATTTCGATAGCCGGATTAAGTCTAAACTGATGCCCTAATTGATTATTCAATTGCAAACAAAATTGATGACTTTTGATAGGCGCTATAATACCAAGCAAACGCGTGTCATCAAAAAAATCTTCGTTGAGTTCGTCAATATTGAGTTTCAGTTTCATATTACTAATTGAGTGCTTTGTTTAAAACGTAACAGAAAAACTAAACTCATCTGTACCGCGTTTTATACGAAGCTGGGTTTGATCTCCTTTTTTAAACTTGCTCAGTGTTTGCATGTAACTATTTACATCAACAAATTTATAATCACCTAGTTGAAGCAAAATGTCACCTGCTTTTAAACCTAATTTTTCTGCAAGTTTACCTGGGCTTACACCATCTATGCGCATGCCAGTTCCACTGTAACCATAGTCAGGAATAACACCTAAACTTACCGTAAACTTAGTGCTACGGCCCATTTGAGGCTCTGTTGTTTTAATAAAATCAAGCTTGGGTAAACTATCTGTTATACCCATAATCTGATAGGCCAGTGTTACAATTTGCGCAGTGGCTTCGTAATTTATTTTATCGGCGTCATCGCTTGCTTTATGATAATCGGGGTGGCTTCCTGTAAAGAAAAATTGAACCGGCACACCCGCTCTATAAAAACTAGCGTGATCACTTGGACCACTTCCTGTGCTGTCAAATTTTACAACAAGTGGCGTATTTATGGCCTTCCAAACGCTACTCCATTTACTTGAAGTACCGTATCCACCCACCGTTAATTTGTGTGAAGTATCATACCTGCCTACCATATCCATGTTAAGCATATAATTAATAGACCCAGACATGGTTGGATTTTCTATCCAATATTTACTTCCTAAAAGGCCTAATTCTTCACCAGAAAAATGTAAGAATAAATAATTATTATGTACGGGTGATTTTTGTTGTAACAAACGGGCAATTTCAAGTAGCGCAGCAGTGCCACTAGCATTATCATCTGCACCATTATGAATAACATGTCCGGTATCCAATGCATTTTTATCTTCATTAAAACCAAGGTGATCATAATGTGCTCCAATAACAATTGTATTTGCTGCACCATTATTAATAAATGCTGCAACATTGGTTGCAGGACGTTTTTTTTCTGAGAGACGAACGGTAATCTCAACTTGCAAAGTAGCGGAAGGGTCTGTAAAATGTTGAAGCCCTGCCTGTGTGAGATACATTACAGGAATAGAAAACGGCGCTGTTTTATCATTTTTATTAAATAAAATATTATCAACAACAGTTCCTGTATTGTATATTATAAATGCAGTAGACCCTTTTGATGCAGCATTAGTTACTTCTTTTTTAATCCAGGCTTCGATATCAAAGTGAGGATTGGATTTATTTTCTTCAAGTGTCTCTTTAATGTCTTTAAACCAAGGCTGTCCTTTTTCTTGTAATGCCATGGCAGGATTTCCTGAAATATTTACTGACGCACTTGTAGCTAAAGGAAAAAAGTCTTTTTCAATTTTTAATTGAATATTGTTCACCTTAAAATGCGTACTTGGATCTATTTGCAAGCCTTCGTTGATTTCAAATTTTTGAAGATAGCCACTTGATCCTTTGGCACCAATCCCCATCCGCTCATATTGTTTTACCAAGTAATCCATCGCTGCGTCGGCACCTGCTGTTCCCGTTCTTCTACCTTCTAGTGCATCACTCGCCAAATAGCCAATATGTGATTTTAAATTTGAAATGAGTGTCGCTTTTTGCTTTTCTGCCTCAATTCTAATTTTGCGTTTGCTTTGTGATAATCCTAAAAACGGAACCAATAAAAGGATCCAAAACCAATTTTTACTCATCTTGATTGCTTTATTACATGCAAAAGTAAGAGATTCTGTTCCCAATCTCGTAACTACCCTCTTCTCTTTGGGGGTACTTTTGTAGCCATCTAATTAAACTTGAGTCAAAGAGACCTCCATATTGCTTTAGTGGGTAACCCCAACAGTGGAAAAAGTTCCATTTTTAATGCTTTAACGGGGTTAAACCAACAAGTAGGTAATTTTCCAGGTGTAACCGTAGATAAAAAAACGGGGACCCTCCGCTTACCAGATGCTACCAACACCACATTAATTGACCTTCCTGGCACTTATAGTTTGTATCCCAGAAGAGCTGACGAATGGGTAGCCTACAAAGTGCTCATGGGCACCGACGACTCGCTAACAACTGACGCTGTATTACTAGTTGCAGATGCCAGTAACCTCAAAAGAAATTTACTTTTTTGCAGTCAAATTATTGATTTGCAAATTCCGGTAGTGATGGCCCTTACCATGAATGATATTGCATCAAGCAAGGGCATCAAAATAGATATTGCAGGTCTTGAAAAAGAATTAGGCATCACCATCATTGCCGTTAACCCCCGAAAAAACAAGGGCATTACGGAATTAAAAAAAGCCTTGCAACAATTAACGGTAAAGCCAAGTGCTGTTTCTGATAAAAAATTTATTGATACAAAAAAGTTGGCCCCAAGCGCCATTGATGGCATTCATCAAATAGTGCCAGGCTTAAGTGATTATGCTGCTATTCATTATTTAATCAATCACGAAAATTTTCCGTTAACAGATGTAGTACAAAAAGAAATTGAAAGTCTCGAAATAACGCATCAGTTTAATCCAACTAAAACACAGGCCGAAGAAATTTTACAGCGCTACAGTCAAATCAGAGACGTCATGCTTAGACATGTTGTAGAGCCTGGGCCTCTAGAAAAAAAGATTTTCTCAGATAAGTTAGACAATATTTTATTACACCGCGTTTGGGGTAATGTCATATTACTTGCTGTATTATTTATTTTATTTCAAAGCGTTTATTGGCTGGCTAGTTTTCCAATGGATGGCATTGAGTGGGCCTTTGCAAAAGGCGGAAGCTCTTTGTCTGCTTGGCTTCCAGAAACATGGTGGAGTAATTTAATCGTGAATGGACTGGTAGCTGGACTGAGTGGTATTTTAGTTTTTGTGCCACAAATTATGATTTTGTTTGGGCTCATTACCATGCTTGAAGACAGTGGTTATATGGCCCGTATTAGTTTTTTAAGTGATAGACTCATGCGCAAAGTGGGGCTGAATGGAAAAAGTGTAATGCCCATGGTAAGTGGTTTTGCATGTGCCGTTCCAGCCATTATGAGTGCACGCAACATTGAAAATAGAAAAGAAAGGTTGTTAACAATACTCGTTACGCCACTCATGAGTTGTAGTGCGCGATTGCCGGTTTTTACCATTCTAATTTCACTGGTTATTGATAACAAATACTACTTTGGATTTTTAAGTTTACAAGGCCTTGTGATGATGGGTCTTTATTTACTAGGGATAGTAATGGCGATGCTCGTGAGCTATGTTTTAAAATGGTTTATCACCATCAAAGAAAAAAGCTTCTTTATTCTAGAGCTTCCGATGTACAGAGCCCCGCGTTGGAAAAACATAGGTATTACCATGCTTGAAAAAGCAAAAATATTTGTTACGGATGCAGGTAAAGTAATCATGATTATTAGCCTACTACTATGGTTTTTAAGTAGCTACGGACCTGGTGATCAAATAGCAAATACTACTAAAAAGTATGAAGCACTGAATCAAGTGTTGCCTACAAAAAAAGATTCTTTAGATAAACAATACGCATCAGAAAAACTTCAACATTCATATGCGGGCATATTGGGTAAAGCTATTGAACCGGCCATCAAGCCCCTTGGCTACGACTGGAAAATAGGCATTGCACTTATTACCTCCTTTGCGGCTAGAGAGGTTTTTGTGGGCACCATGGCTACCTTATATAGCGTAGAAGACAGTGAAGACAGCTCTCTCAGACAAAAATTAGCAGCGGCCAGGCATCCAGATGGAACCAAAGTTTACACTTTAGCAGCCGGTCTTTCGCTGATGATATTTTATTTGCTAGCCATGCAGTGCATGAGTACATTAGCGGTTGTAAAAAGAGAAACAAAGTCTTGGAAATGGCCTGCGTTTCAACTTGTGTATATGACGGCCCTCGCATATGGAATGAGCTGGTTAACGTATGTTTTGTTTAGTTAAAAGTAGTTCGCAATTAACAGATCATCACTTGTAGGTTTCCCATAATAATTTAGACACTTTTCTGGCGAGCTCCCATGCTTCATTTTGTAATTCCCAACTGGTATCTTTATTGTTTTTAGTACAGATACAAAAAACGTATCGCGCATTTTTTCCGGATACATACATCGCTTCACTTCTACTCGCATTAACGGCACCATTTTTACTGGCCACAAAAACATCAGGTGGAATTTGTGAAATCGCTTCTTCATCCCAGTAATTTCTACCAAGCAATCGAAGCATTTTTTCAGAAGAAGCAGTGTCCAATAAATTTCTATTGGCCAAAGCTTCAAACATAGAAACCATTTCTTTTGGACTGGTTTGACCCCATCCAAATTTCTCTCTGCTCGCTTCTCTACCTGGTGTTCTACTATTTACCCTAGTAGCCGTATAGCCAATGCTATCAATGATTTGATTGATTCTAGTTCCAGTACCCGCTAGTGATTGTAACCACAAACTAGCCGTATTATCACTAGTTGTAAGCATAAGCATGATCACTTTACTAAGCTCCACTTTTTCATTGTTTTTTAAAGAAGCAAGCAAATCGGAACCTGCATAGAATAAACTATCTTTATAGGTTAACTCCTGATGGTAATTGAGTTCGCCTTTATTAATTTTATCCATGATGCCAATAAGTATGGGCACTTTAACCATACTCGCTGTTGGAAAAATACTATCAGCGTTTATGCTTGCTATTTTTCCAGTATGTAAATCTTTTACATAAACGCCCACGTCACCTTTAAACCCAGCAGCTAGGGTTTCTAACCCCCGCTGTAATTTTTTATTTACTTTTTGCGCTTGTGCAGGCATTAGCGCCAATACAAAAATGAAAGCGAGTAAATGTCTCATAGATTTTATTTCTTTTTTGGAGCACCTAAAATTTCTTGACCATGATTTTTTGAATCCGGCTTAGTAATAATTTTTTCGATTACGCCGTTTTCGTCTATAATAAAAGTAGTGCGTAAAGTGCCCATATAGGTTTTGCCCATAAACTTCTTTTCGGCCCAAACACCATATTTTTCATGAATAACCAGGTCGGTGTCGGCAATAAGTGGGAAGGGTAAGTCGTGCTTGGCTATGAATTTGAGGTGACTTTTTTGGTCGTCAGAGCTCACACCTAACACTTGGTAGCCTTTTTTGGCTAAAATTTTATAATTGTCCCTCAAATTACAGGCCTGCACGGTACAAGTAGGGGTCATATCGTGGGGGTAGAAATATAAAACCAGTTTTTGACCCTTAAAACTAGATAGGGCAATGGTTTTACCGTTTTGGTCGAGGCCTTTAAAGGCAGGGGCTTTGGATCCTTCTTGTAGCATATTGGCTGTTTTGGTCATTAAAAATAAGCGGGTAACCGTTATATAATAAAATTAGGAGCAATTAGTTCAAAAAAAATACCCCCTTCTGCTCCCCCTTTATTAAATTTGCACAATTTATTTTTTAGTTCCTATGCCAAAAGACAATTCCATAAAATCGGTGCTTATTGTAGGTTCTGGACCCATTATTATTGGTCAGGCCTGCGAATTTGATTATTCTGGCTCTCAAGCTGCCAGAAGTTTGCGTGAAGAGGGCATTAAAGTGATTTTGATTAATTCAAATCCAGCCACCATCATGACAGACCCAATGATGGCCGATAAAGTTTACTTGTTGCCTCTTACCATCGAAAGTATTGAGCAAATTTTACAAGAAAATGATATTGACGCTGTACTTCCAACCATGGGTGGTCAAACCGCTTTAAATCTTTGTAAAGAAGCGGATGAAATTGGCATTTGGAATAAATACAATGTGCGCATGATTGGCGTAGACGTTGCTGCCATTGATACCGCCGAAGACCGTGAGAAGTTTAGACAGCTTATGGTAAAAATTGGTATGGCTGTAGCGCCAAGCCGTGTTGCCAATAGTTTTTTAGAAGGAAAAGAATTTGCACAAGAAATTGGATTCCCACTTGTTATCAGACCTTCCTTTACATTAGGTGGAACGGGTGGCGGATTTGTACATACAAAAGATGATTTAGATGCAGCTCTCGAAAGAGGATTAAAAGCATCTCCAATACATGAAGTACTGGTAGAAAAAGCAGTACTTGGATGGAAAGAATATGAACTTGAGTTGTTACGTGATCAAAATGATAATGTTGTTATCATTTGTACTGTAGAAAATTTAGACCCAATGGGTGTGCACACTGGAGACTCTATCACCGTGGCACCTGCCATGACTTTAAGTGATACTGCATTCCAAGAAATGCGCAACAAAGCCATTTTAATGATGCGCTCACTGGGTAATTTTTCTGGTGGATGTAACGTTCAATTTGCACTTAACCCTGCTACCGAAGAATTGATTGCCGTTGAAATCAATCCGCGCGTGAGTAGATCATCGGCACTTGCCTCAAAAGCAACGGGTTATCCAATTGCAAAAATTGCTGCAAAGCTTGCCATTGGTTATAGTTTAGATGAATTAAAAAATCAGATTACAAAAACAACTTCTGCATATTTTGAGCCAGCACTTGATTATGTGATTGTAAAAGTGCCGCGTTGGAACTTTGATAAATTTAAAGGCGCCAACGACACTCTTGGTTTACAAATGAAAAGTGTAGGTGAGGTAATGGCTATTGGAAGAAACTTTAAAGAAGCGATTCAAAAAGCTTGTCAGAGTTTAGAAAATGAAGCCGTTGGTTTAGGTTATTACGGTAAGAGCCTCATGAAAAGCGAGGACCTCGTAGAATATATTAAAACACCAAAATGGGACCGCATTTTTAGAATCAAAGATGCGCTCATGGCGGGATCTACTGTTAAGTCTATTGCACAAGCAACAGGCATTGACAGATGGTTCTTACACCAGATTTTACAAATTTGCAATATCGAAAAAGAAATTGCAACGCACACATTAGAAACCCTTCCTGAAAGCTTATTAAAAGAAGCAAAAAAATGTGGTTTTGGTGACGTGCAAATTTCAAAAATTTTACATGGCGATTGCTCCGATGAACAAGTGTATGAAAAAAGAAAAGCACTTGGCATAACCAGAGTTTACAAAATGGTAGACACTTGCAGCGCTGAGTTTGAAGCAAAGACACCTTATTTTTATAGCACTTTTGAAGGATAAAAAATACTTCTTATGAAATTACAAAACATACAAGTACAAAACGAAAAAGAAACGCGTGGTGGATTTGGTGAAGGCATTCACGAAATCGGAAAAGAAAATGAAAATGTAGTAGTACTAACTGCAGATTTAGCAGGTTCATTAAAACTAGGACCCTTTATCAAAGATTTTCCAAACCGTTTTGTACAAGTAGGTATTGCAGAAGCCAACATGATTGGTATTGCTGCTGGTATGACCATTGGAGGTAAAATTCCATACACGACAACGTTTGCAAATTTTAGCACGGGTCGAGTGTATGATCAAATCAGACAGAGTGTTGCGTATAGCGGTAAGAATGTAAAAATTTGTGCATCACACGCAGGTCTTACATTGGGTGAAGATGGTGCAACACACCAAATTTTAGAAGATATAGGACTAATGAAAATGCTTCCGGGCATGACCGTTATTGTTCCTTGCGATTTTAATCAAACCAAGGCAGCTACTAAAGCTATTGCATCTTATGAAGGGCCTGTCTATTTAAGATTTGGTCGTCCAAAATGGCCAAACTTTACCGCCGTTGATTGTAGTGATTTTGTTATTGGTAAAGCACAACAATTATCTGAAGGTACCGACGTAAGTATTTTTGCTTGCGGTCATATGGTTTGGAAAGCGATTGAAGCTGGACGCATATTAGAGGAAAAAGGATTGAGTGTAGAAGTGATTAATATTCATACCATCAAGCCACTTGATGAAGCAGCGATTATCCGTTCTATTTCAAAAACAAAATGTGCTGTTACGGTAGAAGAACATAATATTATTGGTGGACTTGGTGATAGTGTTGCACAAGTTGCTGCAAAACATTGTCCTATTCCTATCGAATACATTGGCACCAATGATACTTTTGGAGAAAGCGGTACACCAACGCAACTACTTACAAAGTACGGATTAGACACGCCTTTTATTGTAGCGGCTGCAGAAAAAGTAATCGCGAGAAAATAGGATTAGAAATTTCTTAAGGCGCTAAGCGTTCAATTTTCCAATTTGCATCTGTTTTAGTATCAGTAGCTGCATTATACGCACTTGTTTCAAGTTTGTATCTAATACGGTCATGCAAACGACTAGATCGTCCTTGCCAAAATTCGATGCTTATTGGTTTTACAATATAACCTCCCCAATGGTCGGGCCTTTCGATTGAATCATTGGCGAATATGGAACTGTAACGTTCTACATTTTGTTCAATCACCAATCTATTTTCAATCACTGCACTTTGTGGTGAAGCCCAAGCGCCTATTCTACTAGAAGCCGGTCGGGAATTAAAATAACGGTCACTTTCTTCGGCACTTACTTTTTGGACCGTGCCTTCAATTCTAATTTGTCTTTCTAATTCTTTCCAGAAAAAAACAAGCGCAGCGTTTGGGTTATGTGCTAAATTTTTGCCTTTATCACTTTCATAGTTCGTAAAAAAAATAAAGCCTTCAGGATTGTACCCTTTTAAAAGCACGATACGCGCAGCCGGAACCCCAGCCGCATTTACAGTAGCCAGTGTCATAGCGTTTACTTCATCAATTTGTGATGCAACAGCATCATTCCACCAGCGTGTAAATTGATCGATAGGATTAGAGGCTACATCGGCTTCCTCTAAAGAGGCTAACTTATAATCTTTTCTAATATCTGCAATAGCGTTACTCATGATAATTATTTATGCTATTTCTTCTACTGTTTTGATATGCTTACCCGATACAAAGATATATACCGCCGGTACCACAAACAATGTTAAAAATAAGCTGAAGAAAATACCTCCTACAATAACAATTCCAAGTGGCATTCGGCTCGTTGCCGCAGCACCTAAACTAAGTGCAATAGGTAAAGCACCAAGTGCTGTTGCTAAACTAGTCATTAAAATTGGACGCAAACGTTGGGAAGCGGCTTGTAACACGGCTTCTTTTTTAGCTAACCCTTCTATTCTTTTGTTATTGGCGAATTCTACAATCAAAATACCATTTTTGGTTACTAGGCCAATAAGCATAATCATACCAATTTGAGAAAATATATTCAACGTTTGATCAAACATCCATAAGCTAATAAGTGCGCCCGCAATGGCAAGCGGTACGGTAATCATGATAATAAATGGATCTTTAAAACTTTCAAACTGACCTGCTAACACTAGATATATCAGCAATAGTGCTAATAAAAATGCAAATGTGGTATTGGAAGAACTCTCTTTAAAATCGCGAGAAGGTCCACCGTAAGCAGTATGAAAACTCTCATCTAATAAACGTTTAGATATTTCATCCATCGCTTTTACACCATCCCCAATAGTTTTTCCTTCTGCTAAGGATGCACTAATAGTAGCAGACCTAAATCGGTTGTAGTGGTATAATGTTGGTGGATTAGAACTTTCTTTCAAATCTACAACTGCAGAAAGTGGAATCATTTCGCCGCGGTTATTGCGTACATACAAACTTAAAATATCACCAGGGGTTTGTCGATCATTTAATGACACTTGAGAAATTACATCATACTGTTTACCTTTCATGGTAAAATACGCAAGTCGTCTACCACTAAAGGCACTAGACACTACATCCGCCACATCAGTAATAGATAAGCCTAAGTCTTTTGCTTTTATTCTGTCAATGGTTAATTGAAGTTCGGGTTTACTAAATTTCAAATTCACATCAACGTTTTGAAAAGTTTTATCTTTTCTAGCTTCTTCTAAAAACTTAGGTATGATGGCTTTTATTTTTTCAAACTCTAAATTTTGTAAAATAAGTTGAACTGGTAAAGAGCCCCTAGAACCAAGACCCACAGAAATTGTTTGCTCTTCAACAGGAAAAATTCTTGCGTTGTTAAACTGAGGTAATTTTTTAGTGACTGATTTTACTATATCACTTTGTGATCTATTACGGTTTTCGGGATCTACTAGTGCAATTCTAGCAGTACCGCCGTTTACCCCTCCATTGCCACTAAAACCTGGAACAGAAATAAAAACGAAAGATTTTTCTGGAATAGAATCAGATAAATAATCAGTAAGGTCTTTTGCAACATCGCTCATATAATTGAATGAAGCTCCTTCTGGACCTGATAATTGAAAACGAATACTACTCCTATCTTCTAGTGGAGCTAATTCTGAGGGCAAATTTTTACCTACAATATAAATGGCGCCCAAACAGGCAAATACAATTACCCAGGCAATCCATTTTACCCTTACAAAAGCAGCCAATAAACGCTTGTACCCGTTTTCCATACCTCTAAAAAAAGGCTCTGTTTGTTCATAAAATTTACCATGACCTGCTCCCTTTTTTGTTAAGAGTACATTTAATACAGGTGTAATCGTTAAGGATACAAAAGCCGAAATTAATACTGCAGCCGCTACCGTAATCCCAAATTCTCTAAATAAACTTCCCACAAAACCTTGCAAGAAAATAACAGGTAAAAACACAACAGCAAGTGTAATAGAGGTAGAAATAACAGCGAAAAATATTTCTTTGCTGCCTTCTAGTGCCGCTCTTCTAATGGGTAATCCAAGTTCTAATTTTCTAAATATATTTTCTGTAACCACAATACCATCATCCACCACGAGTCCCGTCGCTAGTACTATACCTAGTAGTGTCAATACATTAATGGAGAATCCAAAAATGTACATGATAAAAAATGTTGCAATAAGTGAAATAGGAATATCGATAATTGGACGAATCGCAATTAACCAGTTTCTGAAGAAAAAGAAAATTACGAGCACCACTAGGGTAAATGAAATTAGTAATGTCTCTTCTACTTCTTTAATAGCTCTTCTAACATTTTTTGTTTGGTCAATTAATGGCGTAAATTCAAAATCACCTTTTTCATTTTTTTTAATGTCTTCGACACGCTTATAAAACTCATCGGCTATTTTGATATAATTAGCTCCGGGTTGCGGAGAAATAATAACACCCACACCATTAATGCCATTTAATTTCCAACTATATTCTTCTTGAGCAGGCCCAATTTCAACTTTTGCAATATCTTTTAACCGAATAATACCTGTTTCATTTTGTACGATGATTAGATTTTTAAAATCATCTTCCGTTTGTAATTTACCCAGTGCTCGAATGGTTAATTCTGTTTTATTACCATAGAGTTTACCTGAAGGAATCTCCACATTTTCTCTATTAAGTGCGGTTCTAAAATCTGAATAAGTAAGATTAAATGCATTGAGTTTATTAGGATCAATCCAAATACGCATGGCAGGGCGCTTCTGCCCAAAAATACTTACGGAACTTACCTCGGGAATGGTTTGAAATCTTTCTTGTAATACGTTTTCCGCGTATTCACTAAGCTCCATGAGGCCCTTGGTTTTACTTTGTACAGCCATCAATAAAATAAAATCACTACTCGCATCAGATTTGCTAACTACGGGAGGGGCATCAATATCTTGAGGCAAATTTCTGGTGGCCTGACTCACTTTATCTCTTACATCATTAGCAGCTGCTTCCAGGTCTTGATCTACTTCAAATTCAATACTAATATTACTTGAACCATTGTTACTAGAAGAGTTAATGGTTTTAATACCCGGGATACCATTAATAGATTTTTCGAGCGGTTCTGTAATTTGACTTTCAATAATATCTGCATTGGCACCTGCATAAGAAGTACGTACATTAATAACGGGTGGATCGATAGCCGGATATTCGCGAATAGATAAAAAATTATACCCAACAACACCAAATAAAATGATGAGTAAATTCATCACTGTGGCAAGTATGGGTCTTTTGAGGGCTAGTTCAGAAATATTCATAGTTAGTCTAGCGTTGCAATTTCACTTAATAATTTTACACTTCTTACTTTAACCGGCGAATTTGGTTTTACAAATAAGACGCCACTCACAGCAATACTATCACCCACCGATAAGCCTTTTATAATTTGCACAAGGCCTTCATTTCTTTCACCTGTTTCCACTTCTACAAGTTGACCAATCCCATCTTTTACAACAATCACTTTTTTAACGGTTGATTCTGGAATAATACAATTAGATGGAATTAAAATACTATTAGTAGGTGCAGTTGCATCGATAGATATTTTTACAAATGCACCTAAATTAAATGCCTGGCCTTTTAATACGGCACGCACTTTTAAATTACGCGTGGTAGCATTGATGACTGGCTCTGTAGCTATCACAACAGCCTCTGATTTTGTTTTATTATCTGCAGACTGTACATGTACGACAGCTCCTTTTTTAATTTTTTGGGCATAAATTTCAGGAACCGAAAAATCAATTTTGAGTTGATTTACCTGCTGAATAGTTGTAATAACAGTAGCTGGTGTAAGATAGGTGCCCATACTAATCATACGAAGACCTAATGTTCCAGCAAACGGGGCTTTAATAACTGTTTTATCAAGCTGCGCTTGTAGTACCGCTAAATCAGCTTTTAATGTATTTACTTGATTCAGTACTACGTCATAGTCTGCTTGGTTGATACCTCCAATTGACAATAGCTTTTTAAGACGTACTTCATTTTTTTGTGCGAGGTCTAATTGCACATTTATTTTTTGTTGCGACGCTTTTAAATCAGCATCATTGATACGTGCTAGTATAGTTCCTGCCGCAACATTACTTCCTTCTGAAATTTGCAAAAAAGTGACACGACCACTTACTTCAGATTGAATGTTTGTCATTTCATTTGGAAGAACCGAACCATTCACTTCAATTAGTTTATTGATCTTATTATTAGAAGCAATAATAACATCTACGATAGCGGGTTTAGGACCTCCATCTTTTTGTTTTTTTTGATCAGGTTTACCTTTGCAGGCTACAAGTGCGAATAGGAGCACTATGGGTAGAGAACATCTTTTCAAAGCATTCATTTTAAGAGCCTTAAAGGTAAATTATTTGCCCAATAAATAGAGCAAAACCTAATTAGAACGGTCTCTAGAACCAACCTTATGAAAAAACCAATCCGATTGATTGTACTTATACTGCGTGAGGTTGTATTTATAGACATTTTCCTTAGTGGATATGCTTAATAAGTAACCCGTTCCTTTAATAGACCCTTCACTTTTGGTTCGAATGGTTAACTGATGGTAGTCTTTGGTCGTAATATTAACCCTGAAATCATGTTTTTTATCGGTGAGCACTAAATTTTCTTCTAAAACCTGACCATCTATCAATATGGTTAGCGTATCGTGATCTATGACGCCTGTTTCTGCAATAGAAAAGTCGATATAAAAAGATTTAGTGAGTAGTGTATCAAAATTACTTGTGGAAGGCACCCAACTTTCAATATCAGTTAATGCCGGTAGCACCTTTGCTACATTATTCCACTGAACAAGAAGTTCTGGATTCACATTCACAGATTGAATACTTGGCTGAAAGCTAAATTTCCCCAACCTGCTTTTCCCAAAAGGACTTTCCCAAATGCCACTAAATACAACACTTGAATCTGTGAAAATAAAATTGCCTTGAAGGTCAAATAAACTAGGCGTATGTTCTGTTTCATTCACTAAACAACGAACCGCTTTAGCGTAGTAATTATATTTTTGGGTAGGGGTAGCAGATAGATAAAATAAGTAAGCGCTCAACTTTTTTTGATCGGCACTAAATGTAGTGAGCACGGCCATCATCTGACCGGCAGTGTCAACAATTTCTAATTTAGCTTTTGTATACGTTCTTGATTTTGAAAGAGACATAGAGCCTGCATACATGGGTGGCACATTAATGATACGCCCACTCTGAGCATCTACTCGAATACGAGATTCTGTATCTAATGCTTTAACCCCATCAGGCTCAAACACAATGGCACCATACCATACACCGGTTTTATTTTGTGCAGACAATGCAGCAAATAAAAAACAAAGTAAGATTGTAATAAAAAAACGCATGATGCTAAAGATAATTAATCATCGCGTCGGCGCAAACTGCCGCGGTACGAATTTTTAGTTCGCCTATAAATTTCAAGTTGCTTTTCGATGTAATAACCGAATTCTAAATCATTCATTTTTGTAACGAGTTCGTAAGGAGGTCTAAAACGAACCATAAACGTATCTAGCTCCGGCGATTTTAGCAGTGTAATTTTTCGAACAAAGGCTTTACTAAACCTGAAGTTGACATACTTTTCCTGTTCTTGATCGATGAGTCTTTTTTGTAAAAATTCCATGTTCTGATTACGCTTAAACCTAAACATATTGATGATGGCTTCTAAATCAAAGCCAACGGTTAAGCCACCAGGATTATAATTGGGATTAGAGGTTAATCCAAGGCTTGGTTTTTTATAATTAAACCCTTTTGCATTGTCAATTCTATTTTGAATAGAATCGTAACGATAGTAATTATTACGCACTTTCACTTCAGGCAAATCAGTGGCCTTTAGGTGAATCATAATATTAAAATTGTCCAAATTAGAAATGGTATCAACCGGATACTTCATGGTGTTTTTACCAATCATAGAAAACCAAATAGAATCGGTTTTTAAAACGGTAACGATATACCTTCCTGCCGAATCAGTAACACCGCCTCTACCCGATGTGGAGCGTACTGATACTGCTTCTAAAGGATTACGTGCGGTTACATCATAGACGGTTCCAGCAATGGTTACATACTGCGCGTACCCCTTTGACATTTGACCTATCAATAGGCAAAAAACAATAATAAAAGGGAGTAGCCTTTGCTTCAAATGCAGCAGTTTTAAGTGTAATATTATAACAGTCGGCGCAGATTACCGCATTTGAGGCTATAATTTAACTTGTTTTTAGTGAAGCAACAAACCCAGTATAAATATAGACGCGACAATAAGCGGTGCGGGTATTTTGTTGATGCGAAGCAATAAAACAGTACCCACAACAACCAACCACTGTATCCATAAATAACTTGTAGCAGCAGAATCCGAAAAATGATCTTTCATTAAATATGCAGTGGCACCAAATAAAATACCAACAACTGCTGCATTAATACCTTCTAATGATCTAAAAATGACTACATACTGTTTTACATAACTCCATACAGGAAAAAAGAATAGCACTAAAAAAGCACTCGGTAAAAAAATACCAATAGCACCTATAATAATGCCTAGAACTTGCGCTGATATTCCTTCCGAACGCATGGTCATACCACCCGAAAATGCGGCAATAGAAAATACAGGACCCGGAATCGCTCTAACAATACCTGAACCCGTTAAAAAATCGGCTTGATTCATTTTTAATACATCACGTTTATTATCGATGATGCGTTTAGAAGCGGGCCTGGTTACGTACTGCTCATAGAGTAATGGCATAAGCACATCACCACCACCAAATACCAAACTTCCATTTCTATAATTGTGCTCAAACAAGTTAAATGCTTTTCTATTATCCCAATTATTGCGCGTTGCTGTTTCTGATAAATAACCGGCAAGTGCAAAACACGCAATGAATAAAAATAAATGAATCCACTTTATTTTTTTTTCTGGTTTTGCTTTTTCTGGAATTCTTTTATCACTAAAGTTTGTTGCAATACCAGCGGCTATAATTAAAGCAGGAAATACCCAGGGCGTTTTAAAAAATAAAAAAGTAGCAGCAGCACCAACAACTAGTATTACTCGCGTAATGGTGTTATGAACAGCTAGCGGTAAAATTTTTAATGCCGAATAAGCAATAAACCCAATGGCCATGGGTCTAATAAATTTAAACGCGCCAATGACCTGATTTTTATCTTCAAAATAATTGAGTAAAAATGAAAGCCCGCCCATAAGTGCGCAAGCAGGCGTTATCCAAATTAAAAGTGTTAATACCGCTAATGTATAGCCACCTCTTTTATAACCAATCAGGGCCAATGTTTGCGTAGAAGAAGCGCCAGGTAAGAGTTGACAAAAACCATTGTACTCTAGTAATTCAGCTTCAGTAACATCTTTGCGGCGATGCACAAACGTTTTCATCATCATACCCAAGTGGCCTTGCGGACCACCAAAAGCTGTTAAGCTATGCCAAATAACAGCGCGTAAAAAAGGTATATGACGAATTAATGCCAAGGTTATTTTTTTAATCCAATTTCGCGAAGCCTTTCATCTAAATATTCACCTGCAGTTGCATCAGGATATGCTTTTGGATTTGCATCATCTATACAACTTTCTAAACAAGCTAAACTCATTTCACTTTTTGGATGCAAAAAAAATGGCATCGAAAAACGACTGGTATGCCAGTGCTCTTTAGGTGGATTCACCACTCTATGTGTGGTGCTTTTTAATTTATTATTGGTGAGCCTTTGTAACATATCTCCAACATTCACCACAATTTGTTCTGGGAGTGATGTAACACCAACCCAATCACCCGCATTTGTTAAAATTTGTAGTCCATCTGCAGAAGCGCCTACTAGTAACGTAATTAAATTGATGTCTTCGTGCTGCTCCGCGCGTATGGCAGATTTGGGTTCCTGTGTAATGGGTGGATAATGAATACAACGTAAAATAGAATTGCCTTCTTCGATATGCGCATCAAAAAAATATTCGTCAAGATCTAAATAAATAGCAATGGCTTGCAATAAAGCTTTTCCACTTTTTTCAAAATTTCGATATGCTTCAAGTAAAGTAGTATTGAGTGAAGGAATTTCTGCTACAGCCACATTGTCTGGATATTCCCATTTTATTGGATGACTTGCTGGAACTGTTTGCCCGTATTGAAAAAACTCTTTTAAATCCGGCGCTTCACTTCCTTTGGCGTGCTCAGTTCCAAAACTTGTATACCCGCGCTGACCCGCAAGTCCATCTATTTGATAGGTTAGTTTTTTTTCTAGTGGTAACGAAAAAAACTGCTGCACCTGATCGTATTGTGCAGTAATTAACGCGTCCGGAATTCCATGATTTTTTACTGCTACAAAACCAACTGTTTCATAGGCTTCACCAAGTGCTTTTACAAAAGAGGCTTTTTTAGTAGCATCGCCACTTAAAAAATCTGCTAAATCAACTACTGGTATAGACATAAATATGTGATTATTGTAAGTATAAAACGCTTATTTAACAAAGGATATTGCAGCAAAGCAGCCCATAATTGTTTAATTTTGTCTTATCTATGATGAAACATACCCCCACAAAGCTACTAGCAATCATTGTACTGGCATTATTTATGTCTAGTTGTAGCAACAGCTATCAAAAATTAGCGACCAACTACCAAATTTCTAAAGACCCAAAGGGTCCTAATTATAGTGATGTAAGTTACTGGGCTGCGCACCCTGCTATTCATGACCCGTCCGATAGTGTTCCTGCTCCACTTATGGCATCCTACCAAAAAGACACTGCTGTAGACGTATTTTTTATTCATCCTACTACTTATTTAGGAACCGAAAAACCATTTGGCCTCAACGCCGATATTTCAGATGCGCTATTAGCAGCAAGAACCGATTATAGTCCGGTGCTTTATCAGGGAAGTTTATTTAATGTAGCAGGCAGATTATTTGCGCCACGTTATAGACAAACGCATATTAGTGCTTACTATCCAGTAACAGCGTCCGATACGACTCTTGCTATTGCCGCTTTTGAACTTGCGTATCAAGATGTAAAAGCAGCCTTCGAATATTATTTAGCAAATGAAAACAAAGGAAGAGCCATTATCATTGCTTCACATAGCCAGGGCACTACACATGGAATTAGACTAGTGAAAGAATTTTTTGATGAGAAGCCACTTCAAAAACAATTGGTAGCTGCTTACTTAGTAGGTATTCCAGTAAATCCAAAAATATATACCTCTATTAAGGCTTGTGATACACCAAAACAAACGGGTTGTATATGTAGCTGGAGAACTTACAAAGAAGGTTACACACCACCTTTTATACAAAAAGAAAAGTTTGATGTGATTGTTACCAATCCGCTCACGTTTTCAAAATCGACACCTAATGCATCTTGGAAAGCCAATAAAGGCGGGGTTCTTACCAATTTTAATAAACTCGCAAAAGGGGTTGCACAGGCAAAAATAACGGACAAAGTTTTATGGACGGCTAAGCCAAAAATATTTGGAAGCTTTTTAGTTAAAAACCCAAACTATCATATTGGAGATTACAATTTGTATTACGTTAACGTTAGAGAAAATGTAATCGAAAGAATGAAGGCCTTTAAAAATGAAGTGCGCTAATTTCCAAAGACACTTAAAAATTTAATGCGCATTATTTTTAGTTGCTCTAGGCTATAATCATTTTCATTGAGTTCTTGTTGCGCTACTTCTAAAGAAGCGGTTTCACAACTTTTAAAGTAGTCAATGATATCTTCCTGATCATAATCGTCAAGCCATTCATCAATGGCATAATCTAAATTGAGTTTGGTACCACTAGCTGCAATGGTTTCCATTTCTTCTAGTAATTCATCGAGCTTTAAACCCTTGTTTTTGGCAATGGTTTCGAGTGGTATTTTTTTATCTACATTTTGGATGATGTAAATTTTATTGTTGGCTTTGTTGGCCACACTCTTCATTACAAACTCGTCGGGCTTAACAATATCATGCTCTTCTACATAGGCTGCAATCATGTCCACAAAAGGCTTTCCGTACTTCAGGGCCTTGCCTTTACTCACGCCCTGGCACCTTTCTAGCTCTTCAAGCGTGGTTGGAAATAGGGTGGCCATATCATGAAGCGAACTTTCTAGGAAAATGATAAATGGAGGCAAACTTTTCTTTTTTCCTTCGGTTTGACGAAGCTCTTTAAGCATCTGAAAGAGTTTTTCATCTGCGGCGGCGCCTGCTTGCGCAGCACCGTCTCCATCTTCATCATCGGCGTTGGCGTCTTCAAATAAATTGTTGAGTACAATTTTAAAGCTGCTTGCTTTTTTCAAAAACTTTTTGCCCTTGTCCGTTAATTTTAAAAGACCATATTCTTCAATGTCTTTTTGAATTAAATTTTCGAGGAGCATTTGTCTGATAAGACTATTAAAAAAGTGAGCGTCTTTATCTTTACCAATTCCAAATTCAGGTAATGCGTCATGCCTAAACATGGAGATTTGTGGTGTTAAATGACCACTTACCATATTCACTACATAATCTGCCACAAAGCGCTCGTCTAGTGCAGCTATTACTTTTAATATTTTTACAACTTCTTCTTTAGCTTCAATAAGTTCTTTTGGATTTTTGCAATTATCACAATTGCCACAGTTTTGTGTTGGCCACTCTTCTCCAAAATAATGCAGTAATATTTTTCTTCGGCAAACTCCACTCTCTGCGTAAGCAACCGTTTCATCAATGAGCTGATTACCCACTTCGCGCTCGCTGAGTGGCTTGTCGCGCATCAGGTGTTCTATTTTTGAAACGTCTTTATGTGAATAGTATAATACACAAATACCTTCTAGCCCATCACGTCCTGCTCTACCGGTTTCTTGGTAGTAATTTTCGATAGACTTTGGAATGTTAAAATGTATTACAAAACGAATATCTGGCTTGTCAATACCCATACCAAAAGCAATGGTAGCAACAATTACCTGTACATCTTCTTGTAAAAACTGGTCTTGTCTGTCGGCTCTTAATTTTTGATCGAGGCCAGCATGATACGCAACCGCTTTAATATTATTAGCCACCAGTAATTCCGCTAATTCTTCGGTGGTTTTGCGGTTTAGGGTATAAATAATACCACTCTTACCTTTATGCTGTGAAATAAATTTTACGATATGCTTGACCGTATCTTCCTTTTTTATTTTAGGCTGAATTTCATAAAATAAATTAGACCTATTAAAACTTGAAAGAAAAATATTTGCGTCGCGTAAACCTAAATTTTTAACAATATCACTTTGCACTTTTGGCGTAGCCGTTGCTGTTAATGCAACAACAGGCACTGATGGATTAATGATGTCCATCATTTCGCGCAGGCGTCTGTACTCGGGTCTAAAATCATGTCCCCACTCGGAAATACAATGCGCTTCATCTACAGCAAAAAATGAGATTTTTAAGTCACTAAAAAAATCAAGATTTTCTTGCTTGGTTAAAGTTTCGGGGGCTACATACAAAAGTTTGGTTTTGCCCCCCAGCAAATCATCTTTTACTATTTTAATTTGACCCTTATTTAGAGAAGAATTTAAAAAGTGTGCTACTTCGTCATTTTCACTATATCCGCGTACCAGGTCTACCTGGTTTTTCATAAGTGCAATAAGTGGAGATACTACAATAGCGCAACCCTCTTGCAAAAGAGCTGGTAATTGATAACATAAGCTTTTACCACCACCCGTTGGCATAATAACAAACGTGTCTTTACCGCTCAATAAACTGTTGATAGCCTGCTCTTGGGTGCCTTTAAACTCTCTAAATCCAAAATATTTTTCGAGTCCTGCGTAAATATCAAAATTACTTGGGTCTACAATGGTGCTAGCCTGTCTAGGGCCTTTTATTTTAGCGGGCGCCTTTTTAGGGGCTGCTTTTGAGGTAGTTTTGGTGGATTTACTGCTTGTTTTTGCCATTTCTCTTCTGTATTTCCTTCATAATCAACTAAAAACGGGGATTTGTCCTTTGTTTAAGTTAATTCTTTTTTTTGAAAGGACGGCGAAGTTAACAAAGAATGCCCTGAATACGCGTGCTTTCATGTTAAAGTTTACCTTTGCACAGCATGAAAAACGCAATATTAGAAACCGCTTTACAAACCGTTCAATTAGAGGCAAAGTCCATTGCAGACTTAGCTACATTTTTGGACGCATCTTTTGTTGAAGCGATTGAACTACTTAATAACTGTAAGGGCCGTTTGGTTTTTAGTGGGATAGGAAAAAGTGCCCTAATTGCTCAAAAAATTGTAGCTACCCTTAATTCTACCGGAACACCCTCTTTATTTATGCATGCCGCCGACGCTATTCATGGAGATTTGGGTGCGGTTCAAAAAGACGATATCGTTTTAATTATTAGCAAGAGCGGGGAGAGTCCTGAAATTAAAGCCCTTGTTCCATACATTAAAAATTTTGGAAACAAATTAATAGGTATTGTAGGCAATACGGAGAGTTATTTAGCTGCGCAGTCGGACTATATTTTAAATGCATCTGTAACTGCGGAAGCATGTCCTAATAATTTAGCGCCTACCAGTAGTACAACGGCTCAACTTGTAATGGGCGATGTTATTGCTGTTTGTCTGATGCAATTAAAAGGTTTTACCAGTGCCGATTTTGGAAAATACCATCCAGGCGGTAATTTAGGCAAGCGTTTATTTTTAAAAGTTGCGGACCTCACAAACACAGATCTTAAACCAACCGTAGCCCTTAATACCCCACTAAAAAATGTGATTATTGAAATCACTAAAAATAGATTGGGTGTTGCAGTCGTGATTGATAATGATCAAATTGCAGGTGTAATTACTGATGGTGATTTAAGGCGCATGTTAGAAAAAACGGTGCAGATAGAAAATATTACTTCAGCTGATATTATGTCACATACCCCCCACTTAATAGATTATCAAACCCTTGCTGTAGAAGCGATTGATAAGATGAAGCAAAATGAAATTAGCCATTTGGTTGTTACAAAAGAGGGCAGCTATTATGGCATATTACATATCCACGAACTTATAAAAGAGGGACTTATTTAGTTATGAATAAAAACCATTACGTAGCCATTATGGCTGGTGGGATTGGCAGTAGGTTTTGGCCTATGAGTAGAACTGCATACCCCAAACAATTTTTGGATATTTTACATACCGGAAAATCACTGATACAATGGACTTTTGAAAGGTATAAGACTTTTATTCCTTTAGAAAATATATACATTGTTACTTCTGAAGAATACGTATCGATTGTCAAGGAACAATTACCTGAACTTCCCGCCGAAAATATTTTAGCGGAACCTTCTAGAAAAAATACGGCTGCTTGCATTGCGTATATCTCTTGCAAGCTGTTACAAAAAGATTCAGAAGCTGCTTTGATCGTTGCTCCATCTGATCATATGATATTAGATACAGAACATTTTAGAGAAACTACGAGTAAAGCACTTGAATTTGTCAATCATATTAAATCGCTAGTTACACTAGGCATTAAGCCTACCCATCCAAACACCGGCTATGGCTATATTCAACACGACACATTAGAGGCAGCAGGTGGTATTTATAAAGTAAAAACATTTACCGAAAAACCAGATTTAGAACTTGCTAAAACTTTTATTAGCAGTGGCGACTTTTTATGGAACGCTGGTATTTTTGTTTGGAAAGTAGCCCAAATTGTAAAAGCATTTGAAATGTTTCAACCAGAAATGTTTGAACTATTTGATGCTGCAAAAGACAAGTTTAATACGCCGCAGGAAAAAGAAGCCATCGACAAAATATATCCACTCTGCACTAATATTTCTATTGATGTGGCCATCATGGAAAAAGCAGACAATGTGTATGTAATACCATCGTCTTTTGGATGGAGTGATTTAGGAACTTGGAATAGCGCTTACGATAATTTAGAAAAAGATTATTTAGGTAACGCAGTAGCTTCCGATAATGTAATCGTCATTGATGCCACAAAATGTATGGTATCAGGGCCCGCAAATAAACTTATGGTGTTGCAAGGCCTCGATGATTTTATTGTAGTAGATTCGGAAAACGCTTTGCTTATTTGTAAAAAAGACAAAGAACAATCCATTAAAGAATATGTTGCTGAAGTAAAACGTAATAAAGGTGACAAATATTTATAACCCATAATCGTAATGCATGTCGAATTTAAAAACAGTTATCACAGGATCGGGTTCTTATATTCCTCCAGGTATTAAAAAAAATACTGATTTTACAAATCACCGTTTTTTTACAGAAAATGGAGAAGCGATAGAAACTCCTTCATCAGAAATTGTTGAAAAATTTAAAGACATTACAGGTATTGAAGAAAGACGCTACACCAGTTCAGATGTAAATGCGTCTGATATGGCTACCATCGCAGCAAAAAAAGCCATTGAAGATGCAGGGCTTGATCCAGAAACACTCGATCAAATTATTGTAGCGCATAATTTTGGAAACGTTTTAGACAAAACCATACAAACAGATGTATTACCTGCGCTTGCCTCTAGAGTGAAACATGATTTGGGTATCAAAAATCCAAACTGTGTAGCCTACGATATTTTATTTGGTTGCCCAGGATGGATACAAGGTGTGATTCAGGCAGACGCCTTTATAAAATCTGGGATGGCAAAAAAGTGTTTGGTGATTGGCGCCGAAACATTAAGTCGTGTAGTGGATGATTATGATAGAGACAGTATGATTTTTAGTGATGGTGCAGGCGCTACCATTTTAGAAGCGAAAGAAGATACAAATGCTGGCATTTTAGCAGCCAGTGTTCAGAGTCATTGTAACGACGAAGCCTATTATTTATACATGGGCAAATCCAATAAACCAGATAGTGATCCAAGCGTTCGTTATATTAAAATGAAAGGCCGTAAAGTGTACGAGTACGCTATTAAAAACGTACCTGCCGCGATGAAAGAATGCCTCGATAAAGCAGGTGTACACGTGAGTGAGGTGAAACAGTTTTTCCTCCACCAAGCCAACGAAAAAATGGATGAAGGATTTATTAAAGTGCTTTTTAAATTATACGGCATCAAAGAAATACCTGCGCATATTATGCCCATGAGTATACATAAACTGGGCAACAGCTCTGTAGCTACAATTCCTACCTTGTATGATTTAGTAAAACACGGACAACTAGAAAATCATAGTCTACAAAAAGGAGACATTGTTTTATTTGCGTCTGTTGGAGCAGGTATGAATATAAACGCGGTTTGTTATAGGATGTAACACCCTATTAATACCCGCGTTGGTTTTTTCCTTCGATATAATTTAAGAACGCTTTGTTCACCACTTTATTTCCACCTGGCGTTGGATAGTTACCTGTAAAATACCAGTCGCCGGTATTGGTAGGACAACATACATGCAAATCTTCGATGGTCTGATAAATAACTTCTACTGGTGTAGACACTTCGGGAGGCGTTATTAGTTCAGCAATTTTATCTGAAATTTGAAGCGTCGTAAATGGCTTATAAATATTACGTACAACATTTTCGGTGTGTAGTTCACCAGCTGCATCAAGTGCCTTTATTTTTTCATGCACTTCCGATAAAATATGTTCTTGCCCCGTGTCATGCAGTAATGCAACAGCTGCTTTAAAAGCAATAAAATCAACAAGCTTACTCATATCAATACCATAACAGTCGGGGTATCTAATTTGCGGAGCCGACGATACTACAATAATTTTTTTAGGACTGAGTCTCGAAAGCATTCTAACAATACTTTCTTTTAAAGTAGTACCACGTACAATGCTATCATCAATCACTACAAGTGTATCTTCTCCACTGCGCACGGTTCCATAGGTAATGTCATACACGTGCTGCACCATTTCGTTGCGGTTTGCATCTTCTGTAATAAATGTGCGAAGCTTAACGTCTTTGATAGCAATTTTTTCTTGGCGAATTTTTCGGTTCACCATTTCTTCTAATTTCTCGGGGGTAAAATCTTTACCCCAACTTAAAATACGCTCAACCTTAATTTTATTTAAGTAGGCTTCCATGCCTTTTACAAGTCCGTAAAATGCAACTTCTGCAGTATTGGGAATATAAGAGAAGATGGTATTTTTTAAATCATGATTGATTCTTTCAAGTACCGTTTCACTTAAAGATCTACCGAGTGCAATACGCTCTCTATAAATTTTTTCGTCGCTACCTCTAGAAAAATAAATGCGCTCGAAACTACAAGCCCTTCTTTCTTTAGGTTCCAAAATTTGCTTGATATGATACTCGCCATTTGGATCTACAATGATAGCAGTGCCTGGCATCAATTCCTGCACTTCATTTTCACCCACGTTAAAGGTTGTTCTGATGGCTGCGCGTTCACTTGCTGCTACAATAACATCTTCTGAAACATAATAATAGGCAGGTCTAATACCGTGCGCATCGCGCATTACAAAACTACTTCCATTGCCTAGCAGGCCGCCAATGGTGTAACCGCCATCAAACATGGGGGTTGCATTTTTTAAAATATTTGCAATATTAGCTGCGTTCGGATTTTTATCATCTTCCTTAACCAAAAAATGATGCACAACTTCCATCATGGCAGCTAAATCACTTTGCTTTTGAAAAGCACCTGGTTCAAAATTTATTTGAGCAAATAAATCGTCGGTATTAACGAGATTAAAATTACCAGCTAGGGCTAAATTTTTTCCAGGAGAAATATTTCTTTTAATAAACGGATGACAAAACTCAACATTGTTTTTGCCCTGTGTACCATACCTTAAATGGCCGAGTAACAATTCACCTAAAAAAGGTAAATGACCTTTCATTAAACCCGGATGATTTTTGATATCAGGTTGGTGTTTTTCCAATTCCTGAATTTCCTGACCAATGGTATAAAATAAATCGGCAATCGGTTGCGGTGCGCTACTGCGCATTCTGTGCAAATACGGATTACCTGCTTCTATATTTAATTTTACAGACGCAATACCGGCGCCATCTTGGCCACGATTGTGCTGTTTTTCCATTAACAAATACAGCTTGTTGAGGCCGTAGGTTACGCTACCATACTTTTGTAGGTAGTAAGAAAAAGGCTTTCTTAAACGAATAAAGGCAAGGCCACATTCGTGTTTGATATCGTCGCTCATGGTAGGTATTAATGAGAAGTGGCGAAGTTAATAACTTCGCCACTTCCTTGCAATTAAATATGAGCTCTATTTTACCGGTTATTTTGCCTGTAAGGCCTCAGCCAACCAAATAAACTCGTTGGTAAAAGTATCCACCGACTTTTGAAAGGCCGGATCCGTTAATTCCCCTTCTGGAGAGAATTTCTTATCTAAAAACGGGATAAGCAGCATATTAGGAGCAGCTATACCAAATAAGGCCGGTACCAATAATAACAATTGTTGGCTTGCCCTAGCACCCGCTAAAGCACCCGGCGAACCGGTTACAAGGCCAAATGCCTTACGGCTTTGCTTAGGAAAATGGTCTAATAGGTTTTGGAGCGCCGCCGAATAGCTTCCATTATACTCTGGGGTCACTAAAATAAAGGCGTCGGCAGCAAAAATACGGTTGGCCAGCGGCTGTAAATGTGCAGGGGCCTGGTCGGGCGCGCCAATCACATTTTCTAAAAGTGGCATATTCCATTCACGTACATCGATAAGGCCTATGTTATGACTTGTTTTACTAGCGAGTTCTTTTTGTAAAAAAACGGCTACCCTATTGGTTACACTTTGAGAGCGTGGGCTACCTGAAATAATTTCTATGTTCATACTTCGTGATGCCTATTTTATAATATGAATGTATTTTTCTTTATGCTGATAGATAGCAATACCATTTAAAAGCAAAAGCAATACACCAATACCAGGCGCTTGTGCAATTAACAATTCAAATAATAAAATGTTCACTACAATAGGCGCAAGTAATAAAAGACCAAGAGCACGCAAAGGTTTATACAATAATAAAAGGCCAACAACAACTTCTAGCGTTTTAATAACCAACAAATATTTAGTTGGATAAAACAAATCAAAGAATGCTTTTACATTACCAGTCGTTTCTGGCATTGGCATAAAATTAAAAAAGTAATTAGCGCCAAATACAACAAATACAAAGGCTAATAAAAAAGTTGGGGTTTGTTTTAAAATGTTCATAGGGTTTAGTTTATAAATAAATAATTACCACTGCATAGGAACTTCAATCACGAGTAAAGAAGTTTTTGCTGTAGCTGTAAATTGAAAAGAATCAGTTTCTGAAATTGCAATGGCGTCTCTTTTGTTAAGTTCCTGCTCACTAATTTTTATTTGGCCGTCAACTACAATGAGATACACACCACTGTCAGATTTATGTAGGTTATAAGACTGTGTTTGGTTGGCATCAAAATCACCTAATGAAAACCAGGCGTCTTGATTGATCCAAACAGCGTTGTCATCATCTGGTGCTACTACCGTTTGAAATTTATTTACACGGTCTAGTGCGTTATAGGTTTGCTGCTCGTAACGTGGCTTGATATTTTTTTCTTTTGGAAACACCCATATCTGAAACAGTTTAACGGGCTTATCGTTATTGGCGTTGTACTCACTATGATAAATACCAGAGCCGGCGCTCATAATTTGCACGTCGTTGGCTCTAATGATTTCATCACGGCCCGTAGAATCGTTATGGTGTAAATCTCCTTCTAATGGAATGGTTACAATTTCCATATTGTCATGCGGGTGCATGCCAAAACCCATACCTGCATCAATATGATCATCATTGATAACGCGGAGCGCTCCAAAATGAACACGCGCAGGATTGTTGTACTGTCCAAAACTAAAATAGTGGTACGTGTCTAGCCAATCAAATTGTACGTGACCTCTATTTGCTGCTAAATGTAAATCGGTTTTCATAAGTTTTTATTTTATATGTATATACACCTATTGATTTAAAAAATATTAGACTTCTGTAGCTCTTAATTTTTCTAGTAAATAATTGAGCTGCTCTGCCTCTTTTTGTGTGATGGTTTGTAAGGAAGCATGCACCTTATTAAGCTTACTGGTACTGGATTCTAGGATAGATAGCCCGCTTTGGGTAATGGTAATAAGGGTTTCTCTTTTATCTGATTCAGACACCGTTCTTTTAACGAGTTTTTTTATTTCTAACCTGTCAATAATACGGGGTACATTGGAACTTTTCTCAATCATACGGCGTGCAATGTCTTTTACACAAAGCTGGTCAGGGTATTTTCCCTTTAAAATTCGTAGCACATTGTACTGCTCGTGGGTTAGGTCAAAGTCCTTCAATTCCTTACTGGTAATGCTTTTGAGCCACCAAGCAGTGTACAAAATATTAAGCGTAGCCTTTTGGGCTTCACTCGAAAATTTGTTGGTTAAAAGGGCGTTTTCTAGTTTCACAACACAAATGTATGTATATACATGTAATTTGGCAAAATAAATTTTTATGCGTTATGGTGCGCTCCGCGCGCCATAACGGTCGCCCACGCACAGGCCCAAACAAAAGCGCCCCACCTAAAAGGTGGGGCGCCATCACTATTTTTTTTTCAATTATTTTCTGTTGGCAGTTGCTTTAGCAGCCGCTTCTTTCCAGTCTTTTAAGCTTTCGCAGCTTACATATTCTGTGTCGATAGATACAAAGTAGGTAGGGATATGATCTTTAAACCATTTTTCCAGCACATTACCCTTTTTTTCTTCGATAGCACGCTGCGCAATACGGTTATAATCGTCTAGCATGTTTTCACGGTGGGGCTCTGTTCTACGCTTTAAATTAATGAGACGCACTGCTTTACGGTTGCGCTCATCGATATATACTTGAGGAACGCTGTACTGTCCAGGCTTTAAATTTTTAAGTACCGCTACCATGTCTTTATCAAGCATGTCAATCGTTAAAAATACGCTTCCGTTAGGACCCGCAATTGAACCTGCGCTGAACTTACTGTTTTCGTCGTCACTAAATTTACTCACTGCTTCGTTAAATGAAAGTGTGCCGGCCAAAAGTGCTATTTTAATAGAGTCTACTTTTGTGGTAGCTTCCTTAATTTCATCATCGGTAACAGGAGGAATACGTAAAATATGTCTAACAACAGCTTCATCACCACTACGGCTTACAAGCTGGATAATGTGTAATCCAAATTTAGATTTTACAACCGGAGAAATCTGACCTTCTTTTAAACGAAAAGATGCCGACAAGAAAGCAGGATCCCAAGTTTTTTCGTTTCTATTTAGTGTGTACTGCCCACCCGCGTCTTTACTTCCTGGATCTTCAGAATATAATTTTACAAGTTGCTCAAATTTTTGTTTACCTGATTCTACTTGCTTTTTGTAGTCAAGCATTTGCTTGGCAACATATTCTTCCACGTCTTTATTGGCTTTTGGAATCACCACAATCTGGCTAATTTCAACTTCACTCTCATAAAAAGGCAAGCTGTCTTTTGGAATTTTTGCATAGTAAGCGCGCACTTCGTTGGGCGTTATTTTTACATTATCAACTATTTTCTTTTGCATTTCTTCCGCTAACTTTTGCGCCCTAAATGCTTCTCTAAAATCTTCCTTTAATTGATAAACCGTCTTACCGGCAATTTCTTCTAATAAATCTTTTGAACCATATTGTTGAATGGCACCTCTAATTCTATTATCGAGTGCTGCATCAATTTCATCTTCACTGATTTTCAGTGAATCTTTTTCACCTTGTAATACAAGTGCTTTTTGAATCAATTGGCCTTCCATAATTTGGCAAGCAGTAGGAATCATTACATTTTCTTGACCCTGCGCCTGACGTTTTAAATCGAGGAGTGCATTTTCAACATCTGAACGCAATATAATTTTATCGCCTACTTGACCAATAATTTTATCAGCCACTACTTTTTTAGATTGAGCAGCAGCATGCATTGTAAATAAACCCGCTGCACCCATCAACACTATTAACAAGAATACTTTTTTCATAAAATCTAAATAGTTACTCAAATGTACTAAAAGCGCAATCCCGACAACAAGGTCGGGATCGCTTTTAACAAAATTTATAAGGTACGTTTTACTTCCTCTTCTTCAAAGGCTTCAACAATATCCCCTACTTTAAGGTCACTAAAGTTTTTGATGGTCAAGCCGCACTCCATATTGGATGCAACTTCTTTGGCATCATCTTTAAATCTTTTAAGACTTCCAAGTTCGGCTGCTTGTCCTTCTCCTTTAGGATATTCAACAATACCGTCTCTGATAATTCTAATTTTACTGTTACGGCTAATTTTACCATCGAGTACAAAACAACCGGCAACGGTAGCTTTATCAAATTTATATACTTCACGTACTTCAACGTTCGCAATAATTTTTTCTTGGTACTTAGGTTCAAGCATACCTTCCATCGCGCTCTTGATTTCATCAATGGCGGTGTAGATGATAGAGTATAATTTGATTTCAACGCCTTCGTTTTCTGCAAGTTTATTTGCTTGCATAGATGGACGAACGTTAAAGCCAATAATGATGGCATCAGATGCAGCAGCAAGTAGTACATCAGATTCTGAAATCTGACCCACCCCTTTCAATACCACTCTAATAGCAATTTCGGCAGTAGAAAGTTTTTGTAATGAATCGGAAAGGGCTTCTACAGAACCATCCACGTCACCTTTAATGATGATGTTTAATTCTTTAAAGTTACCTAACGCTAAACGTCTACCAATTTCATCAAGGGTAATATGTTTTCTAGCACGTAAACCTTGCTCACGTAATAATTGAGCACGTTTGGTTGCTACTTCTTTAGCTTCTGCTTCGTCTTCAAATACTTTAAATTTCTCACCCGCTTGTGGTGCACCATTTAAACCTAAAATAACAACTGGCGTAGATGGAGGTGCTGTATCAATACGCTGGTTACGCTCATTAAACATCGCTTTTACACGACCATAATGTTGTCCAGAAACAATTAAGTCTCCTTGACGAAGCGTTCCGTTTTGTACTAAAATAGTAGCCACATATCCACGACCTTTATCTAGAGATGCTTCAATAATAGTTCCAGAGCCTTCTTTGTTAGGGTTGGCTTTTAAGTCTAATAATTCAGCTTCTAATAATACTTTTTCTAAAAGCGCATCTACGTTTAAACCTTGTCTAGCAGATAATTCTTGGTTTTGGAATTTACCACCCCAAGCTTCTACTAAAATGTTCATTTGAGAAAGCTGCTCGTAAATTTTTTGTGGATTAGCGCCGTCTTTATCAATCTTATTCACCGCAAAAATCATTGGAACATTTGCAGCTTGTGAGTGAGAGATGGCTTCTTTTGTTTGAGGCATTACCGCGTCATCCGCAGCAACCACAATGATAGAGATGTCCGTTACTTTAGCACCACGCGCACGCATCGCGGTAAACGCTTCGTGACCCGGTGTATCTAAGAATGTAATGGCTTTACCTGTTGGTGTAGTTACCTCGTATGCGCCAATGTGCTGTGTGATACCACCGGCTTCACCTGCTACCACATTTGCATTACGGATATAATCTAGTAATGAAGTTTTACCGTGGTCAACGTGACCCATGATGGTTACAATTGGTGCACGTTCTACTAGTGACGCTTCATCGTCTTCATCATCTTCTTCTTCAAATTCGTCTGCGTCATCAATACCTATAAATTCTACTTCAAATCCAAATTCACTGGAAACAAGTTCAATAACTTCTGCATCCAAACGTTGGTTGATAGAAACCATGATACCAAGGTTCATACATTTTCCAATAACGTCTGCAAAGCTTACGTCCATTAAGTTTGCTAACTCACTTACGGTAACAAATTCTGTTACTTGTAGTTTGTTATCTTCTGTCATTTCACCCATTGCTTCAGCTGCTTCGTCACGCTTGGCTCTACGGTATTTAGCTTTTAAGCTCTTACCCTTTCCGCCAGAACCTGCAAGCTTTGCTTGGGTTTCTCTGATCTTTTCTTGAATCGCTTTTTGATCAATTTCTTTGTCTTCGATAGGGGCACGTTTACCTCTATCATTTCTATTTCCACCTCTATTACCACCTGGTCCACCACCTCTATTAAATTGGCCTCCACCGCCACCGCCTTGACTGTTTCTGTTATTGGCAGCAACAATAGGTCTGTTAGGACCACTTACAGGTTTACCGTCTGCGCCAAGTGTAGGTGCAGCAGGTGCTGGTTTACCATCTACAGGAATACGTTTACGCTTGCGCTTTTCGTCTCTTGCCGCTGGCTTAGGACGCGTATCACTATTGATAGGTAATTCAATTTTTCCTAAAATTTTAGGACCTTCTAATTTCTCGGCTCTAATATTTTCGATGGTAGGAGGAGCATCTTCTTCAACCTTTGTACTAGGCGCGGCAACAACAGGTTCAGGAACTACTACAGCTTCTTCTTCCACTGCTTTTTTCTTGGCAGTTTTAGCAACAGGTTTTTCTACCTCTTCAGCTGGCGCATCATCTGTTTTTTTCTTCGCCGTTTTTTTAGGACGTGTAGAAGAATCTATTGCAGACAAATCAATTTTATGGATCACTTTTGGCGCCTCAATTTCTGGTGCCACTGTTTTTTCTACTGCAGGCGCTTTTACTTCTGGAGCTGGAGGCGCAGGTACTACAACTTCAGCTACTGGCTCTTCTTTGCGCAGTTTCTTATCTTCTTTTTTAGCAAAAGAAAGATCTTCTTCATCTCTTTTTTTCTTAGGCTCTGCCTGCGCAGCAACCTTTGGTATCTCTACCTGATCGGCTTTGTTCTTAGCAACTTTATCTCCTTGGAACTCTGCTTGTAAAGCATAGTACTGGTCTGATGAAAGTTTTGCCGTAGGCTTTAACTCATCACGACTAAAACCTTTTTTCACTAAGAACTCAACCAAGGTATCTTGGCCAATGTTGAACTCTTTAGCGGCGGCTAACAGTCTGGGTGTTTTCAATTCTGACATTCAGTGTTTTTTAGTCCATTCGTTCATTGAAATGTACCACAGCGTATGAACGCTTCTGCTGTGGATCCTCACCCCATATTAAGGGCAAAGATAGTTAACTATACGCTGCTTACGCCTCTTCGTCAAATTCGGCTTGAAGCACTTTAAGTACGTCTTCGATGGTTTCTTTTTCAAGGTCGGTTCTACGCTCAAGTTCATCTGGGCTAAGGTTTAAAATACTGCGGGCAGTATCACAACCAATTCGCTTGAACTCATCAATTACCCAAGCCTCAATTTCATCACTAAATTCGTCTAAATCAATGTCAAATTCATCAACAATCTCTTCATCTTCTCTAAATACATCAATTTCGTAGCCGGTTAACTCACAAGCAAGCTTGATATTTACCCCTCTGCGGCCAATAGCTAATGAAACCTGGTCTGCTTTAAGGAACACTTCGGCGTGCTTTTTATCATTGTCTAACTCCATATAGCTAATTTTAGCTGGGGTTAAAGAACGTTGAATTAAGAGTTGAATATTTGTGGTGTGATTGATCACATCAATGTTTTCGTTTTTCAATTCACGCACAATGCCATGAATACGAGAACCTTTCATACCCACACAAGCACCTACTGGATCGATACGATCATCGTAACTTTCTACAGCCACTTTAGCACGCTCTCCTGGATCACGTACAATCTTTTTGATAGCGATTAAACCATCAAAAATTTCAGGTACTTCAATCTCTAATAATTTAGCTAAGAAGAGTGGACTTGTTCTAGATAAAATAATAACAGGTGTATTATTTTTAAGGTCAACACGCGCTACAACAGCTCTAATGTTTTCACCTTTTTTGAAATAGTCTTGTGGAATTTGTTCAGACTTAGGTAAAATAAGTTCATTGCCTTCTTCATCCAAAAGCAATACTTCTTTTTTCCAAACCTGGTATACTTCAGCACTGATGATATCACCAATACGATCACCATATTTTTTAATGAGTACGTTCTTTTTAAGATCGCTAATACGACCTGCTAACGTTTGCTTAGCAGCCAAAATAGCTCTTCTTCCAAAGTCAATCATATTGATTTCTTCATACAAATCTTCACCTACTTCAAAGTCTGGCTCAATTTTGATAGCATCGCTGTAACCCACTTCAGATAAGGGATCTATCACTTCACCATCCTCAACAATTAGTCTACGACGGATGATTTCTAAGTCACCTTTTTCGGCGTTTACGATAACGTCAAAGTTATCATCACTACCATATTTTTTGCGGAGTAATGTTTTAAATACATCTTCCACCACTTTCATCATCGTGGGACGATCAATGTTCTCTGCATCTTTAAATTCCTGGAATGCTTCGATGAGGTTAATACTAGCCATAACGCTTTATTTAAAGTTTCAAAAGTTTTAAAATTTAATTTGAACCGTTGTTGATTTTATAGTTGAAAACGGAATCACAAGTTGTTGTGTTACCATTTTTTTCCCTTTTCCTTCTGTATGTTCTACAATAATATCAGCCTCTGCCACTTCTAATAACAAACCTTCTTTGCTGGTACCATCGTTAAACAATATTTCTATGTTTCTACCTTTATTTTTCACATACTGACGATGTAATTGTAAAGGTTCGTCAATGCCCGGAGAAGAAAGTTCTAACGAAAAATCTCCTTCTGGGTAATAACCCTCTTCTTCAATAAGCTTATAGAGTTGCTTGTTAAAACGAACACATTTTTCGATAGCAATGCCCTGATCGCCATCCAAATACACTTTAATGTTATTGGTAGGTTTGATACGAACAGAAACCAAAAAATAGGTAGGCTCCTCTTGTAAGAGCTGTGCTATTAAGGCCTCAATTTTTGCTATTTGTAGTTCGGTTGACATATTAAAAAAGAAGAAGGGAACGGTAGCCGTTCCCTTCAATTGTTTCATTTTCTAATGCAAATATAGTGATTTTAGGCCTAAACTTCCAAATTTTGCTTTTGTAGAGTCCTTATCTTTGTAGCACATTACGCTTATCGTTATGATGAAGTTTCTATTTTATGGTTTTTTAATCTATGCCCTCTACCGCTTTTTCTTTAATGTGGTGGTGCCCGTTAGCAAAGCCAGCTCGCAAATAAAGTCTACGCTTAAGGAAATGCAAGCGCAACAGGCCGCTGCTGCCAGAGCGCAACAAGAACAGGCCGCTCAGGCCCAAAGGCAAGCTAAAACAGAGGTGCACAAGCCTGCTGCCAAAGAGGATTACATTGAATTTGAAGAAGTTAAGCCTTAAAGGCCTAGGTCTAGTACCGTTAAGCCCCCACTTAAAAATAGGGTTTGAAGGCCCGCTTTTTTAGCCCCTTCTATGTTTAAAAGAGTGTCGTCAATAAATAAAGTTTGCGCAGGGTCTAGTTTTGCATCTTGTATAACCGCCTCAAAAGCAGCTACTTCTGGCTTTCTTTGCCCTAGTGTATGGGAATAATAAGCCGTTTTAAAAAAGTGCTCAAATTGCGTATTTAGGCCTAATTGAGGAGCAACTTGCCTATATATATTTATAAATGCATTGTAATGAATGGCATTTGTATTAGAAAATAAATATATGTTATACTTGTTTTTGATCTGACTGAGCCAGTTTAGGCGTTCTGGCGGAAAATCTAACAACATGGCATTCCAGGCTATTTCTATTTGGCTATTGGTGAGGGTTAATCCAGTGGCTTCCCGCAACTGATCGTAAAAAGCCTCCGGTTCAATGGCGCCCACTTCCAAATTTTCAAATAAAGGATTGGCAGCATGCTGGGTGTAAAAAGCATCAAAATCCTTAACGCCTAGGTCTTCAAAAGCCTTTCGCGTTAATTGGTAATTGAGGTTTATTAAAACACCGCCTAAATCAAAAATGATATTTTTTACAGGAGTAACCATGCTGCAAAATAAGCGCATTATTTTTTACAATTTGATCAGATTGATGTTTACGTTAAGGCTAAATATTTTACATTTGCCGCTCATGATTATTTGGGCAACCAAATTTTCAGGGCCTATAGCTCAGTTGGTTAGAGCACCTGACTCATAATCAGGGGGTCCCAGGATCATGCCCTGGTGGGCCCACTTGAAAATCAACCACTTATGATTTATTTCATAGGTGGTTTTTTCTTTTGGGCCAAGTTCTGGCCAGGTTTTGAGTTTTTAAAGTGAAAACAAGGGTGAATGGAGGTGAAGGTGTGGAATTATCGGAACCTGATCGTTTAAATGAATCAATAATCTACCAGGTAATCACAAATATGACAGTTCATAAAAATTTAATTCACTTTTTTTTCAAATTTCAAAATGATAATTAAATTTAAATTTTTAACTTATTTAAAATCTCAAATTTTTATGAAAAAAATACTACTACCCATGATGTTAGTTGCAACGATGCTTGCATGTACATCACCAGAAACAAAAATTGCTGATGCGTCGTCTACTGACAAAGAGACGGGAACATTTAATTCACAAGACGAAAAGACTAAAAAGGTAAAAGAGCTTATAGATGCCTACATGAATAATGATTCAACAAAAATTTATGAATATTATGTTGATACCGTTAAGATTTACGATCAAATGGGCAATCGCCAAGAAAATGGTAAAACGATTGCTAATCCTGGTGGGCGTTCAGGTTTTGCTGCGAATGAGCGCATGAACCATGATCTCTTTACTGATATCAAATTAACGTCCGATAACATTAAGTCCTTTGTATTTACAGATGGAAGAGTACATTCTGCACTTTGGGGAATGTGGTCAGGAAAAGGGAAATATTCAAATCAATCTATTACAGTTCCTGTGCACATTGTTTTAATTTGGGAAGGAGATAAAGTTGTTAGTGAATACCGATTTTTTGACCCAACGGCTTTGATCGCTGAAGTGGCATCATCACAAAAAAAATAATACGAGTTTGTTTATTGGGTTTGAAGAATATGGGGGCTTTTTGCCCCCGGCCAGGTTCCGGGCCAGGTTTTCACTAAAAACGGGTTAAAAGAGGTGAAATATGAGACATATAAATCTATTTCAATCTTGTATCCTATTGATTATCAATAAAAGAAAAGGTATGAATTACCACTTGAAAACCTCATAATCAGGGGGTCCCAGGATCATGCCCTGGTGGGCCCACTTAAAAATCAAGCAGTTACGAAATATACCTCGTAGCTGCTTTTTTTATGTACATACAATTTGCATACATTATTGTCAGAGGAGAAGAATATTAGGTGAGGCAATTATTTTCGAAGCAATAAAAACAAGCCAATAATTATAAGGCAGGTAAAAACAAACAATTTGATCTTTAATTGATGTGTCATATACTTGATTTTCAGAGAATGATGTAACATTTATGCTAAATCTAGCAAGTAATAAGAGATCGTCAACACCGATTTCCCGCAAAAATTTAATCTTACTTCTAAAGTCTAATAATTAGCTCCAATTTTCCTCCTAATCCTAATTCTACAATTTTTTGAAGATTAGAAAGTCTAACCTCCTTTATATCATTTTCTAATTTAGAAATATAAGAACGTGTTGTGCCAACTTTGTCGGCTAGTTCCTCTTGCGTTAATCCTGCACCCAGTCTTGCTTCTTGAAGTAAAGCGCCCAATTTAAAATTTTGATAACCTGATTCTAATTTTTCACGTTTAGAAGTTCCTTTAGCGCCATAATTCTTCTCCTTAAATTGTTCTAAAGTGAAAGTGCTACTTTTCGTTTTCATAATCTTGTTTAATTTTTAACGCTTTTTCAATTTCTTGTTTCGGCGTTTTTTGTGTTTTCTTTTGGAACCCGGTTGTTATGATTATTAATTTTCCTGAATCAAAAAAGCAGAATATTCTAAAAATGTCATTACCTGATTGAAGTCTAATTTCATATAATCCATCTGTTCCTTCTATATGCTTAAGATAATGTCCTGAAACACGTTCAATTTCTTCAATTAAAGTCAATGTCCAAATAATTTTAGCCTTAACCTTATCATTTTGTATAGAAAAAAAGGCTTGAAAGTATTCTTTGTAAAAAACAATTGTTCTTATTTTCTGATACATGACAAAGGTATGAATTAATGTTGCACTAAAGTGAAACATTTGCTAATATTTAGAACATGGCTCCAACAAAATGATAAACAACCCTTTATAATTCTAAATCTACCAAGTAATAAGAGATCGTTAACACCGATTTCCCGCAAAAATTATCGATACCTTTGCACCTAGGCATAAATTAGCCAAAGAAATGGTGTATAAAATTCTTACTGTAATTGGTCTAGCTACTTTTGAAATTTATGCTGCAATCCCCGCGGGATTTGCATTTGAACTACATCCGTTAGAAATTTTCTCTTATAGTTTACTAGGCGGTTTAATGGGTGTTTTTGTAGCCGCATACCTTGGCGACATTATTAAACGATGGCTAAGCAAGTTTAGAAAACCAAAACCAAATAAAGTTGCTAAAGAGCCAGGATTTGTCTTAAAAATTTGGGAGAAATATGGCGTTATCGGTTTAGGTTTATTGGGAACGATGACTGTTGGAGCTCCTATAAGTATTGGTATTGGGGTGGGTTTTAATGTGCCTACAAATAAAATGGTATTTTGGTGCAGTTTAGGCGTTTTATTACGCTGTGCAATATTTACAGCGATTGGTTACTTTAGTTTACACTTGATTTATTAATATAAACTACTTTTTAGGAAGCATTGGGAAAAATGCACTGGTTCTTTTTTTATATTCTTGAAATGCTTGATTGTGCTTATACTTTGCCTCAAGCATGGGTATGCCAGATACAAAAAGTAGTAAAAAGCTAATGGCAATTGGACTAATGATGCACCAGATTCCATATTGCAGTGGCAATACCATTATAAAAATTCCCCACCACAACAGTACTTCACCAAAATAATTTGGATGACGCGTATATTTCCACAAACCTGTTTGCATGATGTCAGATTTGTTTTGCCTCTGCTTTATAAATAGCATTAACTGATAATCGCCAATCGACTCAAATGCAAAACCAATTAACCAAATAATTGATCCTGCCAATACAAATAGACTAATTGCTTGATTTTTAGCCATCGATACCACTATTATTGGCAGGCTAATAATCCACATAAAAAAACCTTGCAATAAATACACTTGCAAATAAGACCTAAGCACAAAATACTTGCCCCACTCGTTTCTCCATTTTTTATACCTGAAATCTTCGGGTTTACCCTTGCTTCTTAAACCAATATGAATGGCCAAACGTATACCCCAAATAATAGTAAGTATATAAACAATAATTGATTGTAATGTAGGTACTTGTGTTATAAATAAAAGTATTACTATGGCTACAAACCCCATCCCCCAGGCTATATCAGCAATATCATTTCGTTTTATGAGTAAAGAAATAACAAACCAAACACTCACATAGCAAAAAATAAATAACCCTATTTGAAAAATAGTAGCCAGCATTTTATTAGAAATATTTTACAATATAAAAACCAGCTGTACTCACAATTGCAGTTAAAATGGTGCCCCAAATAATATCAATAAATACAATATTTAACGGCCAACCTTTTAAGGTTGCCAAATTGGTTAAATCATAAGTTGCATAGGTAAAAAATCCAAATAGTGCTCCCAGTGTTATAGCGGATGTCAATGAATTTTTTTCTACTGCCGGCATAATGGTGAATATAAAAACACCTACTATAAATAAAAAGTAAAAAATAAATGCAGCCGTCCAGTTTACTTGATCCGACAAAAATCCACCAAGGTGTTTTCGGTAAAGATCTTTAGCTATAAATCCGAGCCAGGTCATGTCAATTATAAAAAAAACAATAAACGTGAGTATATAGCTTAGGAGTAGTTTAGAGAGGGGCATAAAAAGGTATTTTAGTTGCCATAAATTTCATCAATTTTTTTGGCAAGTTGCCAATCTTTTTCGGTAACCGTATTACCTGCATCATGCGTAGTTAAAACAATGTCCACTTGATTGTACACATTACTCCAATTGGGATGATGGCTAAGTTTTTCAGCCGCAAAAGCCACTTTGGTCATAAACGCAAAAGCATCTATAAAATTCTTAAACTTAAAACTGCATTTGAGTTGATTGTTTGTTTCTTGCCACATAGATGATAATGATTTAGTTGTTTATAAATATAACGATTATGGAATCATCCAGCTGTTGCAATCATTTACATAATCAAAGAAAGCCCGGCGGTGGCCAGCATGGTTTAACCAAAGCCACTCAATAGATTGTACCTGTATAGTAACAATACCAAAATGCTCCTTTCCAACTTCACTTTCTTCTAGCGTAAAATTTTCCTGCTCTATTTTTTCAGTTAACCCACTGGTTGGTATTGCCGAAAAACTGGAGGGGCTTTCATTTGTTAAATAACATCTTCTACTAGATAGTGCCGTTTTTGTCCAGGCTTCTGAAGTAATATCATTATTGAAATGCAGAAGTGCTTTACCTTTCACCCTCAGTTGTATACGAGAAGATGCGTCATAAAAAAGTGCGCTAATAGAATTATTGATTGCTAACTCTTTCCATTTATTACTTCTAGTATCAGTATGAAAACGGAGCTCTCTAAGTGTTGGTAAGGCTTTACGTAAAACAACAGTGCGCATGTTCACCTCGCCACTATCAATTGTGGCAACGCATGGTGTATGAAAAGGGTCTCTACTTTTGATAGCACCATTTACAAGGCGCAGCCAACAATCTTTTTCTAGTGCTTCTAAATTATAACCTATGTTATTGATAATTACTTTTTCGTTCATATCCTTTATTGAGAAAATGTTTGTGCCTGCTTTACTCAGCCTTGTATTCAAACTTCATTAATTCTTCTAAAGAAATGTATGCTAAGGTTTTAAGATGGGTTGCTTTTAAAATAATTGGTGGCGCAACTTTTGCTTCATAAGCTTCTATCCATCTCGATACACATAGGCACCATTTGTCGCCTTCTACTAGTCCTTTAAAGCCACTTGGTGGATAATCTGCAGTGAGGTCATTTCCTTTACTTTTTGAATATTGTAAAAACGCGTTGGTGACCACAGCACAAACAGTGTGTGTTCCCCTGTCGTTTATACCTGTATTACAGCATCCATCTCTGTAAGCACCCGTCATGGGACTTGTCCCACAAACAATTAAAGGCTCGTTAAAAACATTGAGGGCATTTTCTTTCATCATATATCTAAAACAACGGCAGGTACCATTTGTTCGTTATGCACTGGCAATATAGGTATCCAGTATTTTATTTTTACTCTTTAATTGTGTTACAAACCTAGCAATTTTATAATACTAGAATCGTATATTTAAGGATAAAAACAAATATCATGCGCTTCAATAAAACATTACTACTCGCCATTGGCCTTTTTACCTTCAATGCAATTTCTGCAACTACTTCTGCGCAGGATACTGCTAGTATTTATAGAAAACTAGATTCGATTGCAGTGATTGATCAAAAAGTAATGATGCCCATGCGTGATGGTATTAGGTTAGCTACTGATATTTACCGTCCAAAAGGTGATGGTAAATACCCTATTGTTTTTTCTAGAACGCCCTATAATTTTAATACATGGGTGGACGGTAAAATGACAACCCGTACTTTAGAAGATGCATACCAAGCAGTGAGTAGAGGTTATGTGTACGTAGTTCAAAACGAGCGTGGACGATTTTTTTCTGAAGGCGAATGGGATATTTTAGGTACGCCCATCACTGATGGATATGACGCGCTTGAATGGATGAGTAAACAAACATGGAGCAACGGTAAAGTTGGTTTGATTGGTTGTTCTTCTACTGCAGAATGGCAGATGGCGGTAGCTTCTCAAAATCATCCAGCACTAGCTGCAATGGTGGCACAAGGTTTTGGAGCAGGCGTGGGTAAAGTAGGTAAATTTATGGAGCAGGGTAACTGGTATAGAGGTGGTGCACAACAAATGTTATTTACTCCTTGGCTTTATGGCACCCAGCACGATCTAATGGCACCAAGGCTTCCAGCAGGTATTCAACAAAAAGATTTACAAAGGATTCAAAAGTTTTATGACATGGCGCCTGAAATGCCAAAAGTAGATTGGGCACAAGGATTAAAACATTTACCTGTTGTAGATATCATCAAAAATGCGCAAGGTGCTAATAGCATTTACGAAAAAATGGCCGTAAGAAAACCCAACGATCCAGCTTGGTTTAATGGTGGACTCTATCACGAAAATATGCCTTTAGAAGTTCCTGCTTATTGGTTTGTGAGTTGGTACGATGTATCATCGGCACCCAATATTGCACTCTTCAATCATGTAAGAAATGCGGCTAAATCAAAAACAGTAGCCGATAATCAATACCTAGTTATTGCACCGGTTTTACATTGTTCATATAAGCGTGCTACAGAAAACACCATTGTTGGTGAAAGAAGTGTAGGCGATGCCCGATTAAACTATGATGAATTAACCTGGGGTTGGTTTGATATGCTATTAAAAGGTGCTCAAAATAATTTTAAAACCACGCAGCCACGCGTGCGTTACTACACAATGGGTGCCAACAAATGGCAACAAGCAGAAAGCTTTCCATTACCTAACACCGACATAAAAAGTTTTTATTTATCAAGTGCCGGTAAAGCCAATACCCGAAATGGTGATGGCGCTTTAACACTAACAGTACCTAATAAAGACATGCCTGACGCATTTACCTATGATCCAATGAATCCAGTAAGTTCATATGGTGGTAATGTTTGCTGCACGGGTAATGCGGTTCAAGGTGGCAGCTTTGATCAATCACAAATGGAATTAAGAAATGATATTTTGGTGTATACTTCTGATGAATTAAAAGAGGGCGTTGAAATTACGGGCTTTATAGAGTCTACCCTTTTTGTTTCTTCTACAGGGCCGGATACTGATGTAACTATTAAACTAATTGATGTATACCCTGATGGTAAGGCGTATAACTTAGATGAAACCATTCAGCGCCTACGTTACAGAGAGGGTTACGATAAAGAAGTATTTATGGAGAAAGGCAAAGTATATAAGGTTGATTTAACGCCCATGGTTACCAGTAACTATTTTGCAGCAGGACATAAAATTCGGATCGAAGTATCAAGTAGTAATTTCCCTAGATTCGATCGTAACCTTAACACGGGAGGTAATAACTACGATGAATCAAAAGGTATTACTGTAGAAAATAAAATTCACCATTCAAAACAATATCCTTCAGTAATCAAATTACCTTTTATAAAAAATTAAGTTATTGTTATTGCAGCCATAAAATCTTATACTTAATTATGTCCTCAAAAAGAATAACAATAGTTGGCGGAGGATTAACAGGCCTAACCTTAGCTTATTTACTTTCAAAACAGGATATAGATTTAACTATAGTAGAAGCTTCATCAAGACTTGGTGGTAGAATTCAAACAATAGTAGGGGAAAAAGAGACACCATTAGAATTGGGAGCAACATGGTTTTCAGACATGCACCAAAATTTATTACAATTATTAGAAACATTGGGATTGCAAAAATATCCTCAATATGCTACCGGTAAATCTCTTTTTCAAACAAAATCTTTTGAACCTGCACAAACATTTTTTGTACCTGAATCTGAAAGCCCATCATACCGGATTGTAGGTGGAACCGAACAGCTCATTAAAAGATTAGTTGATAATTTAAACAACGTAACAATAAAATTAGATTCGAAAATTGAATCCGTAATAGATAAAGGAAATGAAATAACACTAAAAACAGCCGAAGGTCAAGAGCTACAAGCGAATTATGTTATTCTGTGCATGCCACCTCAACTAGTAGGTTCGCAAATTCAATTTTCTCCTGCATTGCCTTCCGAAATCAATAGCATTTTACCCTCCGTACAAACATGGATGTCTGGATCCATAAAATTTGTATTAGAATATGAGATGCCCTTCTGGCGTAACAATGGATTTTCTGGCATGTTGTATAGCCACTCAGGTATCGTAACCGAAATGTACGACCACACTAATTTTGAAGAAAATAAATATGGCTTCACAGGATTTTTGAATAGTGGTGCGTCAGCCTATACCCAAAACATCAGGGAAGAATTAGTACTTCAACAACTAAGCCAACTGCTAGGAAATGATAGTTTACACCCACTTAAATACACAGATAAAGTATGGATAGGTGAAAATATATTTACTGGCACACAAAATATTCAAAGGCCACACCAAAATAACGGTCACCCTCTTCTACAAAATGGCTACATGAACAACAAATTATATTTTTCAGGCACAGAAACATCTACCGTCTTTGCAGGTTATATGGAGGGCGCTATTTGTGCAGCTATAAAAATGGCTGAAACAATAAAGTCATATTAAATTAACAACAATGTCTTACTTTCATTCTTAATATAAAAATTATGGAAGTACATCACCACAGTCATAAGCCAAAAAATTGGAAAGAATACATCACAGAGTTTATCATGCTATTTGCAGCAGTTACCCTGGGCTTTTTTGCAGAAAATCAGCGTGAACACTTAATTGAAGGGAATCGTGAAAAACAATACATGCAAAGTCTTTTTGAAGACTTACGAAAAGACACCACGATATTAAATAGTTTGGTAAGATATGACGCCATTCAAACAGGAAAATTAGACACATCTAATACATTACTAATCAACAATGTTTGGAATGCAAATACTATTAAAGTTTTATACCGGTTAAATTTGAAAACAGCTGGGGGTTTAAGATGGAACCTAAGTGAACGAACCTCTGCTCAATTAAAAAATGCAGGGGGCATGCGTTTAGTTGAAAACCAAGAACTCAGTAATAAAATATCTGATTACTGGGTAAAATCAGACAACTTAAAAGAGTATAGCAACTTTGTTGACGAATTAAAATTTAAAGCAAGAGAAAAATCGTACTCTATTTTTGATCAAAAATATTATATAAACGTAACAACAGGTGAGGTAGCAGACAATGCAAAACTTTTAACCACGGACCCTCTAATTTTAACTGAATTTGGCAATAGACTAAACCATATTAATAATTCATTAAAAGTTGTATTATTACCTAGCGTAGACAGGCATTACAAAAGAGCGGTAGAACTACTAGAATTATTAAAAAAAGAATACCAGATTGACGAAAACACAGACGTCAATGTTGCAATATTTTAATTATTGTATAACTCCTAATTCTTTTCCTACTTCTATAAATGCTTCAATCGCATGATCTAGATGTGCCCTCGTATGTGCTGCAGATATTTGTACCCTAATTCTTGCTTGCCCTTTTGGAACAACCGGATAGTAAAAGCCAATTACATAAATACCTTTTTCTAATAATTTTTCTGCCATTTTTTGAGACACCACCGCATCGTATAACATAATAGGAACGATAGGGTGTGTACCAGGTTTTATATCAAAGCCGGCAGCCGTAATTTTTTCTCTAAAGTACCTGGTATTCTCTTCTAATGTATCTCTAAGTGTTGTAGTTTGAGATAGTAAATCAAAAACAGCAATAGATGCTCCTGCTATCGAAGGCGCTAGTGTATTTGAAAATAAATAAGGTCTAGATCGTTGTCTTAAAAGTTCTATAATTTCTTTGCGTCCTGAAGTAAATCCACCCGATGCACCACCTAGGGCTTTACCAAGTGTACCCGTGATAATATCAACCCTACCCATCACACCTTTTAATTCGTGAACGCCTCTTCCCGTTTTTCCTAAAAATCCAGATGAATGACATTCGTCTGTCATTACCAGTGCCTCATATTTTTCAGCCAATTCAACAATTTTATCCAATTGAGCAATGGTGCCATCCATAGAAAAAGCACCATCTGTTACAATAATTTTTTGTTTTGCGCCAGCAGCGATAGCTTCTTTTAATTTTACTTCTAAATCCTCCATCGAGTTATGCTCATATCGGTAGCGCATAGACTTTGTGAGCCTTACGCCGTCAATAATAGAAGCATGATTTAATGCATCAGAAATAATGGCATCCTTTTCACCAAATAGCGGCTCAAATACACCACCATTGGCATCAAATGCTGCGGCATATAAAATGGTATCTTCTGTGCCTAAAAATTCAGATATTTTTTGTTCAAGTATTTTATGAATGTCTTGTGTGCCACAAATAAAACGAACGGATGATAAACCAAATCCATGTGTATCAATAGCCGCTTTAGCCGCTTCAATAACTTTTGGATGAGACGATAAACCTAAGTAGTTATTGGCGCAAAAATTTAAAACTTGTTGACCACCCTCAATGGTAATTTCTGCCGCTTGCGGTGATGTAATAATTCTTTCGTTTTTAAATAGTCCAGCTTCTTTAATCCCTTCTAACTCCTTAACCAATACTGGTTTAAATTGATCGTACATAAATTACTTTGTTGTATTGTAATTGAAATATTCTGGTAAATTTTTTACAATGGTAGCTGTCATACTTGATAAATTGTAGGCAGGCTTCCAGTTCCAGTCTTTTTTTGCAACACTATCATCGATACTGTTTGGCCAACTATCGGCAATTTGTTGTCTAAAATCAGGCTGGTATTCAATTTCAAAATTCGGATAAAAAGGCAATATGCTTTCATAAATTTCTTTGGGAGAAAAACTCATTCCCGAAATATTATAGCTTGTTCTAACGCTTATAGTTTCTTTATCTGCATCCATCAATTGTAAAGTAGCGTTTATGGCATCATCCATATACATCATAGGCAAATAGGTGTCCTTATCTAAAAAACAAGTGAACTTTTCAGATAATGCCGCTTTATGATAAATATCAACCGCATAATCTGTTGTACCGCCACCTGGTAAAGACTTATAGCCAATTAAACCTGGGTACCGAATGCTTCTAACATCTACGCCGTAGGTATTGTAATAGTATTCGCACCAGTGTTCACCCGCTAATTTAGAAATACCATACACTGTGTTAGGGTCTTTAAATGTTTGTTGAGGCGTTTGCTCTTGAATGGTATTAGGTCCAAAAACAGCAATCGAACTAGGCCAAAATACTTTTTCTATTGTATGTGATTTAGCAATCTCCAAAACGTTGAGTAAGCCAACCATGTTTAAATCCCATGCTTGTAATGGATTTTTTTCACCAGCCGCAGAAAGGATGGCAGCTAAATGATAAATTTGAGTAACCCCGTGTGACTCAACAATTGAAGTGAGGGACTCTTTATCCATCACGTTTAATGTTTGAAAACTGCAATAAGTAAATTTTTCTTTTACTGCATCCTGAAAATCTGTAGCGATGATATTTTCATTACCGTATTTTTCTGCCAAAGTTTTCGTCAATTCTGTACCTAATTGCCCACCAGCGCCAATAACCAATATCTTTCCCATTAACTAATGTTTGTTATTATTTGTGAAATTAAGCCCATTCCCCTTTAAACGCAAATTTTGTAGAGAAAAATTGTATTATAATAAACGAAATATGTTAAAAAACGTTCAAAAGACCAACCACATCCTTGCCTCAAGCAAAACAAAAGTTTACGCTAATTTTGTAAAAACTCCCCATATGGAACAAAGAGATGAACTATTATGGAAAATTGCTAAAAAACGAGCAAATACAAAACGTAACGGATTAGTTTACTTAACCATCGTTATATTTTTATGGATTATTTGGTTAAGTAATAATGATTTTAATTTTGGGAAAAACATGATTTATGCATGGCCAAAATGGCCTACATTGGCTCTAAGCATTGCCTTTGTATTTGAATATATAGATGCATTTTACAGAGATAATGATTCGTTAATAGAAAAAGAGTACGAAAAACTAAAAAAGAAAAATAGCTAGGATTGAAAATTAATTGCTTCAATAATAGAAATACCATCCTAGCTGTTATTTTAATTTTATTACCGCTTCCCTTTTTATTTGCCCAAGTAAACAAAGACACAACAAATAATCTAAGCCCCGTTAGCGTTTATTACAACCGTTGGGAAAGAAAAATTAATGAAGTACCCAACCGTATTACTAAATTTAATATTAAGCAGCAACGTTTACAAAATCCACAAACCATGGCCGATGCTATTGGTGTTACTGGAGAAGTATTTATACAAAAAAGTCAGATGGGTGGCGGTAGCCCAATGATTAGGGGATTTGCAACCAACCGTGTATTAATGGTGGTAGACGGGGTGAGAATGAATAACGCGATTTATAGAAGCGGGAATTTGCAAAATATTATTTCATTTGATCCTTTAGCACTCGAAGATGCGGAAGTTATTTTTGGACCTGGATCATTAATGTATGGTAGTGACGCTATTGGCGGAGTGATGGACTTTCATACCTTACAACCAAAATTTGCTACAGAAAATAAAACACTCGTAAAAGGTGATGCATTTGTTAGGTATGCTACTGCCAATCAAGAAAAAACTGGGCATGCCAATATAAATATTGCTACAAATACCTTTTCTTTTTTAACCAGCTATACTACAAGTGATTTTGGTGATTTACAAATGGGTAAAAATGGAGGCCAAGACAGTTATTTACGAAAAGAATACATCGAGCGTGTGGGAAATCAAGATGAAGTTGTAAAAAACGCAAACCCATATGTTCAAAAACAATCGGGTTACCATCAAAATAACTTACTCACTAAATTAAGGTATAAACCAAGCGAGCATTGGGATATTCAATACGGATTCCATTATTCAAAAACAGGAAATATTCCACGCTACGATAGATTAATAGAATACGCATCTGGTAATTTACGTTTTGCCGAATGGAATTATGGGCCACAATTTTGGACCATGCAAAATTTTCAAATACTGCATAAAAAAACAGCTGCTTTGTACAATGAAGCCAAATTAGTTTTCGCTTATCAACAATATGAAGAAATTAGAATAGATCGTAGACGTAACAATAATAATCAAAGAACACAAACTGAAAATGTAGCTGCTACTACTATCAATGTAGATTTTACCAAGGCCATTAATGAAGGTGAAGAAATTTTTTACGGAGCAGAATGGGTAGGCAATATCGTAGGATCAAAAGCAAATAATTTAAATATTACAAATAATATACAAACTAAAGTTGCAACTCGCTATCCAGATGGCGCATCCTGGAATTCCTTTGCAGTGTATACCAGCTACAAAAAAGAACTCAATGATAAACTAAATTTCTCTACTGGATTACGTTATAACAGAGGACAAACAAAAGCTAGTTTTGATACTATGTTTTTTAGATTTCCATTTACATCGTCCAACATTACTAATAGCAACCTCACAGGAAATATTGGACTCGTGTTTAAACCTAGCGAACGTTTACAACTAAACGCGCTTGTTTCAACAGGATTTAGAATGCCAAACATAGATGATATTGGAAAAGTTTTTGAATCCGCTCCAGGAAACGTTGTGGTACCCAACAATCAACTAAAACCTGAATATGCTTGGAACTATGAAATTGGTGTACAGTATAATAAACCAGGAAAAATTAATTACTACCTATCTGTTTTTACAACAACTTTAAACAATGCGTTAACCAATAGACCATTTAGTTTTAATGGGCAAGACTCTATTATTTATGATGGTACAAAAAGTAGCGTAAACGCCATACAAAATATAGCGAATGCAAAAGTATGGGGCGTACAATTAGGTTGGGAACTATTTTTGAATAAGCACATCAAATGGCAAACAAAACTTAATTGGATTGAAGGCCATGAAACGGATGATACAAAAAATGAACAAGTACCGCTTAGGCATGCACCACCTGTATTTGGTAGTAGTGCTGTTCAGTGGCAAAAAAATAAGTTTGCATTTGAACTAAATACACAGTTTAATGGTCAAATAAATAACGAAAATTTAGCGCCTAGTGAAAAAGCAAAAACAGCTATTTATGCGCTAGATAAGAATGGAAAACCATTCTGCCCTAGCTGGTATACAATCAATTTAAAAGCGAATTACAATATTGGTAAATTCCAAATACACCTAGGATGGGAAAACATTACCAATCAGCGCTACAGGCCGTATTCTTCTGGAATTGTTGCCGCAGGAAGTAATTTAGTTACGAGCTTACGGTATAGCTTTTAAAATAAATCAGCAGCCAATCTAAATGTATTACAATGTGCTTCTACAATTGTTCTAACATCTGGCGAGTAGCCACCTCCGAGTGCTACAATAATAGGAATATTATATTTTTTAAGGCTTGAAAGTACAAATTCATCGCGCCGTTTACACTCGTCCAAACTTACTTTTAGTTTTCCAAACTTATCCGTTTCTAAAATATCTACACCCGATAAATAAAAAACCAAATCAGGTTTTAACTGACTAATTAGTTTAGGTAGTGTATCTTCCAAAATAGATAAATAAATTTCACCAGTAGTACCATCGGCAAGTCCAATATCTAAGTCTGATTTTTCTTTTCGAAATGGATAATTGGTTGCACCATGCATACTAAATGTAAAAACAGCAGGATTATTTTCCATGATTTTTGCAGTGCCATTACCTTGATGCACATCTAAATCCACAATCATAATTTTCTTACAATACCCATGATCCAATAAATAGTTAGCTGCAACACACATATCATTGAGTATACAAAAGCCTTCGCCTCTATCAGCAAAAGCATGATGGGTTCCACCTGCAACGTTGAGTGCAATGCCATTTTCTAAAGCAGCAATACTGCAATCGATAGTACCCTGCGTAATAATGAACTCTCTTTTTATTAAAGCTTGAGACTGAGGAAAACCAATTGCTCATTGTTCAGAAGCAGTTAATTGTAACGATATTAATTTTTGATAGTATTCTGCTTCGTGCGTTTTTAATACAACCTCTGCGGCACATGCGTTAGGAATAAAAAAATGATCAGCAGTATAAGTACCTTCATGAATTAATTGAGCTGGTATAAGCTCATATTTTAACATGGGAAACCGGTGGTTCTCTGGTAATGGATGCGCATAAATAGCGTCAAAAGCAATTCTAACCATTTATTTTGCTTTAGCCTTTGTTAGGAGCGGCGTAATTGTATGACTCCTAAATAGTTAAATAGGCGCATCACCTGATACGTAATATCAAATTCAAACCATCTTTTGGCAAAGTTGGCATCGTCTTTTTTATGGTGGTGGTTATTTTGAAATAATTCACCCATTAATAAAATGCCCCAAGGGCCGGTATTTTTACTCTGATCTACACTATCAAAGTTTCTATACCCATATTTATGACCACACCAATTAACAATAGCACCTTGGAGCGGACCCATTAAAAAATGAATAGGGAGTAACAAAAACCACCAATAATTGGGGGCAAAATACCAATACAAAGCAGTATATAATACTACAAACGACAACCTTGTAAGCATGTGATGACCAAAGCGGTCTAATTTTTCCCAAACAGGCAAGTAGTCTTTGGTGAATTCAGCATCAGGCACATTTTGACCTAATAAAAAGGACCTGTAAATAGTTATGGTACTTTTCATCATCTCATAAATATCCTTAAAAAAATGAGGTGAGTGAGGATCTTTGTCTGTATCACTATATGCATGATGCATGCGGTGCATGACACCATATGCGCGGGGAACCAAATAAGATGACCCCTGAAAAAACCAAGTACATAGATAAAAAACTCTTTCCCAGTTTTTACTGGTTTCATACATTTTATGAGATGCAAAACGGTGCAAGAAAAATGTATGGAAAAATAAAGATAAAAACCAATGACCCATCAAAAGAAGAAGAATGAAAACCATATCAACTAAACTGTTTTATTATTAACTAGCTTTTTAAGACTATATAAGTAAAAAGCAATGATTGAAAAAAGAAACCCAATTAGCACCACAATATAGTTCATTGGCTTATCAATTGTCAAAGAAATTCGAATTAAAATTGTAGTGATGATAAAACTAGCATTTCTGAAAATGGTAAAAAAACTAAATTGATACATAAATGAAATGATCAATAGTAAAACGTCCACAAATATCATGATTGAAAAGAAATCTATATAAAAAACCGTATTTGGATTGGGGTAATTGCTATTGATACGAAGTGCATCAATCATCTGAGAACCCCAATGATAAAGGCTTATAACACTTAATAGGAGCAGTACTAGTATCATCCCTAACGATACTAATTTTTTAATGCCGATAAAATTAGTAAGCTCGGAAGTTTGCTCTGTTACACTGTTTTTTTGATAAATACGGTAATACAATATCGTAAAACCAAGCATAACAAGTGAAGCTGCTAAATCATATAATAAGCTTACAAAAAAAGGATTATTAATATCAATCGCACGAATGAGATCTAAATCAGCAATGTCATGAAAAAAACTTCTAAGCGTAATTAAGGTTATTACTTCAAACTGCTTTCCAATAAATTCAGAAATTGATTTAGGTATAATAATTACAAGTAAGAAAACTTCATAAAATAATATGAAACTAAATGGGGTATAAATTGCCTTTAGATAACTATGCTGGAAGTTTTTGAAATAAACAACATTGTTACCCAAAAAAATAATTAGCAGATGCAACAAAAAAGAAAAAATAGCTAACCTTAAAATTAGCAGTTCAACTTTTCTTGTGTTTTTAGCATTAAAGTAAGAATCAAAGCAATTACTAGATATGTCTAATAGTTTACTCATTAAAGCTTATTTGTATCCTTTGTATTTATTTAAAATAAGGACGCATGCAGCTCCAAAAAGTAGGGTTATGAAGCCTGCAAAATAGGGGATGAAATCTGTCATTTTTGATTATTAATAAGTTTTAGCAAAATAGCGAATCCAAGAATAGATGGAACCCATAAGCCTATAAAAATTGCTGATTCTTTTTCTCCGTTAAACCATAATAGCTCAGAAAAAATTAAAGAGAGAAATGCGGCAGCGAGCATTAAAAAATCAGATGCTGTAAAATTTTTAAACATAAAGAACTTGTTTTAAATAAATATAACATAAATAAATCGCAAACAATCGTTTTTGGAATTAATAATTAATTCATCGAACAAACTGTCTAATCATTTGTTAAGTAAAATAAAACATAACAACATGAAAATCAAATTATTCGTTGCAGCTCTTGCAATTGTATTAACAACTTCATTTACTGCGCAAGCGCAAAAAACAATTGTTGACATTGCAGTTGGTTCAAAAGAACATACAACACTTGTAGCAGGTTTAACTGCTGCAGACCTTGTAACCACTTTACAAAGTGCTGGTCCATTTACTGTGTTTGCTCCAACAAATGCAGCATTTGCAAAGCTTCCAGCTGGAACTTTAGAAACATTATTAAAGCCAGAAAACAAAGCAACTTTAGTTAAAATCTTAACCTACCACGTTATTGCAGGCACATTTGATGCTGCAGCAGTAGTTAAAGCGATTCAAGCAAATGGTGGTTCTTTATCACTTACAACAGTTAGTGGTAATAAACTTGTAGCTTCTATCAAACAAGGTAAAGTAACGTTGACTGACGAAAATGGTGCTTCAGCAACAGTTGTTGCAGCAGATTTAACTGCATCAAATGGTGTAATCCATGTAATTGATTCAGTTGTATTACCTAAATAATCATTCGATTAGTTTTAAAACATTATAAAAAAACCCTAGCATATTAATTGCTAGGGTTTTTTTTATTTATTAGCATAATCTAATTATCTTGGTACAAATGGTTAAACAGCATCTTGTACGTACTATGCGTTTGACCTCTAAAGGTAATTTCAGGACCATACACCACTAGTTTACCTTTGCCCACAGTAGCAGAAAATGCTGCTACTGTTTGATTTAGGTATGATTGTCCAAATGCCCAACCACTACGAAGCGTTTTTTCTGATGCATACCAAGCAAGTGGTGTTATTTCACCGCTAGAAGTAGCATTAGGTAGCAAATTAAATACAGGACTTGCACTAAAATAAACATCTGCCGTTGGCTTCATACCCCAATTAGCTGAAAGCTTATTATTAACTGCTACCTGCATTACAGATCCAGGAATATAAAATTTTTCGCCAGGGAGTGGGCGTTCTTTTCCATTCACCATTTCTACTAACGCATTGCGCACAGGTAATTTAAAATGGTAAGCTAAATTTGCACTACTACCTACAGTAATAATTGTGCCCCCTTCTTCTGCAAATTGTTTTAAAGCTGGAATAGATTTTTCTGCAGTAATTCTTCCAAGCCGGGCATGGTACATTTCTGGAATATCTTTTTCATTGGGCGCTCTACCTTCAAAGCTAATATTTCCAGAACCCTCTGCACGAAATGCAGGAACCGCACCACCTACAAATAATATAACGTCATACTTGCTTTTTAAATTACCCGCATCAATTTCTTTTGCATAGACAAGTGTAAATGGAAAATGATACTGTTCAAAAATCCATCTCGTCCATCCCGAAGGCATAGATCCACCATATACATCCCATAATGCTATTCTACTAGGCTTAACAGCAATACTATTTGAAGCAAGCTTTTGCGATACCCCCTTTATTTTTACACCATTTTTTACAGCTGCATTTTCTAAAATAGCAACAGCTTTATCTGAAGCAGCTACATAAAAATGTTCTCTTGTTTTTTCTACTTCAATACCTTCTTTTAATAAATCATTTACAAGCACAAAACTTGCATTTTCATTGGTGGCAAATGTGTAGCCAACAGCTGCTGCTAAATTTGAAAATGAACCGGCATGTTTTTGCTCCTGACCATACGGGATGGTTTCAAATGGACCATCAAATGGTTCCAGTATGCGGTCAAACTCTAGGCCCATGGTGTAAGCTGGTGTCCAACCTGCTGCATCATAAGGTCTTACCGGTGGCCCACCAGGATATTGAAAATCGTTAGGGTGGTCTTGCGGCTCAAACATATCAATCACGTGTGGTCTAAAGGCCTGATTGGTTTTAACAACATAAGAACCCGCTTCGTAACTTTTACCATTTACTTCAAAGTTTTTGGTTGCCTTTTCTACACGAATACCACTCTTAATTAAAATATTTACAAAATTAGTAGCAGTAGTTGTTTGCGTTATTGGAATGATATAACCACGTGCATCACGCAGCTTTAGATTTTTATAAACTTTATCGTAGATCTGCAGTGCAATGGTATCTGAGCGCTGTGCTTTTTGATCTGCCTTCATCAATTCGTTCACCATTTCAACTTTATTTGGAGATAGTGTCCAATAATCTTTGTTACCCGCATTGATAGAATTTTTACCCATAGTATATATATTCATGAGTAGTTCATCTTTATGACGCGAAGCATAATTTAATACTGCATAGTTTAATGATACGGAATAATCTATGGAATTTCTGAAATACCATTTTTGTGGTGCAATTGGAAATGGTGTACCACTATTAGGAATAAGCCTCGAAGGAACAAATGGAATTTTCATGGGTGTAGGATTTCCAATCATTTCTGTTAGGAGACCAACAATATTATGGTAGTAGGCAGTTGTTCTTAAACCACCATTCCACCATGTAGAATATACCGAACCACTTTTCATGGTATAACCTGGTTTATTTTCGGCATTGAGTCTTGAACTCATAACTGCGCCTAACTGATCAATACCAGTAATCAATAATGGATCATACACATAATTAAATGGATCACGGTAAGGAGGGCCTGCCACAACGGTTCCAGCCGGACCAGTTTGGTGGTGATTGTATAAAATTTGTGGCATCCACTCTACATATTGTTGCAAGCTCATATTACGCGACTCGCTCATATTGGTCATATAAAAATCACGGTTGTTGTCATGACCAATATATTTTTGATAGAGCCTTGGTAAATTGGCCGTGTTGCGTTTTAAAGTATCCGCATTACGCATGTACCAATTTGATTGAAGTTCTTGACCATCCGGATTGGCGTGCACAAATAATATAATCGTAGATTTTAAAATTCTTTTTGTTTCATCATCATTACGCGATAAAAGTTGATACAAGGTTTCTATCCACTGATGAATACCAAGTACTTCATTGGCGTGCAGGCCACCATCAATCCATACAACTGCTTTACCTTCATTGGCAAGTTGTTTAGCAGTAGCATCCGATATGCCTTCTGCTCTTGCCATTTGTTGAGAAATGGATTTATACTTAGCCAGTTTAGACAGGTTTGCAGGATCAGAAACAATCACCATATACTGTGTACGCCCTTCTTCGGTAATGCCAATACTTTGTAGCTTCATTTTTTTAGAAACGGCTGCTAACTTTTGTAAATAGGATTCGGTTTGCGTGTAATTGGCCAACTGATAGTTATCGCCAATATTAAATCCAAAATGAGATTTAGGTGTTGGCACTTCTTGTGCTTGACCAACAATCGTAACAACAAATAGGGTTACAAATAGAACCGCTTTTTTAAACATATAAAGTAGTTTAGAGTTTGTAAATTAACCGAACTACTTTAAAATCTAAACTTTTGTGGGACCTTTTTAAAAAGAAATAGGTTAATGCTATTTCATAGTAGCTGTTCCGCCTCTATGGTACTGACCAAAGTGATAGAAGCTCACCACAGCAAGCTTACTAGCTTCTAATTCTATTTTAAATATGTAATCGTAATCATCGTCTGATAATAGCGTTACGGGCCTCTTGGCACCAAATGCTTCAATCGTTTCTAAAACAGTATTGGAATGACCAACAATTAATACTGATTTACCATTTGCATTTTTCGTGATTAAGTCAAGTAAGCCCGTTAAATTATTAGGATTATACATCTCTAATGGGGCTATAACGTGCTTTGCTGTTTGCTTGGTTCTTTTGGTATTGGAAGAATAAACTTTTATAATTGTTTCGTTTTGCAAAAATGTTGCCAAATCTTTTGCTCTTTGCTGACCCGTAGCCGTTAAATCTGGATCTTGGCGGTTTACAAATGCAGTGTCTTTTTCTGCGTGTCTAACAATCCAAACCGTTGTTTTTTGTGCAGTTGCAATCATGCATAGGTGCAATGATAGCGTAAACAGCATACACTTATAAAATCTAGACATATTAATGCGCCGTTTTTTCTAATTGTTCAATTGTTTTTTTAGCAGCTTCTAATCTGGCCTGTTTGTTTTTTTCAATTAATTTATTAACGGCCCAATGTTCCAGTTTATGGTGAATAGGAATTAATAGTGCTGCCAATGCCACAAGACTTAACAACATTAAAAAAGGCGAATGATGTGTTACTTTTTCTAAAACTGGATGGATTAATAAATTGATAAATTCAAACACCATTAACAAGGAAACAACACTTAAAAACTGAATCACTTTTGTATTCGTAATATGTTTTCTGCTAAATAAAATAAATACCATTAAAAAACTAATAATTCCAAGTCCTAAAAAAGTATATTCTAAATTTTGTTTGCGCGCTTCATTTGATTGATCTGTTTCTAGTTTTAATTCTGCAAGTCGGGCTTCTTCTTCGACAGCCATTAACTGTGCTTGTTGCAGCGCTCTGATATTAGAAACGCTATCATTTGCTATTCTATATATTTCAGAATACTTAAAAGCACTGTCAATATTGTTATCATGATATATGTTTAATAAAAGCTTTGCTGGATCTATATTTAAGGTATAAAAAGCAGTGTTTTTGACGCTTGAAATAGCCCTGGTGGCATAGAGTTTAGCCGAATCTGTTTGATTGGAAGCGTAGTAGTATTGAGCAATGGCATTATATGCAGTACTTGCAAATTTAGGAGAGCCAATTCTATTTGCTTCCTCTAATGCTAAATTCCAATAATTTAATGCTAACCCAGAATTTTTCATGGCGGCATGTATACTGCCAAATTGTAAATAAGTAGAAGTTAGCCAATACTTAATGCCTGATTTGATTGCAAGTTCATACGCTTTTTGTGTGTAAATAAGTGCCGAATCAATTTTGCCCATAGCTAAATAAATAGTGCCCATATCATTGACCGCACAAATAGAAATAATGTCAGGTTCATATTTAGAACCCGCTTCAATAGCTGCTTTATTATATGAAATAGACTTTTCAAAATCACCCATTGTTAAATAAGTGAGGGCTAGCATGGCTTTGCCAAAAGTTTTTAATCTATCATCATTGGCTTTTTCGGCAACTTGATTTGCTTTAATACCAAACTCTAAACTTTTTACTTTATTTCCAAAAGCAATATAATCGTAACACAAACAAGCATAGCCTAACAACTGACATACTAAATCATTATTTTTTTGGCCGTGCAATAAAATAATTTCAGAATTATGCATATCCTCAACCGGATTGGTTTCGGAAATCGTTAATGCCGACAAGGCTAAATAATATCTAGCGCTATCATTTTTTTCCGCTGCTATTTTTGGAAGTAGAGAGTCAAGATTAGGTGGCTTTTGAGAAAAATCGATTTTAGCTCCTTGACCAAAACTATTCGTAAAAGAGAAGAGCAAATACAAACAAACGACAAAGACTTTTTTCATAGCTATTAATTGGTGCTTGCAATATAACCATATTTAATAAATATGTTAAGGTGTACTTAAACTATATTTAATTATCTTTAAGTTAATTTGTTACAATTGAGTTTTTTCAATGTATTATTTTATATATCATTGTTTTACAGTAAATTAACTAATTGTAAATATTTAAAAAAATAATTTAACATCGAAAATTAAGATTAAGCTAAATTAAATTAAATTTGATTTATGAAAATTAAAGAGATAATCGGTAGAAATATACGCAGGCACAGAGAAGCTTTGGGCATTAGGCAAGGCACTCTGGCGCAACAATTATCTATCACACCAAGTGCACTCAGTCAAATTGAAACCGGTAAAACAGATATTTCTGTAGATCGTATCGATCAAATTGCAGGTGCACTTAAATTAAGCTTTTATGAACTTATGACAACCCCCAACCATGTGGGTGGCATAAAAACAGGCATAGAAGTAGAAGAAGTAACAAATAATACCATTCACTTGCTCATCGATAAAATTGATATACTACTACAATCGAATAGTAAAAAAGAAGGATAATGTCTATATTTATCGCATGAGTAAGCGCAGTTTAGATAAAAACATAGCCCAACTAATCCAACTGGAAAGCTATATCGAATTGCACCAAAATCTAAATGACTCAATTTCTAATGAAACAATAGGCTGGCATATAGCCCATAGTTGTCAGGTAATCAATACCATAACAAAGGCCATTGTAAATTCAGACCCTTCACAAGCAAAGCCTACATTTAGCGGCCTTTATTACTTGATTATGCTAACCAATCATATTCCAAGGGGTAAAGTCAAAGCGCCAAATATTGTAATTCCTAAAAAAACAATTTCCAAAGAAGAGATTATTGAAGAAATAGAAATTGCAAAGGCCAATTTGCAAACACTTAGTACCACCCAGCAAAATAAATATTTTACACATCCTATTTTTGGTGATTTAACTGTACCTAAAACGCTTCGTTTTTTTACAGTTCACACCAACCATCACTTGAAAATTATTAGAGCTATTCAATAAAAATATTTTAGTTCGAAATCTTGTCTCCTTCATTTAACTCATATGACATATATTTGAGTGGTAATAAAATAAACAATGGATAAAGCTAAATTCCCAACCACGCCAATAGGTAGATTAAAACTTTTTTTTACTTTTTTTGATTCCCGCTGGGAAGATTTAAAAAAAGATAATTGGGCGAAAACGGTATACCAAGACTTCAGTGCAGGACTTATTGTAGCTATGACTGCTATACCAATGGCAATGGGTTTTGCTATGGCAATGGGAATGAGGCCTGAACATGGTATAATAGCAGGAGCTTTGGCATGTGTTGTAGGCAGAACGTTTGGCGGTTCAAAATACCAAGTTTATGGGCCTACTGCAGCTTTTATTCCTGTAATTGCTGGATTAATGGCAAAATATAATCCAGAAGGTTTGACATTTGAATCAGCGCATGGCTTTTTAGTTTTAGTATCGATTATTTCAGGTATAATTTTAGTAACTATGGGCATTTTTGGAGTTGGAAAATATGCCAAGTTAGTTCCAAATTCAATTATTGTTGGTTTTACTGTAGGAATCGCCATTGCCATCGCAATGACAAATCTTAAAGATATTTTAGGATTAAATAGTTATCAAGCATTACTTGGCGATAGTAATAGAGGTTTCATAGAAAAGATTTCATACATGTTTAGCCATTTATCTATCATAAATGGATGGACTATTTTTTTAGGTCTAATAACTTTCGTTTTAGCAAAATATTTATTAAAAATTTCTGTTTACATACCTGGTCCAGTTATTGCAATGGGTACAGCAACTATTCTAGCTAATACACTATTATCGGATAAAAATATATTGTTAGTTAGAGACTTATATGGCTCAATTCCAAATAATTTTTTCAAACTACAAATGCCCTTTCTTCCAGAAATGAATAGCGGTGTTATTTTAGACATATTATATTTTGTAGCTGGAATAGTTTTTGTATCAGGTGTTGAAAGTGTATTGTGTTCTTCAATGGCTGACAAACTTGCAAAAAATGATAAAACACCATTTAATCCAGATAAAGAATTTTTTGGACAAGGAATGGTTCAAATTATTACTCCATTAGTGCAAGGTTTCCCATGTACAGGCGCTCTTGCCAGGACAGCAACAAGCATCAAAGCTGGAGCAAAAACCCCCTTAGCAGGATATTTCAAAGCAATTTTAAAATTAGGTATGGCCTATTTTTTAGCACAATATTTAGAACTAGTACCAATGGCTTGTATCGGAGGTATTTTGGTTTGGGTTGCAAGTAACATGATAAAGTCACATGAAATAATTGAAGTAAAGAACCATGGAAAATTCGAATTCTCTATGTTAGTTTATACTGCAGTTATGGTACCGTTAACAGATTTTTTAACGGGTGTGTTATCCGCTTTAATTATTTATTTTGTAGTTAAAAAAGTATTTAAAAGAAAACATAAAGCAACGATAAATTAATTACGAAAACATAGGCTAAAACCTATTACTATTAATATCATTCGTTAAAAAATACAATTACTATGCCTAATTGTAAGATGGTAATAAGTTTTGATAATTAGCCTCTTTTTTTATTGCGAATAAGTTTAGGGCCATACCATAGCCAAAAGCCTGTAGTACAAAATAAAAATAAAGCGGTGCCCATAATGAGTGTGTAAGCAAGCTTTATGGGCTCTCCTTTGGTATTAAAATAAGTATCTAAATAGGAAGCGTCATGTATGTCTTCAATAAAATCTGATTTGCGCAGGCTAACCTGTAACACATTACCTGTGGCTCCATCAAGCTGAACCTCCCAATAATGTTTAGCATATACAAACTTAACAATACCCTTATCTTTTCGAATATCGATACGGTCTAAATCAGTGGCTAACGAATTATCAAAACGCTCTAGCAACACACTATCCGCAATTGTATGTAAAGTTGCTATTGGTTTCCAAACTGCAAGATTGGTAGAAGTTCCTTTGGAAGTTGCGGGCAAAAGCCATCCATTTGTGTTTTTCTTCCAACCTAGTAAAACTCCAGTTATTGCAACAACAAAAAAGAAGATAAATAAAACAGCCCCCATTAAACGGTGCACTTTTCTAAAGATTCTTAAAACAGCTACTTGCATCTTTCAAAGTTAAATAAATATGCAAGACGATTCTCAACATTAATTTATCTAGCACCTCAACATTTTGAGTACATTTATATCCTTAAATTCAATACATGAAAACAACAAAGATTATCTATTGGGTAAGCACTACTATTATTTGCCTGTTTGCCCTAAGTGCTGTTCAAATGAATTCAGAAATGGCTATAGAAGGTTCAAAGCACGTGCTTATCCCACGGTATCTTTCGCTAGAAATAAGTATTGGACAGCTCATTGGACTAGTATTACTTATTGTACCTGCAGTTCCTAAACGCTTTAAAGAATGGGCGTATGTAGGTTTTGGAATTATGTATATTTCTGCGCTTGTTGCACATATTGCAGTGGGTGATCCATTTGTACCTTTTGGTTTAATGGCAGTATTATTTTTTGGACTATTATTAGCCTCATATATCAGTTTCCATAAATTACAAGCAACAAAAAAATAAAATCAAATATTAAGCTCCCCGTAAAATTTTATCCATTTTTTTGCCCTTTGCAAGCTCGTCCACTAGCTTATCTAGATACCTTACTTTTTTAGTAAGCGGGTCTTCTATTTCCTCTATGCGGTAACCGCAAATAACACCAGTAATGAGTGGAGCATTGGCATGAAGTGTAGCCGCTGCAAAAAAAGATTCAAAACTAGACCTGTCTTTAATATGCTTATCTATTTGTTTTTGACTAAACCCAGTAAGCCAAGTGATCACCTGATCTAGCTCCTCTTTTGTCCTACCTTTTTTCTCCACTTTTGCTAAATACAAAGGATAGACGGAACCAAAAATCAACTTTTTTATACGTTCAATTGTTGCACTATTATTCATTGCGTGTAAATTAAGGAAATTCAAAAATAAAGTTTATTTTCAACGGAATTTAATATCCATGGAAGTACATCATCACTCACACAAACCAAAAAACTGGAAAGAGTATATTACAGAATTTATTATGCTCTTTGCAGCAGTTACCCTTGGTTTTTTTGCAGAAAACATTAGAGAGCACAGCATTATTTCGCACCGTATCGAGCAAAATAAGGTTGCCATCTTAAAAGATCTTGAACAAGACGCAATTACAATTGATAGTATTTTAATAGATGAACAAAATGCCTTTAAGACATTTGACAGATTGCTTAATGTTTTATACTTGGCAAAAAACAAATCAATTAATCAAGATCAAATAATCGATTCAATAAAGGTATTTCCAGATATCTTAGCAACTACATTTACCCTTTATGTGAACAATAGTTCATTTAAAAATATGCAATCGAGTGGTTTACTCAGTTATGTAGAGGAAGAGGAATTAAAGAATAGCTTATCTTATTATTACGAAGTTGTATTTAAAAGAATAGAAAGTAATAATAATTTTTTTGATCAGGTTGGTACTGAACTCAATGGAATTTTACCAATTGGAATTGGTTCATTAATTAGAAAAGTTAAGACTGACTCAACAAACTATGATTTAAATAAACCAAGTAATTATTTAAATTTTATGCTAAGCTTACAAGAAACAAAAAATCTTTTACAATCAGAAAAATTCATTTACGATATACAAAGATACTATAATCAAATATTTGTATATCAACTAGCCCTCAAATTTGCTAAAGAAGAAAATAGCAAACTAATTAAATTATTAAAATCAGAACATCACTAATAGATTAAAATGGAAGTACATCACCACCCACATATTCCTACACATGCAAAGCCATGGAAAGAATATTTATTAGAAGGCTTAATGATTTTTGTTGCGGTAACACTTGGTTATGGGGCCGAAAATGTTAGAGAGCATTATGTAGAAACAAAAAAAGCACTTATCAGTGCCAAAAATTTATACGTAGATGTTACGTACGATTCTATTGGCTATGCTGGAGTAAAAAGAAACAGAGACAGGCAAGATAGTTGTTTTGAAATCATCAATGCCTATTATAACAACAATAAGCTAGACGAAGAAATACCAGCCGTTTATGCCGCGCATGGATATATGTCATTAAGAATGCTACACCAAATGAATACGCTTGCATTAGATGAAGTAAAAAACTCTGGGACTTTAAAATTTTTAGAATCAGACGAATTAAAAGCCGCTATTCAGCGATATGCAAGTTATACTGCTGGCCTTAAATTAAGAGAACAGCGTGAATTTGGTTATATAGACAGAATGCTAGACCCTATTTCAATTAAACATTTTGAGTTTAATTTCTTCAGAGCTGCTTTAGATAATTTAAAAATTGATAGCAATAAAATAGTTGTTAAAGTGCCAATTCCAAGCAATCTAAAAATCATAAAAAAAGAGCAATTAGATTGGGATAATTATATTGCTATTTTAGGAATGTTACAGACAATTAGACAATCGACCAATAAAGATTATATAGAGCCTACACAAGCTCAGTGTCACGAACTGTTAAGCTTACTTAGGAACTACCTTATAAAGCACGATGCCTTAGAAAACAACAATCATTAAAAATGGAAGTACATCACGCACATCACCCAGCACACAAAAAAAAGTGGTCAGAATATTTACTAGAATTTTTTATGCTGTTTTTTGCAGTGACCTTAGGTTTTTTTGCTGAAAATGTAAGAGAGCATCAGATAGTAATAGAAAGAAAAAATCAGAATTTACTAGCAATGGTGGAGGATTTAAAAAGAGATTCTGCAAAATTGCAAGATCGGATTATAGAATATACTAATGCAATTAAAACATTTGAAGATTTAAAATTTGCTGCTTACCAGCACCATAACCATATAATGAGTGAAGGCGATTATATTAATTATGTTTCCAACAAATATGATTCTCTAAATGTTGGTGATAGCTTTTTTTCAAACAATTCGGCTTATAAAAACACGATTGCAACTGGCAGCTTAAGCGTTATTGAATCTTTGCCTGTCAAACAATTGATTGCCGAATATTATGAAGAGCTCAGTGTTAAACTTTCAGATAACAATAGGAATTTAGACGATGATCTTAACGAATATGTCCGATCTGATATGCAAATAGGTAATTCAATCAATTCAGAAGTACGAAAAAGTTTTGCAAAATTATCGCATCAACAAGTGTTAGATTACAACAAAAGAAATCCAGCATTTAAAGCTGCTATTCTTAGCCCTAATTTTAGTATCCATACCAACAAATTTGAATTGAGGTGCGACTACTATCTATACCTAATGAACCGGTTCTTACAGGTAAACAAAGACCTTTTACATGCGTTAGAACTTGAAAAGGAAATATAAAATTTTGGCAATATCTAGCTTTAATTTAAATTATTGATTATCAATTAGTTAATTAATTTAGTAATCTCCGAGTTAACAATTTGATAATATAGCCGAATCCCGATTTGAATTGGATTTCAAGACCTTTACAATCAATTAATTAAACAAAAATTGTCATGGATTTTAACTCTATTTTCAAAGTATTTTTACCAAAAGACCGCGTTTTTTACCAATTATTTGAAGAAGTAGCAGAGCACGTACATCAAATGGGTATCAAACTTAAAGAAATGGTGAACGAAGCTGACCCTGATAAAAGAGCTAGTATTTTAGCACAAATTGAATCATTAGAACACACCAACGACGATTTAACCCATAACATTTTTACGGAGCTAGGAAGAAATTTTATTACCCCATTTGATAGAGAGGATATTCACTACCTAGCTACTTCACTAGATGATATTGCAGATTATATTTACGCTTCAGCTAAAAAAATTAATTTTTACAAAATCAATCCTAACGATTTAGGTATCCATAAATTAACAGAGCTTATTTTACAAGGTACCATCGAAACTAAAAAAGCAGTATTAGGTCTTCGCGATATGAAAAATATCAAAGAAATGACTGATGCAATGATTAAGGTTAATAGCATCGAAAATCAAGCAGATGACGTTTTTGATATGAGTATCGAAAAATTATTTGAACAGGAAAATGATTTTAAAATCATCATCAAAAAAAGAGAAATCTATCAAGTTCTTGAAATTGCTACAGACAAAATCGAAGATGTTTCAAATGTAATTGAATCAATTATTATCAAGTACGCTTAATTTAAGAATAATGAGTTTATTAATTGTCATTATCGCATTAGCGTTAATATTTGATTATATCAATGGTTTTCATGACGCGGCAAACTCAATTGCTACCGTTGTTTCAACAAAAGTTTTAACCCCTTTTCAGGCGGTACTATGGGCAGCGTTGTTTAACGTAGTGGCATTTTTTATTTTTAAAGACCACGCTGTTGCCAACTCCATAAGTAAAACGGTTTTTAAAGATTTTATTACGCTACCGGTAATTTTTTCAGGTCTATTAGCAGCAATTTTTTGGAATTTACTTACCTGGTGGTATGGCATACCTTCTTCCTCTTCACACACTTTAATTGGTGGATTTGCTGGGGCCGCAATTGCCCATGCCTTAATGGTAAAAGGGATCAATTACCCTTGGGCAAAAATTGTAGATAGCCATACCATTTTAATGACAGTATTTTTCATTTTTTTAGCCCCTATTATTGGTATCATTATTTCGGTGTTTATTACGGTTGTAACTATCATGCGCAACATTTGGCTTCGAATAGCAATCATTATTGCAGTAACCCTTGCTACAGCAGTATTATTTGACAATTTTGAATCCAATAAAATGAACGAGAACGTTCAAAAGTTTTATGGTATTGACAAATACAAAAAAGAGATAGCTACCATTAAAGAGGAGCTTGAAACCAAACAGGGTAATAGTGAACTACTTGCAAAGCTTGCAAGCAATCAAGAAAAACTAGACAACGCAAACGTCTATTACAACCATCTTAATCCCCTAATTAAAGACTTTGATAATTCGAGCGCAAATGCAATTGCTAAAATAGCAAATGATAGCGGATGGCTTAAAAGTGCTGCTGCAAGTAAAATTAAAGATGCTGTTAGAAATGCAAATGACTACCTGGTGTTAGAATCAAAAGCCCCATCAGACAACTTAGCAAAAGCAGAATATAACATTGCGAAAGAAAAAACGGAAGGTTATAAAGAACCATTAAAATCATATTTAGCTGGTGAAATTTCTATAGATTCTGCAATTAATGCAGTAAATGCTATTTATCCGATTAAGCCACAAAACATAGAAAAAGTAAAAGGTAAAATTGAGAAATTTAACATCGAAAAGTCTTTTGCCGCAGAAATTGACAAGGCAGATAACTCTATGATTGTATATGGTATTTTGATTTCTTCTTTGATTTTTATTTTAATTTATTTGTACGTTGAAAAAATAAAAACGCCTACAGCTTATACAGTTGCTAATATGTTCAAAAAATTACAGCTCTTTAGTTCAGCTGCATTTAGTATTGGACATGGCGGCAATGATGCTCAAAAAGTAATGGGCATTATTGGAGCTGCGTTAATTGCGAGTGGAAGTATTCAAGATTTTGGTCAACTACCAACTTGGGTTCCTGTTGCGTGTTACCTATCAATTGGTCTTGGTACTATGAGTGGTGGTTGGAAAATTGTAAAAACAATGGGTTCAAAAATCACCAAAGTAACACCATTAGAAGGCGTTGCTGCAGAAACTGCTGGTGCGTTCACCTTATTTTTTACAGGGCAAATGGGTATACCAGTTTCAACTACGCATACCATTACAGGATCAATTATTGGAGTGGGTGCAACCAAGCGTTTAAGTGCTGTTAGATGGGGTGTAACAACTAATTTATTGTGGGCTTGGGTACTTACCATTCCTGTGAGTGCAACACTTGCTGCCATCACATACTTTATTGTTACCTTATTTGTAAAATAGGAACGAGCTTAAAATTTTGGACATCTTAATTTAAAAGCCTTGCTTTTATTGTCCAATATGTAAATGAGTGAGAATTCAGAAGATTGATAAAATCTCGAAGAAGCTAGTGTAGTGCCGGCAGCAATGTCATACGTAAAGCCTGCTCTGAAATGATTCCATTCGAGACCAACGTATGGAATTATGGTTTCTTTTACTCGGCTCCAAAGTCCAGCATATAATTCAAGTCCATTCTCTGTTCCCAAATAATAACTAAAAGCACCGCCAACTAAAAGCTCGTTGGTCTTACCTTGCTGTTGATATTGAAAGCTGGTATGAAGTGATGCTGCGTCTGATAAAGCAAAATAAGCACCGCCATGAATATTTATCCTGCTATTTGTAAAATAGGTTGGCGTAATAAAGCCTACCGTAGGTTTTGCAAAATGATAATAAGAAGCGCCAAGATAAAATATATTATTGTCAGAAGTAGATCCTGTATATAAAATGCCTGCATTAATATCAGTGGTGTTTTTTGTGAAGTTATTTCCTAAAATCATCTCTGCTGAAGTACCCGTAAATCCTCCCGCTGTCAATTGATCTTCAAAATTAGCTTTTAACGGATCAAAGCGGTACATACTATAATTTATCTGAAAACCAAGTGCAATAGAATGATTGGCATTTTCATCGAGTGCTTTACTATAACTTACAGAAGCTGCAATATTATTATCATTGAGTAATTTATTGCCGCTCTGATCTGATAATATCAATAACCCAACACTTAATTTATCATCGTCTTTGATATATTTTTTAAAAATAGGCGCGTCTAATGATAGTGTTTTTGTCGCGTATGGATTATTGAATTCAGGCAACTGTGTTCTACTATTTAAAGCCGCGCGAATTGTTCCATTAAAATTTCCGGTATTGGCAGGATTGATGGTTAATGGAGAAGCAAAGAATTGGGAAAAGTGTGGATCCTGTGCATAGGAATATCCATAAACAAGTAACACGGCAATAAATAAAAATATTTTTTTCATGCTACTTATCTTACAATGCTAATATTACCTTTATGTATTTCTAATTCACCACTTAGCAGTTCAATAACTATTTGATATACATATGTGCCTTGTGAAGCTAGCTGTCCATTGTAATAACCATTCCATCCAAAATTAGTATCGTTGGTTTTACCATTTGTTTTTTCAAACATTTTTTGACCCCACCTATTAAATACCTGAAACTGTTTCACCTGCTTTACATCCTTCCCTGCTATCACATAAAACACATCATTTAAACCATCGCCATTGGGTGAAAAAGCATTGGGTAGTGCAATATGTGATCTATGATATGCATTTACTTGAAGTGTAGCAGAGTCTTTACAAAAAAGAGCGGTGGTTCCAACAATCTTTAATAAGGTATTGGTATTAGTGGTTAATACTGGCATTAAACAATTAGTACAACTAAGCCCCTGCGCCGGTTTCCAAACAATTGTGGTTGCTTTATCGCCACTATTAATAGGCAGTAAAGTAGTTGGATCACCACGGTACACATCTATTTGTGTAGGATTAAAACGAATTGAAAATGGAATATACGCTACGCTTGTTTTGTTGTTTGCAGTATTATTTTCGAAAGGCGTAAGTCCACTATTTAAATAAGCAACCACATTGGTTACATTTTGATTACGCACAATATGCGTAATAGTTGCGCAGTTTCCGGTAAATGATTGACTGGCCAAAATCGATCCTGAACCCAAAAATTTACTAGTAGGCAGTGTGCTATCACTATCAAAATACCTGATTTGAGTAGGCTGATATAAACTGGTGTACTGATTGTCTAAACACACCGTACTCGTTAATTGTAAACTATCGTTTTTATAACAATGAACCATTAAATTATTGATCGATGCATCAACCGGAAATACTTTAATATTTGCAATTGTTGAATCTTCGCAACCAAATATACTGATAGCGCTTGCTTTAACGAATGTTGTATCAATAACAGATAATACAGGATTTGAGCAAGTAGTACAGCTCAACAAGCCTTTACTAGAAGACCATTTAATAGAGGCTAATTTATCAGGCGCAGTACTGTCTTTGATTACAAGTGTAGTATTCACTAATACCGTTGTATCGTTTGGAATAACAATCAACCTAAATTTAAAATCTTTTCTACTAGAACTATTATTCGCCTCATTTAATTCTATAACACTATTTTCTTCATCAAATACAAGTGTAATAGAATCTAAATTTAAACGTGGCGCTTTTACAATATGTGTATATACTTTTTCGCACTTGCCTAAAATGGTTTGATCCGTAGCAAAACTATTCAGCATTTTTATTGGACCTAAAACAGTTGGATAACGGTCATAAAAATTAACGGAAACGCCTGCTGGTATGGTATCATAGCCATTGTTGCGAATACCAAAAACTACCCGAACACTATCGTTTTTGTAACAATTAACACTGTAAATATTAATTTGTCCATCGGCGGCCGGATTGTTTACTTGTAAAGTATACGTTGGAGAATTACTAATACAAGCGCCAGCGCTTGCTGCAAGTCTAATGGTATAATTACCGGGTTTTAAAAAATCGTATAACAAATCAGTATTGGTAGATACCATTTGTTCGTTGGCACCTAACTCATCAGATACATACCAGTTATATGAAGTAGCACCATAAGATTTATTTAAAAACGTTACAGGGTCTTTGTATACACCTGCAGCAGACGCAATTATTCTTTTGTCTGGCGAAAACCTTGCATCAACACCGCAGTTAACAATCGCATTAGCCGTATAGGTACTATAGCAACTTGTTGCTGCTGTAATCGCTTTTAATACAACTTTGTAAGTTCCGGTTGCTGTAAATATGTTTGAATAATTATTTGTAGTACTAACAAGTGTGCCATCTACATACCATTCGTATGTGAGTGCTCCAACACTGGTATTGATAAAGTTAACGGTGCTTCCAACTATAGGATGTGGATTTGCATCAAAATTAAAACTGGCAGCTACATTATCTGAACAAGGTGCGGCACAACCATCACTGGTTAATAAACTGCCGCCATTAAATACGTTTAAAAATGCCATCATTCGGTCGGCCTGACCTTGTGTAAACACTGATGGACAAGGACTTCCGTAGTCCATGAAGTTTGAAATGTTATCTGGCTCATCTATAGTAAACGGACCAGAAATGGTATCGGTATTACATGAATTTTCTGGTGAAGTACATGAAGAACTCTTTATACTTCTATCAGGCGGCGTATCACACACTTTGTCGCCATCTGTAGTACAATCATTATTTAAGCAATTTGTTCCAGTAAATGTGTGCAGCAAAGAAAGATAATGTCCCATTTCATGTGCAACAAGTGGTGTACTCAAACTACTTACTACAAGTCCACCGCCAGCACTAGCATAACCACCATAACCCATCCGTTCCCATTTACCACACTCAAAAACACTCGGTTGAATTTCACCTTGTATCGAATTCACCAACCAAATATTTGCATATTTAGACGGATCCCAATTTGATAATGCGCCAAGATTTCCACCTTCTAAGTCTACATCTATATTTTGATAATAACTATTGATACGGTCAATGCCATTTGTTTTACCACCATCTGGCGTGCGCGTAGGCAAGCAAAATTGAATGCGGGTATCAACACCTTTAGGGTCAGTACTATACATGCCAATATGTGCAAATGCTTTATTTAATTCTGCTACTGCATCTATAATCATTTGATCCGTAATAGCCGCTGCATTTTGATTGACAACGTGAAAGACAACAGGAATTGTTACAACAGGTACAGATGTTGGTGCAACCACTACATTATTATTACCGTCGTTATTGGCTGAGATGCGAATGCTTCTTTGTCCAGATGCTTGAAGTACCCACGCTCTTATTTTTTCATTCATCACATTTTCTTTGGAAACATAGAGCGGGTCTTTACGAAGTATTTGTTGAAACATATCGGCTCCGCACCGAGGCGCTTCAACTATTTGCTGACCAAAAGAGGCGAGCGTGAAAAAGATAAAACCACATACCAACAAAAATCTTTGCATCATATTTTCAGTACAGTTTAATGTGTAGGCCCGCTATTGCTTAAATAACCCGCTACTATTTGCAAATTCATAAAAATAAATGACACAAATCGTTAAAATTATTTAAGAAGAATGTTAATATTAAGGAATTTATGGTTCATATTAAATAATTTTTTTTGTTAAAATTGAGGTAGATTTAACTACGATTTGCTAGTAAGGATAATTTTCATTGATTCACACTGAAAACCTTTTATATGAAACTACTTCAAACACAAATAACACAGAGCCCGAATAGCTATATTTCTGTGCTTGAAAGAGATGAGCCACAATTTATGGCCCCATTTCATGCCCACCCCGAGTTAGAACTTGTATGGGTAAAAGAAAGTCATGGAAAGCGCATTATTGGTGATAAAATAGAGGCATTTAAGGAAGATGATATGGTTTTTATTGGCGAAAACCTTCCACACGTATGGCTCAACGACGAAACCTATTACAATGGGCAACAAAACCACAAAGCCAAAGCCATTGTGGTGTACTTCAATAAAAACTTATTCGGATCTGATTTTTACGAATTAGATGAAGCCAGTAATATTAAAGCCTTATTTGAAAAAGCAAAAAGAGGTATTAAAATAGGCGATGACACCAGAAAAAAAATTGGTGCTAAATTAGAAAAGATGGTAGCGCAAAAAGATTTTGAACGCGTTATTGGACTTTTTGAAGTGCTGCATTTAATTTCTACCGCAAAAGACAACGAACTCATCACTACCGAAGGTTACACTAAACCCGTAAGTAAAGATGGTGCAGACAGACTAGCCAGCGTATATAAATTCGTACATGAAAATTTTAAACAACCTATTTCATTAAATCAAGTAGCAGAGCTTGCTAATTTAACGCCACAATCTTTTTGTAGGTTATTTAAAAAACGTAACAAGAAAAAATTTGTTGAATATTTAAATGATATGCGCATTGCACAAGCTTGTAAATATTTAATTGAAACAGACTGGAGCATCTCTGAAGTAGCCTATGCATGCGGCTATAAGTCGGTTTCAAATTTTAATAAACTATTTAAAGAAACAAAAAACTGTTGCCCTAAAGCCTTTAGAGTACAGTTTGATAAATAGTACTCATTCGAAATAATTATTCGAAAACATTTTTCAATTCGTTTGTTCAAAAAAAATAGCCGCTCTTACGAGCGGCTATTTTTATGTGTAAAAATTTTCGTAGATCAATTATTTATCCCAGAAAATTTTATTAGTTGCTTTATCATTAGCGCTAACAGTAGCATAGTTTGCTTTGTTATACACGTTTTCTGAAGAAGGATACGCCCATCTAGTTGGCGGTGCAACATTTGTTGGTGTTGCATCATCAAGCCAGAACTTTAAAGCTGGTAAATCTGTTCTTCTAACTTCAGCCCAGTTTTCAAATGGTTGAATTACATTATAATGTAACCAACGTTGATTTGAAATAAGAGCTTGTCTTGCAGCAGCAGTTGTTGCAAGATCCCAATCAATACCTGGAGCAGTTTGATACGCTGTTACTTGAGCAGCAGTGTAAGGCACTACAGCAGGGCTGGTTGTGTTAGTTGTTAATTTACGGATGTTATAGTATTGCTCTGTAGATAGCTCAATACCTTTATTGTAAGCAGCCTTAGCAGCTGATAAGTTACCAGCTTTTAAATGAGCTTCCGCTAAATGGAATGATACTTCTGCAGCATTAATTAAAATACCAGGGAAGAAAAAGTTTCTACTTGTAGTAGAACGATTGTACATCGCTACGGTATTTGTTAAAATTAATGCGTCTGTTACAGCAGCAGTAGCCATTTGATCGATACCCAAGTATACGCCACCAGCTTTATCACCTGGTTCAAATAATACAGGTAAACGTGGATCGCCATTTGTTAACATATGGTTGATCATTGTTGCATTAGCAAGGTTACCATTCCAATCTTCTAAACCACCTTGGAAGTTACTACCAGCAACTGGTGTGTTCAAGCTAAATACATTGATTTGTATGTTTTCTGCATTTGAACTTACTAATGGGTAGGTAGCAGGAGCACCAGCCATTGCAGCGATTTCAGTAGCAGCTCTTGCACCTAGTTCTATAGAACCAGATACACGTGTAAGCATTCTTAAACGAAGCGAGTTACAGTATCTAGTCCAATGTGCTTTGTTACCCTTTAAAATAAAATCTTGGGTATTAAACGCTGTTTGAATAGCAGCAGGAATTGTTAAGCTGTTTAACTCGGTAGAAAAAGCTTTTAAATCATCTAACATTTTTGTGTAGATGTCTTGTGCTTTGTCGTACTTAGGTAAAGAAGCTAAATAATCTCCACTGTTGGTACTTAACATACCAGCACCAGACCAAGGAAGATCTCCATGAACGTCTACCATTTTCTGTGTGTAATCATAGAAATAGATAGTAGCAGCGATCATAAAAATTCTTCTCTCTGCTTGGTCAGCAGGAGATAAAGCTTTATTGATTTTAACTAACTCTTTATACTGAGACAAAAAGTTGTAATAAGAATTCCAATGATCAGAAACAGCACCACCACCTGGTATGTACTGACCTGTTGCATTAGACCAACCCACAGACTGTGTGTAGCGGTTGTTAGTAATTCTTTGCACTACAAAGTAGTTCCAGTAACCTGGCATGATGTAGCCAAGATTTGAGTTCACGAATCCAGAAAATTGCTTCTCTACAGAAGATACCGCAATTTTAGAAGGATCTGTATAGCTATCAGCGAAGTCTGCTTTCTTACAAGAAGAAACTACTAGCGCTACTGCTAAACTTGAAATGAATAATATTTTTTTCATATAATTTTTTTAAAAATTTCAGAGAAATGTAAACCTTAGAATGAAGCTCTTAACATAACACCAAAGCTTCTTGTAGAAGGGTTACCACCGGCGTTTGTTAGGTTTTGAGCCCAACGTGAACCTGCAGTAGTTTGCTCCGCATCTATGTGTTTAAGTGTACGATATAGATAAAATAAGTTACGTCCAAATACAGAGAACTGTAATTTTTTCGCACCAATCATGCTAGCAACTTTGCTTGGCATGTTATATCCAATTGTAATTTCTCTCATCTTAACATATGAATTCTCTACGATGTATAAATCATAACGAGATGCACTGTACTGAGGACCACCCCAGTTGTAAGTGTTCCAATAATAATAAGATTGAGGAACAATATTATCATTTTTAGAACCGTCAGCTTTCACACCAGGTAATAACATACCATCGTGGAATACTTTTTCGCCTTGAGGACCAGCAGCTGCATTGGTTTGTGTATACTTGCCAGACGTTTTGTCTTTGTAGTAAGATAAACCACCGCTTTCTTTATCCATAAATTGAGTACTTTCTTCTAATAAACCACGGCTGATCATCCAGTTAACACCAGTAGGCATTACATAACCACCATAACGGAAGTCGATCATCGCGTCTAAAGTAAAGTTCTTGTACTTAACAGTGTTAAACCAACCACCAATTAATTTAGGCATTGCGTTACCCACTTTGTACATTTTATTTGGATCAATTGCATAGATACCATCAGGTCTAACAATTTGCTCACCTTTTGCATTAGTCAATATAGGGTGTGCGTAAAAATCTCCCATTGGTTGACCAACAACAGATTTTAATTGAGCAGCATTACCATCATAATCAGCGTGCAATAACTCCGTTAAACCTGGCGCTAATTGCTCTACTTTATTTTGGTTTTGAGCTAAGTTGATACCAGTTTCCCAGCTAAAGTTTGCTTTTTTGATTGGGAAGCCGCTAATAGTAACTTCAAGACCCGTATTTCTAAGGGTACCTACGTTAGCTAAAATTGAAGTAGCTCCAGAAGTTGCTGGTAATGATAGAGGTAGAATTTGATCTACAACTTGTGCATTATAGTAGCTCGCTTCAAAAGTTACACGATTGTTGAACAATCTTGTTTCAATACCAAATTCAAATTCCTTCTTTTGCTCTGGTCTGATTGCATCATTACCAAAGTTCATTGGAATACTAGTAAATAGTACTGGGTTACCACCTTGGCTACCTAATGTATTTTGACCATAAGCAACGTTTGCTAAGTATGGATCAGGGAAGTTACCCACGATACCCCAAGAACCACGTAATTTACCATATGATAACCATGATGGCATTTTAAGCGCGTCAGAGAAGATATAACTTGTGTTAACTGAAGGGTATGCAAAACTATTGTTATTAGGATTCATAGTAGAAGTACGGTCTCTACGAACAGTAGCTTCTAAGAACCAATAATCTTTGAAATTAGCATTGAAAGTACCAATGAAGGCATCTTTAGTGATTGACATACGAGAAGATCCTTGACCAGGTACGTTCATTGACGCAGCAATGTCAAATAAATTTTCTGTGCTTAAACCACCAGAAGTACCACGGGTAATGCGCAACATACTTTCGTCTGTAGCTGTATAACCACCAAGTGCACTTAGTTCTAAATCGTTGTTAACTTTTTTAGTATAAGTTAATAACACATCACCATATACTGTAGTGTTTTGTGTTTGACCTAAACCAAAGTAACCAGAGTTACCAAACGCTAAAGGAACTTCAGTTGCATTTCTTGTTTCGTCTTTAGCAGAAGTAAAGTCTGTAGCGATACGCGTACGTAACTTTAAATCAGGTAAGATTGAATAGTTGTTGGTCATGCTCGCAATTACACGATTACTTACTTCAAGCAATTGATGCTTTTGTACACGCCATGCATAGTCTGCGATATCACCTTTAAAGCCGCCGCCACCAGTGAAAATATTTTCTGAAGGTGTAGCACTTTGTTGGGTACCAGTACGGTATCTGTAACCTTTAGAAGTTACTGCTTTGTTCATATACCACTCACCATTATCAAAACGACCAATCATACCCGAAAAGTTGTTGATCATACGATCAATAGAGTAAGGACGGTTGTTGATAGTTTGGTTGATATAGTTAACCATTACATCTGTAGTAAACTTAGGAGAAAGTCTGAAGCTTGTATTTAAGTTCATGGTATTTTTCTCACTACCAGAATTCATACTGATACCTTCGTTTGCTTGTCTAGTTAAAGAGAAACGAATGCTCGCATTGTCAGTTGCTTTAGACACTGCAACGTTGATGCTTGAGTTTGTTGCTGTTTGGAATAAACCAGCATAGTTATCAGGTTGTGCAGAGTAAGGAATGATGCGGTTGTCCCAAGTTAAAATAGGTTGACCATCAAATTTAGGACCAAAGTTGATACTATAGTTTAATAAACTTCTAGTTTCTTTAATACCATCACCATTTAAATCGTGATAGATAAAACCAGCATCATCTTGTCCGCCATTAGATATTAAATTTGAAATACCATATCCACGAACGTTTTGATATCTTGGCAAGAAAGCAATTTTGTCAATGCTATAGTTTGTAGAAACGTCTACACCTAAACCTTTTCTATTTTTGCTTGCTTGTTTTGTAGTAACTAATACAACACCGTTTACTGCTTCAGAACCATAAAGCGCTGCAGCAGATGCACCTTTTAAGATAGAGATGTTTTCGATATCTTCTGTTTGAAGATCTAATAAACCATTACCTCTTAAACGTTGGTCACCCCAGTAGTTGTCATTTCTAACTTCACCGTTACGGATTGGAATACCATCTAAGATAATTAGTGGATCATTTTTACCAGTGATAGAGTTGATACCACGGATATTAATGTTTACTGCAGAAGTTGCACCACCTGGTGTAGCAGCGATACGAACACCTGGCGCCTTACCATAAAGGGCAGTCGCAAAGTTTGGCGTACCAGCGTCAGTGATTTGCTCAGCACTGATAGTGCTTGTAGCATAACCTAATGCTTTTTGCTTTTTAGAAATACCTAAAGAAGTTACAACAACATCATTTAAAGCACTAGTTCCTGGAGTAAGAGAGAAGTTAACAGTTGATTGACTGCCAACAACAGCTTCTTTGCTTTCGAAACCCACAAAAGAAACAACAAGTGTTGCTTTTGCATTTGCCTTGATTGTGAACTTACCTTTTGCATCTGTCATGACACTGTTTGATGTGCCTTTAACAGACACTGTAGCGCCAGAAAGTTCTGCGCCAGTGTTGTCTTTTACAACACCCGATATTGCTTTGTCTTGGGCAAATAATGTAGTGCCCGCAAACATCAATACAAGGAGTGTCAGTAAACGAATTTTTGTCCTCATTGTTTAGAATTTTGGTTAAATAAAAATCTTGAACTGGATTATCGTTTTAATAGTCCAGCGCTAAAATTTAGCTTTTTAAAGTTCAGCCTTATTTAGATTGAATTATTCAGTGAAATTATCAATTTTTAGCCCTCAATTAACATATTCTTTACATTTCGGTGTTAAAATCTACTTAGTGTAAATTATACATAGTAAAAAAGTGCTGTTTTAGCTTGTAACTATCTTAAAAACAAGGGCTTCGGTTTGTTTAACAATCGATTTATCGGTGGTAAACAAAACAACTTGACCCGCTGTTTGGGTAAATTTCACCTTTTGTGGACCCCCAATTACCGATACGGCTTTAACTTGTATGCCAGCTGGTAGGGTAACCGACAGTGAATTTTCGACAATTTCATTGTCTGCTACTTGGTAAATGGCATAAATGCTGGTTCCTTTTTTGGTAAAAGCCCACTTGCCCTGACGCGGTAAATTAGGGTCTGCTTCTGTGTCATACACCGCTTCACCATTGGTTTTCATCCATTTTCCAATCGCTTCTAAACGGTCATACGCTAACGAATCCCACTCACCATCTGGCCCTGGACCCACGTTTAATAAGAGGTTGCCATTTTTAGAAATGATATCGGTAAGCATATGAATGACTTTTCGGGACGACTTGTACTTGTCACCAGGTACATAAGACCATGAATTTCCTAGGGTAATACAGCTTTCCCAAGGATACGGCAAATAAGTAGCAGGTACTTGTTGCTCTGGCGTAACATAATTTTCATACTCCCCATGCACGGTTCTGTCCACCACAAGTAGGCCCGGCTGATGCGTTCTGGCCATCGCCGCAATTTTAGGCATGTCAATGTCCTGATTATGGGTGATGGTTCTTTGCCATTCTACGGTGGTATCGATACTACTTTTAGGTCTTACCCATCCACCATCAAGCCATAAAATATCCATAGAACCATAACCTGTCATGAGCTCCTGAATTTGATTGTAGGTAAATGTTTTAAAATTATCCCAACGCTGCGGATATTTTTTTGGATCGTACGAAACGTTTCTATCTTTTGGTGGAAAATAACGCCACCAATAATCTTTGGTATTCCAATCTGGTTTTGAAAAATAAGCACCCGTCATAAAGCCTTGATTTCTGAATGCACTAAAAACTTCTTTCGCAACATTTGCTTTTGGATTGTTTGCAAATGGCGATTTTGAACCTGTAATTTTATAATCGGTTTCTTTAGAATCAAACATGCAAAATCCATCATGGTGTTTGGTGGTAAAAACAACATATTTCATGCCCGCATCTTTTGCTGCAGCAGCCCAGCGTTCTGGATTAAATTTTACCGGATTAAAAGTAGTTTGTAAATTTTCGTAGGCTTTTAAATAAGTGTACCAATCCGCCGAATAGGGCCCCCTGCGCTGCGTCCAGCCTTCATCTTCTGGACAAATGCTCCAACTTTCTACCACGCCCCATTGGCTGTATGTACCCCAGTGCATGAGTAATCCAAATTTTATTTTTTTCCAGTCCGCTAACTTTTCACGCACTTTAGCATCGGTAGGAACGGTGTAGTTTAAACTTGCTGTGTGTTCTTGCGCAATACTATTAATTGCTGTTGCAAAAAATAAAGTAGCGGCAATAAATATTATTTTTTTCATGTTTTATTTTTTTGTCCAAATGAGTTTACTGTTTAATGTATTTTTTGGTGTGTTTTCTAATTGCATAGTAGCTGTTAATTCGTTACCACCACTACCATCATAATAAGCGACTCTAATTTTGTGGTATCCTTTTTTTAACGCTGCTTTTCCAGCCGCTTCCACAGATCCATGATCTCCATCATTATTCACTACCTCAATATCATCGATGTATAAAATACTACCATCATCTGAGCGGGTTGTAAAATGATAGATGCCATCTTTTTCAATTTTTACATAACCATCAAAAAGTAAACTAAATTCTGATTCACGCTTTTTTACAGCTACACTAATATCTTGTGTAACCCCTGTTAATGCTGGTGTTAAGCTAGGTAGTGTTGCTAAATTTTGTTTGCCTTTTGTTTCATAATATTTGTAAGCAATGCCTGGTTGCAAAGCGCCACTTGTTTTTACAGCAGGCATCCAGGTGTAGGCTTTTGCAGTTACTTCCGCTACTTTACCAGGTAATTTTTTATTATTAAAAATTTGCGCTTTTACAACGCTTGTTTTAGGTAATGTAAATGCAGCTGTATACGTTGGTGACGATACCGTTGGATTTGTTCCATCCGTTGTATAATGCAAGACTGCGCCTGCAGGTGCAGTAACCGTAACGGTTGGTGTTTGTGCTGAGTTTGGATACGTGATTTCTATTTTTGGTTTTGCAGCAAATGCACCAAAGTTTTCTATTTTAAGCGCATAGGCATAAGGCGCTTTAATCATGGCAGGTTTGTACGCTGGCATGGTAACTACAATATCATTTCCTTGTTTTTTCCAAGTGCATTTTTCTTTGGTAGCAACAAAAGAAATGTTGGTGCCCGCTGGTAAGTCAAGGTCTTTAACAATGTACTCGCCATTATTATTAAAAGTGGGTGCAATAGCGTATAATGCATTGCTGGTAGGGTTATACGTAAAATACAATTCTTTTTCTTTGCTATCATTTGCAGACGCCTGCGAAGTGCGTATCCAGCGTCTGGTATTGTAAATCGCTTCGCCGTTTTCAGTTAACCATGCACCAATTTGCAATAAACGCTCCTGCATAATTGGCGGAATTTTTCCGTGATCATCAGGTCCAATGTCTAATAAAAAATTACCGCCTCTACTTACTTTATCTACCAGTGCTAATACTAGTGATTGCGCACTATTATAATCCCAAATATCTTCTTCTTTATTGTATCCGTAAGAGTATCCCATACCTCTACTTTCTTCCCATGGATGATCTTCAAAATCTAAATCAGGTTGGTACTCTGGCGTATACACACCACCATGATGAAAACGAATACCACTGCCCCATCTATCATAGGTAACAATCTTTTCTTTTACTGGACTTTCGTTATACAACCATGCTAAAAACTCTGGCGATTTCCATTTTGCATCCGACACATCCCAATCGCCATCTGTCCAAAATACATCGGGCTGATACGTATTAATCAGGTCTTTCATTTGTGGCCACATATGGTCACTTACATATTTATTGATGTCAGATTTATAAAGTGGATTGTACCATTCGTATAAAGAGTAATACATACCCGCGCGCACGCTGGTTTTTCTTACGGCTTTAAATAAATCACCTAACAAATCTCTTTTAGGACCACTGGTTAAGCTGTTCCAAGGAAAGCCCCAGGTTTTATCTGCTTCTTTACTCGGCCACATGGCAAAGCCATCATGGTGCTTACTCGTGAGTACAATATATTTTGCGCCCGACTGCTCAAACACTTTAGCCCAGGCATCCGGATCAAAACGATCTGCCTTAAACATGGGACCAAAGCCATAATAAGACATATCACCATAATGTAGTTTGTGAAATTTTTTGCGCACATTGTCTTTGTCTGCTTGCAAACCATTTTGGTACCACTCCGAGTAACTGTGCTGTGGCCCCCACGATGGCACACTATACGCACCCCAATGAATAAAAATGCCAAACTTTTCATTCATAAACCATGATGGAACAGGCCTAGCATCAAGGGATTCCCAATTGGGCTGGTAGGTTTGTGCAGTAAGCTGTAACTGCAGCATGCTTAAACATAAGCAGCAAGCGATCCATTTTTTCATACGCAATTTTGATTCAATATAACCAATAAAAAGAGTAGAAAAAAATACAACCGTTATAGGTTAGTGTTATTGATAAAATAATACACTAACTGGTGAAGATGCTTTTATTATTTTTTAGATGACGCGTCTGTTACACATCTAAATCCGGTGTGTTCAAGTCCAGTATCGGTAGCCGTTTTCATGCGCGCAGAAACACGGTAACTTGCACAATAAGAATCGTGACATAAAAAGGATCCACCACGTACTACTTTTTTAGGAATGGTAGGCTCGTCAGGATCAAAACTTTTATTGCTGCCTGTAGGGTTTACTAATTTTTTTTGCGCTACGGATGCATAATAATTGGCATCATACCAATCGGAACACCATTCCCAAACATTACCACTCATATCATATAAGCCGTATGCATTGGGCGCATATTTAGCAACGGGCGCAATGCGCATATACCCGTCTGCACCTGTGTTGGTATTTGGAAATTTTCCTTGCCAAGTATTTGCTTTGGTAGCACCTTTTTCAATCGGTTCATTTCCCCAAGGAAATGTTTGATTTTTTAAGCCTCCTCTAGCAGCATACTCCCACTCAGCCTCGGTAGGTAAACGCTTGCCAGCCCAGCGTGCATAGGCATTTGCATCATCATAAGACACTTGTGTTACGGGCTCGTTATCCTTTCCTTTAATACTAGATCCAGGACCTCGCGGATGTTTCCAATTGGCACCTTTTGTCCATGCCCACCAAGATGCTGGGTTATTCATGTCTACCGGCGTAGATGACATTACAAATACAAGTGATGAAGCCACCAGTAATTCAGGGGCGGGCTTTGGTGTACCCGGCGGTAGTTGTTTTTTTATCTCATTCCAGTCTGGAGCTTTTTCGGCGGTGGTAACATAGCCCGTTGCTGCTACAAATTTTGCAAACTGCGCATTGGTTACTTCGGTGGTATCCATCCAATAACTAGAAACAGTAACTGCGTGCTGCGGATACTCATCGGCTCGGCCGGTTTTGTCTGAACATCCCATTATAAATTCACCACCGCTAATGAGTACCATGCCTGCTTTATCTGCCACACCTTTTACAATAGAAAGTGTGTCAGTTGTAGAGCCAACACCAAAACGATTGGGAATATTACTCGTGCAGTGTAATGCCGAATCTTTTTTTGCCTGAATAGAATCTTGAATAGCTTTTGCAGTTGTATCACCAGATGTGCAAGTCCAAAAAAGACCGCAGCAAAAAATGAAATATAATTGAAATTGTTTTTTCAAAACTAAAAATTAAAAGAATTGGTTTCTGACAGCTGTTTGTTTTCTTCCACTGCTTTTTGTGCTTGTAAAGCTAATGCATATAAAGCATCTACTATTTTTGTGTTCGTGCCAGCAATATTGTTGGTTTCTTTAGCGTCTGTGGCCAAATCAAAAAGTAGTAGGTTAGGTTTTCCATCACGTCTAGTTAGTACTAATTTCCAATTGTTATAACGCAGGCCTTGCACCTCTTTTTGTGGCGCAAATGCATAAAAAGTATTGCGCACCGGCTTATTGGTGATGATACTTTCAATCATGGGCTTCCCGTCAATCACTCTACCAGCGGGCATTTGGGCGCCAGCTACTTGTAAAAAGCTGGTAAACAAATCAACACCACTGTATATGTTTTGATTAACAGTGCCTGCGTTAATCATGCCAGGCCACTTTACAAAACACGCAGATCTTACACCACCTTCAAAACGCTGTTGGTATTTTCCATCGCGCAATTTGTGTTGCAAACTGGTGTCTACCATTCCAAATTTTCCATAGCTGTCTTCTAGCTCAGGATATTTTTCTACTAAGGGGCCGTTATCAGAATGAATAACAATCAGCGTATTTTTTTCGAGACCCACTTGTTTTAAATAACCCATTAAAACACCCACGGTATAATCGATGTAGGCAACTGCGTCGCCAAAAGCGCCATAGTTAGAACGCCCTTCAAAACCTTTAGGAATAAAATAAGGTGTATGCGTTTCAATATTTGAATACTGTAAATAAAAGGGTTGTTTGCTCGCTGCTTTTTCTTTGATAAACGCACAAGCTTCTCTAATAAACTGCGCAGGAACTTCTGCAAGCTCGTTGTTGTTTAAATCCTTTTCTTTTACACTACCACGCATCAGCGGAATGGGTGGATAGCCTCTAGAGCCAGTATTACCAAGCCTTTCAGGGCCATGGTCATTGGGGTACGGAATGCCTACATAGCTATCAAAACCGTGTGCGGGAGGTAAAAATTTTGGGAGGTGACCTAAATGCCATTTACCTACAAGCGCCGTAGCGTATCCAACTTTTTGAAGTTGTTTAGTAAACGTAATTTCTTTACTGCTATCAAGTCCATTGGTATTGGTTGGAAATAAAACTCCCAGTCCGGTTTTGTCATTTACGCGTGGGCTATACCTACCAGTCATAATCGCCGCGCGCGTAGGTGTGCAAGTGCCGTGTGGGGCGTAAAAATTAGTTAAGATGGTACCTTCTTTTGCAAGTGCATCTATATGAGGCGTTTTATAATACAAAGATCCGTAACTCGAAAAATCGTCGTAGCCAATATCATCAATAATGATATGAATAATATTGGGTCTGGCACCAATGCTTGATGCGGCAATGCTTGATTCGGCTTGAATTTGCGGGCTTACTAGCACGTTCGTTTGCGCGTCTACCCGCAACTCCGCAACACAAATTGTGCAGCACAAAAAACTACAAATAATCTTATGTATAAATTTCAGTTTCAAGTTTCAATTATTTTTTAGCAGGTAATTTTCCATCTATAAATTCCCAATCAGAAACGTGCGGATGCCTGTGATTATCTTTTAAAATCTTTTCCATTTGCAAGGCAAGTGCTGGATTCTGTGCAGCAACATTGGTGGTCTCGTAAGGATCTGTTTTTAAATTATAAATTTCCCAAGGGGCTTGTTTATTTTTTTTGATATCAGATTTTACGCCCTTCCAATCTCCTATCATAACTGCTACTTGCCCTGTTTTTTCGGGGTACTCGAAATACATAAAGCCACGTTTGGCCTGGGTTTGAGGGCTTCCTAATAAAGTAGGTAGTAATGATATGCCATCTGTTGCAGGCGTTTTTTGGTTGGTTAACTGTGCGAGCGTTGCCATCATATCATACTGCACCGATGGTACATCAGAAACCGCTCCTGCTTTAATTTTGGAAGGCCAGTGTGCAATAAATGGAACACGAATACCACCTTCATACAAATCCATTTTTCTTCCTCTAAAACCAGCAACACTATTAAAAAATCCGGTTTGTACCCCACCCACATCAAAGGTTGCACCATTATCACTCGAAAATAGCACCAGTGTATTTTGATCTAATTTTAATTCTTTTAATAATGCAAATATTTCACCAACCTGTGTATCAATGTAAGTAATCATGGCTGCGTATGTAGCAAGCGGATATTTATTAGGAGCATAACCGCCTTTATAACCTAGGTAAGGAACTTCCGGAAACTGTCCTAGGTACTTTGCCACTTCTTCTTTGGGTGCTTGTAATGAAACGTGCGGACCCGTGTAAGGTAGGTATAAGAAAAATGGTTTGTCTTTATTTTTACTAATAAATGCTTTTGTTTTTTGCGCCATTTTAGTAATGGCATAATCGGTTCCTATAAATTTATCAAACGCAGAATCGGCAGTAGTGCCCTCTGGTAATTTTTGATGCACATATATGTATGGATTGCGCAAACTATCCCACTTACCATTTTCCCATAAATGCGTTGGATAAAAATTATGTGCCTGCTTTTGACAGTAGTAGCCATAAAAATAATCGAAGCCTTGCTCGTTAGGGTTACCCGTATTATCGTGCATTCCCAGTCCCCATTTTCCAATGGCCCCAGTAGTGTAACCCGCTCCCTGCATTAGTTTGGCGATGGTAGGCGTATTTTCTGGCAATGGCATTTGTCCACCCTCGGTGCTGTCTTCAAATCCACCTAATTCATAATTACCCCTGATGTAAGAATGACCCGTATGCTTACCCGTCATTAAACAGGCGCGTGCTGGTGCACAAACCGGTGCCGATGAATAATGTCTTGTAAAACGCATACCCTCACTAGCCATTTTATCGAGGTTGGGCGTTTTTATTTTTTGTTGTCCGTAAGAACCCAACTCACCATAACCCATATCATCTAAGTAGATGTAAATAACATTGGGGCGGGTATTTTTTGCACCGCTTTTTTGTGCCAAAATAGGAGCGGCAGATAAAATGATTGGTATAAAAAATAAAATCGAAAAGCGTTTCATAAAAGCAGTGTCTTATCCTTAAAAGTAATTGAATTCAGTGAAATAATTTTTAAATAAAACAGAATACCTATCAAATAAATTATTACCTTAAAATAAATATTTACCATGCTAGAAAATAAAAAACCAAACAGAAGAGATTTCATGAAAACTTCTGTGAAAGGTGCCATCGGTGCAACCCTTGCTACTGTTGGCTTTCCAACCATTGTACCCGCTGCCGTTTTTGGACCAAATGCCCCTAGTAATAGAATTAATATTGGTGCCATTGGCCTTGGTCGAATTTCTAGAGAACACGATATGTTTGAAACCCTCAAATACAACCATGCAAATATCATGGCGGTATGTGATGTAGATAGTAAAAGATTGAAGGAAGGGAAACAATTTGTAAACGATTACTACACTAAAAAATATGGCAAACCCTATGATGGTGTAAAAATGTATGGAGATGCGCAGGAGTTATTAAACAACAAAGATATTGATGCTGTACTTATTAGTACCCCCGATCATTCGCATGCATACCTTGGTGTTTTAGCGGCCGAAGCGCGCAAAGACATATACCTTCAAAAGCCTACTGCGCTTACCATTCATGAAGGTCGTGCACTTAGTAACGCTGTTCATAAACAAGGTTGCATTTTACAAATTGGTAGTCAGCAAAGATCCAGTTCTCAATTTAGATATACTGCAGAACTTGTAAGAAACGGACGCATTGGAAAATTAAAAGAAGTGCTTATTGGGCTTCCCAAAGATCCAAGTGGTGAGGTTGAGCCTGAAATGCCAATTCCTAGTACATTAAATTACAACGCTTGGATTGGACCTACGCCGTATGTGTATTACACCGAAAAAAGAGTGCATCCACAACACGATTATAGTAGACCCGGATGGATGCGTGGTGAAAATTATTGCGCGGGTATGATTACCAATTGGGGTGCACATCATATCGATTGTGCGCACTGGGCCATGAACACAGAATACACTGGACCTAAAGAAATTTGGGGTAATGCCGTATATCCAACATCCGGCTTATGGGATGTGATGGGCGATTTTACAACCTATGGCTTGTATGAAAATGGGGTAAAAATGACCATTAGCACAGAACTTCCTAATGGCATCAAATACATCGGTACCGAAGGATGGATTTTTGTAACGAGGGGTGCTTATAAAGCAAGTGCCAGTGACCCGGTAGTAGCGTCGGGACAAAAAGCACTAACGGCTAGTAATGCTAGTATTATTACTTCTGTCATTGGCGAAAACGAGGTTAATCTATATAGAAGCGACGAACACCATGGCAACTGGCTAGATTGCGTAAAATCAAGAAAGCAACCTATTGCTCCTATAGAAGTAGGCCATAGATCCTGCTCTACCTGTATTGTGCATTCTATTGCCATGAAAACGAAGCGGAAACTATACTGGAATGCCACCGATGAAAGGTTTATCAATGATGACGAGGCCAATGGATTATTAAACCGTCCGCACCGGGCACCTTACACCATCAAAGGGCTTTCATAAAGCATAACTGACTCACTATAAATCAGGTATAAAAACAACGTGTAAATAATACAAAGTCGGTAAATTTTAATGATATTTGGATAATATTAAAGGACAACAATTAAAATTATAGGCTCGTGTTAAAGCAACTTTCTTTTCGACTTATCGTGTTTTCTCTCTTTGTTATTTTAGTGAGTGCAGCTTGCAGTAAAGGCAGTGGCGGTTCTGGCGGCGGCGGTGTTACACCAACTCCTCCTCCACCTCCACCTCCTACCGAAGAAAATATTGTTTTCACCTATGATATTGATCCGGGTTCAAATATTTATGCAGCGCTAGGCACTACGCAAGAAGTTAAAATTACAGTTACTTCAAAAATGCCAACCGCTGGTGTAATTACAGATATTGTTGTCAAAAAAGATTCTGATGGCTCAGTCGTATCAAGTTCTACCCTAGCCGCAAGTACAATGGTTCCTATTAATGGTATGATCACTAATTTAGCAACCAATGTTGTTTGTACAGCTACTATCACTCTAAAGTCTGCATCTACAGCAACCAATACCGCTACCAAAACATTTAAGATAGCAAAAAAATAATTTTTTTAATCTCTTATACAGCGCACGCTAAATCCTGCAAGTCTGTTGTTGTTTGAAACTGTGTATGTACTTGTTGGAAAAACAACGTATGCTCTAGCAAATGTTGCATCGGAGTAATCACTAGACCAATAGTGATGTCCAGATCCCCTATCCGTAATGTTACCAGTTTGATAGGCTAAATATCCAGCTGGGTGTAATTTTAAAACGGAAGTAAAATTACCAGCGTAACCATATACTAGCGCTAACCCTAGTAAAGCAATAACACCTTCGCTTATGAAAACCCAGGCTGGAATCTTATAGGCATATAATATGAGTGCAATGTTTAGCACAAACATGGGCATGATATCAATGAGTAGCCTAACAATTGATAATTCTAATTGCGATAAATGTCCATTAAATAAAAAAATATTTACAATACTAGCGAACGTTAGTAATCCAATAAATTGAACTTTGAGTAATACTGAATGCTTAAAATTTTTGGTAACTTCTAGTATTGAAAAAATGGTAATGAATACAAATGAGAAGTACAGGTAAGGGGAAAAACTCATAAAAGAAAAAACGCTTATATAATGTGAAAGCTATAAACGTAAATATCCTTATGAAAATATTATTTTGTTTAATTTTTTTGACAGAATAATATATTAATTTGTAACAAAATTTTAGTTACAAATGATAATCAATAAGTTATGCTATGTTACTTTCCTGTTCTTAACTGTACACCCATTTCAAAACCACCAGCATTTAAGCCAACAAGTGCTCTGGTAGGTGTTGTATAAAAGCCATAAAACTGCCAGCGGTTGTTTCTGTTATAGTTGAAACCCATGCTAGTAGATTTAGTGGTATGGTACATGGCCATTAATTTTAATGGCTCTTTAAAGCTAATTTCGGCACCAACATCTGCTATGTTATCGTAGTTTTTAACACCTCTGTAGGCAAACTTAGGCGTTACGCTAATTTCATTATTAAGCTTGATATTGTAACTCATAGCCGAATAAAACAAATTAAAATCTGCTTCTGTAGTGTATGATTTTTCCATACCTCTTCGAAGGTTTTGAGCTGATCCTTCTAAAGTAAAATTACGATCCGTGTATACAAAACCCATATCAGCATCTAACATTGCTTCACGGTTGTTAAAGAATATAACAGATGCATCACCAGGTAACGCATTGATCTGACCCATATCAATCATTTGACGGGTAAAGCCAAAAGATAAACCAAGTCTTAAATTAGCGGTTCCTTCTGCGTTAAAATCAACTTTATACGCATAGCTACCCATTACTCTTGTATTGTTAAATAGTCCAGCCGATTCTTTACTAATTAATAAGCCTAATCCAACATTACCCGTAGACTTATAATCTAGCGTTAGAAGTTTGGTAGATGGTGATCCAGGAATCGCTTCCATTTGACCCACATAACTAACCGTAGATTTTAAGCCAGTTAGTAATCCAGCACCTGCTTGGGCTGGATTACTAATGTACTTATTACTAAAAAATTGTGAAGCTGGAGGATTAATAGAGTTAATGTTTTGAGCTACTGCAACAGCGCTAACAATTGTTAAGCTGATGGTTGCAAATATTTTATTCAATGTTTTCATATTGTATTGATTTGACGTTTTTAATAATTAGGATTATCTAACAATTGATACATAACCTCTAATTGGTAACGCGCCGTCTTTATTAAATTTAATGACATAGAAATAAGCATCTTCTTTTAACTTGGTACCATTAACGGTTCCATCCCACTCGTTGTTATAGCCACGCTTTGCAAACACTGCTCGACCAGCTTTATCATACACCATCACTTCATTGTCTGGGTACATATCAATATTTGGTATTACCCACTTATCATTGACACCATCACCGTTAGGCGTTATTAAATTATTAGGTACTAATTTGTAATCAACAATAACGGTTAAGAGAACTGGTATAGTTGCTTGGTAGCCAAAACTATTGGTTACAACTACCGCATAGGTTGTAGTACCCTTAGGTCTTACATTAATGGTAGCGCCTGATCCAACAATACCAGAACCACCTACTGCTACCCATGTGTAATTGATAGCGTTAGCACCTGCCGCACTTAATTGTGAAGTTGCACCAAGGGTAATTAAGTTTGGTGTAGCTGATGCCACTGGCATTGGATCGATACCTAATTTAAAGGTTCTTACTACACTATCAACACCACCATTTGCAACACCGCCATTATCTTTTACTCTTACTGTTACAACCACATCTTGTGGTGTTACAATACCTGCAGCAAGCGTAAATTGTATTTGTGTTCCAACAACATTAATACTACTAAATGTTGCAGGCTTATCAGTACTTACTGTTGTAGTAGTTGATTGAGCAGTTTCTGGACCAGCAGTAATACCTGCTAAGTTTACAACTTGAGAAGTAGATACGTTGTATACTCTTCTGTCTGTTATAGCAGTTAATGTTGGTGCTTCGTTTACATCTGTTACACTAATCGTAAACGCTCTTTCAAATGTTAAACCACCAGCATCTGTTACACGTACTCTAACAGCGTAACTATTTTTAGCTTCAAAGTTAAATACAGCTGCTGTGCTAAGCGTAGTACCTGTAATGGTAAAGCTTGCATTGTCTGTAGACCCTGTGCCACTTACTAAAGTATATGTGTGTGTATCACCTGCGTCAGCATCTGTTCCTGCTAGCGTTCCAACTGTTGTGCCTGATGCAGCGTTTTCAAGTACACTTGCATTTGATAAAGCAAGTGCTGTTGGTGCTTCGTTTATGTCTGTTACAGTTATTGTAAATTCTTTTTCAAATGTTAAACCACCAGCATCTGTTACACGTACTCTTACACTGTAGCTTGATTTAGTTTCAAAATCAAATACAGATGCAGTGCTTAAAGTGCTACCAGAAATACTAAAGCTCGCATTATCTGTATCGCCTGTACCACTTACTAATGTATAAGTGAAAGTTTCAGCAGCGTCTGCATCTGTTGCACTTAACGTAGCAACGGTTGTTCCTGAAGCAGCGTTTTCTGCAACTGAGCTAGCACTTGCACTAATATTTGTTGGCGCATCATTTACATCCGTTACACCAATCGTAAATACTTTTTCAAATGTTAAGCCACCAGCATCTGTTACGCGAACTCTTACGCTGTAACTTGACTTCGTTTCAAAATCAAATACCGCAGCAGTGCTTAAAGTAGTACCAGTAATTGCAAAGCTTGCATTATCTGCATCACCTGTGCCACTTACTAATGTATATGTAAATGTATCACCAGCGTCTGCATCTGTTGCACTTAAAGAAGCTACAGTTGTTCCTGAAGCAGCATTTTCTGCAACTGAACTTGCACTAGCATTAATATTTGTTGGTGCATCGTTTACATCTGTTACACCAATCGTAAATACTTTTTCAAATGTTAAGCCACCAGCGTCCGTTACACGTACTCTTACACTGTAGCTTGACTTCGTTTCAAAATCAAATACCGCTGCTGTACTAAGCGTGCTACCTGTAATGGTAAAGCTTGCATTGTCTGTATCGCCTGTGCCACTTACTAATGTATATGTGTGCGTATCATCAGCGTCAGCATCTGTTGCACTTAATGTACCAACAGCTGTTCCTGATGCAGCGTTTTCTGCAACCGATGTACTACTTAATGTAATATCTGTTGGTGCAGTATTGTAAACTAAAGTTACTGTTGCCGTTGTACTACCACCACTATTTGTTGCAGTAATTGTATAAACAACCGTTCCCGTTTGTTGTGTAGTTAATGTTCCACTAATAATACCAGTTGTTGTATTAAAGCTTAATCCAGCTGGTAATGCAGGACTAATGCTATAGGATGCAACAGATCCACCTGATGCAGTTGGTACCATATTTGTGATCGCAGTTCCTTGACGCACTGTTTGTGATGCCGGAGCATATGATAATGCACTTGGAATAACTGCACTAAAGACTTCAAGTGTAAATGATGTTGAACCAACACAACCAGTAGCTGCAGTTCCTGTTACCGTATAAGTTCTAGAAGTGCTATTAACAGAGGGCGTACCACTAATAGTACCATTGGTTGTATTAAAAGTTAAACCTGTTGGTAAGGCTGGAGTGATTGCAAAAGAAGATGCAGCAATACCAGTTACAGTAGGTTGAATCGAAGTAATTGCTCTTGTTCTTTCGTAACTATAACTACTATTTGAATAAGCAATAATTGGAGAAGGATTTACGGTAATTGTAAATGTTTGTGGAGTGCCTGTACATCCTGAAGCGTTACTTGGTGTAACGGTAATATTTGCAGTAACTGGTGTTGCTCCGTTGTTTACTGCTGTGAACGCAGGAAGATTTCCTGTACCGCTTGCAGCAAGACCAATCGATGGATTATCATTAGTCCAGCTATAGGTTGTATTCTGATCCACAAATCCAAATGCGATAGTGCTATATACTTCGGCAACTGTATAGTTGAAGCTTACAGAAGAAATTAAACCATCAATACGAATGATGTTAAATCCTTCGTTGCCAGTAAATGTATTATTTGCAAGATTGTAAGTTGTATTCCAACCAGCATTAGCCGTATTACTCCAAATTGGAGTAAATGGAGCAGATACAATTACTGGTACGGGATTGCTAGGATTACCAACACTTGCAAAAGCAACTAGTGGGTCTATTACAGGCTGGCTAAATGTTGCAGTGAATATACCAGAGTTATCATTTCTGATTTGAGTGCCTGTAGATGGTACACTATATTCTGCTGGGAATGTTGATGGACTATACATTCCTGTGTGTGCAACCATTCCCCCACGTGAATGAGAGATAGATACAGTGATTCCGTTTTGTCCAACTCCAGAAGCCGTATTTGATGTAACAGAGTTAAGCGTCATCCATTGATATCCTGCTGTGGTTGGAGGTCTGAAAGTAATAATTTCAGAAGTAGAACCATTACAAACTGTTCTATTGGTAACAGTAGCTGTACCTGCAATTGCGGCAGCAACTGTTACTGCACTTACTGTGCTTGTTTCAGTTAAAGCATTACAAGAACTAGAAACAACTACATAATAATAAGTAGTAGCAGCAGTTGCACTTGGCGCTGTATATGTTGATGCTGTTGCACCAGAAATAAGAGTACCGCCTGAATTACTATTTGTTGAATTTCTATACCACTGATACGTCAATTGTTGACCAATAGCTGAAACACTAAGTATATTTCCTGTAATTGCGTTGTTACATAAAGATAAAGTTGCAACTGGTTGAGTTAAAATTACAGGACCAACACCCGTAACAAAATTAGAAGTTGAACCAGTACGAGCCATATTGGTTAATGTACCATTAAGGTTTGCACCAGTAGTTAAATTATTTAACGTAGTAATACTTGTGTTTGATCCTGCAGCTGTTCCTTGATTAAAATTATAATATGCAGCTAATCCTGTTTCATTCCCATTGTACTCTAGACCTAAATTAGAAGAAATTTCTTGTGCGGTTTTTGCTGTGTTCCAAACACGTACTTCGTCTAAAGCACCGCCAAAAAAGTTGTCTACTTTACCAATCCAAAAATTGCCAACAGGTAGCTCTACACTTGCAGGAGCAGTTCGCGTTGCAACTTGAACACCATTTTTATATACCGTATATGTTGTACCACTCTTTACCCAAGCCACATGTGTCCATTTATTCAGCGTAAAGAAATTATCAACAAGCATATCAAAACGGGTTGTTCCACCATAACTATCTGTGTGTAAAGAACCATTGGGACCTACCCACATAGATGGTGCTCTAGTTGAGCTAAACATACCAAAAAATCCATGGTATTGATTGTCAATAAGAGTAGGCCTTACCCATGCTTCAATTGTAAAGTTGCCGCTGCTAGTCAATGGAAGCTGTGCACCAATTTGAACGAAATCGTCAACGCCATCAAATTGTAATCCATTACTTTCACAGCTGTATGCAAATCCTGTAACTGTTATTGTTCCAGAAGGTGTTGTGATTAAAATTGTATTATCCAAAGTTGCGTTTGCAGGCACAATTGCAGTAATTTCAGTTGCAGAAACAACGGTAAATGATCTTGCATCTAACCCGCCAATTTTTACATTTGTTGCACCGGTAAAATTGTTCCCAGAAATAGTAATCGTTTCACCACTTTTAGCAGAAGTTGGTGAAAAAGATATAACACTTGCAGTTAATGCAGTTCTAGATGTACTTACACAACCACTAGTTGTATTTCTAGTTTGGGCATAATAACTTGTTGTATTTGATATTACGGGTGTAGTAAATGTTGTTACTCCTGTGCCGCCACTAACAATATTGCCACCAGAAGAAACTGCATACCAATCCGCTGTTGTGCCAGTAGGTACAGATACAACTAATTGTACAGTTCCAGTTCCAGATCTTGTTGCCTCTGTTACCAAAGTTGGTGCAGCAGGACTTTGATTAGATGCACAAGCGGCAGTATATGTTGTATTTGCACTATAGAAATTCGTAAATGCTTGGTCTTCTGGATTTGACCAAGAGCCAAATTCCACTAAATACGAAGAAATACTTCCAGGAAAGTTGGTGGCTGGGGGTCCAAAATCATTCCAACAAGTTCCACCACCCCAATTGGTTACAGTGAAATTTTCTCCACTTCCCCAATTATTTGGTTCGCCAGAGCACCAATTATTGTATTGTCCAGACACATTGTTAGCTCCATTTCTAATTATAGTTCCTGATTCAGGTCCTGCATCCCATTTAAAGACACCTTCACTAGCTCTGTCAGATAAAGCAATTAAAACATTTGTAGCCGTAGTATTTGATGATACAAAACTATTTTCGACATCGGAAGTTATTGTAACTAAATACCCAGGAGCTCCCTTGTATGATAATGCTGCTGCATCAGATAAGATTTGATCGTAAACGCTTGCACCACCTGTTCTACCAGATGAAGGCCAAGAAACTGCTTTATAATAGTGTGCATTAACTGGATTATAAAACATTCCACTTTCATTGACAGTTGCGGATACAGACAAATTAATATTACCTGCCACTGCTCCAGTAGATACTCTCAATGAAGCAAGTGCAGCATTTATATTTGCTTGGGTGCCGGTAAAACTAATTCTAGTCAAACCGGTCCAACTTGTGTAACCTGTTGTTAATGTCAATCCTGAGTTTACAGTAAAATTAAATGATACCCCTGATGGTGGATTTACGAGTCCAACCGCACACAATAAAGTTGCGCTACCACTAAATCCAGATAAAGAAAAATCTCCTGGATCTTGGTTGGCGGTGCTTAGGGCAAAGTTAACTGCTGCAGGAGCTGTTACTCTTGGCAAAGCATCTAAATAAGCATTAAGGTCTGCTATCGCTGTTTGACCAGATGCGGCGTTTCCTGATTCTGTCCCATTTGTTGCCTGTAATGAATATCCTGAATTATTTAATTTGAAACCAAAATTTGATTTTCCTGTAGCGGTACCTCCATTAATTGTATAATTAGGACCACCATAGCTATTTAAATTTAAAGAAACACTTGAGTTAGCCACAAACCCGAATACGTTATTTGTATTCCCAGAACTAATTCTCCATACTAATGCACCCGGAATGTTAATTTTGTTACCATTATTTAATTGAAGCCTTAAAGTGCCAGTAATATCATTACCTTGATTTTCAAAACGTCCTGAAGATGTGCTTTGCACAAAAAATGCCCTTGCAACTGTTAATGTAGAAAAACGTTGAATACTAGTGGCTTGTTGAGTATTTGTTCCTATGAGGCCAATAAACCCATCATCAAAGGGCACGCTAACTTCAATTTGAGATTTCGCAACGAATTGAATTAGTAACATTGAAACCGTTAATACAACTAAACGCAGCTGTGAAAACATCTTTCCGATCATAATTTTCTATTTAAAATGGCTAGAATATACTTTTAGGTTAGATCCATTAGTCATCTATATAAAAAATGTTTAATGAATTTGCGCGAATGTAATAATTAAGGCTAACGCCCATTAGAATTAACTCTACTTTTTGGTCCTATTTTAGAAAAAAAGGACTACTTAATTGGAAATAAAAAAAAGGACAGGTATAGATTATGTTCTATTTTTGCAATACGAATTAACCATTCTTCCCCCATGCTACTGTATATCTCCCTGTTAACCATTATCTTATCGGGCCTTTTAGTAACCTATAATTGGCGTATTAACAAAAACACTATCTATTTAGGGGCGTTTTTTTCTATTTTAGCCACTTATGGTCTAACCCATTACTTTACCATATATTCCAACTCTCCATTTTGGTTAGCTATCTTTTACAATAATTTTTCGCCATTTTGGTTTTTAACCGGGCCACTATTACTCTTTTATTATAGGGGCACTTTAACAGATAATAGTAAGCTTAGGGGAACCGATATCATTCATTTTATACCCTTTTTAGTGCAATTAATAGGTATATTTCCTTATTTACTCACTCCTTTTAGCTATAAAGTAGGTATTGCAGCACAAATTTTAAATGACCTCAATTTAATTACCCAGTTTAAAGTCAATTGGATTAGTACGCCAATTGTAAATTTTTTAGGTAGGCCCATATTGGTATTCTTGTATTTAGGTTACATAACCTATTTATTATGGTTACATCATCCTAAATCCAATAGAAGAAAAGTTCCTATTCAACAATTTAAATTAACCTACAGGTGGCTTATATTATTAGATGTAACTACGGCTATTCTAATTATCAATTTCTTTTTATTAAGCCTCAGTTTATCCAATCAAACGGTAACAGCCACCATGGTTAATGCGCAGTTCACTCACTTTTTTAGTGGCATTGCTTATTTTTGTATGTCGTTTATGCTGTTATTGTTTCCGCGTATATTATACGGGATGCCTATTTATGCAGCAGAACCCACTACAACAACCCAGCCAATTAAAGAAATAACCGAAATTTCTGTATCAGAGGATGATCCGTTTTTTGAGTTGGTAGATAAAATAAACGCCTACTTAAAAAAGGAAGAACCATACCTAAACCCAGACTTTGCCATTAATGAGCTTGCTGCATCGTTAAAAGTGCCAGTTCACCACGTGTCTTATTGCTTAAATACCTTAATGAACATAAAATTTACATCCCTGCGCACGCAACTTCGCATTCAATACGCTGCTAAATTATTGGATTCAGGTCAGGCAGATGAACTTTCGATGGATGGAATAGGAAAAAAGGCTGGATTTTCTACACGTTCCAACTTTTACAACGCCTTTAAGACAGAAACCGGCATGACTCCGTCAGAATACCTAGAGCGTAAGAATTAATGCTATAAATAGGAAATAACCTATCCTGTTATTAACTTTTGAACCTCGTTTATTTGATCTTTAGCGATAAAATATTCGAAATAACGTTTGTCGGTTTCGCTTCTAACGCTCAAAATTAACTGAATATCTTGGCTACTGGCATATTTAAATTTGTCATTAATGCCATTAATAACATCACTTCTAACCTTTTTTTGCATCCCTACGTTTTTGTCTTTAATACCTAAAACGTAGTTGATTTCAGCAATAGTGGCAGTTGCTCCCACAAAAGATTTTTCAATAAACAGGTCAATGAGTGCTAGTTCGGTTTGATTGAAGGAAACGTCCAGTTTTTTAGCGCCAACCGTAAATGTTTCGGTCGTTCTTTTCAGATCTTTTTTAGATGGAGCCTTAAAAAAGTAAACAATGGCTACTATAAACACGAATAAGCTGAGTAAAAGAGGCCACATGTCAGCTATTCCAAGTGGTAGGCCCCACATTGCCTCAGGCTCTTTAACAAATTTAGATTCGTCAACAACGAGGGTATCTAAAGCCCCGGTTTCTGGGAAATAGCTATACAAAATGCCGTCTTTATAATATTGTATGCTTGAATTATCTAGCCTATTTATGCTTTGTGCCAGTGTTCGATTGGTATTTATAGATACCGAATTGTTTAAAAAGTTAAACCAATAGACGTCTTCTCCATCCGAAATAAAATAGCCAGACTGGTTATACACTTTAGTTCTGGCATTTTTGATAATACTTAGATAATTGGCATTTAGTTTTCCTATTTCTAGCCAGTCCCAAGTTTTACAATCCAAATACATGACCCCGTCAACAATTGTACCAGCTGCAGTCTGAAATCCTTTAAGTCCAGAATTAATGACCTGTTGAAAGGGTATATACAATGCATTTTTGGAGTTATCAAACCAGCTGCTACCCGGAAAAATAGGATTATACACTTCAATATTGGTAGGAAAAACGTCCCATTCTCCATCTTTAAAATTAAAACCCCTAACCGTACCGTTGGTTTTCCAAAAGCCATACCCGCCATGGTTAAATACGGTTTCACCACTAGAAAAATAAAAGGCACCTAAATTATAGTTGATATTCTCGTTGTCGTCTATGCGTTTAAAATAGAGTAAAGAGTCCGTGGCTGCTATCTGTTGGTAAATACGTCCAGCTCCAGAAATCGCAATAAAAAAATTATTGGGGGTTTTTATGCCAACCTGCTCTCTAATACCTAATACTGGATGATTGAATTGAACAAATGATTGCGCAGGGCCACGCAATATGACTGGTGACTTTGAATTTGCTACAATTTTGCTTAAAAAATGACTATTTTTTACAGTTATAACAGCTGTTGTATCTAAAGGGACGCCCAAAGAATCTGTCGCAACGTAGGTTACACCCTGACCGTATGCTAATAAAATTGAACAGGTATAAAAAACAGCAAAGAATAGTAATTTTTTCATAATTATTTGGTTTTCAATATTTTAATAGGACATGTAACCTATTTTTTATATTTGAATACCTTACAAATATAGGAAATTACCTATTAGCTAACCCGTTATTTCACCTAGTTTATTAACAGGGAAATTAGAGAACTGCATCTTCGTGCCTTAAATACCGTTAATATGTTTATACACACCGGGGGGATGTTGTATAGATATAGAGACGGTATTTTTGTTTAGTCCCTATTTTGACGGTTTCGTCTAATAATGATGATGATGATGGCAATGATGCCAAAAATGATTGGAAATGTCATATCTCAAAGTTAAGGGTTATTGAAACATTATTCGCCATATAGTCCTTTTTCGCAGGCATAGGTAACCAGGCCCGCCATGCTCTTAACACCCATTTTTTGCATCACCCTAGTGCGGTGACCCTCCACCGTTCGCTGGCTCAAATAAAGTGTAGAGGCAATTTCTTTACTAATGTATCCCTTACAAATGAGGGTGATAATATCTTTTTCGCGCTCAGAAAACACCACTAAATGCGCTTTACTCCCCGACTGAAACTTGTCAATCAGGTCTTTCACCTGCTTATTGCTTTCGGTACAAAAATATGAGCGGTTGTTAAACACAGACACTACGGCCTGCTCAATGTCGGCCTTATCGGCGTTTTTCATGAGATAACCTAGGGCCCCTGCGTCTAACATTTCCATGATATGGCTTTCTTGACCAAACACCGATAAGGCAATTACTTTGGCACCCGGATGCCTTTTACATAGTTCTTTGGTGGCCATCACCCCATCCATAACCGGCATCGAAATGTCAACTAAAAAAACATCGGGGGTGTAGCGGGCGGCTACAGCAAGTAAATCCAGTCCGTTTTCGGCCTCGCCCACAAGTTCTATTCCGTCTATACTAGCCAAAAGCATTTTTAAGCCGCGTCTAAAAATGATGTGATCATCAGCAATTAGCACTTTAATTTTTTGGGTTAGCATAGAGTTAGGTTTTTGGTTATATAAAATTTAACATATGCAATATGACTGCAATAAATATTGAAATCATAGAGAAAAACACTGAATTATTACTGCATGAAACACGTACTATAACTTATCAACGATTGAAGGGAAGATGCGATCTAGGGATTATCTTGCGCTTATGCAACAGTATTTAGCGGGATTAAATGAGCCACAAAAAGAAGCGGTATTACACGTGAACGGACCCATCATGATTGTGGCAGGTGCGGGTAGTGGTAAAACAAAAGTTTTAACAACCCGCATTGCGCACCTGATGTCGGTGGGTGTAGATGCCTTTAATATTTTAGCGCTCACATTTACCAATAAAGCAGCGGCAGAAATGAAGGAAAGAATTGAGCGCACGCTGGGCAATACGGACGCAAGAAATTTATACATTGGTACGTTTCATAGTGTGTTTGCGCGCATTCTGCGCGCCGAAGCGCACCGCTTAGGCTATCCTAATCATTTCACCATTTATGATACCGATGATAGCAGATCTGTTATTAAAACAGTGGTTAATGAATTAAACCTAGACGATAAACATTACAAAGCAAACATTGTAGGTAGTCGAATTTCAAGTGCTAAAAATGCACTCTTATCTCCTGCCGAATATGCAACAGATTATTATATTCAGCAAGAAGACATGCGCGCTAACAGGCCCGCCATTGCTCAAATCTATGCGGCATACGCCAGCAGATGTTTTAAAAACGGGGCGATGGATTTTGATGATTTATTACTCAAAATGCATGAGCTCTTAAAAAACTTTCCGGAGGTATTACACAAGTACCAACACAAGTTTAAATACATTCTTATTGATGAGTACCAAGATACCAATCCGGTGCAGTATCAAATTACAAAACTACTTGCCGCTGTCAATGAAAATATTTGTGTGGTAGGTGATGACGCACAAAGTATTTATAGTTTTAGAGGCGCCACCATCGAAAATATTTTACAATTTAAAAAAGACTATGATGATGTTAAAGTGGTAAAGCTGGAACAAAATTATAGAAGCAGTCAAAACATTATTCATATTGCCAACGAAGTCATCAAAAACAACGAAGGGCAAATTCAAAAAAATCTTTGGACCGAAAATAAAGAAGGCGAAAAAATTTGTTTGGTGCGCACCATGACCGATAATGATGAAGGTCGTTTTGTGTCAGACACCATTCAAGAACAAAGATTACGCAATCATTTTAACAACAAAGATTTTGCCATCCTATACCGTACCAACGCGCAGAGCCGGTCGTTTGAGGAAAGCCTCAGAAGAATGGGTATTCCTTACCGCATTTATGGTGGCGTAAGTTTCTATCAACGCAAAGAGGTCAAAGATTTTATTGCGTATTTACGCGTGGTGGTAAATATGAAAGATGAGGAGGCACTTAAAAGAATTATCAATTATCCAGTAAGGGGTATTGGTAAAACAACAATGGAAAAATGTGCCATTGCTGCCAACGAACATAATATTACACTCTTTGAAGTCATTAGTAGGGCGGGTGAATTTGGTTTTAAAGCAGGTACGCTAGAAGCACTACAAAACTTTGTGACCATGATCCGGTATTTTCAAAGTATGCTGCAGCAAAACAATGCATACGATGTGGCCGTTCAGGTTGGTAAGCACACCAATTTAGTAAAAGAACTTTTTAACGATAAAACCACTGAGGGCCTAGCCCGTTACGAAAATATTCAGGAATTACTCAACTCTATTAAAGAGTGGATTGAATCACCTAGTAATGATGATGGTGAACTGGGCGATAAAACACTAGGCAGTTACCTTCAACAAATTACACTGCTTACAGACGCAGATGATGATAAAGAAAATGCAGACGTTGTAAAACTCATGACCATTCACGCTTCTAAAGGTCTCGAATTTGAATGCGTATTTGTAGGTGGCGTAGAAGAAACATTGTTTCCAAGTAGCATGTCTATTAATACCAGAGAAGAACTGGAAGAAGAACGCCGATTATTTTATGTAGCCGTAACAAGAGCTAAGCAAAGACTTTGGTTAACGCATGCCAATGCACGTTACCGCTTTGGACAGCTCGTTCAAAATGAACCAAGCCGTTTTATTGCCGAAATGCCAGAGCAATATGTAGATAAAAGTTACGCAGGCGGAGGTGCCAGAAACAATGCTGGTGCCGATTATGGATCTGGTTTTGACCGCATGCAAAATAGTTTTGGCTCAGCGCCTAAACGAAAGCCTACCGATAGGCCAGCCTATATGCCGCCGCCACCTCCATCAAAAGTGGCTACGCATGTGCCAAGTGCAAACTTTGTGCCAAGCGATACCAGCAATTTACAAGTAGGCGCTAAAGTAGAACATCAAAAATTTGGATTTGGAACCGTGGGTGCTGTAGAAGGCTCTGCGCACAACCCCATTGCGACTATCAATTTTGAAAAAAATGGTGAGAAAAAAATTATGCTCAACTACGCTAAACTGCGCATTGTAGAATAAACTAGTATCCCCAAGATTTTAAAATGGCTAGGTCCTGCTTAACAGATACCAGTGGTGTTTGACCCTGGTAAGATTCCTGCTCCACAATAAAATGTTTGGTACCACCTACACTTGCACAAACTGCAGTAATGGCTTTAGTTCCAGCAAATCCTTTACCAAGCACACAGCTTTCATATAGCGACTCACCTGGTTCTGTAGATTTAATTTCATCTTTTACATGTACAGATAAAAAACGGCCCGGATTGTTTTTTACAATCGCAATTGGGTCTGCGCCAGTTCCATAAATATTACCCATGTCTAATTGTAAAAACACAGCAGCTGGATCTGTGTGTTCTAATAATATTTCATAAATAGAATGGCCCTTTAAATTTTTAGAAAATTCAAAATTGTGGTTGTGGTAGCCAAACTTCATGCCGTACTTATTACATAGCGCTCCACTTTTATTAAACACATCAGCAAATGCTCGCATAGAATCATAACTAGTACGTAGTTCATCATCTAGCCACGGGCTAATTACATATTGCATACCAGCGGTAGCTGCGTCCTCCACTGTATATTTCCATTCGTCGGTAAAATCTTTTTTTGCTGCGTCCCAATGCTTTAATTCAAGCATAGAATGTCCGCTTGGCATTTGTAATCCAAAGCCATCGAGTATTTTTTTAAACTCGGTAGCTGCATAGCCATAAAATTTTCGGTTCGCATAATTGGCATGTTCGACATGCTTATATCCTATTTTAGCGAGCTGTTCTAATGTGGCAATTGGGTTTGCTTTCATGTCTGCACGTACAGAGTATAACTGAACGCCAATAAGGTTTTTAGCCTGTGCACTAGCAAAAATACTCGATGGAGCAGCCATTACACCGGCTGCTGCTAACGCTGAAGTTTTAATAAAGTTTCTGCGGCTATTTGTCATAACGAACCATTTAAGTGTTGCTTAAAGTTACTATTTATTAAGATTCTTCATCAAAATAAAGCTTATAAAATTGTTTGCCTGATTTTTCGTCATAGCCTTTTTCTACTAAATCTTTTCGGCCATGAATATAGATATGAAAATTTTTGTCGAGTTTAACCACTGCTTTAAAAAAACGTTGTTGCTTTTTAACAGCAGCCACATGAATAGAAAACTCGTCTTCAATAACAACTTGCTTGGCTACTTCGTATTGGCTTTTATATTGCGTAAAACTTTCGATAAGTTCGGGATGATGGAGTACTTCTTTGCCAAAGTCTTGCATGGTAAATGATTCATGGGTAGTAAAATACTCCATGCTGCGGTGTAAGAGGTCTACCTGATCCGTTTTTGTTACTTCAAACTTATCTTGGTATTCGTTGCTGATAAATAATTTACACATGCCTAGCGCTGCGTCTGTGTAATGGTAACTATTGGCGCGTCTAGTAATTTGTAAAAAGTCGTTTACCCAATACTGCGTGTCTTGCTGCTTATTGGTATTGTCTACCATACAAACCACATAACCATCAGCACCGTCTTTATTGTAAATAAGGCATCCTTTATCTAATTTATTGATTGCAATACCATCTTCGGCACTAATACCCCAACCTTCCTGCTTTGTTTTAAGTTGCAAGAAAGTTTCTTTTGTTTCACTTTTAAATAGACCAATACCAGAAATAAATTCGGTACCAAAAGGGAGGTTGGTAAATTTTGCGACGTATAATTCACCGTCTTTCACTTTTACATGCGTAGACTTTGCATGTAAAAAATTGGCCAACAATTTGCTTTGTTCTACAAATGTATCTGGCTCGTTAAAAATGGTTTGTACATAGGTATACACTTCATTTAACAACAAATCACTGAGATGCGTAAACTGATATTGTTCGGCCTCATTAAAGGGAGTTAAAAAATACTTTGTTAGTAGACCCGTTACAAATTGATCTTCGATGCTTAACGCTTCGTTAGATAAAACCAACTGCTCTGAACGTGTTGGATTACCAACCTTATGTACAATTACAGATTCTAAAACAACACTATCAATCCCAGTCATAATTTATGATTTACAGTTTCTAGCGCTAAACTACTAAAACATATAAATTATAAAGGATTAATTATACAGTCTCTATGGGAACTATAATTTGGAGATAATTTGCACAAGTTGCGCTGCAGGCTTTACACCTGGCTCACGCCATAATAATTTACCATCTTTAAATACTGCCAACGTTGGAACACTATTTACAGAAAAGTGTGCGGCAATATTTTGATGCACATCAACATCCACTTTATATATAGAAATAGATTCGCCCATCTTATCTTTTACCTCTTTTAAAATAGGTGGCATCATCTTACATGGACCACACCAAGTAGCGTAAAAGTCAATAAGGACGGGCTTATCAGAAGAAATTATTTTTTCGAAAGATTCACTTAACATGAGATGTCGTTTTTTTAAACAAACTAAATACAAGACCACCCAATAATCCAAAATAAATCACACTATTAAAGGGTTTAGAGGTAATCAGACAAGTGCCTGAGGCGCAACCAATATTTTTCCAATATAAGTATCCGCCTATTGCACCTACAAGCACACCAATAATAACTATATACTGTTCTCTAATAAATGCTTTCATACTAATTTATTTTTTGTAGTAAGCTATTCCACGGTCCACCGTTGTATACTTCAATACCTGCATTTGCTAATATGCCTTTAGCCATTCCACTTCTAGCGCCACTTCTACAAACCGTAATGACAGGCTTACCTGCTTTTTTTAATTCAGCCACTCGACTATTAATACCATCAAGAGGTATATTTTTTGATCCTTTTATATGTCCATTCGCATATTCACCCGCAGTACGAACGTCAACAATAACTGCACCTTTTTCTATCAATGCATTGTAGTCAGTGGGTGGGCCAAATAATTTTTTAATGAACGCAAACATGTTATACAATTTTAGTTTTAAATAATTTTGATACTGCAAAAATCAGCACAATTGATGAGAGCAAACGTGACGGATGTCACATAGGATTATTTTTTAACTAAAATCTTTACAAATTTGGTTAGATCAGCCTGTTCTTGAGGCGTTAATGGCTGATGGCTGCTAAGTTTAGACTTTAGCAGGAGCACTTGTTTATGAGCTGGATAGAGCGCTAATATTTGATCCGTTTGAGCAAGTGCAACGCTTATTTGAGCCTGTGCTTCGTTTATAGCTGGGGCTGTTTTTTGAACCGGTGTTTTGTCCCTAGTTGGCATTTTTAACACAATAGCCTCTACTGCTGCTATTTGGTGGGCGGGTATCTCCTTAATTTTTTGAGCATTTAGTAATAATCCCTCCAATTGTTTTTTGCTTAAGCTTCCGCGCTCTTCGTATTGATGCATCAAACTCATAATAAATAGCGCGTCTTTATTGTGTGCGTAGCAAAGCGACAGCAACTTATCTATAACGTCTATTTTTTTATTCTTTGAAAGCATGGTATGTAAAACAGCAAGATAATTAAGATTTGATGAAAAATAATTTTATCTAAGGGCGTATATTAGCAATCTTAATTGAGCATTTATGAAAAACATCATCTCGTTTGTAGTTTTATTTGCAGCGCTTAATGGACTAGCAGCGCAGGAAAGCAAAATAGATTATCCAGTTTATACGGGTAAAGATTTAGGATTAACCTATACGCCATCGGCTGCTACATTTAAAATTTGGGCCCCAACTGCAACTGCTGCTAAATTAAATATCTACAAATCTGATTTGGGTGGAACTGCCGTTCGGTCCATTACTATGAATAAGGGAGTTGCTGGTGTTTGGCAAATTACTGTTCCAGAAAATCTTAAAAATAGCTATTACACATTTCAGGTAAATATTGGAAATACATGGAGTGAAGAAGTGGTAGACCCATACGCCAAAGCATGTGGTACCAATGGTTTAAGAGCACAAGTGATAGATTTAAAAGAAACCAATCCAGTAGGATGGGCCCAGGATACATCGCCTAATTTTTCTGCTGCTAATAAACAAACCGACGCTGTTATTTATGAACTACACGTAAGAGACGCTAGTATTCATGCTAGTAGTGGCATAAAAAATAAAGGTAAGTTTTTGGGGTTAGCAGAACTCGGAACAAAAAATAGTGCTGGACAAACTACTGGCCTTTCACACATTAAAGAACTTGGTGTAACGCACATACACCTTCTACCTTTTTACGATTATAATTCTGTGGATGAAACAAAGTCTGCGGTGCAGTACAACTGGGGATACGATCCTGTCAATTATAATATTCCTGAGGGTTCGTACAGCACTAACCCTTCAGATGGTAAAGTACGTATTAGAGAGTTAAAGGAACTCATTAAAACCATGCATAGTAATGGGTTACGCATTATTATGGATGCGGTTTACAATCATACAGCCCTGACTAAAAACTCAAATTTTAATATACTGGTTCCTGATTACTACTATCGGAAAAGAGCTGACGGTAGTTTTTCTGATGCCAGTAGTTGTGGTAATGAAACGGCCAGTGAAAAAGCCATGTTTCAGAAGTTTATGATTGAAAGCGTGGTTTACTGGGTAAAGGAATACCATATTGATGGGTTTCGTTTTGATTTAATGGGCATTCATGATATCCAAACCATGAATATGATTTCAGATACACTGCATAAGATTAAACCTTCCATTGTTTTATACGGTGAAGGTTGGACCTCTAGCAGTTCACCACTCCCTGAAGATAAAAGAGCACTTAAAAAAAATGCGGCTCAATTAAATGGCATTGCTGTGTTTAGTGATGATATGCGAGATGGTATTAAAGGAAGCGTTTTTAATATTGATGATAGAGGTTTTGCAACTGGCAATACTTCAAATAGCGAGTCGGTTAAATTTGGGATTGTTGCTGCTGGTAAGCATTCACAAATAAATTACAGCAAAGTCAATTACTCCAAAGAGCCATATACAGCGGGCCCTGCAGGACTTATCAATTATGCAGATTGTCACGACAATAATATTTTATGGGATAAAATAGAACTCTCTTTTAAAAGTGCTTCTGCTGCTGAGCGCACTAAAATGCATGAACTAGCCTATGCCATAGTACTAACTGCACAAGGTGCAAGTTTTTTACATGCAGGCACCGAATTTTTAAGAACAAAAAATGGAGTAGAAAATTCTTTTGATAAAGGCGATGTTGTTAATGGTATTGATTGGGACTTAAAAACTAAAAATATATCCAGCTATCAATTCATAAAAAGCTTGGTTCAAATAAGACGTGCGCATCCGGCATTTAGAATGCAAACTGCACAGCAAATTGCTACGAACATAAATTTTGAAAACAACCAACCTTCCGGAATCATCGCTTATACCATTAACGGAGCGGCAGTAGGTGATACTTGGAAAAAAATATGGGTAGCGTATAACGGATCTCAAACCCCGCAAACCCTTACGCTACCAAAAGGAACATGGAAAGTTGGGCTTAGCAGTAATGGATCTTCTAAAATGGGTAATAATTTTACATTAGCCGGAAGTTCGGCGGTAATACTATATGGCCAATAAGAAGGAGTAATATATATTTGCACAAAATCAATCTAGATGATGACGATCGAAAGCTTTAAAGAATTAGCACACGAAGAAAAATTAAATCAATTAAGACACAATGGTGAATTACTAGGTACCTACGAGCGCAGAAGTGCTGATGGTGATAGCAAAACCAGTGGCGACATTTTTGAATTAAACAACTTCTGGGTATTCTTAAGTGATGATGAACAAATGGTGATCCCATCTCGCAGAAATCCACTCTTCAAAGAAGAAGAAGAGGGAGAAGCAGAAGGTTAATTGCTTTTTTTAAACCACCTATTTACGTAAGAGATACCTATTTAATTTTATTTAGGTAGCGCTCATTAAGTTTGTATTGGTATACCCTTTTATCCAACTCCGTTTTTTCACGCTCTACCAGTGTATCATTTGTAGACGCAAATACCATAAATTTTTTATTGATCATTTGAAGTGTATCTGATCGTAATTTATTTTGGATAGTCACTTCTTTGTTTTTAACGCCAAGCGCTCTATTAATTTGATCTATAGAAGTGGGTGCTCCTTGTTTCGAATATTCATACAAAATATCTAGTACCGATTTTTCTGTTTCGGTTAAATTATCTGAAAATTCTAGCTGCTTATTTACTTCAAATGATTTTTTGTGTAATCCAGACGCAGCAACGGTTTGCTGCATTTTATGTAAGTGTTTGTTTTTGAAAAACAGGACTACACTGATTACAAATAATAATACGATAGCGCTACTAAATAGAAGTTTAGTAATATCAATTTTTTCACTTAAGCTGGGTTTTATCGTTTTATAGAGTGGCTTGGCTACTTCCGAAAATTTTGTCATTGAAAGTGGAAGGCTCACGAGCGAGTCAAGCTGCGGATTGTAAATATGTAGTTTTTCATCTTTGTAAAAATACAAGCCGTTTTTACTAGCAACATAGTTCATAATGGTGCCGCCAACTTCATTTTCTATTTCGTATAGTTTTTGTGTAGCTGGGTTTATTAAGTACAAATGGTTGTATGATTCTGTTAATATACCGAGGCCTGGAAAAATCATTGCACTCGTATTTAAAACAGATTCCTGAAATATTTTGTCATTCAAAATTTTAGGAGCATTCCACCAATCGTTGGTTTTTAAATTTAAACACTGCATGTAAATGGTGTCATTTTTTACATCGCTGGTATTTTTAACATAAGAGTTAGGGTAAGATTGATACACCACATACATAAGATCATTTGCGTAGTCTGGATAGACAAGTGCATTCATATGCTTAGCAAGTTGTACTTCTTTATTAATTGGTTCTCTAAACCACTCTTTGGATGTGGTATCAAAATACCTAAGGCCACTATTAAATTGCCAAAAGCCCCAACCGCCCAAATTGTAAATTTTATTGTTTCGTATGAAGGAATAGGATCCGAAATTATAGCCTTCGTAGCAGGTATTGTCTAATCTGGTTAACGCAAGCGAGCTATCGATTGTAAATAATTTACCCGTACCATTAATTTGGAGGTACAACTTGCCATCATTTACAAAATAGTCGTGCCTATAGTCGGCACAGGTTAGGCCTATTGGGGTAGGAATCAATTTGTTTTCTTTATTGAGCAACTGTAACTCAAAAGACCCTTCTTGTTTGGCTAAATATTGAACTAGATTTTTTTGTGCAGCAACACTACTTGCAATAAATAAGATGAAGAGTAGAAATAATTGTCTCAAACGCATGAAACAAAGCTAATCAATAGATTTAGATTAATATAAATAAGATATGTTTTATTCATATTAAATATATATTATTCTTATTTTAGTTTGATTTTCAAATATTTATAAAATCTATCCGTTACTTAATAATTGATTATTGAAATTGAAACAAACACTTATCTATTTGATCTGATAGTGACGTTTATTTGATTGAGTTTTAAACTCGGGGGGTATGGGGGCTTTGGGTAACCGGGCCCTCATTTTTTATATTTTAGCCTTACTATAATCATTAATTTTTTGGGTAGGGTTCATCATATAAGAAACAAGCGTACCGTCTGTTAGTATTTCTACCACCCTAAAACCCTTGTACGGGGTTCCCCAACTTCCGCCCATATGGGCGTCAAATAAACAAGGCGTTTGTCTTGAACCCAATAATTTCACCCCATCCTGATCATGCTCATGACCATGAAAAATGGCTGTCACATTCGGGTACTTGTCTACGAGGCTTTCAAAATCAGGGGTATTTATTGCGTTTGCAGTCCATGCTTTTTGAGGAATATGCAAAAACAGTAAAACATGCTTTCGCTTCTTGTTTGCTTCTAACTGCTCCTGTAGCCACTCTAAATTTGGGGAGAGATATTTACCAGCTTCATTAGAAGTGTCCCCTAAAATAATAGCATTCTCTTTTACTTTAACCATATGATTGAGCGGCATACCCCATACTTCTTGCCAATAATCGGCACTTACCATATCATGATTACCCCTTGTAACGTAATACTTTGGGTCCAATGCATCTAATTTTTGCTTAGCTAGTGGCAACAAATGTTTTTCGTTATGAATAATATCGCCATTGATCACACAAAAATCAAGTGGTGCTTCTTTATGAAAACTATTTATTTGACCGATAATTTTTTCAATCATTTCATCATAAGCAGTACCGGGTTGACCATAATGCGCATCTGATGCTACTACAAATCGTAAAGCAACTTTATTTCTATTCTCAAAAACAAATGCGGCGTTTATTTTCTTAAACCCACCTACCGCAAAAAACGCAGTTGCAAATGAAACATTTTTTAGAAAAGATCTTCTTGATGCATTATTGTAGTTCATGTTTATGACTATTTTTGAAAAATAAATATAACTATTAATTTATGATAAAAAAGATTACCCTTTTGTTATGTATTGTGGTACTGTCGCAGTTTGTATATGCGCAGGAAAATACGCGTACCCAAGAAAAAATGAAACTTGTTGGTAAAAGAATATACCTTGGTAACCGTGCATTGAGCATTTCTGATGCAAGAGATTTATCGGTAACGTTACCGGAAGCATATTTATATTTTAATCGTGCTAAAAGAATCAGAGATTGGAACTACTTTTGGGGTGGCTATTTAGGATTATCAGCGCTTAGCTCTAATACACTTAGTCCAAATGGAAATTCCACGTATGGCGTATTTGGTTTATTAATAGGTGCCATCGTAATACCCAGAGAAATTAGAAGACAAAAATTAATTATAAAAGGAATCGAAGCGTATAACGCAAAACAATTAAATAAATAGTACCATGGAAAAAGTTTGGCTTATTACAGGATGTTCAACAGGATTTGGAAGAGAACTTGCATTGCAGGTTTTAGCAAAAGGATATAAAGTAGCCGTTGCATCCCGCAAGACAAGTGATGTTGAAGATATTGTAGCAGGTTACCCAAATACATCTATTGCTATTAAATTAGACGTTACCATCGATTCAGAAATAAAATCTAGTATTGCACAAACAATGGCGCATTTTGGTCAAATTGATGTGCTTGTAAACAATGCTGGTATTGGTTACTTTGGCTCTATCGAAGAAAGTGAAGAAGCTGAGGTAAGAAAAATGTTTGAAATCAATGTTTTTGGTTTAGCAAAAATGACACAAGAAGTGTTACCACATATGCGCAAGCAAAGAAGTGGCCACATTTTAAATATTGCATCTATTGCAGGTCTTAGATCATTCCCTGGCGTTGGCTTTTACAACGCTACTAAATATGCAGTGGATGGATTTAGTGAATCTTTAGCCAAAGAAGTTGGACCATTAGGTATTAAAGTTACCATTATTGCACCAAGTGGTTTTAGAACCGATTGGGCTGGACGTTCAGCAAACGAAAGCCCTGCAACCATTGCAGATTACGCAGAAACAGCGGATAAAAATAAAGATACCATTAGAGCCATAAGTGGCAATCAAGCTGGTGATCCAGTAAGAGCCGTTAAAGCAATGATTCAAGTAGTTGAATCAGAAACACCGCCAATGCGTTTACTATTAGGCGTAGCTGCACTCAGAGGCGCAAGAGAAAAATTAGAAGAATTAAAAAATGATTTTGATACTTGGGCGTCTGTTTCTGAAGGTGCAGACTTTCCTAAATAGCATTCCAAAGTCCAATGCGAAGTTCAAGTGCTTTAATGGATGCTGCGGTAGCTTGTTCCCATTTAGAAGCATCAGTGCCACATAGCCTGTTTACCATATCAAGGGCCAAATGACTGTGATGATCACCATCAACTTCAATGTGTCTTTCGATATAGTATTTGAATATGCTCACTTTATCCGGTGCATCCGCATAAATTTTATCCAAAATTTTCATGAACATGCTTGGGATCAAATCTTCGCGGCCAAAAGTAAATACTGCTGCTTTAACATGCAGTGGTGCGTTAAAAGAAATATCAAAAGTAAATTGTAAAAAATCTTTTACTTGCTTTGGTAACTGCGCTACTTCAATCGCATCTTGAACTTTTGTTCCAGCATTGATTTGAGCAATGATGGTTTCAATGACATTTGTAGATGCACCCATTTGCTGCATCGCTTTCAGGTACAATTCGAAATGACTAATTCTATTGCCTGCTTCATCTACATCTGACTCTTCGCCGAGTACAATTTCATTGATTAAATATCTGGTATCAGCGTTTCCAACAGGCACCCAAGGAAGTGTTACAGAGGTCAATCCAATTTGCAACGATTTTAATAAGCTCATAAAATCCCATACCGCAAAAACATGGGTTTCGGAAAAACGTTGCAACCCCTGTAAATCTTGGATTTGACTATATACTGGATGTGCCAATAAATTGTTTCTTACTGGCTCAATGGCAGACTTTAATTGTTGAACAAATGGTTCCATGAGATATCGCGGTTTTAATAATAAGCTGCGAAATTAAAACAAGAACTGTTGGAAATTGTTTATTTATACCCCTTTAATTTAAATATGACAATCTCATGATGATTGCTACACTATTTGAAGTAGTTAGATACTACAAATCAAATATTGAATCCAAAGAATACACTTGAAAATTTGTGGTTGCAGGTTTAAACAATACATCGCGCATTTTTTGTGCGAGTACCTCAACCGGGAGTGCTTTTTGGCTTTTAAATAAACCCAGTTTATTAAAACCATGGATGATTGCGATACCCAGTTTTTCCATAGGCCTTATTTTATCAGGCTGTCTGAGCAAAAAACCGGGTCTAAAAATATGAATCTGCTTAAATGGTAAGCTAGCAACGGCTTTATCGAGTTGCCCTTTAATGCGCGGGTAAAATAACATCGAATTTTCATTGGCACCCATTGCAGACACCAACACATAAGCCTCAACATTATTAGCAGCAGCCGTTTCAGCTGTTTGATATTGATAAGTAAAATCAATTTTGTATTGTTCTTTTTGACTACCGGCCTGTTTTAGCGTAGTAGCAAGTGCCGAAAAAAGTACATCTCCTTTTACTAAATGAGCCCACAGTTGTGGGTTATCAAAATCTACAATATGGCAGGTTAATTTAGCATGGGTAATACTAAGTGCTCTTCTAGAAAACACAACCACGCTTTTAAAACGACTGTCCTCCAGTAATTGTGTTACAAGTGCTGAGCCTGTAGCGCCAGTTGCACCAATAACTAGTGCTGTTAGCTCACTCATAAGTTTTCTTTTACAAACCCTAAACAGTACTTTTTAATCATCTCACGTACTTCGGTAAAGGATCTAGTAATTTCTTCTTCGGTGCCAACTGCTTTTGCTGGATCCGGGAAATTATAATGAAACTTTTCTGCGTTACTTGGATAGTATGGACAAACTTCTTTTGCATGATCACAAACCGTAATTACAAAATCAAAAGGAATATCCGTGTATTCTAAAACATTGTTAGACGTGTTTCCTGAAATATCAATACCATCTTCTTTCATGGTTTGAATAGCCCTTGGATTAACACCATGGGTTTCTACACCTGCACTGTATACATTTGCTTTATCTGTAGCAAAGGTCTGTAAATAACCATGTGCTATTTGACTTCGGCAACTATTACCAGTACATAGTACTAAAATATTTTTCATAGATCGTAAATTAACAACAGCCACCACCTGGCACACAGGCTGTTTTATTTTCTAATGGTTTTTGTGCAAAAACAGTGATGCTCATAATGCCAGTGCTACCAGATTTAAATGATGCAATTTCTTCGGCAGATAAATAGTTAACTAAAATATCATCAGGAATTACAATGGCTTTTTCTTTTTGAATGGTCACATTTTCAAAACCTGTTGCATCAATTAATTCCATGTATACATTTTTTTGAATCGCACCAGATACGCATCCAGCATACATTTCAGCGTCTTTACGTAAGCCCTCTGGTAACGCACCAACAAGTACTACATCACTAATACTAAAATGTCCACCAGGTTTTAATACCCTAAACATTTCTGTAAATACACCATGTTTATTAGGCACTAAATTTAAAACGCAATTACTCACAATCACATCCGCTACATTAGAAGTGATAGGCATATTTTCAATATCTCCTTGTCTAAATTCAACATTGTTATAACCACGGGCTTCTGAATTAGCACGCGCTTTATTAATCATGGCAGGTGTAAAGTCAATGCCAATTACTTTTCCCGTTTCGCCGGTTTCATGTCTAGCAATAAAACAATCATTACCTGCACCGCTTCCTAAATCAATAACTACATCACCTTTTTTGATACGTGCAAACTGTGTAGGCAAACCACATCCTAAACCTAAATCTGCATCTGCAGTATAACCACCAAGTGTAGTATAGTCTTCAGACATGATGTTGTATACCTCGGTTGAACAGCCGCCCGCTCCGCAACAAGATGACATATTTGTTTCTTTGTCTTGTAAAGCTATTTCGCTGTATTTATTTTTTACGATCTCTTTAAGTTGTTCGTCTGTTTGCATATTTTAAATTTTTAATTTAACAACAAGTTGTTTGAGTTTGAATAGAAGCGCCTAATACTTTATTTAAAATATCATTTGCTTTTTGTAATACGTCTGTATCTACACAATAACAAATAGATGCTCCATCAATATTTCCTTTGATGAGTCCTGATTCCTTTAATTCTTTTAAGTGTTGCGATACTGTAGATTGTGCGATTGGTAAATCCTCAACGATATCGCCACATATGCAAGACTGCTTTTCTAGTAAAAGCTTGATGATGGCAACACGTGCCGGATGAGAAAGCGCTTTTGCAAATTTTGCAATGAGCAGTTCTTCTTCCGAATAATTGATGATTTTACTAGCTCCCATATTAATCGCAATATTACGATTAATACTTGAATTGCAAAACAATTTCTCTACTTGATTGATTTATAAGCTATTATGTAAAACATACTTAACACTAAGAGCGGTCCGGCAATTACAACATGCGCTGTCCAATGCAAATTTGCCCAACCAGTAATGATGTAAACAAGACCATTAATAGCAAAAATGATAGACCCAACCAGTGGCCGCTGATGCGCAATTACAACCAAAAAAATAACGATAGCTGTGGGAATAAAATGGATTAGCAAGTCCAAAATTGTTTGAGTGGTACTTTGATCTTTATTAAATACATCACCTGCAAAAATTAATAAAGCAAGTGCATAAAATATACCAGTGCCTGTTGCTGCAATTAGCCATTTGTTTGAACTCCTAAACATTTGCGTTAAATTAATTCTTAAATTGTTCCTTTAAAATTAATACATTTTTCCATGAGAAAATTAATTCAGTGGATATCAAAAAGCATCATTGCATCTGCGCTACTATTTCCAATTACATCTATCGCACAAGAAAATAAAGCGGAGGCGGCTATTCAACAAATAATGAAAGAAAATCCAGTGATGGGATTATCGGTGGCGGTTGTAAAAGATAACAAGTTTATTTATACGCATTCATTTGGCCTAAAAGACGCTGAAACAAATGCGCCGCTTACCAACGAAAATATTTTTAGAATCGCTTCTATTTCAAAATCATTTTCTGCAACGGCTATTTTGCAATTAGTAGAAGCTAAAAAAGTTAATCTAGATCAAGATGTTAGCGAACTGATTGGATTTAAAGTTCGGAATCCAAAATTTCCTGAAACCGTTATTACGCTTAGGTTAATGCTATCTCATTTATCATCTATCAATGATAGTCAGGGTTATTTTTCATTAGATTCAATTAATTCTGCAAAATCAGTTAACTGGTATAAATGCTACAATAGTTATGAGCCAGGAAAAAAATATGAATATTGCAATTTCAACTTTAATATGATTGGGACGATCATTGAAAAAGTGAGTGGCGAAAGATTTGATGCCTACATACAAAATCATATTTTGAATCCATTACAACTATATGGCGGATACTATGTGAACGGATTAGACAAGTCTAAATTTGCAACAATCTATGAATATCAGCCAGATGCAGCAAAATTTGTTGCATCTCCTAATGCTTATGCACCAAGAACTGCAGAGGTAGCTGCTTATCAAATGGGATATAGCGCACCTATATTTTCACCAACGGGTGGCATGAAAATATCTGCAAAAGATTTAGCTACGTACATGATGATGCATGCCAATTATGGAAAATACAATGGCGTAAGAATTATTTCAAAAAAGAATTCGAAAATGATGCAAACGGCTGTTTCAGACATAGCGGCTTATGGATTTGCGTTAGAAACACCAGCAACAATAATTGACGGAAAGGTAATGGTAGGACATACAGGATCTGCATATGGACTATATAGTGCGATGTTTTTTAATCCACAAGAAAAATTTGGCATTGTTGTAATTAGTAATGGATGTCATCCGGGTGAAACAAGTGGATACAACAATGTGATTAGAAAAACGGTAAACGCGTTGTACTATAATTTAATTGCTAAATAAAGTGTATCCATTACAACTAGTTACCCTAAATACTGAACTTACACTGTATGTTCCTGACCCAGCACGTATTCAATCTACCTATCAAAAATTAGCAGCAGAAAATACTGCAACTATATTTCCATATTGGGCTAAAGTTTGGGCGTCAGCTCATGCAATGACCCGGTTTTTACAAGAAGAGCCATCGTTTGTACAAAATAAAAGAGTTCTCGAAATTGGTGCAGGGATTGGGATTCCTTCTTTTAGTATTGCTTCACTTACAAAAAAAATTATTATTAGTGATCATGTACCGGATGCAGTTGCATTACTTCAAAAAAATATTGATTATCTAGCGCTTAACAATGCACAGGCTGCATGTATTGATTGGAATACAATTTCTGAAAATATTACTGTAGATACTATTTTACTAAGCGATACCAATTACGAACCATCTGCACACAATCATTTAATTTTATTGATTGATAAATTTATAAATAAAGGAAGTAGCATAATATTAGCGACTCCCAACAGACTCGCTTCAAACCCTTTTATAGAGCGTATTTCTAAATATATTAATAGTACAAAAAAGTATAGTATACCAGAAAATGGTACAAACAAAGAAATTGTAGTGATGGTACTTAAAAAATAATTTATCTTGAAAATTATTATAAAAAAGAAAGCTGGCAATAAACATACCATCTCCTATATCAGAGAAGGTTTTGAAGATTATTGGATTGAAGCAGATGATTTTTTGGTATTACATGACTTGTGTCATTATGCTATAGAAACTACATTGCAATATAAAAATGCATTTTGGGGACTTATAGCAGGAGGTTTTAATCCAAGTATTTTTGAAAATAAAGAAACAAGAGGTTCATTAGAGCTTGCAAACGAAGCTTGGTACGCAGAGCATCTTGCTAATCTTTTATTAATTGAATTTACGCAAGGTAAATTTGAAGATATTAATGCTATGCTTGAACAAAGCTTGAGGCAGCAGAATTCTCGCATTCCAACAATTCAATTTTCAAACATTGTAGTTGAAGAAATTAGAGCACTCCTACATACATCGATTGAAAATTGGCGAGTGGTTGAAGTAGGTGATTATTTAAGTCTAGATTTTACAATTTAATATTTGCATATGAACCAAGATGTAACCAACTATATTAATCGATCTAAGCAGTGGAAAGAAGAGCTTCAGGCTATTCGTGAAATTTTATTGGAAACAGAACTCGTTGAAGAATTTAAATGGGCTTCACCTTGTTACACACACAACAATAAAAACATTATTATTCTTGCTCCATTTAAAGAATATTTTGCTTTGGGTTTTTTTAATGGTGTTCATTTAACGGACCCAAAGGGTTTGTTGGTTAAACCAGGTGAGCACACAAGAGTTGGAAGACAGTTGAGGCTTGAAAATGTCGCAGACATTGTCAAAAAAAAGAGCACTATTAAAAAGTTCATTAAAGAATCTATTTCAGCAGAAGCGTTTACTCCCTCAAAGCCAGAAGCAGCCCCTGCAATAGTTGTAGAAGAATTAAATGTAATTTTTAAAAAGAACGCTGCGCTCAAAAAAGCATTTGAATCCTTAACACCTGGTAGACAAAGAGGTTATTTAATATTTTTTTCGGGGGCCAAACAATCTGAAACCAGGATTGCTAGAATTGAAAAAAATACACATAAAATTTTATGTGGCAAAGGATTAACGGATTGTACTTGTGAACTTTCCAAACGAATGCCTGCTTGTGACGGTTCTCATAAACTACTCAACAAAAACTAATATATCTGCGGGCTGACAATCGAGTGCTTTACATATCGCTTCTAATGTACTAAAACGAATGGCTTTTGCTTTACCTGTTTTTAGTATTGACAAATTAGCCAAAGTCAATCCCACTCTATCTGATAGCTCATTTAAAGAAACTTTTCTTTTTGCCATCATCACGTCTAAATTTACTTCTATTGGCATATTAAACAGTTAAGTCGTTTTCGGATTGAAGTTCAATTCCTCTTTTAAATATTGTATCAATAATAATAATAATCGCTGCCATAAAAATGAAAGCTGAGCCATCTGTCCAATATTCGTTCAATTGATTTACATCAAATCCTTTTTCAGAAATATTTTGTACAACCCTAGTAGCAACGATACTTAAAACGCCAATACTAAATGTCACGGATCTTATACGACTAATTTGGTTAGAGACAAATACACTAAACGGTTTTTGTAAATCAAGTTTGCCAACAAGTTTAATTACCTCATAAAATAGAAAAGCTTTCAAAAATGAGATCGATAAAATAAAGCCATAGATTAAAAAGAAAACAAATTGGCTTCTCTCATACATGGCACTTAAATCAAGCTTGTTGTACAAGTTTTTTAATACGAGTGGATTCCATAAACTATACCCAAAATTGACAGCTAAAGCACCCGTTTCGATACATAGTCCTACAAAAATGAACCATGCCACAACTTGCAAGAATTTGAAGACAAATGCTGAATTACTGGTCATATCCTTAAATTTTATGACCCAAAACTACTAATATTTATTGATTTTCAATAAATATTTATTAATTATCGTTCTCTATGTACTTTTTTGCTTCGTCTGGATAGAGGGAAGCATAGAGCTCTCTCACTGCCTTTTGTCTTTTTAGATCTTTTTTTCGTTTATAGATAACATCACACCTTTCTAATAGATCTGATGGTACCGGAATCTTATAACCCAGTTGTTTTGATTGAGTGCTAAAAAACAAAGGAATGTCTATTGCTGGATTAAAGGAAGGTGCCTCCACAGCAGCATATGAAAACCTGTTTTTTAAAAAAATAGTTCTTAATCCATCATAAGTTGCAATGGCAGGAATAGAAACATGATCATCATCGGGGTAATATTTTGAATAGAATTTAAGTCCATTATTTTTTATGGTTCTAACGCCAGTGCAAAAAGCAAGTATACTTCTTTCATGTTCTGAATACAAAGTCTTTTGTTTTTTTACTTCTACCGTATCTTCTATTTCTGTAGTATTTGCAATACCAACAAATAATGATTTGCCTACATAATTATTTTTAGATAAACTATCTAATACTTGTTTTGAAAACTTTCTATCATCATACCAAGTACTAGGGTCAATAACTATATAATTGTCAAATAAATTTTTGTGCTTCGCCAAAATATTAAGTGCAAATATTCCACCAAAACTATGCCCTACAAGCGTTCTATAGTTACTTACTGGATATTTTGAAGCTACATAACTAAATACATCGGTTTCTAAAAAACGCGTAAACAAATCGGCGCCGCCTGTTTCTTTTGTATAAGGCATTAATTTATTCTTGGCTATTGGATATGGTGTTAACTCATTCGTTCTTTTATAAGGAGGAATACACACCACAATCATTTTTGGAATCATCATATTACCAGAAAATTCCGATAACTCTTTAACCATACCTGCCACTGATAAATAATGAGATCCACCATCCAGTACATAAAGCACTGGATATTTAGCGGCACTATCTTTACCATCTCTAACATCTTTTGGTAAGTACACAAAAATATCTCTATTTGCTTTATAGGTTTTGGAATAGACACTATCTACGGTTCCAAAATATACTTGTGCATCAGCGCCAATACAAAAAAGTAGTACTAAGGATAAGAATGTTTTTTTGAGCTTAGACATCTAAAAAAGTTTTGCTATAGTATTGAATGTTTTTTCATTTGCTTATCCATTACACTAAACCATACAGGAGGCACAAGTGCCAGTAAAATCATACCCGGATAGCCTGTAGGCATTTGTGGCGCATCGTCCATATGTCTAAGTACTTGGTATTTTCGTGAAGCCATATAATGGTGATCACTGTGCCTACTCAATTCAAAGAATATAAGTCTTCCAATTACATGATTGCTATTCCAACTATGCGCTGGTAATACACGCTCGTAGGTTTGATCGTTTCTTTGTTGTCTTTGCAAACCGTAATGTTCGATATAGTTTACCGTTTCTAACAGTGCTGCGCCAATAAATGCGGCTACTAGAAAATGACTAAATATAACAAGTCCAAAATTTAAATAAATAAGCAGGCAAAAACCAATTTGAATCATTTGAAACAAAGCCATCTCATTCAATATAACTGGAAACTTGCTTTTTCTTTTTTGCGCGTCCTGGGTAGCTATTTGCCAAGCTTTTACATACGTACCCCTAAATGTTTGCAGCCAAAAAGAATACAAAGACTGTTTGTATTTTGCTGTACTTGGATCATTAGGCGTTGCAACATGTTTATGATGCCCTTTATTGTGTTCAATAAAAAAGTGCATATAAAGGCTAGTAAGTAATAAAGACTTTGCAAAAAATTGCTCTGTTTTGTTAACTCGGTGTCCGAGCTCGTGTGCCACATTGATGCCAAATCCACCACACAAAAGGCCCATGGCAATGATCCTACCAACAATATCTATAAACGAAAGTTGGTCATTAAAACTTTGCAAGAAAATATATAGAAACACATATTGCAGCGGCACGGTTAACCATAAAATAAAGTCATAGATTTTATTTTCTTTGGCTACTACTTCTTCTGTTTCCATTAAATTTTTAGCGTTTGGCTCAATAAATAATTCAACAATTGGTACCAAGAAAAAAACAAAAATAAGTGGTATAAAACAATAAATACCTGTTCGCGTAAACGCTAAATAAGCAAAAAAATAAATAATAAATGGTGAGAGGTAGCGAAAGGTCTTAATAAACGATACCATAACATTTGGTTTAACTATAACTGTAAGATATAAAAACTAGATAAATAGAAATACTCCTGATGTCTAAATACAGTTATAGTATCAATTTGTGGTAAAATAAATTAATTCGTAAGTGATTTGAAAAAGTCTCTAAAAATCAATACTATGAAAACAATGATACCTACAATAATTTCACGCCTGTATTTTTTAGCAAATTCAGTAAGCTTATTCATGCTTAATTTATTTAGTTTAATTAAAATAAGATAGTTGCTATATCAAATATAATAATTCTTACATCTTATGGGAAAACTAAATCAAGCAAGTTCCTTACGATTAAATAAGTGAGCAAAGCAATTACAATTGCTACCCGATACTTGTATTTTTTGACAAATGCTGTTAGTTTATTCATTTCCTTATTTTGATATGAATAAAGCCAATTATTAAAGATTTTTGATATCTAAACGAGAATTAGAGTAGAAATACTAAGTATTTGTATCAGGTTCTGTTACCACTATATATGGTAACGTTCTTTCAGTATATGCAAATGATGTAAAGCATGGCCAAAAATGATGAATCCTAACGCATTAACTGATATAGGATTGTCACTTGCGGTACCCAGGCGCTTCAGCTGTTCCTCAGTAAACGAGGCATATAGTAGATTGGTTGATTGTCTAACAACCCTCCATTCCACTAACATGTCTTTCAAATTTCTATTGGCCGCCGTTGCATTGTTTGCATATTCGTTTTCATCAAATCCAGGAATTGGCGTGGCTTCGCCCCTTGCAATAGCGAGTGCCCTGTAAGCAAATATGCGCTCGGTATCTATAACGTGTTGAAACATTTGCTTAATTGTCCACTTACCAGGTCCATATGAATAATTAATTTTTTCTAATGGTATTGCATCCCAAAACGCAATAATTCTCTCATTGTATTGCTGTACTAAAATGGAATAATCTTTTCCACTCGTATAGTTAATGTAGGTCTTGTAAAAGCTACCATATTCTTTTGCGCTTGGGCGTGGCATATTTAGGTTTGGTTGTTGGACTACAAATATAGCATGCGCATCCTATTAATAATTATAGTTTTACCCCAACCGTTATAAAGAAGTTACGAGGCTCAGCAGGCATGATTCCTGGACCCGGATAACCACCAGCGCGTCTTGTAAAATATTTTTCGCTTAACGCATTATTGATACCCGATTTTACAAAAACCTTTTCACTAAACTTATATGTGCCACTTATATCTATTAGCTTATACGATGGAATCAATCCATTCACACCATTTGCGGTAGGCGTTACTGTATTATTAGCGTCACTAAACGCTTCTGAAACATAACTATATTGAGTTGTAAATGTAAATGCCTTTTTTGTATACGTAATTCCTGTTCTAATAATATTATTAGGTGCGTTTTCAACCTTCTTATTGTATAAACTTGTTTCAACAAGTTGATTGCCTTGCCTAGTAATTAAATTAAAATTTGCATAGCGTGCTTGGATAATGGCAATAGACGAAAAGAAAGTTAAATGTCCAATTGTACTATTTTTCATCCAGGCCTTAGTAGGACTAAATTCCAAGAGTGCTTCTACACCTTTACTCTGGCTATTCCCTACATTGGTTCTAAAATTATAAAAACTTCCATCTGCTTTTTGCTGTGCAATGACACCAATACGGTTGTTATATTGTAAAATAAAACCACTCACATCAAAAAACAAATAGTCTTTTATTTTTCCGCGGTAACCTAAATCAATGTTATAACCTTTTGCGTCTTCTAAATCTGGATCAATAATATCAGTAATTGGATTGGCCGTTAAATCACTAAACAAAACGGGCCTATATGACTGCGCATAGTTTGCATACATTTCTGTAGAACCAATATGGTATTCGGCACCAATGCCGGGCAAAACAAATTGGCGACTTTTGTGTTCCTTAACGCCGGCCATGTTGTTGATATGCTCAATTCTAAATCCTGGAATAAGTATCAGATGCTTGCCAAGCTTGAAAATATTTTCTGCAAAAAAAGCAGTGTTCTCTGTCAAAAAATTAAGATTGGTTGGGAAAGGCGATAGTATATTTAAATTATAATCAAATCCAGTATCGCCCTTACCGTTTTGAAAACGTTTTGTTGTACCTCTAAAATAGCGAATGCCTGCAGATATTGTCTGTTCATTATTACCCAACTTGTACGTACTTATGTAGCGCATTTCTGCACCTAAGTTTCGGTACTCATCTTTGTCTACGCGTCTGTTATTGTATTGTAGTGTTAATGCATTAATCGTATCAGCTACATTAGGCGCAAGCATAAATCCAATACTGTTTCGATCACCCATCATTCCAAAAGTTTTGATGTTTAATCTACTACGCTCATTAATGGTGTAATCCAAATTGAGTGCTGCCATATTCCATTGTACTTCAACCCAGTTTCTATTTCTGATACTTCTATATGCATCATTAGAAAATTGAGCATCTGTTAATCCCCCGGGCTGCTTGCTCAAATAATCAAAATGTGTGATTTCCATGCCAAGCTTTAATTTACTACTAAGCTTCCATGTATAATTTGCGAAACCCGTATTCACCGTAAAGCCACTGTTTTCTCTAAACCCATTTCCTTTTCGGTGATCCCAAAATGCATAATAATGTGCTTTTTCATTTTGGCCACCTATGGCGTTGTAAGAATTAAATAAACCAAAACTACCTGCAGTTTGCTGTGCTTCATATTGAAAAGTTTTTTTGAGCTCACTTCCATTTTTTAGAATAAAATTTACGAGTCCTCCAAATTGTGGACCATATTGCAAACTTCCTGCACCTCTTACTACTTCTACGCGTTGCACCGAATTTAATTGAGGGGTGTAATACGCTTCGGGATATCCAAAAGGATCAGCACTAATATCATATCCATTTTGACGAATATTAAATTCCCAGCTTCTATTAGGACTAAGGCCACGAGCAGCAATGCCTATTTGAATTCCACTTGGATCACTTTCCCAAACATGAATCCCGGGTACTTTCGCCATCACTTGTCGCATGGTATTGGTAACCACATTGCCCTGCACATTATCCATTACAATAAGTGCATTTTTTTTGCCAGCATTAATGGTTGTACCAACCACTTCGGGTAAAAAATGAATATCAGCAGCTGAATTGCGGCCCACCAGCGTAATATCTGGTAAAAATTTAGGTACTATAAATCCAGTATCCTTTGTTTTGATGGGCTGCTGCGCCGAAATAAGATTAAAAAATTGAACAAAAGCCAGTATTAGTATCGTTTTCCTCATTATCATAAAAAATATGGCTGCAAGTTGGCTCCAATTTTTTACAAGTATTTACGGATATGGAAAACTGAATAGCGATATCAGGAAAATAAGAGGGAACTGTTGCAGATAAAAAATTACCTCAAAAATGATTTATAAAACAAGAAGAGATTAAATTCGAGGACTTACTTTCTAGCACGAATGGCCGTTTATTTAAATAAAGAATAATGAGCAATCATAAAAACCTATCTATTGTCATGAATGCACTCATGACTATGTACTCAGAGAGAGTTCCGGATGTAAAAAAAATCATTCATGACTTAATCAGAGAAAATGTAATTTCTGATGTTAACGAAATACGTAACGATCACATTGCATTTCGAACAATGGGAGTGCCGCATCTTGGTATTGCATCTTTAGAAAAAATATTCCTTCATTTCGGATACGTTCGAAAAGAACATTACGCATTTGCATCAAAAAAACTAGATGCATATTGGTATGCGCCACCATCTGAAGAATTCCCAAGAATCTTTATTAGCGAACTGCGCGTGCATGATTTATCCAAAGAGGCGAAGGATATCATTTTTTCATACACCAAAGAAATTACAAACGACCCCGTTGATCGTTTAGACCTTAATGATGCCGTAAGCGTTGGGAATTTTCTTCATCAACCACTTTGGAGAATTCCTTCAAAAGAAGATTATCTCAAACTACTAGAGGAATCTGAATACGCAGCATGGGTTATCTATAACAGATATTATTTGAACCATTATACAATAAGTGTTCATTACTTGAAAGAGGGATTCAATCAACTTCATGAGTTTAATGCGTTTCTTGAGCGTAATGGTATTGTGTTAAATAATTCTGGCGGTAAGATAAAAGTGAGTCCTGACGGGCTTTTGCTGCAAAGCTCTACGGTTGCTCAAATAGTGAAAGCCTCATTTGCTGGAAATCAAGAGCATGATATCGCTGGCAGCTATGTCGAATTTGCAGAGAGAAAAGTACTTCCAGAATTTGCACATATTCCTGAAGGAGAAAGAAAAAGAGAACATCTTAGAGAAGGATTTGAAGCCAATAATGCCGACAAAATTTTCGAAAGTACATTCACCAGTCAAATTAATAGACCACAATAATGAAAAATATGACAAAGTAATTCGTCAGGCAGAACTAGCATTTAAAACATGGTCTATTTGTCATTCAAACCAATACCCAATCCAAACATAGCTGCTACTAAAGCCAGGTGAATAATTAATACAGCTTTTTGCCAAGTTGGTCTGTCATTCCACTTTTGTTCTGGATTGAATGGATCAAATGCCATTCCAATCCCTAATGAAGCTGCTGCTTGCATATAATCTTTAGAGATAATTGCTTGGAATAGTCCTAATAGTAAAAATCCGATGTAAAGGAATTTGTTAAATGATTTGTTCATTGAGTTGTTCCTAAATTCATTTCAAAATTAAGAATTAAATCTCTTCAATTATTGAAGTCCCTGTTGAAAAGTCGCCGGAAGTCCATTCCCATGTTTCATGTAAACGAATTTTACCGTTTGTGAGTATTTCTGGTTTTGAAAAACACTTACCAGTCATAATTTCGTTATTGACATTAATTTGATGGTAACACATTTCTATACATCCTTCTTTGTCAACCAACCCTATTAAATGGCCGTATATAATTTTACCGCCTTTATATTCAGAAGATATGATATTGCCTTCTTGTTTGTAATAAAAAAGAGTTTCTGATGATGTTTCCGCGTTATCCGTATTTTGAACGGGTCTAAAAGCTTTATTGTTATAGTTAATCATATTTTAAAATTTTCTATAGAGTTAATTAACTGACACCTCAACAGTTTTACCCAATCCAAATTCAAGTAATCTATATAATGTAGAAAGCTGAATATCTGTTTTTCCATTTTCGATTCTCGATATGAAACTTTTTTTTGCGCCAATTTTATCTGCTAATTGTTCTTGTGTCATTTTTGCATTTTTTCTTTCTTCTTTAATCAACTCTCCAATTAGAAAAGCTTTCGCTTTAATTTCAAATTCAGTTCTCTTCTCTGATCCCTTTACACCATAACGCTTAGACAAATGTTGCTTATAAGTAGTTAAATTATTTTCTTTCGTTGCCATAACTTCATTTTTTAGTATTAATATAATATTCCTTCATTAATTTATTAGCCATTGTAATTTCCTTACTTGAAGTTTTTTGCATTTTCTTTTGATAACCATTTAATAAAACAATAAACTTTCCTTTGTCAAAAAAACAGAATATTCTAAAAATGTTACTGCCATGTTCAACTCTTATTTCATACAAACCCTTATTCCCTTCTAAATGTTTTAAAAACTTCTCAGGCACTTTATCTATATGAGTAACTAGAAATAAAACATAATCGATTTTTTCTTTCCCTTTTTCAGACTGTTTATTAAAAAAATCATTGAAATAATTTTTATAAAAAACGATTTCTCTTAATTCATTTATTAGGCCTTAATTTACAAAGTTAACTTAAAATGGAACTTTCGCAAAATATTTACTCTATTGCACCAAAAATGAATGTCGGAAGAAAGATGACTGAAAATTTATGTATTTATACGCATTAGCTTAACCCGGCGATAGACAAAGAAAAAGCCATCATTTCTGATGGCTTGTCTAGTATGGCTCCCTCTAATTTACACTTTTCGAACACTATTGTTCAAGAACTACTGAAAATCAGAGAGTTAATGAAACTAATACCAATGAAAATGATAAAGGTTATAGGTAATAAGGTTTTATTTTAATCATTATATATCCCTAATCTTACATAAACATTTATTAAACCTTCAAAAAACCAAATTCATAAACTTGAGGCAAGATTTTTTCAGTCAAAGATTTATAAGCTATTTCAAAATTTTTAAAGCTAACTGGAGGAAAATCTGAATCTGCATTGCGATATTGAATTGCCTTTCTTATTTGGTACCATCCTACATCGGGTCTATTTAATTTCAATTCATCTCGTATTTTTTTTGAATCAGTATGTTCAAAATATTTTTTCCATAAAAACTTTGCTTCTTCCAAAACAGCTTCAATCTTATCTACCTGTGTGGAGATGTTTTGAAGATAGTGACTGATACTTTTGGTCTGTAATTGGGGAGTATTATAAACATTGTATCCATTAGTGCAAAACTTGCAATTGTTATTAATATTTACTTGGTAATTTCTCTTCTGTCGATTGGTTACTTTCTTCGTTTATTTATTGCCAAAAGAATTTTCTTTACTTTAGATTTTATAGCTGCACTTTCTGTTTCCATTGCTCTTTGGCAAATAAATTCCAATTCTGTTGTTAGTTCGGGGATATATTTTGTCAGCACATAAAGACCGTTGTATGCCCAAGCCTTAAAAAACTTATTGTTGTCTTCTAAACACTTTCTGGTAAAATCTTCTGTAATTATAATTGATTTATTTGTTAGTTTAAAATATGGCAAGAGTTGCAAAAGATGAAGTTTAGCTTCCCAATTTTCAACAGTTTTGCAAGATGTTAAAAGTCTCTCAGTAAGAAGTCCGGGCAATTTTTGTCCATTGTCGTAGTGGTGTTTAATGAGCCAAGTAGCTGTTTTCTGCAAATCTTGTTCATTGACACAAATTGCTACCAAATTCTCGAAAAAATCTAAACTCAAAGAATTTACTCCATACAATTCTGTTAAGTATTCAGTATGAACACCATCCCAAAGTTTAAGTTTGCTATTTAATTCTGAATTCATTACGTTTTCTGTCATGTGGGTGAAGCGTTTTGTAAATTGTGCTACCGTTTGGCTATGCTAGTGCGGGATTTCGAGGCACTTTACTTTCCGTTTTGCAGTTAGTTTATTCAATGTAATTACTTTCATGTCACCACTTTCGCCCGCATCACACTTATACATTGTTGTGCAATTGGCATTCTTTTCGGTTAGTATGCTAATTTATGGTCGTTCAGCTAGCCCTGCCCTCTCTGCCAGTTTTCTTTGGGTCATCCCTTCCTGCACTCGCGCAGACTTTATTTTATCTCCTAATTCCATGATACAAAATTAGAATTTTTTCCATTTCTTCAATTGAAATGTGACACGTCATTGACACGACATTCAACTAAGAACAAAAAAAACCGCTACACTATAACAGTATAACGGTTTTATCATTTTACCTGCTCCCCTTTTCTACGAAAGATGCAACTATAATGCGATGATTGATTATGTAACTATTAGGAAACAAAAGGGTTGAACTTCCTGCAATTTTTCAAAATTTACGTCATTTTGCTACAAAAAGCTTCATTTGATTCGGATTGAATTCTATATGTTCAAGATGTCCCATTTTATCTCTTTCTGCGGTAATTAGATGGATATGCATAAATGTATCGTGGTGCGTAAAGATAGCTTTGTGTTTACGAGAGAAAAATCCCAATAATGTACCGCTACCTTGTGGCAATTTATAATTTACTTGTCCCTGATGTGCCTCCTGTGGACTTTTTACTTTCGACCCGGCAGGAAGATTTACAATGTGAATTTCCGCATCCTTAAAAAGGCCTTCTAATTTGAAAAAGAAAGGGATATCAGTAGAAGAAAAATGCTGGTTCAGAAATGTTTCAAGACTCTGTAAATCTTTAACAGAGGAAACTATTTCTACTTCTGACCATTCTGAGATATTGGAATAGGCAAAAAATGGAGCACTTACCTCTTCTTTCGTTTTCACAAGTAATTTAGTTTCATTAACCACTATTGAGGTATAGGTAATTCCATCAAACACCATTATTTCTCCTTTTAAATATTCAATTGGCCCAAGACCGTATAAATTTTTTTTTGAGCTGATGGTATCCAATTTAATAACCCTACCTAATTCACCCTTCCACATTACATTTCTCATTTCTCCAACGACTGAAGGAATTGAGCTTTGAGCGAAAATTGAAGAAAAGGCACTGAATGAAACGACAAGCGTAAGAAGTATTCTTAACATATAATGCAAATTAAAAAGGTTACACTATAAAAGTATAACCTTTTTATCATTATTGCTCCCCTTACATACGAAAGATGCAACTATAATGCGATGATTGAGTATGTGACTATCAGGAAATTGAAGGGTTGAATTTTTTGATAATTTTACAGAAAGTTGTTTTTTCATTTTGAATACCCCAGCAAGAAATAGAGTTAAAAACGTTGCCGATAGGCAAAATAAAATCCACCAAATCATAATTCAAATTTTTACAAGTAGGTTTTTTTTTCAGATAACCATCCAAAGATTATTCCCAATGACATTCCAACTCCAACTCCTATTGATAACCATAGGGCAATATCTTTTTTGACTATTCCAATCATAACTCCCAAGATTGCCCCTAATGCAAATCCTATAGTTAATCCTGTTAACATTTTATTTTTTTCCATAATATAAAAAAGGTTACACTTTAAAAGTATAACTTTTTTATCATTATTGCTCCCCTCACAGACGAAAGATGCAACTATAATGTGATGATTGAGTATGTGACTATAAGGAAATTAAAGGGTTAAACTTCGTGTCAAATTGCAGAAGGTTTAACTAGCTACTTTGCCTGTTGTTCCATAAAGGACAGTTTATCCCAGTAACCCCTTTGGTAAACTATCTTATCTTTTTCAATCCAAAAAAATCCACATCCACGAAGACCTTTAGGGTCTTTCCATTCTAACATACCAACATTCCCATCCTCAAATATGTTCTCCACTATACATACCATCTCATATCTTTCAAATTCATCCTTGAACATATTCCTGATGTTGACTCTCCCTTCCGTAATACCATTAGGTGTCTGATGATTTATGCAATTTTCAGCGTATAATTCGCCTAATCCATCATAATCGTAGCTGTTGAAGCATTCAACCCATTTTTGTAATATCTCTTTCGGTGTCATAAAATAAAAAAAGGTTACACTATAAAAGTATAACCTTTTTATCATTAGCGCTCCCCCTTCTGGACTTGAACCAGAGACCCTCTGATTAACAGTCAGATGCTCTAACCAACTGAGCTAAGGAGGAATATGTTTCCCACGGTTTAGTACCATGGGGTTGCAAAAATAGGAAAATTTGCAATCTGGCAAAATCTAGTTGCAAAAATCATTAAAAAACAGTGCTAAAAAGCAACATAAAGCCCATCTTCCCGCATTTGAGTAGGGTAGGTTTTTAAATAATAGCCTTCGCCGCTGGTATTCCGCCCGTTTTGGAGGCTAAACCGGTACCGGTGCAGTGGACATACCACCATTCCGGCAGCGTCTATAAAGCCATCTGCCATGATGCCACTGGCATGGGGGCATTTTTGTGCAAAAGCAAAAATTTGATCTTGAAATTTTCCGAGGGTTATTTTTTTATCCGCCACTTCTACAATACACATATTGTTGGACTGCCAACCTACTGATAATGGCGCATCAGTAATTTTATGCCAGGTGGGTGTTTTGGAAAAAAGAGAAAGCATGGGGTTAAAAATGAACGTCTCTGTAAGGGTAACGAATTAAATAGAGTTCACGCACTTTGGTTAAAATAATTTCACGCAGTGCGTCAATATTTTTTCTTTCCAGTGCCGAAATAAATACACAATTATTATTGGTAGCGCGGTCCCACTTTTCTTTTAGTTCTAATAACAACTCTTGCTTTACTTCGTCTTCAAGCCACTCATCAAAAGTAACAGACTCATACAAATCGAGTTTGTTAAAGATGGTAAGAATAGGCTTGTCAAAGGCTTTTAGCTCTTGCAGTGTATGATTTACAACACCAATTTGATCTTCGTATAAAGGATGTGAAACGTCTACAACGTGTAATAAAATATCTGCTTCACGCACTTCATCTAAAGTACTTTTAAAACTTTCTACCAAATGGTGCGGTAGTTTTCTAATAAAACCAACCGTATCACTTAATAAAAAAGGTGTGTTTTCGTATACAATTTTTCGTGTGGTGGTATCCAGTGTTGCAAACAATTTATTTTCTGCAAACACATCTGATTTACTCAGCACATTCATGAGCGTGCTTTTACCAACGTTGGTATAACCTACTAGCGCAACGCGAATAAATTCTCCGCGTTCTTTACGCTGCGTAATAGATTGCTTATCTATTTCTTTTAAACGGCCGCGTAGTAAAGCAATTTTATCTTTAACGATACGTCTATCTGTTTCGATTTCTGTTTCACCCGGACCACGTGAACCAATACCCGCTCCCTGACGCTCAAGGTGCGTCCACATTCCTTTTAATCGTGGTAAAATGTATTGGTATTGCGCTAACTCTACTTGCACTTTTGCTTGTGCTGTTCTTGCGCGAGAGGCAAATATGTCGAGGATTAAATCACTCCGATCAATCACACGGCACTTCACTTCTTTTTCAATATTAGAAATTTGTGAGCCTGTTAATTCGTCATCAAATATCACTACATCAATATCTCTAGACGCAACGTATTGTTTGATTTCTTCGAGCTTTCCTTTTCCAACAAATGTTCTACTATCGGGGTGAGGAAGTCTTTGTGTAAATCTTTCAACGGCAATAGCACCAGCTGTTTCAGATAAGAATGCAAGTTCATCTAAATATTCTCTTACTTGCTCAGGTGTTACTTCTTTTTGAATAAGACCAACAAGTACCGCTTTCTCCTCTTTTCTAATTTTGTGTTGCTTCTCAATCAAAATATCAAAATTTATAAACCGCTGAGTGTAATACCTACAGATAAACGTTGCATGGTAGGACCAAATCCTTCTTTAAGTACACCGTTAAATTGATAGCCCGCATGAAGTGATAAACTACCATAACCAACTCTACCAGTAACCGCAAGCATGGTTCCGTTAATATAACGCTTGGTTACATTTTTTTCGATGTAAGCCGTTCCATACACCGATTCGCCTTGCTTATTAATTAGGTTTTTCCCTTTTGTATATGCTTTTAATAATGAGCCTACTTTAACACCAAAAGCCGCCTTCCAAGATTTGTTAGGATTTTCTGGGTTAGAATAGTATCTGATTTCTGCAGGAATTTCGGCGTAAATGCTAGTGGCTTTATTTTTCTTGAAATGATCCACGCTATCTACTGCTGTGTATTGAAGTGTAGGAGCGCCTGATTTAAAATCAACTCTCGTATTGTCAAAAAATATGTGGCTTGTTCCTAAACCAATACCGTATGCTACGCTATATTTTGGATTTGCTTTTACAGGCTTATCAAACATGAAATAAACATTAAAATGCCTGCTAAAACCATTACCTGTGCGAAGTGCAGTAGGCTTACCAGTCCATGAATCAGATCCGTACTGAATAACTAAATGATCGGCAGCACGATTGGTAAAATCAAATTTACTCCAGTCTTTGGTTGGTTTTTTTGCTGTTTGAGCAGAAGCAAAAAGGGTAGCAGTTAGCGCAAGGCTTAAGAATACTAGTTTTTTCATTTTTTGTTTGGTTCGCTGTATAAATACAATTGGCCACAAAAATAACTGAATTGACATCAAGGCGGTGGTTAAAAATTAGTCAAAACTGCTTTATTTTGGTTTTTGAAGCCAATTTTACGCAATTTGTTGATTTTTAGGCAAGTATCCCGCTGCATAGGTGATAATTCCGGCCAGGCTTTTCGCTCCAATTTTGTCCATAATTCTAATGCGGTAACTCTCAACAGTACGTTTTCCAATTTTTAATTGCCCGGCAATTTCTTTGCTGGTGAGTTCTTTACAAATAAGTCCAATAATTTGTTTTTCAACTTCTGTAAAGCTGATGCTTGCATTATGATGTCGGACCGTGGTTTTTTGGGCAATAATTTTTGAAAGCCTTTCGGTAATACTCTGTGAAAAATATGCATTGTGCTGATACACCGAGTTAATCGCACTCACCAGTTCTTCATGAACAATATTTTTAGATAAAAAACCCATCGCACCGGCTTCAATCATTTCAATAATTTGTTGGTCTTCTCCAAATGAGGTAAGTGCAATGATTCTGATACCCGAATATTTTGCGCATAAAATTTTTACTGCTTCGGTACCTGTAAGGTTGGGCATTTTTACATCCGTAATAATAACATCGGGCGCAGTAGATGCTACAAGCGCAATTAATTGTGCGCCATCGGAGGCTTCACCAAGTACATCAACGCTTGGAACGCCTGCCAGCATTAGCTTTAAGCCTTCTCTAAAAATACGGTGATCATCGGCAATAACGATTTTGATTTTTTTACTTAGCATAATTAAGGGGGGTTTTAATTTGATAGCGAACACCCTGCTGTGGCAAAGTGTCTATAATAATTTGACCACGTAATAATGCAACACGGTTAAATATATTTCTGAGTCCTGAACCAGTAGCCGTAAGTGCTACTGCGTCTTTATCAAAACCAATACCATCATCTGTAATAGATAAGAAAAAATATTTATCATCGAGTGATGCATGTATCCAAACATTTTGTGCATTCGAATGCTTTAATGCGTTGTTGAGAATTTCCTGAATAATACGGTAATGATGTAACCAGTGATCTGGTTCTGATTCGGGTAAGACGCCACTTAATTCCCAGTAAACTTTAATGTTACCTAATTTATTGACGGTGGCAATCAGTTCTTCTACACCCCAGCAAAAACCAGCTGCTAGTAACTGGTTGGGCACAATGGCCTCACTCATCACACGCATACGTTTTAATACGTCATCGATATGCGTGGCAGCTTCTTTTATGAGTTGCCTGTCGGCGGTAGATACGGGATTGATGCTACTTACCTGAAGTCTGATAACAGATAGTAATTGACCAAAATCGTCATGAAGATCGGCGGCAATTCTTTTGCGTTCTTTTTCGGCTGCGGTAATTTCTGTGGTGATGAGTTGGTGTAGTAAGTTTTTATTTTTTTTGTGGTAGAAATAAATCACACAAATAAATAAAAATATAAATACACCAAGCAGCGGTATAGAAAACAATATAAGCGTGTAAAAGCTAGGCTGTTCCGACATGCAATAATTTTATTATTCAATTTGGAAATAATAAATATCACTTCCTAATTATTGCTGACAACTAGACACTATTACATTGCCTCAAAAAAATATTACATTAATGAAACCCCTGCTAACAATGGGCGTTAGGTGTTTATACGTAAATTTTAAAAATGCTAATCTAATGGGCGAATCCAAATATTTCTAAAACTTACTGGACTTCCACCATCGAGGTCATGATCTTGTAAATAAAATGGAAGTTTAGCTGGATGCGCTTCATACACAGATGGTCCAATCCACTGAATTGTTCCTTTTATATCTACATTGTTTTGAACTAGTACACCATTGTGTAAAACGGTAAATCTGCCAGGTACCTGCACTTTACCATCGGCATAAAATTGTGGCGCTGTAAAAATGATATCATAGGTTTGCCACTCGCCTGGTTTTTTTGTTGCATTCACAAGTGGAATATGCTGTTTGTATAATGCACCGGCTTGTCCGTTCACATAGGTTTGATTGGTGTAAGAATCTAAAATTTGGATTTCATACTTACCCATAAAAAACACACCACTATTGGCGCGGTATTGTCCCGATTGTTTAATTACTGCCGGAGAACGCCACTCAATATGGAGTTGACAACTACCAAAAGACTGGTTGGTTTCTATCGAACCAGATCCTTTTACCACCGTTAGGGTTCCGTCTTTTTCTATTTTCCATCCTGCTTTACCGCCGCCTAAACGGTGCCATGCATCTAAATTTTTACCATTGTACAATACAATAGCATCGGATGGTGCATCGGATGGGGTTTTACCTGGTTCTACTTTTGTAGGCTTTGGTTCCCAGATTTCTGTTTTAGCAGCTTCTCTATTTAAACTGTCTTCTCTACTTAGTTGCGCACTAACATTTGCACCAACAAGTGTTAAACCAAGTAACACCACTATACTTTTTTTCATCAAATTAAATTTTTGGAATGCTGTATCCGTTATGGTACACAGCCGATAAATATTTTGCGTTAACCGCAGCGTCGGTAAATTGTTTTTTTGCATGATCCCACTCTAACTGTTTGCCACTGCGGTGTGCAATGTTTCCCATCTGACAAATGGTAGCCACTTTTGCTCCTTCCTGAATAGAGCAGTGTAGTTTAGAAAAATCACGAGATTTTACAACTTCTAAAAAGTTAATCCAATGTTTTTCTACACCATTGTCTACTGATCTATTCAGCGGAACAATTATTTTATTGGCACTTCTAGATTCTTGAAGCACTTCCCAGCCTTCTCTATTTAAAACCAGCGTGCCGTTGTCGCCCTGAAACGCAACACCATGGTCTCTTCCGTAGTTACCATTGGTAATACCCATTGTTTGCTCCCAAGAAACACTAAACTTATCAAAACCATACAGCACGTTTAACATATCTGGCGTTTCACTTGCAGCATTAGGGTCAGCGTATTTACCACCCACCGCAGATATCGTATTAGGCGCTGTTTCTTTCATACCTAATAAAGCATAATCCAATAAATGGACACCCCAATCAGTCATTAAACCACCAGCATAATCCCAAAACCATCTAAATGAATAATGGAAACGGTTGCGGTTATAAGGTCTTAACTGAGCTGGACCAAGCCATGTTTTATAATCCACCCCTGCTGGGATAGGCGCGTCAGCCTTGGGCTGCATTGGCGTAGACTGAGAATAGCACCACACTTTTACATTTCTGATAGCACCTAATTTTCCGGTATGTACAAAATTAACGGCGTCACCAAAATGTTGTTGGCTCCGCTGCCACTGACCCGCTTGCACGGCTCTACCATATTTTTCTTGTGCAGCCACCATTGCGTTACACTCTACAATAGAATTACCTACTGGCTTTTCTACATAAATATCTTTTCCGGCCTGACAAGCATGAATCATTTGAAGTGCATGCCAATGATCTGGCGTGCCTATAATAACAACGTCGATGTCTTTATTTTCTAGAAGTTTTCTATAATCGGAATAGATCGCAATTTTAGAAGTATCAACATTTTTTGATTTTAATTCGGCAATTCTTCCATCAATAACGGTGGTGTCAATGTCACAAAGTGCAGCAATGACAACGCCTGGAAGGCGCATGGCAGTAGAGGCGTTGGCCCATCCCATACCATTTAAACCAATCACACCAATGTTAACACGGTCCGATGGCATGATACTATTTTTAAAATAAGCAAAGCTCTCATTACCGAGCGCAGATGCAAGTACAGAGCCTCCCGTTAAGAGACCTGCGTTTTGTAAAAAGTTTCGTCTTGTAGACATGGCAAGCGTTTTAATTGAAGTATAAATTAAAACGTTTTTTGCATATCTACTAAATTATTTAACGCTTTTTGGTACCCGGTCTTTGCTTAAAATTACCTCTGCCTCGTTGCTTGGGTGCGTACTCGGGTGTATCGCCAAATTCGGGAGGGACCGTGCCCTTAGTTACGGGGGCGCCTAGTAGCTCTTCGATGGCCAAAAACTTATATTGTTCCTGCTCACTTACAAGCGTGAAAGCCGTTCCAGTAGTGGCTGCGCGGGCCGTACGGCCAATGCGGTGTATATAATCTTCACCATCGTTAGGAACATCATAATTAATAACAAGGTCAATTTCTTCAATGTCAATACCCCTGCTCAAAATATCGGTGGCTACTAGTATAGAAAGTTTATGGTTTCTAAAATCTTGAAGCACCTGCTCTCTTTGCTTTTGATCCAGATCCGAATGAATTTCTTCGGCCGCAAGTTTAGCACGTTTTAATTCCTGTGTTAACTGTTTTACATTTTGTTTTTTAGAACAAAACACAATTACATTTTTATACACATTGCTGCTAAGCATGTCTGTTATAATTCGCACTTTTTGTGGTTCGTACACAATAAATGCTTTTTGTATAATTTGTTCAGGTGGTTTTGAAATCGCAATATTTATTTCTACCGGGTTCGTTAATATTTTTCTAGCAAGGTCACGCATTTTTACAGGCATGGTTGCAGAAAATAAAAGGTTTTGTCTTTGCGCCGGTAAAAAGGAAATTATTTTTTGAATATCATCGTTGAAACCCATGTCTAGCATACGGTCTGCCTCATCAAGCACTAAATATTTTAAGCCCTTTAGTTTTACATAACCCATATTTAAATGCGCAATCATACGGCCTGGTGTACACACCACAATATCAACACCGGTATTCAATGCTTTTTTTTCTGCGGCAAAAGAACTTCCATCACCACCACCATAAACGGCAATAGAACTTACATCGGTAAAATAAGAAAGGCCTTCTAAACTTTCTGCAATTTGAATCGCTAACTCACGCGTTGGAACAATCACAAGTGCATTGATATCGTGAGAGTCGTGCTGTGTGGTGAGTAATCTATGTAAGAGTGGGAGTAAAAACGCAGCGGTTTTACCCGTGCCCGTTTGTGCCGCAGCAATAATATCTTTTCCTTCTAATATGGGAACCATTACTTGTTGTTGCACGGGTGTTGCCGTCTCGTAACCCATCGCATCAATACCATCCAGTATCCGCTGATCCAACCCTAAATCAATAAACTTCAAAATAAAATATTTAATGTGTCTATAAACAAAGATAGGGCTTATTACGGCCCTATCTGATAATCTATTACAACAACGCTTGCATTACAGCTTTTCGTATAATGCGCGCAGTTTTTGACGCGTCATAATTGTTTCCCAGTCTTTACCAAGTGCGTTTTCCCAAAGTGGTTTTAGACTTAATGAAATATCAATCATGGTATTAAAATCTTGATCGGATAATCCTGCACAAATACCTACTGGAATATCGATGTTATTTTTTTCTACCATGAATTTAAATTCTTTAACACCTGCTGGATAATACTCCTCTAAATGATTCATCACAATACAGTTACCAATACCGTGTTTGGTGCCAAGTAAATAACTGAGTCCATAACTCACTGCATGCGCAACACCTACTTGACTATACGCAATACTCATACCACCTGCAAAAGATGCCATCATTAATTGTTCGTCACATTCATCATCCCAAGTATTTTTTTCTACAAATACTTTTCTGCAAAGATCTAATGCCTTTTCGCCATAGCTCTTACTAAATTCATTTAAGTAGGTGCCTTCTAAAGATTCGATACAGTGTATATAACAATCCATACCTGTGTAAAAACGCTGATTTGCTGGTGCGTCTTTTGCTAAATCTGGATCGAGTACAATTTGATTAAACGGTGTAAAATCTGAATTCATGCCCAGCTTACGCACAGGACCTGTTAACACGGTTGTTCTACTCACTTCGGCGCCTGTTCCAGATAATGTTGGAATACCTACTTTATAAACGCCCGCTTGTTTTACAAGATCCCAACCCTGATAATCCGCAGATGATCCGGGGTTTGTCATCATAAGCGCAACCGCTTTTGCAAGGTCCATAGTAGAGCCACCACCAATACCAATAATACCGCTAACGGTACCAAATTCTTCACGCAGTGATGCCGCCAAAGCGTCTACCTGACCGGTTTTGGGCTCATGCGTAACGTCTGCAAAAACAATTTTATCTTTTCCTGTGAGTGGAATTCTTTGTATGAGCGGCTTACCTTCAAAAAAATGATCCACTAAAAATATCATTGGGGCACCGCCCTTTCTATTGGGTGCTAAAATTTCATCCAGTTGATTAAAACTACCGCGTCCATACACTACATAGTCAACCATTTTAAAATTTCTAAAACTCATATCGCTTTGTTTTATTTCAAGTAATTATTGTTGTAAAAGCTTGGCTGCTTTTTCTAAATCTTGAGGGGTATCAATTTCTACACCCATATAATTTGTTACCACCATTTTTATAGGCACACCGTTTTCTAAATAACGCAGGCACTCAATTTTTTCTGCGGCTTCCAGTGGTGCCATTTCCCAGTTTGTAAATGCAAGCAGCGCTTCTTTTTTAAAAGCGTACACACCAATATGTTCGTAATAAACAATAGCCGTATCCGTACTTCTGGGATAAGGTATCACGCTCCTAGAAAAAAACAAGGCATTGCTTTTTTTATCGATCGCAACTTTTACATAATTAGGGTCATCAATATTTTGCTGTGAAGTAAGCACTTGCATCAGCGATGCTACACGAACGTTTTCACTACTATCTTTAAAAACTTCGAGTAATTTTTGGAGTGGTTCTTTTTTTACAAAAGGTTCATCACCTTGTACGTTTACCACCACGTCAATATCTAAATTGGCAACCGCTTCTGCAATTCGGTCGCTACCACTTTCATGCTCTTTGACACTCATGATAGCTTTACCGCCATGGCTGGTGATTTCATCAAAAATAATAGCACTATCCGTTACCACAAATACATCGGTAAATAAACCAGTTGCAAGCGTGTTGTCGTAGGTATGACGAATAACGGTTTTATCTCCTAGCGGCTGCATGAGTTTAGCAGGAAAGCGCGTAGCAGCATATCTAGCAGGAATAAAAGCACAAATTTTCATGAACATCAAATTGTGATGCAAAGAAACGGCATATTTAATAATCTGTCTTCACCGATTTGTCAAAAGGCACTTTTAACTGATACGCCAAACTTTCATCGGTGCGATCATCGAGTACATCGAGGCCGTAACGCAAGTTTTCCATAGGCGTAGCATCAAAAGTTCCAAAAAGGCGGTCCCAAATAGAAAAGATATTGCCGTAGTTAGAATCGGTTTGAGGACGCATATAATGATGGTGTACTTTGTGCATATTTGGTGATACAATCACATAGCTAATAGCCGTATCCAGCCATAATGGAAGTCTAATATTGGCGTGGTTAAATTGAGAAAACACAGCGCTTAAACTTTGATAGAGCATTACAAGCCACATGGGCGCGCCGCAAACAACCACACCAATCAGGGTAAACACAACCCTAAAAACGCTTTCGCCTGGGTGGTGTCTATTTGCAGTGGTGGTATCTACATGGGTATCGGCGTGATGCACCATGTGAAATTTCCACAAAATTTTTATTTTATGTTCTATAAAATGAATGAACCAAGCGCCTACTAAATCTAAAAGCATTAACCCGCCAATCATAAATACCCAGGTAGGCATTTCAAACATTTGTAGTACGCCAAATTTTTGTGCCACGGCCCAATCTGATGCTTTTACAATGACAAGCGCAAAAGCAAAATTGATGACAATGGTTGTAGCTGTAAAAAAGAAATTCACAACCGCGTGTTTCCACTTGTGGTATGAAAATGAAAATAGAGGAATAGCTCCCTCTATAATCCAAAATAAAGTAATACCACCAGCTAAAATAAGTGCGCGATGCGTACTTGGTATCTGGTTAAAATATTCAATTAAATTTTCTAGCATATGCTATTAATTATTTAACATGAGCGGCATCACAAGCATCAGTAAATCTTCACCAGCACCCTGTTCGGTTGGTTTGATTAAACCCGCTTTTGTAGAAGTAGATAATTCCATTTTTACATCGTCGGTGTCTGCAGCGTTTAACATTTCAATTAAAAACTTTGCATTGAAAGCGATTTGTAAATCTTCACCATCATACATACAATTCATGCGTTCATTACCTTCAAAACTAAAATCAACATCTTGAGCAGCCATCTGTAACTCGCTGCCAGTAATGTTTAGCGCTACTTGATTGGTGCTCTTATTACTAAATACATTTACACGACGTAATGCATTTTGAAAATCATGTTTGTTAACAATTAGCTTGTACGGATTGTCTGCAGGAATCACCACTTTATAGTCTGGGAAACGCGCATCAATTAATCGACAAATCATTTGTGTAGAACCGTGGTTCACAAATAAATGATTGCTGTTATAGCTAATGGTAATTGGATCTTCGTTATCTGGTAACGCGTTTTTTAATAAGTTAAGTGGTTTGCGCGGCACAATAAACGAATCTGTTTTTGGTGCTTTTGCATCTGTTCTTTTATAACGAACTAATCTGTGCGCATCGGTAGCAACAAATTGAACACCTGTTGTTGATAGTTCAAAAAATACACCCGTCATCGCAGGACGTAAATCGTCGTTACTAACAGCAAATAATGTTTTGTTGATTGCCGTTAATAAAGCGCCACTTGTCATATCAAAACTGCTGGTATCATCGGCAGATGGTTCTTTAGGAAAGTTATCTGGATTTTCACCCATCACTTTATACTTACCATTATCGCTGGTAATTTCTACAGCAAAGTTTTTATCGATATTAAAAGTGAGTGGTTGATCAGCAATATTTTTTAGTGAATCCAACAAGATTTTAGCAGGAATACAAACACGACCATTGGCCTTGCTTTCAACATCCATTTCTACACGCATCACTGTTTCTAAATCAGTTGCTACTATGCTTAATTTTTTGTCGATAATTTCAAATAAAAAGTCTTCTAAAATTGGCAAAACAGTATTTGCATTAATAACGCCACCAATTTGTTGGAGGTGTTTTAGAAGCGAAGAAGAAGAAACAATAAATTTCATGCTACATGAGTTATGGGTACCCTGCAAACCTAATCCAAAATTCCAATACTTTGGCGCTCTAAATAAGGCTATTAGACAACAAAGTGTTTTATGTGAATCAGTTGTGGATTTGCGGTCTAAAACATGGCATAATTACAGCAAGTCTGTATATTTATCGCTCATGATAAAAAAATACCTCACCCCGGATCAGGCTTGGCAAAAAATTAAGCACTACTGTGCCTATCAAGAGCGAAGCCACCATGAAACCAAAGACCGGTTGTATGGGTATGGCTTATCTACCAAAGATGTAGAAGTACTGCTTTCAAAACTCATCGAAGAAGACTATTTAAACGAAACCCGCTTTGCCACTTTATTTGCAGGTGGTCATTTTAGAACCAAAAAATGGGGACGCGTAAAAATTGCTTACGAACTCAAGCAAAAAAGGGTAAGTGCTTATAATATTAAAGCAGGGCTCGCCACCATCGAAGAGGAAGCTTACGAACAAACCATTCATAAACTAGCCCTCGATAAATGGGAGAAGTGTAAGGGCGAAGTGGGCTATGCCAGACAGGCAAAAGTGATGCAGTACCTACTGAGCCGTGGGTTTGAGAGTGGTCCGGTACAGGCCGCCATTGCCAAAATAAAAGCAGGGCTTCAATAAAATTATTAAATTGCAGCATGGGTAATTTACACATCAGCCTCATACAAACCGATCTTTTTTGGGAAGACAAGTTTCGCAATCTTGAGATGCTCGAAAAAAAAATAGCAAGCGTTGAAGCGGCTACACAAATTGTGGTATTACCCGAAATGTTTACCACCGGTTTTAGCATGCAACCAAAACTTTTTGCCGAAACCATGGAAGGCCCTACGGTGGAGTGGATGGTAGAGCAGGCGGCCCTTCATAAAATAATTTTAACGGGTAGCATTATTATAGAAGAAGACAATAAATTTTACAACCGCTTGCTATGGGTACTGCCAACAGGACAAGTGGCGTATTATAATAAAAGACACTTGTTTGCATTTGCTGGTGAAGACCAGGAATATACAGCGGGTAATAAAAGACTCATTGCGCAAGTAAACGGATGGAAAATTTGTTTGCAAATTTGTTACGACCTACGTTTTCCAGTTTGGGCACGCAAACAATCACCCGACGAATATGACCTTTTACTCTATGTAGCCAACTGGCCTGAAAGGCGCAACCATGCCTGGAAAACCTTACTGTGCGCGCGTTCCATAGAAAACCAAAGCTATGTAGTGGGCGTTAATAGGGTTGGAAAAGATGGACATCAAATAAACCACAGTGGCGATAGTATGATTGTGGATCCATTTGGACAAGTACTCTATTACAAAGCAGACGATGAAGATATCGTGTATATGGAATTAGAAAAAAATGTGGTGCTAGAAGCTAGAGAAAAATTCCCGTTTGGAAAAGACGCCGATTCTTTTTCGATTGAGCTTTAATGCTCGTTTTATTACATCAATACTTTTTATGTCAATATTTATTTCTGCAAAGTCATTATTTACCGGGAACGAATGGATAAATGAAGCTGCTGTAGAAATAAAAGATGGAACAATCATTTCGATTTCAAAAGATCAGTATGATGCTAGTGCAGCTTACCATTATATAGTACCTGCATTTATTGACTTACAAATTTATGGTGCAGACCAAAAATTGTTGTCTGAGTTTCCAGACGCTGATTGTATTCAAAAAATATATGAATACTGTTTAGCAGGTGGTGCCGCCTATTTTCAGCCCACTGTTGCTTCACAATCTACCGGCGTTATTTATAAAGCCATTGACGCGGTTAAGGCTTACAAAACCAGCGGTGGCAAGGGTTGTATAGGATTACACCTAGAGGGGCCCTGGATTAATACTGCTAAAAAAGGAGCACATAACGAGGATGTTATTCACGCGCCAACAGTTACTGAGTTAGAAGAAATTTTAGCTTACGGTAAAGATTACATAAGCATGATTACACTTGCGCCAGAAATTTGTGATCCACACATAATTGATGTGATACAATCACATGGCATTATTGTATCGGCGGGGCATAGCAATGCAAATTATGAAACAGCTACAAAATTTTTTGATAACGGTATTACAGTAGCCACGCATTTATTTAATGCGATGAGCGGTTTTTTACATAGAGAGCCGGGCATGGTGGGTGCGCTATTTAATCATCCGCGCGCCATGACTAGTATTATTGTAGACGGCTATCATGTAAATTATCATGCAGTAAAAACGGCTAAACAAATAATGGGTGACCGCCTATTTTGTATCACAGACGCTGTAACAACTACAAGCACTGGTTTTTATAAGCACGCCCTTGTTGGAGATAAGTATGAATCGGATGGAACCCTTAGTGGCTCTGCGCTTACGCAATTAAAATCGGTTCAAAATTTAGTGGAACATGTGGGCATCAATTTTACTGAAGCCCTTAAAATGTGTAGCCTATATCCAGCACGTGTAATGCAAAAAAAAGAAATGAGTGGCTGTATACAAATGGGTGAAACTGCTGCGCTGATTTGTTTAAACGAAAAAATGGAGCTGCTTAAAATAGTAGCCTCTTAATTTTTTTGCTGAATAATTTTTTTAACGGCTTCTAGTTTTATATCAAAGCCTTGTTTGATGGCATACGAACTTGGATCTACCATTACATGCGGGATTACACCATTACCCTTGGGTCTTGTTTTGTCCATCACGAGACGGTATAAGGGAAGTCTAAATAGAAGCCCTGAGTTAGGGAGTTTAATATTGGGAATCATCATGGCAGAGTTACCATAATAGCCACCACCACTTTCTTCACCTACAATCGTAACATTTTTTTGCTTCATAAGTGGTGAAGTAAAAAGTGTTGACGCCGAAAAAGTATAGCCACCTTGCAAAATATAAACGTTTCCGTCAAAATGATTTTTTGTGACGGGTGCATAATAATGTTTTTCAAATCTTTTAAAATGAAATTTTCCGTCCGCTTCTTTTTTTGAAATCAATGTTTTAGCAAGTGCATAATACATAACATTTAAAAAACTAGTTAGCGGCACTTTACTGATGCCCCTATTATTTGCTACTACACTATCGGCTATTTTAAATGAATGATCTGAAATGTACCTTGATAAAAGCGTAGAATTTTTAATATTACCGCCACCGTTGCTACGTATATCAATCACTAAATTTTTTACGCTCCTTACTTTTATGGTTCTAAAGCTTTGGCTTATAAATTTTCTGAGTCCCGAACCAGAAAAGCTGCTAAGGTTCATAAACGCAGTATTAGTGGTACTATCAACAAGTAGTGTCCACTTTTTTGGTGGCGCTGGTTTTGGTATTTTTGGATTGCTGGTTACAACATTTGATTTTGAAACACTGTCCTTTTTAGGTTTTGGAGGCAGATAGGCATTAATACTTGTTGTTGAAGCATTACCGGCGCTATCGATATATGAAATCTGATAGACGCTGTCAGCATCGCCAAATTTAGCTTTATACCAGCCAGCAAAATTATTAGTGAGTACCTGGCTTTTAAAGTTAATACTATTGCCATCGGTACTAATAATACTGTACAGGCTATCCACTAAAGGTTTTACAGGCATTTGATTGATGGCTGTAACAATCGTTCCTCTTTTTAATATACTGTCTTTGGTAAATAAATTTCCAATTACGACCGCCGAGTCTTTCCAAACTTTTAATTGTATTGGAAACTGCGGAAATCTATAATTAGCATATTGCTTTGTAAGCTTTGGAGAAAAATGTACCGATGTGTGACCACACTTAATATTTGCTAAATAAGTAGCTACTACATTTTTAAATGCCCACGCCGACATAGAATCTTTTACAGAAGCTAGTGCCGTTGAAAAATAAAAGTCCATGCTATCTTTTGGTGTATACCAATTCGTGCTTGGATGATTTTGCACAATCACTTTTTGGAGTGTATGCAAATCTTTTATAAGCAGTGCTGGCGCTATTTTGGGAGCGTCTGCTAATTTTTTTTGCGCCATTACAGATACCCCAAAAATTAGGCAACAAAAAACTAAAATGAGTTTGTAACCATGAGCGCCGCGCATACTTTTTATTTACAATTATGCCTCTTTAAATGCCGTCCAACCCTGAGCCGTAATGTCAAATGTATTACCACCCTTGGTTAATAGTTTTGAGCCTTCATTGATATCTACTACATAACCAATCACGCTGATGTCTTCGTTGAGTGTAATTTTATCGTGGTCTTCTTGTTTAAGCGTAAAGAGTAGTTCATAATCTTCTCCTCCATTCAGTGCGCAAACAGTAGGATCTAGTCCAAACTTAAACGCAGCCTTTCGTGATTCATCAGATATCGGAAGCTTTTCTTCGTAAATTCTACAACCTACCGTGCTTTGCTTACATAAGTGTAAGACATCGCTACTAATACCATCACTCACGTCCATCATGGCTGTTGGCATAATATTATTTTCTGCAAAAAATGAAATGATTTCTTTGCGCGCTTCAGGTTTTAAAAGCCTTCCTACTATATAACTTTCGTTTTCTAAATCAGGTTGTATGGCCGGGTTTTCTAGATAAATCTTTTTTTCTCTTTCCATGAGTGTTAAACCCAAAAAGGCTCCACCCAAATCGCCAGTTACACAAATCAAATCGCCAACAGCAGCGGTGCTTCTTTTAACAAATTTATCTGGGGCTACTTCACCAATGGCTGTTACTGAAATAACAAATCCTTTTTGAGAAGAAGAGGTATCACCACCCACTAAATCTACACCGTGTTTTTCGCAAGCAATATGCACGCCTTCATAAAATTCGGTGATTGCTTCTACACTAAAACGGTTGCTAATACCAATGCTAATAGTGATTTGCGTGGGCTGCGCGTTCATGGCATAAACGTCCGAAAGGTTTACCATCACTGCTTTGTAGCCTAGGTGCTTTAATGGCGTATACATGAGGTCAAAGTGAATGCCTTCTAGTAAAAGGTCGGTAGTAACTACGGTTTGCTTACCAAAATGATCGATTACCGCGGCGTCATCACCCACCGATAAAACAGTAGATGCATTATGCGTTTCAAAATTTTTGGTAAGATGATCTATCAATCCAAATTCACCAAGTGTCGTTATTTCTGTTCTTTGTTCGCTCATGTTTAATTTTTTATTGTACGGGTGCGCCATTAATAATGGCTAGTAACTCGTCATGAATTTGTCCATTGGTAGCCAATAAATGTGGTTGATATACGGAGTAATCTTTGCCTGCATAATCCGTTACTTTTCCGCCAGCTTCTAATACCATTAAAAAACCTGCAGCGCTATCCCAGGCCTGTAATTTATGTTCGTAAAAACCATCAAATTTACCGGCAGCTACCCAGCATAGGTCAATGGCAGCGCTACCTAGTCTACGCACGGGTATGCCTTTTCGAATTAATTTTTCAAAAACTTGTAAGGGTCCATTGGGTGTGTCTAAATACGTGTACGGAAAACCTGTTACAAGACAAGACTCTATGACTTTGGTTTTTTTACTTACGCTTATTTTTTTATCGTTTACAAAAGCACCCTTTCCTTTTTCGGCAAAATAAAATTCGTTCATGATAGGGTTGTATACCGCACCCATAATGATTTCGCCACCTTTTTCAAGTCCCACACTTACGCAACAAATAGGAATACCATTTGCAAAATTTACCGTACCATCGATAGGGTCAATGATCCATTTGTATTCCGACGTGGTGATAATTTCACCTGTTTCTTCACTTAAAATAGAATGATCCGGAAATGCCGCTTGTATAACACCAATAATGGCGCGCTCTGCAGCATGATCTGCCTCTGTTACTAGGTTATTAACGCCTTCTTTGTGGCTAATTTCAAACGCCCCATTAAAAAACCGCTGCAACTCGGCAGCACCCGCTTTTGTAGCTGCTATCAGTGTTTCTTTTAACATAACGCAAAAGTAACGAAGATGTAGCCACTATTCAAGTTTTGTGCCATTTTGCTTTAGCTTTGTAGCATGGCCCTATTTGACCTCTCCATATCCCCAAAAAACACAAAAAAGGAACAGACCCGTGTTTTAAAAAAATTACTCCGTCGTGCAAAAAACACGGCGTTTGGAAATACGTTTCATTTTGAAACGCTTTTAAAAAGCAAAACGCCTGCTAAAGATTTTCAAAAAGCAGTGCCTATTTACAATTACAACAAAATATACAAAGAGTGGTGGCACAAATGTATGGACGGAGAGTCTGACGTTTGTTGGCCTGGGAAAATAAAATATTACGCACTAAGTAGTGGAACATCGGAAGCATCAAGCAAGTATATTCCAGTTACGCGCGAGTTATTATCCGGCAACAAGGCCATTATGGTAAAGCAGCTGTTAAGTCTTAGGCACTATAAAAATATTCCATACACTTCTATCGCAAAGGGCTGGCTAGCCATTGGTGGAAGCACAGAGCTTCAAAAAGGAACTGGTTTTTACGCTGGTGATTTAAGTGGCATCACTGCTAAAAAATTACCTTCTTGGTTTCAGCCTTTTTACAAACCCGGAAAAAAAATAGCCAAAGAAAAAGATTGGAATAAAAAATTAGAAGAGATCGTTGCAGAAGCCCCTAATTGGGATATTGGTTTTTTAGTGGGTGTGCCCGCATGGATTCAGCTCTGTATCGAAATGATTGTAAAAAAATATAATCTCAAAAATATTCATGAGCTCTGGCCCAATTTATCTTTTTTTGGTCATGGTGGCGTGAGCTTTGAACCTTATAAAAAAGGGTTTGAAAAATTATTAGGAAAACCCATTACGTACATCGAAACGTATTTGGCAAGCGAAGGTTTTATTGCTTACCAAGATCATCAAAACGCAGTAGGTATGCGGCTTGTAACGGGGCAGCACTTATTTTTAGAATTCGTTCCTTTCAATGAAAATAATTTCGACGAAGAGGGAGAAATAAAAGATAATGCGACCGCGCTGCTTATAGATGAAGTAGAAGAAGGCACCGATTACGCCGTTTTAATTAGTACCGCTGCAGGTGCGTGGCGCTATTTAATTGGTGATACCGTAAAATTTATTGATAAAGAGAATGCTCAAATCATTATTACCGGAAGAACCAAACATTTTTTAAGTTTAGTGGGTGAGCATTTAAGTGTAGACAATATGAATAAAGCGGTTGAAACCGTAAGTGAAGCGTTTAATATTAGCATTCCAGAATATACCGTTACCGGTGTGCCACATGGAAATTTATTTGCACACAAATGGTATGTTGCCTGCAACGACGCGGTCAACGAAACCAAACTAGCAGCTGCCATAGATCAGTACCTGTGTACCATCAATGATGATTATGCCACCGAACGAAAAAGCGCCTTGCAAGACGTTTCAGTAAAAGTCATTAAAGAAGCGGTATTTATGGGTTTTATGGAGTCGCAAGGAAAACTGGGTGGACAGCATAAGTTTCCGAGGGTATTAAAGGGTAAACAATTAGAGGCATTTGAAACTTTCATTCGTAACAAATAAAATATGGTAGCACCGCTAATAAAGGGTTTAGTGCTGGGGTTGATATTGAGCATTTCGGTGGGACCCATCATTTTTGCGATCCTAAAACATAGCATCAATAGTGGACGAAGGGCCGGATTAACATTTGTGGCAGGGGTTTCTACCTCTGATATTTCATTGGTGCTATTTTGTAATTTTTTTACTGGACTTTTTGCAACGGCGCTTGAGCACAAAAATAAAATTGCACTGGCGGGCAGTATTTTTTTAATTGCTATGGGCATATATACTTTGTTTTTTAAAAAAGTAAGTATCACTGAAAATGCAAATGGCGCTCATGAAAAATTAACCTGGCAAAAATATGTGGGCCTTTATTTATCAGGGTTTTTTATGAATACATTAAACCCTGGTGTGTTTTTATTTTGGTTTGCCTGGACCGCAGCAATTGTTGCAGATGCAGCAGCATCAACCAATCCAGCCAATTACAAAGCCATTGTTTTTATAACTTGTTTGGTTTTTGTACTAACTTCTGATATTGTTAAAGTTGTTTTATCAGAAAAATTAAGACCTAAACTCAATACAAAAAACTTACATTTAATCAATCAAATTGCAGGCGTTATACTCATTGGATTTGGAGTATTTCTTTTTTATGGCGCATTAAAATAAATACATGTTTTTAGCAAAATACTTGGTGGGCATATTTGCAGCAATTTTATTTACTGTTACAGCCTCTAATGCGCAATTAGGAAATACACTGGTGCTAAAAGAAAAAGGTCGAACCATTCAGAGCTGGATAGAAAAAGATTGCATCACTTTTAGATTTAGCAACACACAATGGATTGAAGGAAAAATAAAAACCATTTTAAAAGACTCTTTACTCATTAATATGTACCGTGCACAGCAGTCGCCCACGCCGTTTGGTGGTTTTAGGGTAGATACTACCTGGCTTGGTTTTTTAAAAGTAAGTATCAACGAAATTTCGGGGCTACCACAGTCGCGTTACAAATCGGGTATGTTTACAAATGGTATACTGTTTAGATTGGCAAGTGGAGCATACCTGTTTTTAAATATAGCCAACAGCTTAATTAAAGGATATCCACTATTTGATGCCACTAATACCACTAGACTCCTTGTTGCTGCTGGCTTTTATGGAATTGGGACGCTTCAAAAACAAAAACACAAAGCTTATTTACCCATTGGTAAAAAATATACGGTAGCTATTTATTAGCGCGCTAAAACTTCGTTTATGGCTGCCACAGCTTTTTGATTTCGCGCTTCAAAATCACCACTAATTTCGGTCCAAGGCGTTTGCTGGTTGATTAAAATATCTTTATAAATCTGAAACAATTCTTGACGTGGTTTTTCGTCGGGGTATTCTCTTAATTCATCTTTAACCCAGGGTATGTCTGGCTTGCAAAGCAAATACAAATCGTAGTGCTGCTTGTTAATTTCATCTAAAATAAAAGTAGGGCAAGTGCCAAATACATATTCAGACCACACTTTCATGACATACATATCTGTATCAATAATGAGTGGTTTTATAATTCCCGTTTGATCCGTTTGTGATTGCAACGTTTTGGTATGTTGTTGTTCTGCGTCTAATTGACCTTTTGCAATGATCATTAAATCATCAACTGTATACGTAGTGCCGTTTTCTAATAAATATTCCCTTGCAAATTCTGGACACCAAATCGTCTTATAATAATCCGCTAAATACCCGCAAAGTGTAGATTTACCGGTACTTTCCGGACCTATCACTACAATTTTTTTAAGTGCTGTATTGGTACTCATGCTGCTTGTGCTTTTTTACGCCACGCTAATAGTCCTGCAATCGCAAGCGCTAATAAAACAGCAAATTGAACACTGGTAAAAACATATCCCTTCACAAAATAAAGTGGGATCGAAAAAATATTAGTTGCAATCCAATAATACCAACTCTCTACTTTTTTCTTGGCCATGAGCCACATGCCCGTATACGCTGCTGCGCTTGATAACGCGTCGGCCCAAGGGATGGCGCCCGGCGCAAAAGAAGCTTTAGCATAGTAGAGCGCCGTGTATAACACCATATAAAATGCGGCAAAAAATAATAGCTGTTGTAAAAGTTCTTTGCTACTAGAAAACTGAATTTGCAAAACCGTTTGCTGCTGCTCATTTTTGCGCGTCCACAACCACCATCCATAAACGCTCATGATAGTGTAATAAATATTTACACTCGCTTCGCCTAGTAAGTGACCTTTAAAACTTAAGTAAACAAAAATGGTTGTATTGATAAGACCCACAGGATACACAAGTACCTGCTCTTTTTTGCTAAACCATACACTTGCAATACCTGCAAGCACGGCAATGAATTCTAGTGCGGATGTTTGTAATAAACCATCTATAAAAGATTGGTATAAGCTAGCAGGGCTCATTTTATTCGGCCTCTGCTACCACTTCTTTTACTTCCGGAATCATGCGTTTCATCATGCCTTCAATACCGGCTTTTAAAGTAACCATAGAAGAAGGGCAACCACTACAACTTCCTTGTAACATTAAGTTTACAACGCCATCATTGTAGCTTTTAAATTGTATCGCGCCGCCATCCATTTCAACAGCTGGCTTTACGTAATTTTCTAATAATTCTTTTACGCGCTTAACAATATCATCATCGTCTGCACTTACGGTGTTGGTTGCTTCTTGTTTCATTTTTGCAACCTCTTCTTCATTCACTACAACACCACCATTTTCTAAATACTCTTGTAAAAAAGTTTTAATAGTAGGAATTACATCCTGCCAATCGTCAGTGTCAGGTGTTTTTGTAAGTGTAACAAAATTAGAAGCAATAAATACCGCTTTAATAAATGGAAAACTAAACAACTCTTTTGCAAGCGGAGATGCGGCCGCAAGTGTTTCATCGGCAACGTCTAAACTTTTTCCAGGATACAATAATTTGTTAGCCACAAATTTCATGGTTTCCGGATTGGGTGTCATCTCGGTATAAATGCTAATGATAGAGTTGCCAGTAGTAATCATAGTATCAAATTGAAGAACAAAAATAAACAAATTTATTGGGGGAGTAGCAGCCCCGCTCGATTTTTCGGATATCGAAAAAGCAGATTACTTTTTTTCGGCGGGCTTTGGTACAAAATCCAACACCACACCATTGATACAATACCTTAAACCTGTTGGTGGTGGACCATCTTCAAACACATGACCCAGGTGAGATTTACACCTGCCACACTGCACTTCTGTTCTTTTCATCCCAAGTGTATTGTCCTCTAAATAGATAATAGATGTTTTGGTTAGGGGCTCAAAAAAACTTGGCCAACCACAACCGCTATCAAATTTTGTATTGCTCTTAAATAATGAATTTCCGCAAACAGCGCAGTAATAAGTGCCGGCTTCTTTAAAATCTTCAAACTTACTGGTCCAAGGTCTTTCGGTTCCTTTTTGTCTGGCCACATAAAAAACTTCTGGTGATAGTATTTTTTTCCAAGCTTCTTCTGGCACTTCAACACTTGTACTGTCCGTTCTAGAAAAATGTGGATTGTTGTTTTTTGTAGTGTCTTCCATAGTCGTCGCTTTTTGTTGTAACGTAGATCCACTGCAGCTTTGCACGGTTATCAAGCACAATAAATATAGAATGATTTTTTTCATATTCTGCCAGGATCTGGTGTTTAAAGGTATAACAAAGGTGCCGCTAGTTTAGTTGTATATAATGCCAAATTCGTATATTTGTTGCAAGCAAGAATCCCAATCAACATGTTTAATATTATTTTATTTGGACCTCCCGGTAGTGGCAAAGGAACGCAAAGCGAAAACCTTATTGCATCTTACGGATTAAAACACCTGTCTACCGGCGATTTATTAAGAAGTGAAATAGCCAACCAAACCCCACTTGGACTTGAAGCCAAGCGTTTTATGGATCAGGGTCAATTGGTTCCGGATGAAGTAGTCATTGGCATGATTAGCTCGGCGCTAGATAACAATCCAGCTGCAAAAGGCTTTTTATTTGATGGATTCCCGCGCACAGAGGCCCAAAGTATTGCACTTGACAAGCTATTAGCCCTTAAAGAAACCGAAATTAGCCTAGTACTGGCACTTGAGGTAAGTGAAGAAGAGCTGGTTAAACGCTTATTAAACAGGGGTTTAACCTCTGGAAGGTCAGATGATACCAACGAAACAGTGATTAGAGCCCGTATTAATGAGTACGAACAAAAAACCACTGTAGTAGCCAACTACTATGCTGGATTTGATAAAGTGTTGAAAATCAAGGGAGAAGGAACCGTAGAAGAAATATTTTCATCTCTACGCAGCGAAATTGATAAAAGGTTGTCTTAGTTATATAGCTAGTCTAACCAACAGCTAACTGCTTTCCCGCCATAGTTAAACCCTAAGGCGGGATTTTTTTTGTTGTAAGGCTTGGTTTTGACATTTAGTTTTAACATTAGCTATAGTGTCCCCCCGTATTTAATGGGGTACCTTTGCAGCTTGACCAATCAATATTACATACAATTCATACCAAATTTTATTAAAAATGGCGCCAGAATGGGGCTATTTTGCCTTTTTATGTCCTTATCAATGACCACCCTTGCGGAGCCGCTCCCAAAAGAACAACTTTATAAAAAAATTAGCACTCGAACAACGGGGTTTATCTAAAAAAGCCTTTGATCTAGCCGTAAAGGGTTTCGAAAAACTATTGGCACACAGAAAATTAATGAACAGTGCTGTTTTATCGATTGTAGACTTTAGCCTGCCCTCCACACAAAAAAGACTCTTTGTAATCAATGTAATTACACAGGAATTAATTTTTTACGATTATGTAGCGCATGGAAAAAATTCGGGGGCTGCCATTGCAAAAAACTTTTCCAATAAAATAAATAGTTTAAAAAGTAGCCTTGGATTTTTTGTTACGCAAAATACATACACTGGAAAAAATGGTTTGTCTTTGGCACTAGATGGTAAAGAAAAAGGTACGAATGATCACGCATTAGCAAGGTCTATTGTAATACATGGTGCACCTTATGTAAATGAAAATTTTGCTGCACAAAAAACAGGGATTGGAAGAAGCTGGGGTTGCCCTGCCGTTCCAGAAAATATTACTAAGTCTTTAATAGAAACGATTAAAGACGGTTCTTGTTTTTTTATTTACGCACCTATCTATAAAAAAGAAAGCGCCTCCTTGTAGGAAGCGCTCTCAAATATAGAGATGGGTTAGTAAAGACTACTTTTTTTCTAATAATTTAAAGAACTGATCTAACTGAGGTAATACCACAATTCTAGTTCTTCTGTTGGTTGCTCTACCTGCAGCAGTACCATTGTCTGCAATAGGTAAGTATTGGCTACGACCCGCTGCTGTCATACGTTTTGGATCAAGGCCATAAGATTTTTGTAAGATGCGAACAATAGATGTTGCACGCTTAACACTTAAATCCCAGTTGTCATTTAATTCGTCAGTACTGATCGCTACATTATCTGTGTGACCTTCTACCATGAATTCGATTTCTGGTTGTGCAGCTAAAACTTTTGCTACTTTACCTAACACCACTTTAGCGCGCTCGGTAACATCGTAGCTTCCAGTTTTAAATAATAATTTATCAGAGATGTCTACATATACAACACCTTTATCAACTTTAACATTGATGTCTTGATCTTCTAAGTTTCCTAAAGCACCTTTTAAGTTCATAACTAGTGCCATGTTTAAAGAATCTTTACGAGCGATAGAACCTTGTAGGTCTCTGATGTAAATATCTTTTGCACCAATATTTTCTAAAGATTTTTTGATGCTCTCTGCTTGTGCACCAGTAATAACAGATAAATCTTTTAACTGCTCCATGGCAGTGCTACTATTTTTACGTAAGTACTCTACTTGATCATTAAGACCAGCAATTTGCTCTTCTAATGCCTTTTTTCTTGCTGTTAATTCAGCATTTGCAGATTTAGACTTGTCTAACTGTGCTTGGATGGCTTTTACTTCATCTTGGAGAGCGCGGTATTTTTCTTGCATGTCTAAGTAAGAACCACTTAGTTGAACATACTTAGCTTCACTTTCTTTAAACTTTTTTGTACTCACACAAGAAACCAGCATTGCTGAAACGCCGATTACTGTAAATAGTTGTTTTAGTTTCATAACAGTATAAATTATTGATTGTTAGTCGATATAAAAACGCTTGTTTTGATATAAAATTGTGCGTTTTATTGAATTTTATGATACAAAAATAACCTTTTTCTCCTCTTGAAGCCATAGATCGTAGTTATTTCCATAATACGATTCTATCGATTTTCGCTTAATTTTTAACGTTGGCGTTAGGAGACCATTGGGAATACTCCACTCTTCTTTACAAATAACCATTTTAGAAAGACATTCGTGGTGGTCAAGTGTGTGATTGACTTGATCTAAAAACCCGCTCAAATCCACTTCTAAACCAGAAGCTGGTTCCGTAGTTTGCGCCAAGGTACAAAGCACAAATGCTGATGTCATACCAGATCCTACCACACAAGCCTGACTAATAAGCGGATGCTCAAGTAGTTTGGTTTCGATTGGGGCAGGCATAATATATTTACCCTTACTGGTTTTAAACTGGTCTTTGATACGACCGGTAATGGTTAAATACCCTTTTTCATCTATAGAGCCTTCATCGCCGGTTTTTAAGAAACCGTCTTCAAATGATTCGGCCGTTAGCTGAGGCTCTTTATAGTAACCGAGCATAGAGGCCTCGCTTTTTACTTGCACTTCATTTTCGGCACTAAGTCTTACCTCAACATTTTGATAGGTTTGACCAACTGTGCCAAATTTATGATGACCTGGGCGGTTGGCATGTGATAGTGCCGAGTTTTCGGTCATACCGTAGGCTTCTAAAATGATGATATCGAGTTTTGCAAACCACTCTTGTAATGCAACACTAATTGGTGAAGCACCTGTAAAAATAAATTTCGCTTTAGATAGTCCAAGTTTCTTTTTTATTGCTTTTTTAATAAGAGAAGAAACAATTGGTATGCTTAATAAAGTACTTAATTTTTTTTGTGGCATTTTAGATAAAATACCTTCTTGCATTTTTTCCCAAATACGAGGAACCGCTAAAAAAACAGTGGGTTGCGTATGCACTAGATTGGCATTAAATGAATCTAGGCTTTCAACAAAAAAAATTGTGCTCCCGGTAAAAATAGCGCCACATTTTACAAGCATTTTTTCTGCCACATGACATAGTGGTAAATAAGAAAAAAATACTTCTTTTTTTATTTGAGGAATGTGGTTCAAAAATCTATCTACGGCAAATCCAATGGCATGAAAATTATGCATAACACCCTTGGGCTGACCCGTAGTTCCTGAAGTATAAATGATGGTTGCTAGTGCCATGGAATCCTTTACTGGATTGCCTTGTACCGGTTCATGTTGTGAAATTAAATCATCCCAGTTAAGCGTGTTTTTTTCAAGATAAAAAGGAAAACCAATGGTAATTAAATGTTCGGGTACACCGATTCGCATTTGATCTGCACCATCTAGTTTTCCAAAAAAAATAGCTTTGGCTTCACTATGTTCTAAAATTTGTTGAATAGACTCAGCAGTCATGTTGGGATACATAGGAACCGATACACAACCCGCAAATGAAATGGCTAAATCCGCCATAATCCAGTAGGCACAATTCTTACTAAGTATAGCCACCTTATCATCTTTTCCAAGACCCATCGCATTTAATGCCGCAGCCATTTTTCTTACTTGCTGACCAGCCTGGGCCCAAGTAAAATTTTTATAGCTACCCGCTACTGGTTCTGATAAAAATAATTGATCGGGTTGTGATGCTTCAAAATCACAAAACTTATCAATTAAAGTTGGGTATTTAGGCGTTGTTGTTTGCATAAGTATCTATTAGATGTGACATTCCGTATTCTGGAATTTTTCCTTGTAAGGGTGCAAAAAAGGTTATAATTTTTTTAAAGTCTTCTGCTTCATTATTGGTGGTGTAAAACGGCTCCGCAAACGTCACTTCTTTTTTACCAAAATCAAGTCCTATCATTACAATGGGTACGCCCGCATTTTTGGCGATATGATAAAAGCCCGTTCTAAGCCTTTCTGTTTTTTTTCTGGTTCCTTCCGGAGAAAGGGCAAGCACAAATTTTTCGTGGCTATTAAAAAGCTGGACCACCTGATCCACCATATTGTTTTTATTAAACCTGTCTACCGGAAAACCACCGGTACTTTTAAAGATAAAGGCAAAAGGGCCTTTAAATAAAGAATCTTTTCCTAAGTATTTTACGTGCTCGAGGTGCCTAACACTTCTGATAGCGAGGCCAACGATAAAATCCCAGGCGCTTGTATGTGGCGCTACAATGATTACACACTTATCTAAATGATAGGGAAAGTTATTATGGATTTTCCAACCGGTAATCCATACATATAGAGACCAAAAAAAGCGCATAGGCAGCATCGTTGGATAACAAGATAAGAAATCTGTACTTTCTACAAAACCTTGAGCAGGTTATTTCATCTCGTCGCGTATTTTTTGTAAACGAAACATTTCGTCTCGAAGGCGGGCAGCTTCTATAAAGTCCATGTCTTTAGCAGCGCCCTCCATTTCTTTTTTTGCTTGCTTGATGGCTTTTTCTATTTGAGGAATTGTTGTGTACACTACCTGCTCTGCAAAAGTTTGACTCTCTGACTTGTCTTTGTTTTGTTGCACCGCGTTAGACGGATCGTAGCCCTTAATATCAAGCACCGATGTTTGTGCAAACACCTGCTCCTTACTTTTTGAAACCGTTGTGGGCGTAATGTTGTGGGCCTCATTGTAAGCTACTTGCTTGGCCCTACGACGCGAGGTTTCATCGATGGTGCGCTGCATACTCATGGTCATTTTATCTGCATAAAAAATTACGAGTCCGTTTACATTTCGCGCGGCACGTCCAGCCGTTTGTGTAAGTGATTTTTCATTTCTTAAAAATCCTTCTTTGTCTGCGTCTAATATGGCTACGAGTGAAACTTCGGGTAAATCAAGTCCCTCTCTTAAAAGGTTAACACCTACTAGAACATCAATCACACCTAATCGTAAGTCTCTTAAAATTTCGACGCGCTCTAGTGTGTCAACATCACTATGAATGTATTTGGCTTTGATGTTTCGCTTGGCTAAATACTGATTCATTTCTTCGGCCATGCGCTTGGTAAGTGTTGTAACAAGCACACGGTCGCCACTGGTAATGCGTAGGTCTATTTCGTGAAGTAAATCGTCAATTTGATGATGGCTTGGACGCACCTGAATGGGTGGATCTAATAAGCCGGTAGGCCTTACAACCTGCTCTACCACTACGCCGCCAGTTTTCTCAAGTTCATATTCGGCGGGGGTGGCACTCACAAAAATGGTTTGACCAATCATGTTGTCAAACTCATGAAAATTAAGTGGGCGGTTATCAATGGCACTCGGCAAACGAAATCCATAATCTACCAGTGTCATTTTTCTGGACCTATCGCCACCGTACATGCCGGCAATTTGCGGAATGGTTTGATGGCTCTCATCTATAATGCACAAAAAATCTTTAGGAAAATAATCTAGTAGACAAAAGGGTCTAGTGCCCGGTTTTCTTCTATCAAAAAAACGTGAATAGTTTTCGATACCGGAGCAATAACCAAGTTCACGAATCATTTCTAAATCGTATTCTACTCTTTCTTTGATACGGTTGGCTTCTTGCTTTTTTCCAACGCGCATAAAATATTCGTACTGCGCGCGCATTTCATCTTGTATTTCGTGAATCACTTCTACAATCATGTCTTTGGGCGCTAAGTATAAATTAGCTGGAAAAATAGCCGCATTATCCATCGTACCAATGCGTTTGCTGGTTTCGGTTTCAATGCTTTCTATCGATTCAATTTCGTCACCAAAAAAAGTAACGCGGTAACCAAAATCTACATAGGGTAAATTAATATCGACGGTGTCACCTTTTACTCTAAAGGAGCCACGTTTAAAATCATCTTGCGTGCGTGAATACAAGGAGTTAATTAATGCGTGTAAAAATGCTTGCCTCGATACCACCTGCCCGGTATGAATGCGCACAATACCATTTTCATATTCGGTAGGATTTCCCATACCATAAATACAACTCACACTCGCTACAATAATAATATCTCTACGACCACTTAATAATTGCGCGGTGGCTTGAAGTCTTAATTTATCAAGCTCTTCATTGATGCTTAAATCTTTTTCGATGTACACACCCGTAACAGGCATATACGCTTCCGGTTGATAATAATCGTAATAGCTTACAAAATATCCTACGGCGTTGTCTGGAAAAAACTGCTTAAACTCTCCATACAGCTGTGCCACAAGGGTTTTGTTGTGCGTAAGCACCAGCGTGGGCCTTTGTGTATTTTGAATAACGTTGGCGATGGTAAAGGTTTTACCGCTACCCGTTACCCCTAAAAGTGTTTGGTACTGCTCGTTTTCAAGCACGCCCTTTGTAAGCTGATCAATGGCAAAGGGTTGATCACCTGCTGGACTATAGGGTGCGTGAAGCGTAAAAGGCATACCGTTTATTTTCTAGTAATATTATAAATAGCAACAGGTGGCGTGAGCATTTGTTCGTGATCGTTTAACATATATATTTTTCGGACCACAGACATGCCCTTCACTACTTTTCCAAATGCCGCATAGCCAAGTTTATCTTCTACGTTTTCGCCGCCTTCGTCGAGACCGGGTTGGTTGCCAATGCAAATAAAAAATTCGGCGTTGGCGGTGCCGGGTACATTACGCGCCAGCGATAAAACACCATCAGTATGTTTGAGTCCCGTTTTAGAAGTGGGTTCGTGCGGAATCCCCTTCATTTCATAGAGCTTCATATAATTGGTTTTCCAAAGTCCACCTTGTAAAATTTCTGTTTTGGGTGCATTAGACGGTTGGTTGGTTACATTTAACACGCGGTAAAAAGAAGCGTCTTCATAAAAACCAGAGTCTACGTAAGATAAAATAGCAGCGCAGGTTTGCGGCGCTTTGCTAGGGTATAATTCAGCTTCTATAATACCGTATTTGGTTTCAATTTGTATGCGCGGATTGGCATACTTTTTTTGTGTGCATGAAAAAAATAATAGTGATGCGCAAATAGCAACAGCTGTCATTTTTTTTATGATACCAAATACACCCATACTTCTTCGTCAGCGATTACGCCATTTTTAAAAATTGCATTTTTTCTAGTTCCTTCTAATACAAAATTATTTTTTTCTAGTACACGCGCCGATCCTTTGTTGTTACCAAATATTTTTGCTTCTATCCGAACGATTTCTTTATTTTTTTTTATTGCTTCTAGCATTTGTGATACGGCGGCTGTTGCAATGCCTTTTCCCCAATAGTTTTCTCCAATAAAATAACCAATCTCTACCGTTTTTGCATATACGTCTTTTTGCCGTGTGCAGCTTATGTTACCGGCAACCAGTGTTCCAATTTCTATAGCAAAATTTGAGACCGGCTTTTCTTCGTTGGCATGCTTAATCCAAGCAAGCGCATCCATAACCGTGTAGGGGCTAGGAAATTCATTTCTTATACTATTCCAAACGTTTCGGTTGTTGGCTACTGCAGCAAGGGCTTGGGCATCACTGATTTGCCAGTTTCGAATAATTATTTTTTGCATCCTATTTTACAATCTTCCTGTTTAAATAACCGCTGTAATCAGGAATGGTTGCATCATAGTCGCCATGCATAAATGGAGATGTGATTACAAAATCGGCGGTGGCTCTATCACAAGCCATTGGAATATTCCAAAGTACACAAAGTCTTAAAAGTGCTTTTACATCGCTATCATGTGGTTGGGCTTCCATAGGATCCCAGAAAAAAAACATCATGTCTATTTCTCCATTTGCAATCATAGCACCAATTTGCTGGTCACCACCCATGGGTCCACTCATTAGTTTTTTAACAGGCCTATCAATTTTTTCTTCGATGATTTTTCCAGTAGTGCCCGTTGCAATGAGTTCGTGTTTAGAGAGAACGGTTCTATTGTGTTCTACCCAGGCCATTAAATCGGCCTTTTTATTATCATGTGCCACAAGAGCTATTCTTTTACGTGCGCCTAGTTTTTTTATGTTTTTCATTTGGGTGGATATTAAAGCAGAAAGGTAGTTAATTTATTTTTTTGAACGTGTGTAAATGAATGCTAGTATTGGATGTGCCGCTATTATTAAGCCGTTCATAATAACCGGTATACCAGTGTTGTGTAATAATATAAACAACAATATTAAATACAAGGGATACGCAAAAAGTAGCAACGCAAATAAAACGGAGTCATAAAATACAGTTCCTTTTGTTTTATGCACTACAAATGTTTTTATCACTAAATAAAGTGGCGCATGCCAAAACCAAGCGATGCCAACAATTGGAAATAAATAAATTGGACGTTTGTATTTTTTGGATGGTGGTTCTTTAAAGAGCGACACCATTTCCTGCATTACGTCGTTGTTAAAATTGTTTCGTTCAAGTGCTCTTGTAGCTGTCGAAGCGTCTTTATTAAAATACAATCCTGCAGAAAATGTTTTCCCAAGCATTAAGTATATTTTTTTACCAAAATGCTTGAAGCCATTATAGGTTATAACCGCTGGAAGTACTGCTGGTGTAACACCAGCCGCTACTGCTTGTTGTAAAATTCTGGCTGCTCCTTTTTTAAAAGGTTGTATTTCATTTTTATTTAAACAAATGCCTTCAATAAAAATTAATAGAATTCCGTTATTTTTTAATACTTCTACGCTCGCATCAAAACTGTTTTGATTTTTATGTAAGTGTTCTTTGCCCTCTCTTTGTCTGTAAACGGGCATCATTTTAAGTGAACGAAGTAAAAAGTTATGCCAGGGTTTTGTAAACACATCTCCTCTAGCTAAAAAAGAAACGGGGTGGGAACAGTTTGCCGCAATAACGAGCGCGTCAAAAAATGAATCTGGGTGGTTGGCAACAATAAGTAGGGGACCCTTTTGATGAAGCGCCGTTTTATTGTGTACCCTAATGGACACACAAAATATTTTAAGCGCAGTTCGTATCAAAAAAAGTAAAATGCGGTAGAGCAAGCCTGTTTTTTTTGTAAAATAAACAAAATAGCCGCCCCTTTATATAGGACGGCTATTTTTATTATTACTAACCCATCAAATGTGATACTTATTAAGCAAAATTTATGCTTCTGCAGCAGCGGTTCTTGCTTCTATAACCTTTGCTCTAATTTTTGCTTCAATTTCGTTGGCTAATTCTGGATTATCGTGTAAAAGTGTTTTTACAGACTCTCTACCTTGGCCAAGTTTATTGGTGTCATAGCTAAACCAGCTACCGCTTTTTTGAACAATACCAAGCTCTACACCCATATCAATAATTTCGCCTAGTTTGCTGATACCTTCACCAAAAATGATATCAAATTCTGCAGCTCTAAATGGTGGTGCCACTTTGTTTTTTACAACCTTAACTTTTACATGGTTACCAATAGCAGCATCGCCATCTTTAATTTGTGTCATTCTTCTAATATCTAAACGAACAGACGCATAGAATTTTAATGCATTACCACCAGTTGTTGTTTCTGGGTTACCAAACATCACACCAATTTTTTCACGTAATTGGTTGATAAAAATACACACCGTACCTGTTTTATTAATAGTTGCTGTAAGCTTACGAAGCGCTTGGCTCATAAGTCTTGCGTGTAATCCCATTTTAGAATCACCCATTTCACCTTCTAGTTCACTTTTTGGTACAAGTGCTGCCACAGAGTCAATTACTACTACATCTAAAGCACCCGATAAAATTAAACGGTCGGCAATTTCTAATGCTTGCTCACCATAATCTGGTTGAGAAACAAGTAAACTATCAACGTCTACACCTAATTTTTTTGCATATGCACTATCAAAAGCATGTTCCGCATCGATAATCGCACACATGCCGCCTTTTTTTTGCGCTTCTGCAATTACATGAATAGCAACCGTTGTTTTACCAGAAGATTCTGGACCATATATTTCAATTATTCTACCTTTTGGTAAACCGCCTATTCCAAGTGCACTATCAAGTCCTATCGAACCTGTTGAAATTACTTCCATAGGTTCTTGGCTACGCTCGTTCATCATCATGACAGAGCCTTTGCCATAGTCTTTATCTATTTTGTCGATTGTTAATTTTAGCGCCTTTAATTTTTCAGTGTTACTCATATGGTTATTTTTTACTTGTTACGTGCTAATAGATAACAAAGATAATGTCCCTTTGTTAATTAAACTAATTTTTTTAGTATTTTTTAGCTAATTGGTTTAGCGGGATCAATTTTGTTACCGATTATTAAATGTAGAATAAGGTTTTTAAAAAGCCGTCCTGTATTTATTCGCAGTCTATATAAAATGTATAAATACTTGATAATCATTGTTTTTTCTACCAACCAATACCATAATCTTCACCATTATTAGAGCTTCCGCCCCAAAAACTTCCATGCTTCCAATCAAAAAAAATGGCATTGATGGGACCACTGCTTCTAGGATTAAAACTTAGTGTATAGCCCATCTTTTTTAATTCAGTTCTTACCTTTTCTGGGGTATTTGTATTCAGTAATAAATTACCTGGTTTTGGTTTTCTGTCCGCCATTTTATTACCACCTAATGATAACCAGAGTTGGTTGGAATTAATATTTGCTGCTTCCGCTGCTTGTTGAACAGTCATCTTAAATTCAACCATGTTTAAGAAAAACTGTAATAAATTTTGATCTTGTGTATCACCTCCCTGCACAGCAAAAGACAAAAATGGTTTTCCGTCTTTTAATGCAAGACTTGGTGTTAAAGTTACCCTTGGTCTTTTACCGGGTGCCACAACATTAAATGGATTTTGCACCGAATCTAAAACAAATGATTGCATACGCTGGCTCATTCCGATACCCGTGTTACCAGCAATACATGCAGGAATCCATCCACCACTTGGTGTAATAGACACCACCCATCCGCTGGTATCGGCAGCTTCTACAGAGGTTGTTCCCCTCCACAAGCGGTCATTGTATAATTCATTCTCTAGAGCTTCGTTTTTAGCTATTTCCGAGCCGTCATGACTTGGTAATACCCCCGTTTTTCTAGTAGCTGTATCGGTATTATACAAGGCAGCTCTTTCTTGTAATAGACGCGTAAAAGGGTTTTCCTTTCCTTCAAAAGGGTATGGATCACCAGGAGCTGTATTTGGATTATTAAAACCAACCGGAATTTCAGAAGCTCTTTTTTTAGCATAATCCTTACTCAGTAAGCCTTTGATAGGAATTTGACTAGAAAATAAAGGGTCTCCATAATAAAAATCTCGATCTGCAAAACTTAAATTCATTGCCTGATACACCGTATGGATATACGCTGGTGAATTATAACCCATCGATTTTAGATCATAATTTTCTAAAATATTTAAAGCCTGTAGCATACTTGGGCCCTGTGTCCAAGATTGAAGTTTATATACATCAATGCCTTTATAATTGATTTGTAAAGGTGTTTCGATAATTGGTTTCCAATTGGCTAAATCTTGAACTGTGATAAGACCACCTTGCTCCTTTGATCCTCGTACAAATTCCTGAGCAATATCACCTTTGTAAAAACGATCATAGGCAGCATAAATAGCTTCCTTTCTAGATTTCCCTTTTTTAAGTGCTTGCTTTTCAGCGTCTACTAATTTTTGTAAAGTGGCCAGTAATTCTTTTTGAATAAATATTTCGCCAGCTTCTGGTGCTTCTCTTTTTTCTCCTAAGTGCGGTAAAAAAATATTTTTACTATAAGGCCAATCTTTAATTCTTTGTTTACCGCGTTCAATGCTATTTGCGGTTTGTGCATCAATTGGATAACCTGCAGCAAGTTGCATCGCGGGTTTTAAAACTTCTTCCAAACGCATCGTTCCATACTCTGCAAGCATCATACAAAGTCCACCAGGAGTGCCAGGTGTTGTTGCTGCTAATGGACCATATTCGGGAGGAAAATTCATTCCTTTGCTCTTAAAAAATTCAGGTGTTGCACCCGTAGGAGCCACACCCATGGCGGATATAGCGATAACTTGTTTTGTTTTTGGATTGTAAATTAACGCCTGTGTTTCACCACCCCAACTAAGCACATCCCACATCGTACAAGTTGCTGCTAACATAGCACAGGCAGCATCTACAGCATTTCCACCTTTGTTAAAAATAATAGAACCAGCCGTTGCAGCAAGTGGTTTACCAGTAATGGCCATCCAATTTTTTCCATGCAATGGAGGTTTTTGAGTAGGTTGCGTTTTTGCTGTGTAAGACAGAATTAAAAAAGCAAATACAAATTTTAATATTTTCATAAGATTGAAATTACAAGAAGCAATTGATTTTTTTGAATCTAATTTTTTTTAAGAAAATGTGTGTTAATAAATCTTGTAATAATAGATTTAATACCTTTTTATTTAAATAAACTATTACTATTACGGGTGTTAATACCTTAACAACCTTCTTATACACATACTTATATTTTTAGTGTTCACTTGTTATACACTTTAATACACAGTTTTATAAACATATTTTATAGATAGTTTTTTATATTTACTAACCATTATATCTTCTTTTTAGAAGGTTATTAAATGATAAAATATTTAGTATCCACTACTTATATACTGTTAATTAACTGGGTGTAAAATGAGTTTATTTTGGACCTTTACCCCTTAATACCTCTAAACCCTAGTACTTGTTCTAGTTCTGTCCACATATTTTTTATCAAAAAGGGTGGTTTTCCACCTAAAATACTACTTATTAACCCTTAGTTTGTGGATAGAAATAAGGCCGCAATACCTTATTTTTGCTCTCCGGTAAATTGCCGGTTATTTTATTTATTATAATTCGTTTTTATGTCTGTTATTCAAAGTATTCGTGACAGAGGCACGTGGATCATTTTTACTATTATCGCTGTAGCCTTAATTGCTTTTATTTTACAAGATGGTGTTGGTAGAGGCGGTAGCGCTTTTTCTAATACAACCACTATCGCTGAAGTAAATGGCCAAAAGTTAGAAAGAGCTGCTTTTGAAGAAAAATTATCGATGCAAGAAAAAATGTATGCTAGCCAAGGTGCTCAAAGAGATCAATTGATTGGTTCTTTGTTTAATCAAGAAGTAGACCGTTTATTAATTGAAGCAGAGTGTACTAAATTGGGATTACAAGTAACAGGAAAAGAATTATCAGATATTTTATTCTCTGAAAACTCTCCATTAAAACAAGAGTTTACAGATCCTGCAACAGGCTTATTTAAAGTAGAAGATGCTAAAAAAGCATTTGCTCAAATTAAAAAAAGCAAAAATGCAGATCAAATTAAAATGATCAATCAGGTTTATATTCAACCTATATTGGAACAATCACTCCGTAACAAATACAGTGTGTTACTTCAAAAATCAGCGTATGTTCCAAAGTGGATGGTTGAAAAACAAGCTGCGGATAACAATCAAATCGCAAGCGCTTCTGTAGTATTTGTTCCTTATGCAAGTATTGCTGATAGTACTGTTAAAGTAACAGATAATGATATTGCCGCTTATGTGAAAGCTCATGCATCTGCTTATAAGAAAGATGAAGAAACTAGATCTATTGCTTATGTTTCTTTTAGTGCTATTCCAAGTAGTTCAGATAGTGCTACCGTATTCAATGAAATTTCTGCGAATAAACAAGAGTTTGCTGCAGCTACAGATAATGCTGCTTTCTTAAATAGAGTAGGAAGTGATTTACCATTTTATGATGGCTACTTTAGTAAGGGTAGAATGCAACAAGCTAACAAAGACACGCTTGTTAAAATTCCTACAGGAACTGTGTATGGTCCTTATGTAGATGGTAACGCTTTTGTATTAGCTAAAATGGTAGGTATAAAAAACTGGCCTGATAGTTCAAAAGTTCGCCATATTTTAATTGCTACTGTTAATCCTCAATCTGGTCAGCTAATTAGACCTGACAGTATTGCAAAAAAATTAGCGGATTCTATTAAACTTGCTGTAGCTGGTGGCGCAGACTTTAATGCACTTGTTCAAAAATATTCTGATGATGAGGGAAGTAAAGCAAAAGGTGGTGTGTATGACTATTTTGCTCAAGGTCAAATGGTAGGTTCGTTTAATGATTTTTCTTTTGATAAACCAAGGGGTACAAAAGATGTAGTAAAATCTGAATTCGGATACCACTACACCGAAGTATTGGATCAAAAAAACTTTGCGCCAGCATACAAAATTGCCTATTTATCTAAAGCCATCGTTGCTAGTGGAGAAACTGAAAATGCGGCATCTACCGCAGCAGCTTCTTTTGTAGCAAGCAGTAAGTCTCAAAAAGATTTCAATCAAAATGCACTCAAGAATAATTTGCAAATTTTAAATGGTGTTGACATCAAGAAAAACGATTTCACCATTACTGGTTTAGGTAAGAGTAGAGAAACCGTGCGTTGGGTATATGAAAATAAAGTAGGTACTATTTCTGAACCTACCCAAATTGGTGACGCGTATGTTGTTGCTATGATTACTTCAATTGGTGAAAAAGGAACCATGGGTGTCTCTGAGGCAAAACCGCTTGTAGAAGGCCTTGTTAGAAATGAATTAAAAGCAAAGCAAATTATAGCTTCTAAATTTACAGGATCTTCACTTGAAGATTTTGTAAAGAGTTCTGGTTTCCCTGCACAACGTGTAGATAGTTTAAGTTTCGCTTCTCCATTTGTACCAGGTGTTGGTGCAGAACCAAAAGTAGTGGGTGCTGCATTTAATAAAGCACTTATTGGTAAAAGCACCTCAGCTATTGAAGGTGCCGCTGGTGTATTTGCTGTGAAGCCTGAAACTATTGGGGCTGCTGCGGTTATGCAAGACGCGGCTGCTTTACAAACTTCACTATTACAAGCTATTCAATCGAATATTTTTAGAGGTTTTGAAGCGATTAAAAAATCTGCAAAAATTAAAGACAACCGTTCTACTTTCTATTAGTAGAATTTAAGATGATATTAAAAAGCCTTGCTAAAATCTAGCGAGGCTTTTTTATTTATAATAGTTATGGTCTTCAATTTCTTTTCTGACATTTTCAGGAACCAAATAGCGTATTGTTTTTTGATCCTTAATATTTTCTCTTATATCTGTTGCAGATATATTTAATAGTGGCGCTTTTAAAATAGTAAGGTTGGCGCCATGTGTATCAGTGATTTCATAACCTGGGCGTATATATACGTAGAAGGCATATTTCTTTAAAAGAACCTCAGCGTTTTTCCAGCGTGGAATATTTATGAATCCATCGCTTCCTATAATGATAGAAAATTCGTGTTGCGGATATTTTTCCTCAAAATATATAAGCGTGTCGATTGTGTAAGAGGGGCGCGGTAATTTAAATTCAACATCAGAGGCCCTTAATCTTGTTTCGTCGTTTTCTATGGCGAGATTAACAAGGTGAAGGCGGTCGTATTCGTTTAAAAGAGATCCAGCTGTTTTAAACGGATTTTGCGGAGATACCACAAACCATACTTGCTGTATTTCAGTTCTGTTAACAACATGGCTCGCGATCATTAAATGACCGTGGTGAACTGGATTAAAAGAACCAAAATATAAACCTATTTTCATCTAATGTGTTGATAATCAATAAGTTAATTAGTTGCCTGGCACAACAATAATACTATCAGCTTCGCTTAAACGAAGGCTTAAATGATAGCCAGCAACTTCTATAGAAATAGGATCACCTAGTGGTGCTACTTGAACCACTTTAACGGGCTCGCCGGGCACACAACCCATTTCTAATAATTTTATGTAAAGCTCATCTTTTTCAAATGAGTGAATGATCCCCACTTCTCCTACTTCTAACGCTGATAATTTTTTCATGCACTCTAATAGTTTATTAAACTTCTGCAAAGGTACCGACCTCGGTAAAGAAAATGTTACGAAATTTGGAGTTAAACTTAACTTGCACCTATGCAAAAAGTAAATTTCCAAAAGGCCGATGCTGCGCTTACCCTACCAGCTAAAACCATACTCAAGGCGTTTATTGAAAACCTATTTAAAAAGGAGAAGACGCCACTTGCTACCATCAACTATATATTTTGCTCTGATAAACACCTGTTGTCTATCAATCAGCAGTTTTTAAATCACGACTACTATACCGATATTATAACTTTTGGCTTACACGACAAGGGAACACCTGTTGTAGCAGAGGTTTATATAAGTGTAGACAGGGTTAAGGATAATGCCAAGACCCTAGGCGTAACCTTTACCAATGAAATGCTAAGGGTTCTTTTTCATGGTGCCCTACATTTATGTGGTTACAAGGATAAGAGCAAAGCCGACATTTTGATGATGCGTGCTAAAGAGGATGCATACCTCAAGCGTTATACTAACAAATAGGTTCCACGTGGAACGGCCCCACATTTTTTTTGCGTAATATTTCTGCGGTGTTCCACGTGAAACATCTTTCGAGTGTTTTTGAGTTGATGAACTGGTTTACGCCTTTGTTCCACGTGAAACATTCAAATCTAACCCCTTAGTATCTTGTTTTCTTTTTGATTGGATTATCTTTGCATCCATGTTTCCAGATTATGATGTTATTGTTGTAGGTGCCGGACACGCAGGTTGTGAAGCCGCCGCTGCCGCTGCCAACCTAGGTAGTAAAGTCCTCCTTGTTACTATGAATATGCAAACCATTGCCCAAATGAGTTGCAACCCAGCTATTGGTGGTATTGCCAAGGGTCAGATTGTGCGCGAGATAGATGCAATGGGTGGATATACCGGACTGGTTACAGATGCAAGTACTATTCAATTTCGAATGCTCAATAGGAGCAAGGGTCCAGCAATGTGGAGCCCGCGTGCGCAAAACGACCGTATGTTGTTTGCTGCCAAGTGGAGAGAGATGCTAGAAGAAACCCCAAATGTAGATTTTTACCAAGACACGGTGCAGGGGTTAATCATAAAAGACAATAGAGCGGGTGGAGTTATTACAGGACTAGGACATGAAATTAGATCTAAAACCGTGGTGGTTACTTCCGGGACCTTTCTAAATGGCATCATCCATATAGGTGAAAAACAATTTGGAGGAGGACGTGTAGCAGAAAAAGCCGCTACAGGTATCACTGAGCAGTTGGTTGCGCTGGGGATGGAAAGTGACCGTCTAAAAACAGGCACACCACCTAGGGTAGATGGACGTAGTTTGGACTATTCAAAAATGGAAGAACAAGCTGGGGATGAGGAAGTTGTGGGCTTTTCATACAAAGACACGCCGCGCATTAAACCCACAGATCAGCGCAGTTGCCATATTACCTATACCAGCCAAAAGGTGCACGACCTTTTAAGAAAAGGATTTGACAGAAGCCCGATGTTTCAGGGTAGAATTGAAGGCGTGGGTCCTAGATATTGCCCAAGTATTGAAGATAAAATTAACCGCTTCGCGGACAGAGATAGACACCAGTTGTTTGTAGAGCCAGAAGGCTGGAACACGGTAGAAATATATGTAAACGGTTTTTCTACTTCATTACCAGAAGAAGTTCAGTACGAAGCTCTTCGTAGTGTTCCTGGGTTTGAGCATTGTCGCTTTTTTAGACCAGGCTACGCCATCGAATATGATTATTTTCAACCTACACAATTAAAATATTCTTTAGAAACCAAGCTCATCGAAAACCTGTTTTTTGCCGGACAAATAAATGGCACAACGGGTTACGAAGAAGCTGCCTGTCAAGGTTTAATGGCCGGTATTAACGCGCACCAAAAAGCGCGCGAATTAGACCCTGTTATTTTAAAAAGAAGCGAAGCTTATATTGGTGTACTCATTGATGATTTAGTAGGCAAGGGAACAGAAGAGCCTTACCGTATGTTTACGTCTCGCGCCGAGTTTAGAACCCTCTTAAGACAAGATAACGCCGATATTCGTTTAACGCCATTAAGCTACCAATTGGGTCTTGCCAAACAAGATAGAATGGACGCCGTGGAAGCGAAAAAAAATACGGTTGCCGACATTAAAAATTTACTCGCATCCTATAGTATTGAACCTTCAGAAATTGAAGGTTATTTCAATGAAATTAATTCGGCATCTATTACCGAAAAACAAAAAGCTTCAAAAATATTATTACGTCCAAACGTAGACCTGGTGGGCCTTTCAGCAGCTATGCCCCGCTTAAAAGAAGCACTCGAGGGATTTCATCCACAGGTATTAGAGCAAGCAGAAATTCAGATCAAGTACGAGCGTTACATCGAAAAAGAACAAGAAATTGCAACGCGTATGTTGCAAATGGAAAATAATATTATTCCAGAAAGTTTTAATTACGATGGTATTGCCGCCCTCTCCAATGAGGCCTTGCAAAAATTCAAAAAAATTAGACCGAGTACGCTGGGCCAAGCCAGCAGAATTAGTGGTGTAAATCCAAGTGATATTCAGATACTCATGGTTTATATGGGCAGATAGGCCCACTCACATAATTGCATCAATAGCGTATGGGATTTTTATGTACATTCATAAACCATACCAAGGAAAAACAAAATAAAACAACAAGTATGAAAAAAATCTGCCTGATGTTTGTTGGGTTACTGCTATTAAATTTTGTGCAGGCTCAAGAAACTTTTCAAGTAAACGGCGTTGGCGATAAGCGCGACGGCTGTTACGCATTTACCAATGCAACCATTGTAAAAGATGCGCAAACCACCATCAAAAATGCAACCCTCTTAATTAGAGATGGAAAAATTATTGCAGTGGGTGAAGGTGTTGCCGTTCCAGCAGACGCTGTAGTGGTAGACTGTAAAGACAAGTTTATTTATCCATCATTTATTGATGCCTACACCGATTATGGTATGCCACAACAACAGCGTGCGCAAGCGGGTTTTAGTTTTGGAGCACCTGGTCAATTAACCAACAACCAAAAAGGTGCGTATGGTTGGAACCAAGCATTAAAGTCTGATGTAGAGGGTCACAAACTTTTTTCGGTAGATGAGGCGAGAGCAAAGTCATTTAGAGAAACAGGATTTGGTACCGTACTTACACATCAAAAAGATGGTATTGTGAGAGGAACTGGAACTGTAGTAGCGCTTGCAAACAATAAAGATAATTTTGTAGTTGTTAAAGAAAAAGCTGCTTCATTACTATCATTCAATAAAGGTACTTCAACACAAACCTATCCAAGTTCATTAATGGGTTCTATCGCTTTACTGCGTCAAACCTATTTAGACGCGGCTTGGTATAAAAATAATCCTGCTGCTACAGGCTTACAAGGTGATGGCGTAAATATTACACTTCAGTCATTTAATAACAATATGTCGCTTCCTCAAATTTTTGATCCTGCCGATAGAGGCGCTGGTGATGTTTGGGGCGTAATGCGCGCAGACCGTATTGGAGACGAGTTTGGTGTACAATATATTATTAAAGCAACCGGAAAAGAATACCAAAGAATTAAAGAAGTGGCTGCAACAAAAGCACCACTAATTGTAAATTTAAATTTCCCAGTGGCTATGGATGTAGAAGATCCTGCAGATGCAAGACTTGTTTCATTACAAGATATGAAGCACTGGGAACTAGCGCCAACCAATCCAGGCGCAATTGAAAAAGCAGGTATTCCGTTTTGCTTAACAAGTTCTGATTTAAGAGATGCTAAATCATTTTTATCAAGCGTAAGAAAAGCAATTGAAAACGGTTTATCAGAAAAAGCAGCGATGGACGCACTTACAAAAACACCAGCAACTTGGTTTGGTGTATATGATAAAGTGGGTAGCATTGAAGCTGGTAAATTAGCCAACTTTATAATCACAACAGGCCCTGTTTTTGCAGAAAAAACAACCTTATTACAAAACTGGGTATTAGGCGAAAAGCACGCTGTAAACGAATCTGCGTGGACAAGCGTAAACGGTAACTATACGCTTACATTAAATACACAAACACCACAAACATTTGCTTTCGAAATAAAAAGTAACAACAGCGCAACCGTTATTGCAAAAGATACGGTAGCTGCAACATTTAGTTACGATGGTAAAGTGGTGAGGTTTTCTTTCGCTCCTGAAAAACGCTCTCGTAACAATATTAGATTTACCGGTTTTAACGCAGGTAATACTTTTAATGGTACTGCACAAGATGCTGATGGAAATAATTTTACTTGGACTGCTGTATATGCTTCTGCATCTAAGTCAGACAATGCTTCAAATGCAGGTGGTCGTGGCCGTATGGGTGCGGGTGGAAACGGCGGCGGTGCAGGTGCTGGCAAAATGGGAAAAGTTACTTTTCCTATGATGGGCTTTGGAGTAGATTCATTACAAACCAACGCACAATCGTATTTAATTAAAAACGCTACCGTTTGGACTTCAGAAAAAGAAGGCATTTTACAACAAACAGACGTACTAGTTAAAAATGGCAAGATTGCTAAAGTTGGCAAAAACTTATCGGATGCAAAGGCAACAATTATTGATGCCACTGGCAAGCACGTAACAGCGGGCATTATTGATGAGCACTCGCATATTGCTTCTGCCTCTACCAACGAAGGTGGACAAAGCGTAACATCAGAAGTACGAATTCAGGATAATATCAACCCTGACGATATTGATATTTACCGTCAATTAAGTGGCGGTGTTACAACCTCTCACATTTTGCACGGTTCTGCAAATACCATTGGTGGTCAAACGCAGTTAATTAAATTAAGATGGGGTGCAGATGATGCGGGCTTATTATTTAAAGGAGCCGATCCGTTTATCAAATTTGCACTTGGTGAAAACGTAAAACGTACTTCATCTTCACAAGGTAACAACCGTTACCCAGACACCAGAATGGGCGTAGAACAAGTGTTAAACGATGCCTTTGCAAGAGCAAAAGCGTACGAAGCAGCACTTGCAAAAAATCCTACCACTAGACGCGATTTAGAATTAGACGCGCTGGTAGAAATCATGAATAAAAAACGTTTTATCACTTGTCATTCTTATGTGCAAAGTGAAATTACGGCAACCATGCGCGTTGCAGAAAAGTATGGCTTTAAAGTAAACACATTCACGCATATTTTAGAGGGCTATAAAGTAGCTGATAAAATGAAAGCACATGGTGTAGCTGCATCAACGTTTTCTGATTGGTGGGCGTACAAAGTGGAGGTTACAGATGCCATCCCTTACAACGCCGCTATCATGACAAAAGTTGGTTTAAATGTTGCGATCAATTCTGATGATGCAGAAATGGCGCGCCGCTTAAATCAAGAAGCTGCAAAGAGTGTAAAATATGGTGGTCTATCAGAAGAAGAAGCGCTTAAAATGGTTACGATCAACCCTGCTAAAATGTTACACGTAGATAACAAAGTAGGAAGTATCAAAGCGGGTAAAGACGCTGACCTTGTAGTATGGAGCGATAACCCACTAAGTATTTATGCCAAAGCAGAAAAAACAATGGTAGATGGTATCGTTTATTTTGACCGCGAAAAAGATGCGCAAATGCGTAAGCAAGTGCAAGCAGAACGTAGCCGTTTAATTGCTAAAATGACTGGCGAAAAAAGAGCGGGCAGACCAACAATTCCAGCGGCTCCAAGCTTTAAAGAAGTGCATATTTGCAACGACCACTCACATAAACTAGGTATGCTTGAAATAGAAGGGGATGAATTAGAAGCAAACCAAAACGATAATAAATAAACTGTAGCGACATGAAAAAAATAATAGTTACACTAGGCGCGCTCGTATCATTCACTGCTGCAGTATTTGCACAAGATGATGTTTACCCAGCCGCAAAACAAAATAAAAAAACAGCCATTGTAGGCGCTACTGTGCACGTAGGTAATGGACAAGTTATAGAAAACGGTACCGTTGTTTTTGACAATGGAAAAATCGTGTATGCCGGCGACGCAGCTGCTGCGCCAAAAGCAGAAAACACCATTGATGCAAAAGGCAAACAGGTATATCCTGGTTTAATTTTACCATCTTCTAATTTGGGCTTACAAGAAATTTCAGGCGTTAGAGGTAGCACCGATATCAATGAAATTGGTGAGTTTAACCCAAGCGTACGTAGCATCGCAGCGTATAAAGCAGAGTCTGTTATTATCAACACATTAAGGTTAAATGGTATTTTACTCGCACACACCGTTCCTGGCGGCCAACTTATTGCTGGTCAATCATCGGTGGTTCAATTAGATGCATGGAACTACGAAGATGCAGCGTACAAAACAGATATGGGTATGCATTTTTACATGCCTAGCTTATTATCTAGAGGCGGTGGACGCGGATTTGGTCGTGGCTTTGGAGGCGCTCCAACTGGCGATCCTATCAAAGCAGCACTGGATAAAATCGAAAGCGTAAAAGCCATCTTTAGAGAAGCAAAAGCCTATCATCAAAAAGGGGCCGACAAACAAATCAATTTAAAATTAGAAGCAACCAAGGGTTTATTTAACCACACACAAAAATTATTTGTGCATTGTAACCAGGTTAAGCAAATGATTGTTGCTATTGATTTTGTTAAAGAATTTGGTTTTGATGTAGTGGTAGTTGGCGCAAGCGAAAGCTGGCAAATTGCTGATTTATTAAAAGCTAATAATATTGCTGTTATCTTAACACAAGAACATAGTTTACCTACCAGCGATGATGACGACATCGATCAACCTTATAAAGCAGCAAGCGCTTTACAAAAAGCGGGTGTTTTATTTTGTTTAAATGATGACGATCCTCAAAACCGTGGTAGAAACCTCATGTTTAACGCTGGAACCGCTGCTGCATATGGTTTAGGTAAAGAAGGGGCACTTCAAGCCATTACCTTAAATGCTGCAAAAATTTTAGGTGTTGCTGATAAAACAGGAACCCTAGAAGTAGGTAAAGACGCAAACATTGTAATCAGCGAAGGTGACATTTTAGACATGAAGTCTAGCATTGTTACCGATGCTTTTATACAAGGCCGCGCGGTTGCTATTACAAGCAAACACAAGCAGTTGTATGAGCGTTACAAACACAAATACGAGATTAAATAAAGAGTTCAAACCCTTATCAAAACCCTGGCTAAACGCCGGGGTTTTTTGTAACTTTACGCCATGGCTAAAAAACTTTTTTTGTTGGATGCGCTTGCCCTAATTTATAGAGCGTATTATGGACTGATCAGAAATCCACGCATTACCTCAAAAGGAAAAAATACCAATGCGCAATTTGGTTTTACCAACACATTAATCGATCTAATCAACAAAGAAAAGCCAACGCATATTGCCGTTTGTTTTGATACACACGCCCCCACCGAACGTCATACTGACTTTACGGAATACAAAGCCAATAGACAAGAAGCCCCCGAAGATTTAATAGATTCTATTCCTGAAATTCAGCACATCATTAGGGCATTTAATATTCCAGTAATGGAACTAGATGGTTATGAGGCCGATGACGTAATTGGGACCCTTGCTTGGCAGGCCGCAGACAAAGGCTACGAAGTATACATGGTAACGCCAGACAAAGATTATGGCCAGTTACTGATTCATCCGGGCGTATATATGTACAAGCCTCCATTTATGGGCAACGCCGCAGAAATTTTAGACGCTCAAAAAATTTGTGAAAAGTGGGATATTGCCCGCGTAGAGCAGGTGGTAGACATGTTAGGTTTAATGGGCGACGCCGTAGATAATATTCCGGGCATTATGGGCGTGGGTGAAAAAACAGCAGCTAAACTTTTAAAAGAATACGATACACTCGAAAACGTATTAGCCAATGCGCACAATATTAAAGGCGCCATGGGAGAAAAAATTAGAAAAGGTGTAGACGACGCCATCATGAGCAAGAAGCTCGCAAAAATTATCACCGACGTTCCGGTAAGTTTTCATGAAGAAGATTTTGCGCTCTCTCCTATTAACAAAGAAGCCCTCGCTGAAATTTTTGTAGAGCTTGAATTTAAAACTTTAGGCAAAAGAATTTTAGGTGACGATTTTAACGCTTATATGCCTGCACCAGAAGGTGTTCAAACAGATTTGTTTGGCAACGAAGTGGTAGCAACGTCTTCTAAAAAATCAAGCGCAGCAAATGCTGTGTCGAGTGCGGGTTCTATGGAAGCGGCAGAAGCCGTGGGTAACGCCGGAGAGGAGGCAGAACAGCGCGGAATGATTGCCGATAAAAACATTACCAATACGCCGCACCAATATATTTGTGTAGAAACAGAATCCGAATTAAAATCACTTGCGGAGCAGTTACTAACTGCTTCTGAAATTTGTTTTGATACCGAAACCACCGGAACAGATGCTAACAACGTAGAACTGGTAGGTTTTAGTTTTTCAGAAAAACCAGGACAGGGTTATTATATTCCTTGTCCACCTGATGAAGCTGGCGCTAAAAAAATGCTTTCATATTTTGAAAAAGTATTTGCAAAACAAGACCTCGTACTAATTGGACAAAATATAAAATACGATTTACTGGTATTAAAATGGTATGGGGTAGTTCCTGCAAATAAACTTTTTGATACCATGCTTGCGCACTATGTAATTGAGCCAGAAGGCAGGCGCAGTATGGATTTACTAAGTGCTCAATATTTAGGATACGAGCCTGTACATATAGAAGCCCTCATTGGAAAAAAAGGTAAAAATCAGGGTAGCATGCGTGATGTGGCGGTAGAACAAATTACGGAGTACGCTGGTGAGGACGCCGATATAACGTTACAATTAAAACAAGTTTTTGTTCCTTTATTAAAAGAGAAAGAAGTAGAGCGCGTTTTTGAAAATGTAGAAAATCCACTCGTGCGCGTACTTGCCGATATGGAATTTGAAGGCGTTAAAATTGATAATAACTTTTTAAACGAATACAGTAAACTATTAGAAGTAGATGCTAAGCAGTTTGAAGAAAATGTATACGCGCAGGCGGGTGTTCGTTTTAATTTAGCATCACCCAAACAACTTGGCGAAGTTTTATTTGATAAATTAAAACTAGACCCTAAAGCAAAAAAAACAAAAACGGGTCAGTATGCTACCGGCGAAGACGTGCTTCTAAAATTATCCAACCAGCATAAAATTGTTGATGACATTTTAGGATTTAGAGAGCTTACTAAATTAAAATCTACATATGTAGATGCGCTTCCGCTCATGATCAATCCAAAAACTGGACGCGTGCATACCAGTTATGCGCAGGCCGTGGCGGTAACGGGTCGTTTAAGTAGCACCAACCCCAATTTGCAAAACATTCCTATTAGAACAGCGCGCGGAAGAGAAATCAGAAAAGCCTTTATCCCACGTGAACCGGGTCGTATTCTGATGAGTGCTGACTATTCTCAAATAGAACTCCGTATTGTAGCCGCTATTAGTGGTGACCCCAATATGTGCGCGGCTTTTAAAGCGGGTATTGACATCCACACCGCCACTGCTGCCAAAGTATATGGCGTAGAAGTAGCCGATGTAACCAAAGAAATGCGCTATAAAGCCAAGAGTGTCAACTTTGGTATTATATATGGACAGGGCGCTTTTGGGCTTGCCGATAATTTGGGTATCTCCAGAACCGAAGCCAAAGAAATCATTGACAACTATAAAAAAGAGTTTCCTAATATTCAGGGCTATATGGACGAGCAAGTGGCTCTCGCCAAAGAAAAAGGCTATGTAGAAACCCTGATGGGCCGTAAGCGCTGGTTAAAAGACATCAATAGTAGCAACTTTACCGTTCGGGGTTTTGCGGAAAGAAACGCCATCAATTCACCTATACAGGGTACGGCCGCGGATATGATTAAGCTGGCCATGATTAAAGTGCACGCACAAATGGGCGCGGGTAACTGGGGTTCTAAAATGATTTTACAAGTACACGATGAATTGGTGTTTGACGCGGTCCCAGAAGAAGCGGAGGCATTAGAAAAATTGATTATTGAATGTATGACCACCGCTTTACCTTTGCCAAACGGTGTTCCAGTAGAAGCAGAGGTAGGAAAAGGCAACAACTGGTTAGAAGCACATTAATATAAGGTAGTTATGGTGGCACAAATTTTATCGTTTCGCTGGGATATTATGCCAGAAGCTTTTTTAAAAATTGGCTCACGCTATTTTTTAGCTGCCGCAATTGCTTTTATTATTTTCTATGTTGTTTTTAAGCAACAATTTTTCTACAAAAAAATTCAAAAGCGGTTTCCAAAAGTTCCAGACTATTTGCGTGAAGCAGGGTTTTCATTAAGTACCATGCTTATTTTTAGTTTCCTAATCATGCTATTAAATTCGTCACCGATAGCAGAGCACACAACACGTTATAAAAACATTAGTGATTACGGATGGGGTTATTATTTTTTAGCTTTTCCTATCATGTTTGTACTACATGATTTTTATTTTTATTGGGTACACCGCCTTATGCACCACAAAACACTTTTCAAATATGTACACCTTGTTCACCACCGCTCTACCAACCCCTCTCCTTGGGCTGCGTATGCGTTTCATCCGATAGAATCGGTATTAGAGCACGGTATTGTGGTGTTGTTTTATTTTATCATGCCCATTCATATTACACAGCTAGCGATTTTCTTTTTGTTCTCGATTGTTTACAATGTATATGGGCACCTTGGCTACGAATTGTATCCAGCAGGTTTTCACAAAACTAAAATTGGCAGATGGATTAACACCTCTACCAACCACAATCAGCACCATCAATATTTTACAGGCAATTATGGGCTCTACACACTTGTGTGGGACCGCCTCTTTAATACGATTCGCGCAGATTATGATGATCGTTTTGTAGACGCTACTACGCGCAGTAAATAAATTATTTTTTCTTGTAAATAGGAACCGTACTACAAGGTTCGCCAAACATAATAGACTTTGTAACAGGTCTTAATTTGTTGGTAATGCCCACATACGCAGCTGCCGGAATTTGAATATCGCCACAGCCTTTTACCACCACTCTTTTATCGGTATAATCTTCTGCGTTAATGGCTTCAATATTTTGTAAAAGGAGTTTTTCTTTTAATTGTTCTTCGGTACCAAAAAACACAGTGCTTGCAAACGGCTCTAATGCAGAAGCAATAAGCATATACGCCCACATGGGTATTATCGCATCTGCAGAACAGGTAATGGCAACATCGGCGTTTTGATACACCGTCCAATCCGTGCCCATGAGCGCTGCTCTAAAATCTTTTTCTTTTAAAATGAGGCCCATAAACAAATGGTCCTTTACGTCAAAAACCAAAATTGGATTTGAAGGATAATATTTTTCCAGGTCTAAAGAAATTAAACCGCTCTCTTCTACTTTATTGATAATGGGTTCTGCCATAACAAAAAATTATCTGTTCATGCTCGCTAAAAACTCTTCGTTGTCTTTGGTACCACGCATACGTTTTAATAATTCGTTCATTGCTTCATCGGTATTCATATCGTTGATAAACAAACGTAAAATATTCATCCGGCCTAGTACTTCTTTATCAAGTAATAAATCATCTCTACGTGTAGAAGATCCCACTAAATCGATAGCAGGGAAAATACGCTTGTTGGCTAGTTTGCGATCAAGCTGTAATTCCATATTACCGGTACCTTTAAATTCTTCAAAGATTACTTCGTCCATTTTAGAACCGGTTTCAATTAAAGCCGTTGCTAAAATAGTTAATGAACCACCGTGCTCAATTTTACGCGCGGCACCAAAAAATTGTTTTGGTTTTAAAAGTGCATTCGCTTCCACACCACCACTTAATACTTTACCACTACTTGGCGCTACTGTATTGTGTGCGCGTGCTAAACGTGTAATAGAATCTAATAAAATAACAACGTCATGACCGCACTCTACAAGTCTTTTTGCTTTTTGTAGTGCGATACCTGAAACCTTAACGTGTTTTTCTGCGGGCTCATCAAAAGTAGAAGCAATCACTTCTGCTCTTACGCTGCGCTCCATATCGGTAACTTCCTCTGGTCTTTCATCAATTAAAACCACCATCAAATAAACCTCTGGATGGTTTGCTGCGATTGCGTTTGCCACCTCTTTTAAAAGCATGGTTTTACCCACTTTTGGTTGCGCCACAATCAGCCCACGCTGACCTTTACCTATTGGGGTAAAGAGGTCAATAATACGCGTACTATAATTTGTTGGAGACGTAAACAGGTTTAGTTTTTCGTTGGGGAATAACGGCGTCAAATAATCAAATGGTACACGGTCACGCACTTCGTCGGGTCTTTTGCCATTGATAAAATCAACTTTAATCAGTGCAAAATATTTTTCACCTTCTTTAGGAGGGCGAACAGCACCTTGCACAGTGTCTCCAGTTTTTAATCCAAATAATTTTATTTGTGAAGGAGAAACATACACATCATCTGGTGATGATAAATAATTATAATCAGATGAACGTAAAAAACCATACCCATCAGGCATCATTTCTAAAACGCCCTCGCCTTCAATCATTCCTTCAAACTCAATATTAAATACTGGTTCTTTTTTATGTGGTCTTGGTGGGTGTTGACTTGGTGTTGTATTTTCTGGAGCCTGCGCTGCTTCTGCGTTTTCAGGTGCTTGTGTTGCTTCAGTATTTTCTGGAGCTGCCGTTTGTACTGCTGCAGGCGCTTCTGTTTTTTCTGTACGCTCAGGTCTTGGATTTGCTTTTTTAATAGGTCTCGCTTTTTGTATTGGCGCTGCCGCTGCTGGGGTTTCTTCACTCATCACTTCTGCTTCTTCGGTTCCATTACTTGTTTTTACAGTAACCGGCTTACGACCTTTTACGAGTGGCTTTTTTTTGCCATCATCTTTTGCAGACGCTTCGCTTACCGCTTGGCTGTCTAATATTTTATAGATGAGCGCTTGCTTATCTAATTTTTTAAAACCTGTAATTTTTAAACCTTGTGCGATGTCTTGTAACGCTGGTAACAAAAGATCGTTTAATTGTAAAATGTCGTACATAAATAATTTGAAAATGAAATACTCTAGAATTGAGTTTAGGAATAACTAAAGAAAGGGTGATTTAAAATTTGATGGAAAGAAGATAACCTGAACTAGAGCAACTGAAGGCTCATCTGGCTTTGTTTCCATTGCAATGTTAATACAAAAATCACAAACCCCAATAAATATTGAGTGAAAATACAGTTTTTAGCAATTAGAATTTATTCGTAAATCCTTAATAATGAACCAGATAAAGAAGTTTTAAAGGCTTTTAGGGCTGTAGTGGCTGGTCCATTTAAAACAGTACCTGCCGTATTAAAATTGGAACCATGGCCTGGGCAATAAAACCGGTTGTTATTTGCTTGGAATTCCAGTGTTACAGATTGGTGCGTACAAAGTGAACTCACTGCAATGAGCATGCCTGAAGTCGTTTTGGCAATGATCACATTATTTGTGGTATCAACATAAAAACCACCCGCGTTTTGTAACACATTGTAGGGTGAATTTGAAATGTTGATGGTAAAATCTACGGGTTTATTGGGGTTGGGGTTTGGCGTGCTGCCACCACCGGTGTCACTAGATTTGGTGCAAGAACCAAAACATCCCATCACAAGTAGCGCTGCGCCACTCATGCCCACTTGTTCGATAAAATCTTTTCTTTCCATGGTGTGATGATTTCGTGTATTGAATCTAACAAACTTTAGGATAGAATGTTTGCTTGTTCTACAAACAAATTATCTTTGCAGCCACTATGTTTAACAAAAGAACAAAAATTAAGGCCCTCTTAACAGGCAGCCTTACCGGACAAACCGTAACAGCCATGGGTTGGGTACGTAGCTTTCGTAACAATCAGTTTATTGCCTTAAATGATGGTAGCACCAATCATAATATTCAGGTAGTAGCCGAATTAGGCTTACTCGATGAAGCCACCTTAAAGCGCATTACAACGGGTGCTTCTTTAAAAGTAGAAGGCACACTGATTGAATCTTTGGGTAAAGGACAGTCTGTAGAAATAAAAGCAACTAGCGTAGAAATACTAGGTGATAGTGACGCGGAACAATATCCGTTGCAGCCTAAAAAACACAGTCTTGAGTTTTTAAGAGAAATCGCACACTTACGTTTTAGAACGAATACGTTTAGTGCTGTTTTCAGAATTAGACATGCACTCGCATTTGCAGTTCATCAATTTTTTAATGAAAAAGGATTTGTGTATTTGCACACGCCTATTATTACAGCAAGTGACGCAGAAGGTGCTGGTGAAATGTTTAGAGTAACCACTTTACCTATAGATGGTTCTGCACCAAAAACAGAAAGCGGTGATATCGATTTTACGCAAGACTTTTTTGGTAAAAGCACCAACCTAACCGTGAGTGGTCAATTAGAAGGAGAGCTAGGTGCCATGGCCTTTTCAGAGATTTATACGTTTGGTCCAACCTTTAGAGCAGAAAATTCAAACACCACAAGACACCTTGCCGAATTTTGGATGATCGAACCTGAAATGGCTTTTTGTGATATTGAAGACAACCAAAATTTAGCCGAAGAATTTATTCAGTACCTGATTAAATATGCGATGGAAAATTGCGCCGATGATTTGGCGTTTTTAGATCAACGTTTAGCAGAAGAAGAAAAACAAAAACCAACAAACGAAAGACAAGAGTTTGGTTTAATTGAAAAATTAAAATTTGTTACGGATAGTAAATTTGAGCGGATCACTTACACCGAAGCGATTGCTATTTTATTAGACTCACCGGCATACAAGAAAAAGAAATTTAAATACGACGTAAGTTGGGGTATTGATATGCAAAGTGAGCACGAGCGTTATTTGGTTGAAAAACATTTTAAAAAACCCGTAATTGTTACTGGATACCCAGCTGCTATTAAAGCGTTTTACATGCGCCTAAATGATGGTTGTGAGCCAGGTAAGCAAACGGTTGCAGCTATGGATATTTTAGCGCCAGGTATTGGAGAAATTGTGGGTGGTTCACAAAGAGAAGAGCGCCTCGATAAATTAGTAGCGCGCATGGAAGAAATGCATATTCCTACACATGAAATGAGCTGGTATTTAGATACCCGCCGTTTTGGAACCGTACCACATGCGGGTTTTGGATTAGGATTTGAAAGAATGGTGCAATTTGTTACCGGCATGGGTAATATCAGAGACGTCATTGCTTTTGCGAGAACGCCAAAGAATTGCGAATTTTAAAAAATATGGATTGAACTGTGGATTATATGTGAAATCCCCCTATTTTTGCTGCCCCGAATGGGAATGGTGCGGTAGCTCAGTCGGTAGAGCAAAGGACTGAAAATCCTTGTGTCGCCGGTTCGATCCCGGCCCACACCACAAAGCCTCAGTTTTAATTACTGGGGCTTTTTAATGCCCGGTTGTTTCCAAAATCACAATTTTCTTTACCGAATTGTAATCGTTTTACGCTGAACAGAATGTGCCGAAAAAATTCCGAGCGCACCCCCTTCTATATTGGACGGTGGATTAGATGGCGCTGTGCCACCACCGGGTCCTGCGCCAGATTGAAGGTTTAAACTATAATAATATGTATAGCTAGTATTTGAAATGCATTGCATTTCTACAAAAACATTGTCACGTGGTTTGATTTTTAAATTATCGTCACCACCGCGTAATGGTCGTTGATTTACTTTTCCATTATTAAGGTTGTCATTGAACACATGAAAAGTTGGGTCGATGGTGTCGTTGATTTTTTGAATAAATCGGTAACTGTTGCCTAGCGTTACAGGATCAGCATATACTGGAATAACACTGTATCTAATTTCTCCATTAAAAGGGAAAGTATTAATGCGAAGGCTATCAAAATTAACTTTTAATGGCATGGTAGCAGAAGCGGTATATTTTTTTTGATCTACCAATACTTCTAAGTTGTAGGTGCCGCCTTCAATGCCTTTTATTTTTTGTGTTTTATAAAGACCGTTACTTACAAGTTGTAAACTGTCTTTAACACCCGCCTGGTCTGTAATGATTACGCGGGCATTATTTACACCATTTATACGCGTTGGACTCGTAATGGGTGTAGTCATGGAAAGCTGCACAAAATAAGGCCCAGCCTGATCTGTAATGCTACCATCAATAACGAGCACTGATTTGTTATCATCCAATACTAAACTAATTTCTTTGTCGCAACCAATAAGTATTGTAGTAAAAAACGCTAGAATAAATAATATTTTTTTCATGCCTAAAATTTAAATTGATAGGTTACACTTGGCACCCATTTAAAAAGCGCCGTTCTAATAATTTGTGTTCTAGTAGGATCATTAGGGTCGTCTTTAAAGCTAATGCGGTACGCATTTTCTCTACCATATACATTGTACAAACTAAAATTCCAAGAGCCGTGCATTCTTTTAGTTTTGTTTTTTTCATAGGTAGCACTAAAATCTAGACGGTGGTATGCCGGCATACGATTTTCGTTTCTTGCAGCGTATTGATAAAGGGTTTGACCTTGTAGATTATATTTTCCGGTAGGATACGTTACCGCATCGCCAGTATTGTATACAAACACACCAGATAAAGACCAGCGATCGTTTAAATCATAAATACCCACAACCGATATATCATGCGTTCGATCCTGACGGGCATTGTACCAATTGTTCCCATTGATCCCTTCAATTTTTCTTTCTGTTTTAGAAAGTGTGTAGCCAATCCATCCTGTTAAGCGACCTTCTTTTTTCTTTAACAAAAATTCAAGTCCATAGGCTCTTCCAATACCATACAATAAAACACTTTCAACATCCGATACCGTATTAATTTCGGCACCATCTTTGTAGTCAATTTGATTTTGTAAGTTTTTATAGTAGGCCTCTGTAGTAAATTCAAAATTGTTTTTGAATACTTTTGTAACATATCCAACACTTATTTGGTCTGCAATTTCAGGTTTGATATTATAAGAGTTACCAATCCACTGATCGGAAGGGCTAGATGCCACAGAATTACTTAATAGGTGTAAGTGTTGCACATTTCTGGCGTAGCCCGCTTTTATACTTTTTTCATCATCGATACGGAAGTTGGTGGTAATGCGTGGCTCTAGATTTGCATATGTTTTTCCAAAACTAGAAGGTGCAAGTTTTATAGTCGAACTCACTACTCCATTTTGATAAATATTATACACATCACCGCCCATTAAAGTATACATCGATAAACGCATTCCATAATCAATGGTAAGTTGATTGGTGGCTTTATAATTGTTGGTGAGGTAGAGTGCGTTTTCTAATCCATTTCTGCCAGTTTTAGCTACACTATTGATTACGGTGCCACTAAATGTACTTGGTTTAATATTATGTAAAATGGTATTAAAACCAAAGCGGAGTGTGTTTTGGGTGTTGGTATATAAAGTATAATCTTGTTTAAGGTTAACGTCTTTAATTTCTGAATTAATATTAAAATTGGTTTCGCCATTTTTTAATTTGACATTGTAATTATAGTCGCTATAAATGAATGAAGTATTTAAAAATAATTTATTGCTAATAATTTTATTCCATCTGATGGTGCCGGTTTTATTACCCCAGTCGATACCAAAGTCTTGCCCTAGGCCTAACTCATCTCTTCCAAAATAACCCGATACGTAAATTTTATTTTTTGCGTTGATTTGATAATTAGCTTTTGCATTTAAATCATAGAAATATAAAATGTTGTCTTTAAATTTTTCGGTCGCTTTTAAAAACACATCGGCATAGGTTCTTCTGCCAGAAAGTATGAAGGAAGATTTATTTTTTTGAAGCGGCCCTTCAATACTCACTTTACTACTAATAAGTCCAATGCCACCATTAACCGTATAGTTTTGGTTATTGCCTTCTTTCATTTTAACATCGAGTACCGATGAAAGCCTACCGCCGTATTGACTGGGGCTATTGCCTTTTATAATAGTTGCATCTTTAATGGCATCACTATTAAAAGTGCTAAAAAATCCAAGTAAATGCGTGGCATTGTACACTGGGGCTTCGTCTAGTAAAATTAAATTTTGATCAGCACCACCACCGCGCACAAAAAACCCACTGTTACCCTCTCCCGCCGATTTTACGCCCGGTAACAATTGAATGGTTTTTAAAAGATCCTTTTCTCCAAAAATAACGGGCACTTTACTAATGGCTGCCATGTTAATGGTTTCGGTACCCATTTGCGCCTTGGTTAAATTGTCGTTTTTGCGAGACGACTCCACCACCACTTCTTTTAAAACATTTTTTGTTTGCAAAGAAAAGTTGATGGTTTGACTGCTGTCTAGTTTTATTTTTTGAACCAGCGTCTCATACCCTACTTGTGATACCACAACCGAGTAGTTTCCTTTAGGTAGCGATAGTGAATAAAACCCGTACTCATTGGAGATTATACCCGCGTTGGGTAATTCCTGGATACGAACCACGGCCTTAATTAAGGATTCGCCTGTTTGTTTGTCGCGTACACTTCCGCTAACTACATAGCTTTGTTGTGCTGTTGCTGGTGTAAAACGTGCCCCCAGGCAAAGGAGGATGGAAAAAACATATATTTTGTAACGCATAGATATTTGTTAAACAATAGAAACGTTAATTGGTTGAATTCTATAACGTTTTTAACAATATTCTATTGTTCATTCCATTCTATAGGAATAGCAATTTCATTGGTTCTTGCAATCATTTGATAAGGCGCGTTGTATCCTAAAAAAGTGTAATTGCCTGTAACTTTTATATTACGCTGCGAGAGTATTTGTAATATTTTGTTTTTGTACAGCGTTATTTTTTCGTCGTTTGCATAGCCGCCAAACGAAATTATTGCGGCGTATTGCGGAGCTGACTCATGAATCCGAATACTTTCGTCATTGGGTTTTGGTAAATTGCTTTGATTGTATTTTGTTGGCATTACAAAACTCATTTCTGCGCCCTTATCTGTCATATTCATTCTTACTGGAGCCGTCATGGCAATGCTTTCGTTTTCTTTGTTGCCGCCAAATATAAAACGGGCCAATTTTCCAAAACCGCTATTAGCCATTGATTTGTAGTTTGTGGCACTCGAATAAACGGTGGCCATGGTTGCTGCCGGATAGTATCTTATTTCAAGCTCATCATCTTTTAAAACGGTCCTATATTTTTGCTTTTCAGTTTTTACTGCACTATTGGTTATAAAAGATTGAAAAATAATATAAATGGCACCTAGCCCTAAAAAAATGTATAAAGCTTTCATGTTGCTGTTTAGTAGTATAACAATGCATACTTGAATAGGTTCAAAACAAGTAAAACGACATGCGTCAATAGGTTATTAACCCATTTAATTAAATGCTATATTTAGGGCATATTTTGTGTAAGAACCGCGTGATCATGATTAAAAAAATTGTAACCAATTTAACCTTTTGGGTATTATTTGCTATCACATCAGGGATACTTGTAGGACATTTTTTTCCTGCAACCGGTGTGGCCATGCAACCCTTAGGTAAATATTTTATCGACGTTATTAAATTATTTATCAATCCTATTATTTTACTAACCATTGTTACAGGTATTTGTGGTATGGGGGATTTAAAAAAAGTAGGAAAAGTGGGTGGTAAGGCACTTTTGTATTTTGAAATTGTAACTACGATAGCATTATTGATTGGTATTGGCGTTGGTTATTTATTAGAGCCAGGCGCTTCTGTAAATACCAGTATTGTTGCTAAAGGAGATATTTCAAAATACAGTGGCGGCAATGTTTCTATTTCTTGGGTTCAGTTTTTTAAAGACAATTTGACCATTCAGGTTTTACTTTTTGCAATTATCTCTGGCATTGTGGTTAGTAAATTAAAAAGTAAAGAAGTTATTTTGACAAAGGTGTACTGGATGTCTAAATATGTATTTAGAGGACTTCACCTTGTCATGAAACTAGCACCCATTGGAGCTTTTGGTGGCATGGCGTACACGATTGGTAAATATGGTGTAGCAACATTAGTGCCCTTAGGAAAGCTCATGGCCTGTGTATACATTACAATGGCATTGTTTATTTTTCTGATGCTTGGCGCCGTTTTGCGTTATTATAAAATTAGCATTTGGAAATATTTAGGCTTTATCAAAAATGAGCTACTCATTGTTTTAGGCACTTCTTCTTCAGAAGCGGCACTACCATCACTGATGGAAAAGTTAGAACATATGGGATGCCATAAATCTGTGGTAGGGTTAGTGGTCCCGGCTGGCTATTCATTTAATTTGGACGGCACTTCTATTTATTTATCCATGGCCATTATATTTTTGGCACAGGTTTTTCATATCCAACTTGATTTGGAGCAAATCATTACCATCATTGGTATTTTAATGGTAACCTCTAAAGGTGCTGCGGGTGTAACAGGCAGTGGATTTATTATTTTAGCTTCTACTTTAACTGCCACCAAAGTAATTCCAATAGAAGGGCTGGCCTTGCTACTAGGCTTAGACCGCTTTATGTCTGAAGCAAGAGCTATTACCAACTTTATAGGCAACGGGGTTGCTGCTATTTTCATTTCCAATAACGAAAAAATGTTTGACCGGTCTAGAATGTATAAAGCCTTTGGTATGCACAAAAACGAACTTTAGTGCCTACTATTTGTTACTTTAGATACCTATGATTGGACATCGTTTTATCAATTTTGTACCTGGCGAAAACTCAAAATCCAAATTTGAGCAGATGCTTGACATTTTTACCCAGCTATTAAATTACACCAGTGGTGATGCTACAGAGGCATTAGACTGGCTCAATCAACTAGACCGCACCCATAAATTTACTGATGACGAGTATGGCGTGGGTGATTTTATTGAAGACCTCAAGCAAAACGGTTATTTAAAAGAAAACCCACAAGACGGTAAGTTTGCCATCACTGCAAAAACAGAACAAACCATTCGTCACAAAAGCTTAGATGAAATTTTTGGGAAGTTAAAAAAAGGCAAACAAGGAAACCATAGCACCACAAAGGCTGGACCTACCGGTGATATCAATTCAGACACCCGCTCTTTTCAGTTTGGTGATTTGATGGAACAAATAGATTTTACGGAGAGCATTAAAAACGCACAAATAAATAGAGGTGTCGATTCTTTTTCGATGCACGAAGATGATTTAGTAATTAGAGAAGCGGATTTTAAAACGCAAACGTCTACGGTGCTCATGATTGATATTTCGCACTCCATGATTTTATATGGTGAGGATAGAATTACGCCAGCAAAAAAAGTAGCCATGGCGCTTTGCGAACTGATCACCAAAAAATATCCAAAAGACACGATCGATATTGTGGTATTTGGCAATGATGCATGGCAGGTAGAAATTAAAGACCTTCCCTATTTACAAGTAGGGCCCTACCATACCAATACCGTTGCTGGGCTTGAGTTAGCGATGGATATACTGCGCAAACGTAAAACGTCTAACAAGCAAATATTTATGATTACGGATGGTAAACCAACATGTTTAAAAATTGGTGGCCGCTATTATAAAAATAGTTTTGGACTAGACCGTAAAGTGGTGAACCGTTGTATTAACCTTGCGGCACAGTGTAAGAAATTAAAAATTCCGATTACAACCTTTATGATTGCATCGGATCCGTATTTACAAAAGTTTGTAGAAGAGTTTACAGAAATGAATAATGGTAAAGCCTATTTTGCGTCACTTGACAATTTGGGAAGTTTTATTTTTAATGATTTTGAAAGTGGTAAAAGAAAAACATTGTATTAATTATGCGTAAGAAAATCGATATTAAAAAAATTGTAACACTTGGTGATTTAAAAAAATCAGGATATAAGCCTAAATCTATTAAGGATGAAGTGCGCGATAATTTAATTGCCAGTATTCAAAATAAAGAAAATGCTTTTGAAGGCATTTTAGGTTATGAAGACACTGTAATACCAGATGTGGAGCGCGCCCTTTTAAGCCGACATAATATTTTGTTTTTAGGGCTTCGTGGCCAGGCAAAAACCAGGATGGCGCGTCAAATGGTGGACTTACTCGATGAGTATATCCCTACTATTGCCGGTTCAGAGGTTAATGACGATCCTTTACAACCTCTAAGCCGCTTTGCCGTAGATCTAATAGCAGAGCATGGCGACGAGACCCCCATTCACTGGGTACATAAAAGCGCCCGTTATGGCGAAAAACTAGCTACACCCGATGTAAGCGTATCTGATTTAATTGGTGATATTGACCCTATTAAAGCCGCTAATTTAAAACTCAGCTTTGCCGACGAAAAAGTCATTCATTACGGTATTATCCCTAGAAGCAACCGCTGCATATTTGTAATCAACGAGCTTCCCGATTTGCAAGCAAGAATTCAGGTTTCTTTATTTAATATTTTACAAGAAGGGGATATACAAATTAGAGGTTTTAAACTTCGTATGCCACTTGACATTTTATTTGTGTTTACAGCAAACCCCGAAGACTATACCAACAGAGGAAGTATTGTTACGCCCTTAAAAGATAGAATAGAAAGTCAGATACTTACACACTATCCAAAAACAATCGAAACATCACTTGCTATTACCGAGCAAGAAGCCAATATTTTACCTGCACAAAAAGATAAAGTAGAAGTGAGTGATTTAATCAAAAGACTCATCGAACAAGTTTCTTTTGAAGCAAGGACCAACGAGTTTGTAGATAAAAAAAGTGGGGTGAGTGCGCGTTTAACAATCGCTGCGTATGAAGCAGCAGTGAGTAGTGCAGAGCGTAGAGCTATTATTCACAACCAAGCTAACACGCAGGTTTGGATTAGCGATTTGTCAGGTATCATACCTGCTATTACTGGAAAAATTGAACTGGTATATGAAGGTGAGCAAGAGGGTCCTTACGAAGTGGCGCTTAACTTATTAAACAAATCAATTCGTACTGTATTTGTTACGTATTTCCCAAATCCTGATGATGTAAAAAAACGCAAGGCACCTAAAAAATCAGCTGCCAATGCGCCAGAACAAAAACAACCCGAAAATCCGTATGCATCTATTGCAAAATGGTTTGATGCGGGTAATCATCTCGATTTGTTTTTAGATATGAAAGATGAAGATAAAATTATTGAACTCTATAAAGTGGATGGTTTATTTGGCATTGTCAAAAAACATTTTCCGCAGGCTGGTGAAAAGCAATCTGCATTACTCATGGAATTTGTTTTACATGGTCTTTCATCTTATTCAATCATCAGTAAAAAAATGATTGATGGTAAAATTGAATTCAATGATATGATGGGAAGCATGATTAACCTAGGCGATATGGGCATGGATGATGACGCTTTCAATGATTATGCGTAAATTGAATCAAGAAGCAGTTTTCACATCATAATTTTTAAGTATGTATAAGCACACTTCATTTTATAAAACGTATCTATTAGGTTTTTTGGTGGTTTGTTTGTTTTGCGCAAAACCTACCACAGCACAATCCGATTCATTGCTACAACAACTAATCAGTGATAATAAAGTAGACTCAAGTTTAATTCAACCACCTGCTAAAATGCTTTTTACACAGCGGGCAATCTGGGGAACCAACGGACTCTTAAAAAATAGGTATAGCGGTAATGACCTGGTGGCCAATAAACAAAAAGACTTAAAAATTCGCAGAACCATGTTACAGCTGCACCAGATTGGTGGCTTTGTTACACTTGGTGGCATGGTTGCGCAGGGTATTATTGGAGGTCAGTTATATAAAGGGGATTATAAAGTAAAAGATCTACACGAAAACATGGGTATGGCCGTAAACTTAACCTATGGTTTTACAGCATTAAACGGTCTTTTTGCACCTCCTTCAGCGTTTAGTCGCGATAAAAAAATCACTTCTATTCGTTTGCATAAATGGCTTGCCGTGCTACACCTTTCGGGTATGATTGCAACCAATATACTCGCTACACAAATAGAAGACAACGCGTCTTTAAAACCAATCCACCGCGCAGCAGCATACGTAAGTTTTGCAAGCCTGGCAACAGCACTCATTGTCATAAAATTTTAAGTTATGCTACACTATATTCTTTTAAATCTTTTGATGTCTGTATTTTTTCAGGCACCCACTTACGATGTTTCAAGTTCTAGCATTACGTACACGATGAAACATAAGTTACATGCCTGGGATGGAACAAGCAAGCAGGTAAATGTAGCAAGCAAATGGAATGGCGATAAACTAGAACAAATTTCTGTGCTCGCAAAAGTGAGTAGCTTTAATAGCGGACTATCAAGTAGAGATAGTCATATGATTGAAGTACTCGATGCACTTACCCTTCCTAATATTACGTTTAGTAGCACGAGTATTAAATACAATGGCGCCGAAATACTCGTAACAGGAAAATTACAATTTCATGGTGTTACCAAAGAAGTTCAATTTGTAGTAAAGCCTAAAAAAGAAAATAACCAGTGGCTCTATGAAGGTGAATTTCCAGTGCTCTTAGAATCCTACAATGTTAAAAGACCTAGTTTACTCTTTGTAAAAGCAGACGACCTCATGAAAATTAAGTTTGTACTGGTTTTTAAAGACAAATAATTAGCCTACCCTTCAACATTATCTCTACCTGCTTGTTAAACAGGTATGTCAGTGCAAGCCGTCCTTATTTTTCCGCATCAGCTTTTTAAAAAATCAGCAGTGCTGGATATAAACAAGCGCCACTATTTAGTGGAAGAGCATCTGTTTTTTACACAATATCCCTTTCATAAAGAAAAGCTAGTGCTCCATAGGGCGTCTATGAAAGCCTATGAACAGTATCTTTTACAAAATGGATATCAGGTCGAGTATATAGACAGCACTAACGAGATTCATGATTGCCGCTTGCTCATTCGTTATTTAGCCAAGCAAAAATGCGCGGACATTTCAATGATAGATCCGGTAGATTATTTATTAATGAGGCGAATAAAAAAGGCTTGTGCTTCTAATAATATAAACTTGGAGGTATTAGAAAGCCCAAGCTTTTTAAATACACTTTCAGGGACACAAAATTATTTTGATTCCAAAAAAAAATATTTCCAAACGGATTTTTATACTGCGCAAAGAAAGCAGCGTAATCTGCTGCTTACAACGGACGGAAAACCAGAAGGAGGGAAATGGACATTTGATGCAGAAAACCGAGCTAAATTTCCTAAAAAAGAAATCGTGCCCGAGCTTCCTGCTACTAATTTAAATGGTTATGTAGAAGAAGCAGCGTTGTATGTTCAAAAAAACTTTCCAAATAATTACGGAGACATAGATAAGCAACATTTATTTGCTATTGATTTTATTGAGTCCGAAAAATGGCTTGACAATTTTTTAGCAGAACGTTTTGAAAAATTTGGCATCTACGAAGATGCTATCGTACAAAAAGAATCTGTTTTGTACCACTCAGTTTTATCTCCCATGTTAAATATTGGCCTTCTCACACCACAGCAAATTATTGATGAAACAATACGTGTGAGTGCTACAAAAAACATTCCACTTAATTCACTCGAAGGATTTATTAGACAAATAGTGGGCTGGCGTGAATTTATTAGACTTGTGTATGAGCGCGAAGGAACAAAACAGCGAACTACCAATTATTGGAAATTTACAAGGAAAATTCCTAAAACATTTTGGACTGGCGATACCGGTATAGCGCCTATAGATTACACTATAAAAAAGATTTTAAAAACAGGCTATGCACACCATATAGAAAGACTGATGGTACTGGGTAATTTTATGCTCCTCTGCGAATTTGATCCGGACGAAGTGCACAAGTGGTTTATGGAAATGTTTATTGATGCTTACGACTGGGTTATGGTGCCTAATGTATATGGTATGACTCAGTTTGCTGATGGGGGGCTAATTACGACCAAGCCCTATATCAGTGGCAGTAATTATCTTATGAAAATGAGTGATTATGAAAAGGGAACCTGGCAACCTATTTGGGATGGATTGTTTTGGCGCTTCATGCATGTACACCGCAGTTTCTTTTTACAAAACCCACGTATAGGCATGCTCGTAAAAACATTTGATAAAATGACAGATCAAAAAAGAGATGCACACTTACAAATAGCCGAAAACTATTTACAATCATTAGACAAGTAATAAAATATGAACACGACTTTAGATTTGATTCAGATAATGGAAATGGAGCAGCGAAAAAGAGCGCAGTTCATCAATAGCATTAGTGGATTTAGAAGCGTTGCACTTATTGGCACTAGAGATACAAAGGGGCAAACCAATTTGGCCATATTTAGTTCTATTGTTCATATTGGTTCCAACCCACCCCTATTAAGTTTTATCATGCGCCCCGATTCTGTAGAGCGGCACACACTCACTAATATTATGGAAACCGGTTTTTATACCATTAACCATATTAATGCCGATATGTATGAAAAGGCGCATCAAACATCTGCCCGTTATCCTAAAAACGTATCCGAATTTGATGCGGCACAGCTAACGCCAGCATTTAAAAATGATTTTGTGGCACCATATGTTGCAGAAAGTAATATTCAAATAGGTATGGAATTTAAGGAGCGAATAAATATTAACATCAATCAAACGAGTATGATTATTGGTGAAATAAAATTTGTGCACTATCCTACTAACTGCTTATTAGATGATGGATTTATAGATATTGAAAAAGCAGGTACTATTACCAGTTCTGGTGTAGATAGTTATCATACTACCCAGTTACTTCAAAAACTCGAATATGCAAAGCCTTAAAAATGATCCGCTAACACTATTTCCCACTAGTTATGCATTAATACTAGAGCGCCTTAGTCGGGTCAATCCAATTAAGTATGCTAAAACAAGAAATTTTATTAATGGAGATGTTACCTATTTGTCGCCCTATATATCAAGGGGTGTAATTAGCGTGCAGCAAATTAAAGAAGCTGTTTTGCAAAAAGGATATAAGCCCTATGAAATTGAAAAGTTTTTGCAAGAACTTGCTTGGCGCGAATATTATCAGCGGGTTTGGCAGGTAAAAAAAGAATTGATATTTGCTGATTTAAAACAACCACAGCCTGATTTTTTACATCATCAAATTCCAGCTGCTCTTGTACATGCGTCAACAGGGATTCAGGTTATTGATCATCAAATCAATGCTTTTTATACGACTGGATATTTACACAATCATATCAGAATGTATTTGGCAGCCATGGTTTGTAACAATGCAAAATCACACTGGCTCACACCTGCACGTTGGATGTACTATCATTTATTAGATGGTGACCTAGCTAGTAATAGTTGTAGTTGGCAGTGGGTGGCCGGTAGTTTTTCATCAAAAAAATATTACTGCAATCAGGAAAATATCAATAAGTATACGGGTACAAATCAATTGCAAACATTTTTAGATGATAGTTATGAGCATATTGCTACAATGCCCGTCCCTAATGCATTAGAAGCTATAACCACGTTAGATTTAAAAACCAATTTGCCACAAACGGAGGTCCCTATACTAGATACTTCTAAACCAACGCTACTTTACAATAGCTATAATTTAGATCCTGTTTGGCGTGCCACAGAAAATGTAAACAGGGTGCTTTTATTAGAACCGTCACATTTTAATAAATATCCTGTAAGTGAAAAAGTGATGGATTTTATTATGGCACTATCAAAAAATATAGAATGTATTGTAATCTATGTTGGAGAAATTGATGCAATAACAAAACAGTATGAAAATGAGGGTCTAACAATTTCAAATGCCTTTATCTCAAAAGAACATCCAACATTTAACTATTACCCAGGCATAAAAGATAGCAGAGATTGGATGTTTCCAAACACCGAAGGTTATTACCCATCTTTTTTTGGTTTCTGGAAAAAAGGAACGAGCACAAAAGATAAAAAATAATTTATTTTTTTACGGGTGTCCATGCGCCTAGTATTTTATCATTACTATAGCCCAGAACTTCTTGACTTGTTAATTGTTTTGACCATGAAACCCTTTTTTGAGGATTAGCGCCAGGTCCAGCGCTATTGTACTCTCTATACCTTGCAGTTGATTCGTTGGCTGGATTTTTCCAACTATTCCAACCCTCTTCAATAATGTGCTGACCCATCCAGCAGTCTAAATACGTAACACTTGCAGTAGGTGACCAGGGTCTCCCAAGAGATACTTTATTGATGGCGCTATCTGCGGTTAGTTTGCAGCGTTTAAATACAAATCCAAAAGGAATAATTGAATTGGTAGAGGCCGCCGTAACGTGTGAGTTTTTCTTGCTATGAATATGACAATCTTCAAACACCGCAGTAGCGGCACCAAAAATAAAATCGGTAGTACCTTCTATATAACAGTCTTGAAAATACTGCTTAACGCCATTTCCACTTAAAAACAACACATCCTGAAACCCCGTCATTTTACAATTGAAAAAACTAGCTCTATTGCCCTCTACCCTTACTGCTACGGCCTGTCCAGCGGTAAAACCTGCCTGATTGCTAAAACTGATGTTTTGTGCTTGAAAATCGTTCCCATAAATAAATACAGTAGCACAGGTCCAAGTATTTAGGGTGTCACCATCGGGTGTTTTAACACCAGCATGGTTATTAAAATTGATAATCGTAGTATTTACATCTTCGCCAATGAGTGTAATATTTGATTTACTGGCATCCACTACCACTACCTCATTATACACCCCTGCCTTTACAAATATTTTAATGGGCTTTGTGTTGCCGGATGGAATGGCATTTAATACCTCCTGTATGCTATGGTATTTTGAAGAATTGTCTTTTGAAACTGTGTATTGAAAAGATTGTGCAGATAAAAAACTGGAAAAGAAACTAGCAAAAAATAAAAGTATCAGTTTCATAACATTGATTTATATCTCAATGTAAGTACAAAATCCAACTAATTTTCTTCTTGTAATCAGTTATTTTTAATTTGATCTTTAACAACCGCTAAAGGACCGGCAATAGTATGATCTTCTGCTTCAAATTTTTCATCAGCAAGTAAAGAAATGGTAGAAGCAATTTGTTTTAGATAAGCAATGTCTTTATTTTTCATTTCTCCATTATTAATGATATTATTCCCAATCATTGCCATCCAAGTTTCACCGGAACCCTTTACCCAAAATCCATGTGTTGACCAATTGGAGCTTTTGCCACCGCGGCCGTGATCGGTAGTAATAATAAAAGTGGTATTGTTTTTATAAAAAGGATCTGTTTGAACATAATACCAGAGTTCACTAATGATTTGGTCTACTTGCTTGGCCTTGTATAAATATTGATCATACTGTTTTTTATGCGCAAAATCGTCTGTCTCTCCCAATCCCAAAAAAAGAACTTTTGGATGATTTTGTTCTATATAATTTTTTGCACTGGCGTATGTTAATAGGTCTTTTCTGGTATGTGATTTATCGTTCACCTTACTTTGAACTGCGTTGATTAAAATGTTTAGAGAATCTTGATTCTCATCTAATGCCTCATAACCACCATTAACGGTAAAATTATTGTGCTTTTCATCTAATATATAAGGAATTACATTCCATGAACTAAACGCTGCCACTTTACCCGCATAGGTTTCACTCTTATTCAAATAGTCAAGAACATTTGAATTATAATTTCTTAAAGGTAAATTGGCAACAAATTTCTTGTCAGCAAATCCTGTTAATATTTCATTGTATCCAGGGTAAGAAATTTTATAAATATTTGAAACGGCTACCTTGTTGCCAAAATCTCTATTGCCAAGCAATAACCCCCTTTTAGCAATAACATTCCAAAAAAAGGGCATCAACATTTTCTTTCTCTCTAATTCGTCATCGCTCCAAAATTGTTCCTTAATGAGATTGGTATCTTTGACAAAATTTTGGTCAGACATTAATGTAAGGTCAGCGCCACGAAACACTTCTTGCCACCTATATCCATCTATAGTTATAATGAAAATGTTGGGGGCTTCTGTTGCTTTTTGTGCACTAGCAAATAAAATTGAAAAAACTAAAGTGATTGAAAGAAAATGCTTTTTCATAGCCCAATGTTTTCCAAAGGGATGACATCTGTGTAAACTAAATATTACGCAGCAATTAAGTTAAAGTTATCAAATGACTTAAAAAGTAACCTTTTTGGCTTTTATTTCATTTAAAACTTCTTGATAAACCTCTTCAATAGACAATTCATCTTCTGCTAAATAAGATAAATCTTCATCTTGTGTGAAACGGGTACCATTTTCCTCTAATGCTTCGTGTCCAAATTGAGGAGAAAGTTGATGTGGGGTTTTGCCGTAATTAATGGGCTCAATAACGGCTACAAGATTACCTTGTTTTTTTTGATACGGTTTTCGCATATCGTTTAATTTGTAATAAAATTATGTAGCCTATGTTATCTTATTGTAAATAAACTGTTTTCTTATTGTTAATTAACAATCCTATCTGCACAGCAACTGCTAGCAAAAGCATCTGGCTTTACTTTAATATTGAATCCCATTCCAAGTATGTATCCCATACTATCTTTTAGAGCATCATTGCTTTTAAACTGTGGATTGGTATTAATATCGGCATGAATTTCCATTTCTACATTATGTTCTATAAATAGATCGCACAGTTCGTATGCAATCTCCACACTTTTAGAAACTTCCAACAGCATTCTTTCTTTTATATGAAACTTATTAACCGTCTTATCATTGTGAATAAACATAAAGCCTCCATTGTGCTCTCTTAGAAAAACAATTACGGTAGCAAATTCGGTATAGTTGCCTTTAACTTGGCTATCAGTGCCAATACACACTTTTAATTTTTTATTATTTGCTGTTTCTGTTTCAAGCACTTTTTTTACAGCTTCTTTAATGGGAAGTTCGATTTTTTCGCCATTTAGTTTACGCCAGTACATAGTCAAACATTTTTAAAAGTAATCTAAGAAATAGATGTATTAAGTTCATCAGACTTTTATAAATTAATAATTAGTTCATATTCTATGAAGTGCTTTAAAGTGTTTATGACTAAAAACCATCAACCATAGAAAGTTACATACGTTCTAATAAGTATAATATTTCAGCTCCCTATTTTTAACTAAATTGTACGATCAAAAATTTATATGAAAACTTTATATTTTATTCCGTTTTTGTTTTTAGTTTACTTTTCTAGTAAAGCGCAAAGTATGAGTGCGGCTCGTGCACATTCACACAACGACTATGCACAGCAAAAACCATTTCATTTGGCATACAATGAAGGTTTTGGATCTATAGAAGCAGATATTCATTTAGTGAATAATGAAATATTAGTAGGCCATGATACCAAAGACTTGGTGGCATCAAGTAGTTTAGAAAATTTATACCTAAAGCCTATAGCTGCCTATAATCAACCGGATAGAAAGTTACAGTTATTAATAGATATTAAAACAGAAGCCATACCAACACTTGATAAATTGGTAAAATTGCTTCAAAAGTATCCAAGCATTACACAAAACAAAAATATTACAATTGCTATTTCTGGAAATGCACCTGATCCATTATTATTTGATAGGTACCCAAGTTTTATTTGGTTTGATGGGCGGCTTAATACGAAATATACACCTTCACAATTATCAAGAGTTGCTTTAATTAGCGAAGATTATTATAAAGTAATAGAGTATAAGCCAAAATGGCCCCTAGATTCATTGACGATATCAAAAGTCAAACAATTTATTGAAAAGGCACATCAATTAGGTAAGCCTGTTCGATTGTGGGCTAGCCCCGACACGCCTGCGGCTTGGGAAACTTTTATTACATATGGTGTAGACTATATCAATACAGATAAAATCAATGAATTAGCAGATTTTATTATCAAACGAAATACGAGTTTGCACGAACTCCCTTATAATAGAATCATTGAATCGGCGGGGGCAGTTGTTAGGTATGGCAAACCTGATTTAGAAAACCACGCTCTGGATGTAGCAAACTTATCAGACTCAAATTTAGTAGTTGTCCAAGAGCGCTATGGATTTTTTATAGTAGATATTTCACAAAAAAAAGTAGTTGATTATTTTAGATTTAGAGAACAGCCTGCCTACAGTAAATTCATGACGGTTTATTCTGGAATAACAACAGGCATCATCAATGGTAAAGAATATATTTTATTTGCTGCTGCTGGAGGTGACAAATCAGCAATTATGATTATTGAATGGAATAAAGGCATCAAAAAAATTGAATCAATAGCAATAGAAAAAAAATCACCTGCTTCCAATGCCTTACCCAATCAAGTATTGCTTTCAAAAGAAGGCAATGAATATTTTATTTATACCGCATTAAACGGGAATAACGAAATTGTAAAATACAATTTTAAAACCAAGCAACTTGTTTGGAAAAATACTACCGGAGTGGCTCCTTACGGCTTAACCATGGCACAACAAAAGGTATTTGTTACTAATTGGGCAGGTACACAGGTAATTGATTCTACAAAAACAACTGCAGGCGTACCATGGGGTTTGGCATATACCGATACTTTAACTGGCGCTACTAATAATGGAACAGTCAGCGTATTTTCTAGCAATGGAAAATTTATTAAAGAGATTGCAGTAGGACTTCATCCCAATGCTATTATCGCTTCACCCAATAGTAAGTTGGTCTATGTTGCAAATGGATCGAGTGATGAAATTTCTGTTATCCAAGTAGATCAAAATAAAGTCATCAAAAATATACCAGTTGGAATTTTAGGGAAAAATTTGCAAGGCAGTACGCCCAATGGTTTATTTGTTACACCCGATAACAAAAAATTATTTATTTCTAATGGATTAGACAATGCTGTTTTAGTGTATGATTTAATCAATAATAAAACGGAAGGATTGATTCCCACCGAAGCATATCCAGCAGGACTCATCGTAAAAAACAATACGTTGGTTGTTGCCAATTTAGAATCAGATGGTGCTAATATTGTTGATAGTTTAAAAAAAGCCAGAAGCATACACCATGAACTTGCATCTGTTAGTTTAATACCCCTGCCAAATAAAATACAATTAAATACGTATACCCAAAAAGTAAGGACATTAAATCTTTTGCAAAAAGCTGCACAGTGGACACTTCCTGCAAGGCCCAATACAGTTCCGGTTGCAGTGCCAGAACGTTTAGGAGAGCCATCCGTATTTAAACATGTAGTGTATATTATTAAAGAAAATAAAACCTATGATCAGGTATTGGGTGATGTGCCAGGCGCAAATGGGGATAGCAGTCTAACTGTTTTTGGAAAACGAATTACGCCTAATATGCACGCATTGACCAAGCAATTTGGACTGATGGATAATTATTATGCTTCTGGAAAATCCTCGGCAGAAGGACACCAATGGACCGATGCTGGTATGGTATCTGATTATGTAGAAAAAAACATTCGCGCTTGGTTTAGAAGCTACCCGCATAGGCAAGAAGACGCGCTGGTATATAATAAAGCTGGCTTTATATGGAATCATGCATTAAGTTTTGGGAAGACGGTTAAAGTTTATGGTGAAGCTTGTGAAACACTATACAATAAAAAATTAAAATGGGCCGATTTATACAACCAATATACATCCGGCATTCCACCCAATTGGATCAATACAACTACAATCGATAATTTAAATCCAATCATTCATCCAACTTTTCCTGACTGCGATGACATTGCATTTAGTGATCAGCAAAGAGCCGATCTATTTATACAAGATTGGGAGGCTATGGAACAAAAAGATAGTTTACCTAATTTGATGGTGCTTTCTTTACCCAACGATCATTCTGCAGGCACTTCTCCCGACTTTCCAACCCCTAATGCAATGGTGGCGGATAATGATTTAGCCCTTGGTAGAATTATTGAAAAAATTAGCCACAGTAAATCATGGGAAAATACGGTCATATTTGTTACACAAGACGATTCTCAGGGTGGATGGGATCATGTTTCGGCATATAGAACGGTTGGTTTGGTCGCAAGTGCATATTCGAAAAAAAGTACAGTGCATACAAAATACAATCAAGTATCTATGTTGCGTACCATCGAACAAATATTAGGACTGCCTCCTATGAATACAATGGATGCCACTAGTAGATTAATGACGGATTGTTTTACAACCACAAAAAATGTAGCAACCTATTCAGCTTTACCAACTAATATTGCATTGAATGAAATGAACAAGCCCCTGAAATCATTAACTGGGACAGCTAAAAAAATGGCTTTACTATCTCAAAATGAAGTATTTAATGAAATCGATGGCGGAAAAGATGATACTATGAACAAAATTATTTGGTTTTACACAAAAGGAAATGTACCCTATCCTACAAATAATAAAAAATAATGATCTTACATTTAATTTTATTGCATGACGATAAACATTATAAAAAATAGATCAGATATTGGTGCTGGCACAAGAGGTTCGGATTTGGGCATTGATGCATTAGAAATAGCGGCGATCAACCAAAATGATGATTTCTTCCATCGACATTTATTTGTAGATGTAAAAACCCATAACGAAACGATCTATCAAAAAAACACCAACAGTTTTGCAAAACGAATCGAACACGTTGCAGAGCAGTGTAACCGTGTTTGTGATGCTGTATCAACAGCGCTTTTGCAAAATTATTTTCCCATCGTATTATCTGGTGATCACTCTTCTGCACTTGGCACCATCAGTGGTATCAAAAAAGCAAATCCGTTTAAAAATATTGGTGTTGTTTGGATTGATGCCCACGCCGATCTTCATTCCCCGTATACTTCACCTTCGGGTAATATACACGGTATGCCACTAGCGGCAGCGCTTCATTTGGATAATATCAGTTGTAAAATAAATGAAGTTGAACCAGAAACAATAGAAAAGTGGAATGCATTAAAAGATACGGGATTGGTTGGACCAAAAATTATGCCAGAACACCTTATTTTATTAGGGCTAAGAGATTTTGAACACGCCGAAGCACAAAATATAATTGATCATAAGATCACAAATTACAGAGTTGAAGACTCGCGTATTTTGGGTATTCAACATTGTGTTCAAAAATGTATTGACCAACTCCAAAGTTGTGATTGTATTTATGTGTCATTTGATGTGGATTCTATGGATTGCGACCAAATATCTTATGGGACTGGCACGCCCGTAAAATCTGGCTTTTTACCTGATGAAATAAATCAAATCCTTGAACAATTACTATCTACAAAAAAAGTCGTTTGTTTAGAAATTGCTGAAATAAATCCATTGTTAGATAACAAAGGAAATAAAATGGCAGAAACCGCTTTTCAAATTCTTTCCAATTTTGAACAACAATTAACGCTTTTATAATGCAAACACAAGATTTTAAAAACTCGTCATATTATATCACATTAGAAGAAAAGTATGGTGCACATAATTACCATCCTTTACCCGTTGTTATCGAAAGAGGACAAGGTGTATACTTATATGATGTAGAAGGAAAACAATATTTTGATTTTTTAAGTGGTTACTCGGCAGTTAATCAAGGGCATTGTCATCCGGACATTATACATGCCATGGTGGAACAGGCCTCAAAACTAACACTTACTTCTAGGGCTTTTTATAACAATAAACTAGGCGAATACGAAGAGTTTATAACGCAGTATTTTGGCTACCAAAAAGTGTTACCCATGAATACCGGTGTAGAAGCCGGTGAAACAGCTGTAAAGCTTGCAAGACGGTGGGCATACGAGAAAAAAGGAGTTGCCCCAAATCAAGCAGTTATTGTATTTCCAGAAGGTAATTTTTGGGGTAGAACTATTGCAGCAATTTCTAGTTCATCAGATCCAAGTAGTTATCAAAACTTTGGTCCTTTTGTTCCGGGGTTTGAGCAAGTGCCTTATAACGATATAGATGCATTAGCCGCTGTACTTCAAAATAAAAATGTTGCAGCATTTATGGTAGAACCTATTCAGGGGGAAGCGGGTGTTATTGTTCCGGACAACGGTTATTTAAAAGCTGCCTATGATTTGTGTAAACAACACAACGTACTTTTTATAGCTGATGAAATTCAAACAGGCCTTTGTAGAACGGGCAAGTTATTAGCATCCGATTATGATGATGTGCGACCAGATATTTTAATGCTAGGAAAGGCATTGAGTGGAGGTGTTATGCCTATCAGCGCTGTGTTATGTGATGACTATATCATGGAAATCATAAAGCCTGGTGAACATGGCAGTACTTTTGGTGGTAATCCACTTGCTTGTGTGGTAGCAGTGGCTGCACTTAACGTATTACGCGACCAAAATTTAGCAGCGAATGCTTTTGAAATGGGCGTTTTGTTTAGATCGGAATTAGAAAAAATAAAATCACCATTTATAAGTGTTGTAAGGGGGAAAGGTCTTTTAAATGCCATAGAAGTTACGCATCAAAATCCAAATGCAGCTTGGGATTTTTGTTTGATCTTAAAAGAAAATGGACTACTTGCAAAACCTACCCACGGTAATAAAATAAGATTTGCACCACCATTAATAATAACTGAATCACAAATTCATGAAAGTGTTTCAATGATTAAGCAATCATTGAAACACTTTGAAATAGTTTAATTTTCTTCTGAAGTTGTTGTATCATCTTCAAAATCTTCATCATCTTCGTCTTCCTCTTCAAAAAGAGCGTCGTAGTTGTCTAACTGGTCAATGCTTAATTCATCAACGATTTCAAAAATAGAGTCACTCTTTTTTCTCCAAATGCTTGTTTCATAATCATCATGGTGCATTAATAATACCGCGTTATCGGTATGCATTAAGGGTTCAAGCAAAGCAATTTGCTCACCTTCATTTTCTACTACTAAATAAAAATTTCCAATGGTTAAATCAGTAAAGTTTGCCATAGTTTTTTTTTAAAGTTACTAGGTCAATGTAAACTTAATGATAACTAAAAATGTATTTATTGTTAAGTTTAGAATTTTTTACCGCATCATTTCGTACACAAAATTAAGGCGGTCAGGTTCGTTGTAATAGGCAACCATTTCTTCACTTACTTTTTTTCCACCTAATTTTTCTATGGCCATTTGCGATCTTATATTTTGTGCACCGATATGAAAAATAACTTTTTCGATATAAATGAAAGCGTAGTTTAACATAAGTGTTTTCACTTGCTTGTTAATGCCTTTACCCCAGCAGTCTCTACTAAAAAAAGTGTAACCAATTTTTATTTCATTATCAAGTGGTTTAAGATCGTAAAATCTAGTGGAGCCAAGAGCTTTACCGGTGTCGACGTCTCTAACAATAAATGCCCCACCGGATGCTATAGCGCCTTCAAAAAACGATTCAAACACTTTTTTTTGATACCTGTTAGGATTGGGATGTTGCTCCCAAATAAGCGGATCTGATGCAGCCGCATAGAGCTCACTGAAGTGAGATGGCTGCAGTGGTTCTAACCGAATTAAATGATTGCTTAAGTGATTGGGCTGCAAATTCATGAAACTAAAATTACCAATTAATTGAGTACAAATTGTGCACCAAGTGTAGCAAAATGAAATCCTTGTTTTTCTATGGCAATTCTTTGTGGGCTTGTTTTATTATGCGTAGGATTGGTATGGTTTAAATGAATAAAGTAAATTTTTTGTTTCACAGATAACGGCTCGTCTTTAAAGAGGGATATGGTTTCACTAATAAAAGGGTGTGGCACATCTTTAATCGGTCTATTTATTTCACCATCTTCATAAAAGGTACCGTCGATAAATGCAAAGTCTACTGCTTTTACTTCCGAAACAATACTTTTTTCCCAAAGATTCCATTTGTCAATGTCAGGGATATAAAGCGCCGACTTTTTGGCGCCAATTATTTTAAAACCTACTGTTTCAGAAAACTCATCTCTGTGCGGAACAACAATAGGTATTACAATGAGTCCGCTATCTAATTTAATAGGGGACTCGGATTGAAGGGGTTGCAAGTCAATATTACCAAGTGTTACAAGTTGGCTCCAGGGTCCGTTAGTGCTTAGATAGCTGATGAATCTTGGCATGGCGTATATCGGTATTTTACTTGCATTCATGCCCTCCCTACCAACATAGATCAGACCTGTATAATGCCCACTATGTGCATGCGTTAAAAAAATCCCATCGATGCTTGTAACACTATTTGTTTGTGATAGGCGCTCATACTGGGCTGTTATATCTGGCGTGGCATCAAACAAATAGTTCTTTTTATTTTTGGTATCTGTAACACCAAGGCTCGAAACAAAAAACCGGTCTTTTAAATGCTTACAACAACTTTTTTGACAACCTATTTGAGGCTTACCGGCATCTTGTGTAGTGCCAAGCACCACAAGGGTTTGAGCCTTTGTACCCAACAAAAAAAATATCGAAAAAGTAATAATAAAGAGGCGCTTCATAGATTCATTAAATGTAGATAATTTTCTACTTTTTTGCCCCCATTTCGTTCATATTAATAAAAACTTGCTTAACATTACCATGTTTGTAAAAAGAGGCAATATTTAAGTATATTGTTAATCAAAATTGAGGGTCAACATAGGATAATTTTTAAGGCATGGCAATAAACGCACCAACGAATAGTAATAATGGGTTAGGAAATCAAGCGGCTAACTGGCTTTTTCCATTTATACTTGTTACAAGCTTATTTTTCTTTTGGGGTTTTGTACATAACCTAGACCCTATTTTAATACCACACCTTCGTAAATCGTTTCGTTTAAATGATTTGCAATCTTCGCTAATTGACTCATCGGTATTTATCGCCTATTTTGCAATGGCGCTTCCTGCCGGATATGTGATGCGTAAGTATGGCTACAAATCTGGAATTGTAGGTGGTCTTTTGTTGTTTGCGTTAGGTTGCTTTTTATTTTTACCTGCAGCCGATACCCATCAATACATTTATTTTTTAGGCGCACTGTTTATCATTGCGAGTGGTTTAACTTTTTTAGAAACGGCCGCTAATCCATACGCAACTATTATTGGTCCTCCCGAAACTGCAACGCGTCGATTAAATTTCGCGCAATCATTTAATGGGCTTGCCGCGATGGTAGCTCCTATTATTGGCGGTCAATTTATTTTATCTGGTACAGAAATGTCGGATGAAGCATACGCACAATTATCTCCTGAAGCACTCAATAATTATTTAACGACCGAGGCTCAAAGTGTAAAAATGCCTTACCTTATTTTAGGCATTCTTGTTTTACTCGTAGCTGTATTATTTATGGTATCCAAGCTCCCTGATGTTAAAGAAGGAGAAGATAGTAAAGCCGGTAACAATCCGCTAAAAGCCTTTAGACATAGGCATTTGACATGGGCCGTTATTGCACAGTTTTTTTATGTAGGCGCACAGGTTTGTGTAGGAAGCTTTTTTATTAAAATGGCCAGAACAGGCGCAGGCATGGATGAAAAAACGGCTGCACAATATTTAGGATGGGGTTATGGCGCAGCATTTATGCTGGGAAGATTTGTAGGCACTTTTTTAATGGGTAAGTTCGCTTCTGAAAAATTATTAAGCGCTTATGCGCTCATCAATATTGTTTTATCTGCAGTAGCCATTTTTGGATCAGGCATTGTTGTTGTCTATGCACTTATAGCTATTGCATTTTTTATGTCTATTATGTTTCCTACCATTTTTTCTTTGGGCATTAAAGAAGTGGGTGCCGATACAAAAATGGCATCTAGTTTAATAGTGATGTCCATTGTAGGTGGCGCGTTTTTGCCACCAGTGCTTGGTGTTATTTCTGATGCCACAGGTAGTATTCAAAATGGGTATATAGTACCACTTCTTTGTTTTGTTGTGGTGTTTTTATTTGCAACCAAAGGACATAAAGTAAAATCTGTATAGTACCCATGACTACTGTGCCACCAAAAAGATTAGTGATAGAGATGCACCCCAAAGACAACGTGTTGGTGGCGCTCACTCAATTAGCCGAAGGGCAGGTTGTGGAATATCGTGATGAGCAATATACTATTTTGGAACCCATCCAAAGCAAGCATAAATTTTATGCCTCAGATTTAGTAAAAGGCGCTTCTGTATTCATGTACGGCGTTTTAGTGGGTACTACCCAACAAGACGTGACTAGAGGAAGCCTTGTTACTACGGCTAATTTAAAGCATGCAGCAGAGCCTTATGCAATCCGTGAAACAAATTTTTCATGGGAAAAACCCGATGTGTCAGGGTTTGCCAATAAAACTTTCAATGGTTTTGTAAGATCGAATGGTCAGGTGGGTACGGCTAATTATTGGTTATTTATTCCTACCGTTTTTTGCGAAAACAGAAATTTGGACGTTATTAAAGAGGCCCTGCATCATAAACTGGGTTATGCAGTGAGTGATAAATATAGCAAGTATACTCAGTCGCTTTTAGAGGCGTACGAAAAAGGAGAATCGGTTTCAAATATTAATTTTTCTCCTAGTAATACGCCACAACAAAACAGAGTATTTAAAAATGTGGATGGCATTAAATTTTTAAATCATAACGGAGGTTGTGGTGGAACAAGAGCAGATGCTGCTACATTAAGTGCGTTACTTGCTTCTTATGCCAATCATCCAAACGTAGGTGGGATAACGGTTTTAAGCCTTGGTTGTCAGCATTTGCAGGTAGAAGATTTTAAAAACGATATTCATAAATTGGCGCCTAATTTTGATAAGCCGCTTTATATTTTTGAACAACAACAATCAGAAAGCGAAGAAGAATTGATTGCTTCTGCTATCAGAAAAACATTTGAAGGCCTCATTGCCATCAATCAATTTGAAAGACAACCTGCTCCATTAAGTGCACTTACACTTGGTGTTAAATGCGGTGGTAGCGATGGGTTTAGCGGGGTATCTGCAAACCCAGCTGTTGGCTATGCATCAGATTTATTAGTGGCACTTGGTGGCAAAGTATTGTTAGCAGAGTTTCCAGAATTATGCGGTGCAGAACAGGATTTAATTGATAGGTGTGAGAGCGCATCTTCTGCCGGTAAATTTATAGACCTTATGCGTAGTTATGATGCACTGGCGCATAAAGTGGGTTCTGGTTTTCATATGAATCCTTCACCAGGAAATATTAAAGATGGTCTTATAACCGATGCCATCAAAAGTGCAGGAGCTGCTAAAAAAGGAGGCACTTCTCCAGTTGTAGATGTATTAGATTATACGGAGCCTGCCACCAAGGCAGGACTTAGCCTTGTGTGTACCCCTGGTAATGACGTAGAAGCTACCACCGGTAAGGCTGCAGCAGGCGCTACCCTTATATTATTTACCACCGGACTTGGTACACCAACGGGTAACCCGGTATGTCCAGTAATCAAAGTGGCCACCAATTCTTCACTAGCAAAACGAATGAAGGACATTATTGATATTGATTGTGGACCTATCATTAGTGGTGAAAAAACCATTGAACAAATGGGGGTAGAAATTTTAGAATATTGCATCAAGGCTGCAAGTGGAGAAGTTACTCCAAAAGCGGTGCTGTTAAATCAAGATGATTTTATACCGTGGAAGCGCGGCGTTTCTTTATAATTATTTTTTATGTTTTCATTAGCGAATAAAAAAGCAGTTATCACCGGTGGTGGTAGTGGCATTGGAAAAGCAATAGCCGTAACTTTTGCTGCACAAGGTGCGGCAGTGCATGTGTTAGAACTAACTACAGAGGCGGGTGCTGATACAGCTGCTACTATTAAAGCAGCGGGTGGACAAGTAACGGTGCACGCTTGTAATGTGGCTAGTAAAGAAGAAGTGACCGCTGTTTTTGCAAGTATTGGTCAACTAGATATTTTAGTGAACAATGCTGGTGTTGCACATATTGGTAAAGCCGATACAACGCCAGAAGCTGATTTTGACAGGGTCATGTCTATTAATGTTAAAGGGGTGTACCAGTGTATAGCTGCTGCTATACCGGGCTTTCGTGCCAACGGGCGTGGTGTTATCATTAACATGGCTTCTATTGCTGCATGGGTAGGACTTGCAGACCGTTTTGTGTATTCTACAGCAAAGGGTGCTGTTATGGCCATGACACTTTCTGTCGCCAAAGATTATATGCACGAAAATATTAGGTGCAATTCTATTTCTCCAGCGCGTGTGCACACACCGTTTGTGGATGGATTTATTGCAAAAAATTATCCCGGCAAAGAAAAAGAAATGTTTGAAAAATTATCTGCTTCACAGCCTATCGGTAGAATGGCAGAGCCTAGCGAAGTAGCAGCGCTTGCACTTTATTTAGCCAGCGATGAAGCTTCATTTATTACCGGTTGTGATTATCCAATAGATGGCGGATTTATAAAACTCAATAATTAATATTTAGAAGAAAAATAGCAAGCAATGAAATTAATTAGATTTGGAAATGAAGGACATGAAAAACCAGGCATCATTGTAAATGATACATGGTATGATGTATCGGGTGTGGTAACAGATTACAACGAAGCGTTTTTTTCAAACAACGATATCAAAAAATTACAAGATGCGGTGGCTGCAGGCATATCTTTTCCCGTTGTAGAACCTACAATCAGACTGGGTTCTGTGGTAGCGAGGCCTTCAAAAATTGTTTGTATTGGTCTTAACTATGTAGACCACTGTCTCGAAACCAATGCTCCCATTCCAACCGAACCCGTTTTATTTTTTAAATCTACTACTGCATTATGTGGTCCAAACGATAATGTTGTTATTCCAAAAAATAGTGTGAAAACAGATTGGGAAGTAGAGCTTGCTTTTGTGATTGGTAAAAAAGCTTCTTATGTAGAAGAAGCAGATGCACTCGATTATGTTGCAGGTTATTGCCTTCATAATGATTATTCCGAAAGAGAATTTCAATTAGAAAGAGGTGGACAGTGGGCTAAAGGAAAAGGTTGTGACACATTTGCACCACTTGGACCCTTTTTAGCAACACCCGATGAAGTTGACGACGTTAATAATTTAAAAATGTGGTTAACGGTAAACGGTAAAACCTATCAGAATAGTAATACGTTAAACCTTGTATTTAAAATACCTTTTTTGGTTCACTACTTAAGCCAGTTTATGACCTTATTACCGGGTGATGTTATTAGCACAGGAACCCCTCCTGGCGTAGGTTTGGGCATTAAGCCAGAACCAGTTTATGTAAAGCCAGGCGATGTTATAGAATTAGGTATCGAAGGACTAGGCACTAGTAAGCAAACAGCGGTGGCGTATACAAAAAAATAAAAATATGGCAGCACAACAATACTTTTTAGCACTCGATTTAAAAGAGGATCCGGCACTAATAGCTGAATATAAAGCGTATCATCAAAATGTGTGGCCAGAAATTATTGAAAGTATAAAAAGTTCGGGTATTACCTGTCTAGATATTTACTGTGTCTCTAACCGTTTATTCATGGTGTTAGAAGCAAATGAAAAATTTTCTTTTGAAGCCAAGTCTGCGGCTGATGCTACAAACGAAGTGGTTCAAAAATGGGAAACACTCATGTGGAACTATCAACAAGCCATGCCAGGATCAAAGCCCGGAGAAAAATGGGTTTTACTAGAAAAAATATTTACACTTCCTCAATAAAATAATATGGAACTAGGACTTTCAAATAAAGTAATTGTTGTGTCGGGGGGTGCCAAAGGCATCGGTTATGGCATTGCTAAAGTATTAGCAAAGGAAGGTGCAACGGTTTGTATTATTGGCCGTAGTGCTACGGATAATCAAGCAGCGGTAGATGCCCTCATAGCTGCTGGTGGCAAAGCATTTGGTATAGAAGCTGAATTAACAGATCCAAATGCTTGTAAACAGGCCATAGATACCGTGCTTGCAACCTATGGTACCATTGATGGACTTGTAAACAATGCCGGTGTTAATGATGGTGTAGGGTTAGAAAATGGAAGCTATGAAGGATTTATAGCATCGCTTCATAAAAATTTAGTGCACTATTATTTATTAGCACATCACGCACTACCCGCTTTAAAAAAATCAAAAGGTGCGATCGTAAATATTGGTTCTAAAACCGCAGAAACGGGTCAGGGAAATACATCTGCTTATGCAGCGTCTAATGGCGGCAGAAACGCGCTAACAAGAGAGTGGGCAGTAGAATTATTAAAATATGGTATTCGCGTAAACGCTGTTATTGTTGCCGAATGTTTTACACCACTGTATGAAAGCTGGATACAAACATTTGACAATCCATCCGAAAAATTAGCAAGCATCACCGCTAAAATTCCATTAGAAAACCGAATGACCACCGATATCGAAATTGCAAATATGGTTGCGGTTTTACTTTCTGAAGTTTCAAGTCATACCACTGGACAACTGATACATGTAGATGGTGGATACACACACTTAGACAGAGCACTTTTATAGTCATATTATTTTGGATACCTAAATTTCTCCGAATGAATTTTAAAAAAATCGTTTTTGTTAGTTGCCTTGTTACACTGCAGCTAACTGTAGTTGTGCGCGCACAAGATTGGTTAATTGACGCCTCATCCTACAAAGCGGTCATCATGCAAAAGGGTGCTGCCATTGAACTTAACAATGGTCTTGTGCGTAGAAAGTTTACCATTGGCGCCAATTTTGCCTGCACCGATTATACCAATCTAGCCAATCAACAACAACTCTTACGTGCCATTAAACCGGAAGCCCGTATTGTATTAGATGGAGCGTTGTATAATGTTGGTGGACTTGTAGGTCAAAAAGAAAATGGCTACATTTTACCAGGCCTCGCTGATACTTTAAAAGCCGGCACAAACGATTTCAAATATGTTTCTCATAAAATAGGGCCACTTCAACCATTTTTAAAATGGAAAAATAAAAGCTGGGCACACCATACGGCTGCGCCAACAGGTAAAGAATTAATTGTTACGTACGCACATCCATCTCAAAAACTAAATGGCATTACCGTCGAAGTGCATTATGAACTCTATGATCATTTGCCACTCATTGTTAAATGGGTTTCTATTCTAAATTCATCCAATACGCCACACGCACTTGACAGGGTGGTTAATGAAGTACTAGGTCTTGTTGAAGAAGAAAGTGCGGTAGTAGGGACCCCAGAAGAAATGAAAAAACAACATGGTATTTATGTCGAAACAAATTATGCGTTTAACAATGCTATGCGTTATGATATCAGTGATCAAACTACACACTGGAAAACAGATTCGGTATATACCTCTCAAGTAAATTATAATTACCAAACCCCTTGCCTTTTAGAAATATATCCTGAAAAGGCTCCTGGCATTGACTTACAGCCTAATGAACTATTTAAATCGGTGCGTACACACGAGCTACTCATGGATAGTTACGATAGACAGCGCAGGGGACTCATGATTCGAAAAATGTATACAGCTGTTGCACCATGGACTGCACAGAATCCTATTTTTATGCACCTCGTTAGTAAAAATGACGAAGAAGTAAAAACAGCGATTGATCAGTGCGTGGCTACTGGATATGAAGCCGTGATTTTAAGTTTTGGTAGTCACTTAAATATGGAAGACACCACACAAAAAAATATACAACGCTGGAAAGGATTAACCGATTATGCGCATACACGTGGCATTATGTTGGGCGGTTATTCACTATTTAGTAGTAGACGTATTTCAGATGCTGACGATGTAGTAGATATTAAAACAGGAAAACCGGGCGGCGCATTTTTTGGAAACGCACCATGCTTTGGAAGCAAGTGGGGCCTCGCTTACAGAGAAAAAATAAAAAACTTTTTTGCCAAAACTGGATTTGATATTTGGGAAAATGATGGCCCTTACCCGGGTGACGTTTGTGCTTCTACCACACATCCAGGACATAAAGGATTTAATGATTCACAGTGGCGTCAAATGGAAATACAAAAAGAATTGTACCACTGGTTAAATGAAAGAGGGGTGTATATCAATGCCCCCGATTGGTATTTTTTAGATGGCACACATAAAATTGCGATTGGCTATCGCGAAGTCAATTTTTCATTACCACGCGAGCAACAACGCATTTTGAATCGACAAAATATCCATGACGGTACCATCGAAAAAACAGGATCCATGAGTTGGGGCTTTGTGCCATTAACCAATTACCAAGGCACAGATCCTAGAGCAGTGCTAGAGCCACTTTCGGAGCATTTAGCCGATTATGAACAACTCATGATTCAATATTATGGAGCCGGCGTACAGGCTTGTTATAGAGGCCCTAGGCTATATGATACAGAAACCACCCGCCAAATGGTTGCAAAAACTATTAACTGGTATAAGAAATACCGCTCTATACTCAATGCCGATATGATTCAGCTCAGAAGAGCTGATGGAAGAGATTGGGATGGACTTATTCACGTAGACCCTAGTTCAAAACAAAAAGCGCTGGGCATGCTTTACAATCCAACTAAAGAAAAAATGACCAGAACCATACCGGTACCGCTTTATTACACAGGCTTGACTAATGCGGCAACCCTGGCAATCAAAGACGATATGACAACTGCAAAAAAATATACATTGAATAGAAATCACGAGCTCATGCTTACAATTACGATAGAACCAGAAAGTTACACTTGGTTCACTATTCAATAATTCATCTATTTTATGCAACCATTCAACTAACTTTTTTGGAAATTGACCAATTATTTAGGAAATTACCCGTTACAAAATCACCATTTATGAAAAAATTCTTTTCCGCATTTACATTTCTTGTAATTGCTCTTTGCACAAGCGCGCAAAACATTGACATTGTGAAGCATTTTAAAGGTTTAAAACCAAGAAGCATTGGTCCTGCAGGTATGAGTGGACGTGTTACTGCGATTGATGCAGTTTGGTCTAACCCTAATATAATTTATTTGGGAACGGCTAGTGGCGGCGTTTGGAAATCTGAAAATGGCGGTGCTAGTTGGGTTTCTATTTTTGATGAACAACCTATTTTAAATATTGGTTCTGTCGCTATTACACAAAGCAATCCAAGTATTGTTTGGGCAGGAACAGGAGAAGGTAATCCAAGAAACTCTGTGAGTTTAGGAGAAGGTATTTATAAAAGTTTAGATGGTGGTAAAACATGGAAGTGTATGGGCCTAGAAAAAACTAGAAACATTCACCGTATTATTATTGATCCAACAAATCCGGATGTTGTATACGCTGGTGTTATTGGAAATCCATTTGTTCCACATCCAGAAAGAGGATTATACAAAACAACAGATGGTGGTCAAACATGGAAAGTTATTTTACACACCAATGATAGCAGTGGTGTAGGTGATATGGTAATGGATCCAGTAAATCCAAACAAGTTATTTGTAAACATGTATCAACACCAAAGAACACCATGGAGCTTACAAGGTGGTGGAAAAGGAAGTGGATTTTATGTTACCTATGATGGAGGTAAAACATTTAAAAAATTAGGAAAAGAAGACGGCCTACCTGCCGGAAACCTAGGCCGTATAGGCATTACAGTGGGTCGTAACGATCCAAACAGAGTATATGCACTTGTAGAAGCAACAAAAAATGGTTTATATAAATCAGAAGACGGTGGACTAAAATGGGAGCTTGTAAATAGTGAACCAACGGTGGTAACAAATCGTGCATTTTATTTTCAGGACATCGCTATTGATCCAACCAACGAAAACAGATTGTACAATATCAATCAAATGATTACCGTAAGTGAAGACGCTGGTAAAACATTTAAATCAGTGATTCCTTATAGTGGTATTCATCCGGATCACCACGCTTGGTGGATTCATCCACAAAATGGAAATTTTATTATCGATGGTAATGACGGTGGTATTGGCATTTCAAGAGACCGTGGTAAAACATGGCAGTTTGATGAGAAATTACCACTCGGACAGTTTTATCATATCAATGTAGATAATAAAATTCCGTACAATGTAATGGGTGGTTTACAAGATAACGGAAGCTGGCATGGTCCTGCATACGTTTGGGTAAACAGCGGTATTAGAAATGCATACTGGCAAGGTGTTGGCGGTGGTGATGGTTTTGATGTTGTTCCAGATGCAGAAGATGCAAACTGGGTATATAGCATGAGCCAAGGCGGTGCAGTTGGCCGTTATAATATAGCAACGGGTGAGGAGTGGAGCATTCGTCCTCCAAGTCCAGCACCAGGTGTGCGTCAGCGATTTAATTGGAACGCAGCAATTGCACAAGATCCTTTTGATAAAAAAACAATTTACTACGGTTCTCAATTTGTAAACAAGAGTACCGATAAGGGCGCTTCTTGGACACAAATTTCTGATGATTTAACAACGCGCGATAGTGCAAAAATGGATCAGTCTAATAATGGAGGATTAAACGTAGATATTACCGGAGCTGAAAATTATTGCACGATTATTTGTATCGAACCTTCTGCAAAACAACAAGGTGTTATTTGGGCAGGTACCGATGATGGCAACGTTCAATTAACGCAAGATGGTGGAAAAACATGGACTAACTTTAGAGGTAAAATCCCTGGAATGCCGCTTGGTGCATGGGTTCCACAAATTCGTGCTTCTCGTTTTAATGCAGGAGAAGCTTTTGTAGTGGCCAATGATTATAGAAGAGGTAATATGAAACCTACTGTTTTTAGAACCACCGATTTTGGAAAAACGTGGACCAATATTTTAGAAGATAAAAAAGTAATTGGCTATGCGCTTTGTGTATTGCAAGATCCAACTCAACCTAATTTAATTTTTGTTGGTACCGAGCAAGGCTTATGGATTAGTCTTGATAATGCGGCAACATTCCAACAATTTAAAAATGGATATCCTTCTGTTTCTACCTACGATTTAGCGATTCAAGAAAGAGAAAATGATTTAGTGATTGCAACTTTTGGTAGAGCACTTTATATTTTAGATGACATAGGTGGTTTAAGAAAAGCAGCTGCTAATATGGGTAAAGTGTTTAATAATAAAGTAACTGTATTTAATGCGCCAGCTGGTTATCAAGCACACCGTAAAAACGCAATGGGTATCGAGTATAGCATTTGGGGTACATACGAAGGTGAAAATAAAAGAGCTGGACTTCCAATTAGTTTTTATGTAAGTAAAGCAGCATCTGATACTGGTAAAAATGCTATCGGAGACACCGCTATGCTTCGTTTTTATGATGCTAACAATACACTTGTTAGAACTATTCGTTCTAAAACAGAAGCTGGCTTTAACAGATACTATTGGGGTATGGAAGGACGCGGCCTTCGTGCAACTGGTGGCGGCGGACGAGGTGGTAGAATGTTTGGCGGCGCTGGATTTGGCGGTGGTGCACCACAAGAAGCACCAGGCCTACCAGTTGATCCGGGTACTTATAAAGTAGTCGTAAGTGTTGGTCGTAATTTTTCTGATAGCACCATGCTTGTTGTAAACGACGATCCTTATGCACCTACTTCTAAAGAAGTGCGTGACGCCATCAGAAAAGCAAGTGCACGTTTAGATAAAACCACCGAAAAATTAAATACGTTAAATGAGCGTATGACAGAAGCAGATGGCATCATTGCTAAAATTGAAGCCAACTTAAAAGACATGGATAAAAAAGTAGCAGACACTATTCGAAAAACAGTTACAGCTGCTAAACAAGAATTAAAAGCGGTTAGAGAAATGCTTAATGGCAAACCACAAACTAAACAAGGTTATGGTAATATTCCGCAAGTAACTGTAAGTAGTGTTTTTGGTGAAGCTAGAATGGCAGTAATGGGTAAGCCAGTAGCGCCTGGTGCACAAGAAGATAGACTTATGACTTTCGCTGAGCAAAAAGTTGGCGATGTGATTACACGTGCCAACAAGTTTTTTGATGGTACTTGGAAAACGTTGAGATCACTTGCAGAAGCAGCGCCTGTTAAAATTTTTAAAGACTACAAAACAATTGAATAAATAAATTTTAATACCCCAATATATTTATAATCATAACTAGCAACCACTTATGAGTTCATTAGCACTATCAGATAAAATTGTTTTTGTACTTTATTTTTTAATAGTTGCTAGTTATGGTTATTGGGTGTACCGAAAAAAGAAAGATACCGTATCGGCGTCTCAAGATTTTTTTTTAGCCGAAGGATCGCTTACTTGGTGGGCTATTGGAGCCTCGTTAATTGCCTCTAATATTTCTGCAGAGCAGTTTATTGGAATGAGTGGTGAAGGCTTTTTTGTGGGCGTTGCCATTGCAGCCTACGAATGGATAGCAGCGCTTGGTTTAATCATTATTGCTGTTTGGTTCATTCCTATTTATTTGAAGAACAAGATTTATACGATGCCTCAATTTTTAAAAACGAGGTATAACGAATCTGTGGCGCTTGTAATGGCCATATTTTGGTTGTTGTTGTATGTATTTGTAAACTTTACTTCTATTTTGTATTTAGGAGCCGTTGCAATCAATGGTTTATTAGGTGGAGATTATTTACACCTCGTAATGATTGGACTTATGCTCATGGCGCTTATTATTACGCTAGGGGGCATGAAAGTAATTGGATACACAGATGTTATTCAGGTTGCCGTTTTAATTATTGGCGGGTTTGCAACCGTATACATGGCATTAGAAATTGTAGATCAACGCATCAATCATGTGGTGGATGGCAGTGCACTTGCAGGATTTAATACTTTACTATCGCAAGCCCCAGAACACTTCCATTTAATTTTACCAAAACCCAATAATACTGATATGAGTGCTGCTGGGCAGTTGGCAAGAGATAAGTATATTATTTTACCTGGTATCGCTATGTATTTTGCAGGCCAATGGATTTTGAATTTAAATTATTGGGGCTGTAATCAGTATATCACACAACGCGCACTTGGCGCACAATTAGAAACTGCAAGAAAAGGTATTTTGTTTGCTGGCTTTATGAAATTGTTTATGCCTGTTATTGTAATGCTTCCAGGTATTGCAGCATTTGTACTCTATAAAAATGGTCAGTTAGCAGGATTTGAAGGCGGAAAGGACGGCGCTTACTCTGCTATACTTGCATTTTTACCTGCTGGCTTAAAAGGACTAGCGATTGCCGCACTTACTGCTGCGATTGTTGCATCGCTTGCTGGTAAGGCAAATAGCATTTCAACCATTTTTACATTAGATGTTTATAAAAAATATATTAATAAAGATGCCGATGAAAAAAAGTTGGTATGGACAGGCCGTTTAACCGTATTTATTTCAATGGTTATTGCCGTTATATTTACTTGGAAAGATTTATTGGGCATCAGTGGCGAAGGTGGATTTACCTTTATCCAAAAATATACCGGCTTTATTAGCCCAGGTGTATTTGCCATGTTTATGTTAGGATTTTTCTGGAAGCGCACTACTGGTGCGGCTGCTATGACTGGTTTAATTACCGGATTTTTATTGGCTATATTTTTTAATAGCTATGCTATTCCACTTTTTGGAACCGACAATATCATGTATACCGCGTACCTAAATAAAAGTGGTGCTTACGAAATTCCATTTTTAATAAATATGGGTTGGTCGTTTGTACTTACCATTATCATCATGGTGATAGTAAGTATGGCAGGTCCTAAAGTAAACCCTAAAGCATTTGAAATAGATGCAAGTATGTTTAAGGTTAGCAAATCAACACTCGTGCTGATTGTAATCATACTCATGCTCTTAAGTGCTCTGTACGTTAAATTCTGGTAGACTTATCTAACATCTTTTGCGCAGCCGCAACCGCCTTTTCGCTTATAGTCAGGCTTTAAAACGCTGCATGAAGAGGCCATAACAGCCATCACAAGGGTGATGAAAATAATTTTAAGTAGAGGGTGTTTCATAATTGAATACTAAATTACGTAAAAATTTAGCCATTTACCATCAAAACAGAGGCGCCCATACAACGAATTTTAATTGCCCCACTCGATTGGGGGCTTGGACATGCTTCTAGATGCGTGCCCATTATCCATGATTGTATTGAAAAGGGCCACACGGTTACCATTGCCGCCGATGGCGCTCAAAAAAAATTATTACAATATTATTTTCCGAGTAACACCTATGTAACGATACCTAAATATAATATTCGGTATAGTAAAAAAGCTTGGTGGCTGCCTGTTATTATATTTTTTCAGTTACCTAAAATTGCTATCGCTATATACAAAGAGCACAGCTGGTTACATGCGCATGTAAAAGCATTTGATCATGTGATTTCTGATAATAGGTATGGTCTGTATAATACTCAATTAAAAACCACATTTATCAGCCATCAATTACTTGTTAAAGCTCCATTTAAATGGGTAGAAAAAATAATTCAACAATTACAGTACTTTTTTATCAATAAATTTTCGGAGTGCTGGGTTCCTGACACGCAGGATTATCCGGGCTTTGCAGCGGATTTATCTCATCCGAATGTCATGCCAAAAATACCGGTAACGTATATTGGTCCACTAAGCCAGTTTAGTATTTTGGAAAATGCATCTACCACTTCGCCACCAAAAAAATATAAATTCTGTTTTTTATTATCGGGTCCGGAGCCGCAACGAACGATACTACAAAATATAATTGAATCAGGGGCAGCGCGTATACATGAACCTTCGATCCTAATTGAAGGAAGGCCTTCCGATTTACCCAATCATTATCAAATTAAAGAATCACTTACCAAACTGCGTTATGCGCGTGGTCAAGATTTGTTAGACATCATTATGCAGTCTGAATATATTGTGTGCCGAAGTGGATATTCTACACTCATGGAACTATTGCCGCTGCACAAAAAAATGATATTGATACCTACACCGGGTCAAACAGAGCAGGTATATTTGGCTCAATCTCTTGCAAGTCGTCAAATGGCTGTAATGACTCATCAGGCTACCTTTGATCTGAACACACTTAATGAAAAAGCAGACAAGCATTGCTTTATATTTGCCCCATGAATTCAAAAACAAAGGCGCACTTTGCTGTATTAATTGCCAATTTAATTTTTGGCGCAGGTTATGCGGTTATAAAAACAATTACGCCGGCTTATTTAGCGCCTTATTCTTTAAATGTGGTGCGAGTGGTAGTGAGTCTTGTATTATTTTGGTCTTTGTTATTTTTCAAACCATCAAAAGTATCTATCGATAAAAAAGATATTCCCTTATTTATACTTTGTGGTATCACAGGTGTAGCCATTAATCAAATTATGTTTGTAAAAGGATTGGCATTAACATCTGCCATTCATAGTTCACTACTTTCATTAGCTACGCCCATATTTATTACCATTATTGCCATTTGGCTTATTGGTGAAAAGTTTAGTATCAATAAATTGATTGGCTTATTACTAGGTATTGGTGGTGCCACTTTACTCGTACTGGTTAAAGATGGTCAATCAAATAATGGCAGTAGTTTGCTCGGTGATTTTTTTATTCTTATCAATGCTATTTCTTATGCATTTTATATGGTGCTCGTAAAACCACTCATGGAAAAATACAATGCACTTCATGTATTACGCTGGGTATTTACATTTGGTAGTATTTTTATTTTACCTATTGCACTTCCTGATTTTGTAGCAACCGATTGGTCTTTGTTTGGAGCACCACAGTGGTTAGCACTTGCATTTGTTGTACTCCTTGTTACTTTTTTATCGTATTTATTTACGGTGTATGGTTTGCAGGAGCTAGGTCCATCTGTAACGGGCGCATACATTTATACACAACCCGTTTTTGCAACCATTATCGCAATGGTTTTTGCTGGCGAACATTTTACATTCATTAAAGCAGCAGCAGCCGTACTTATTTTTTCAGGTGTTTATTTAGTGAATAGAAAAAAAGCAATCTAACAGCGTTTCTTTATATTTGTAAGGATGGCTGTAAAACGGATACCTATAACAGAATTTGTTTCCATGATGGAAAAGTATCCAATATTGGATGTGCGAAGCCCTTCGGAATATGCACATGCGCATATGAAAAACGCGCATTCTTTACCTTTGTTTACAGACGATGAACGAAAAGTTGTAGGTACTGCTTACAAGCAACAAGGGAAGCAACCTGCCATTAAATTAGGGCTCAAGTATTTTGGAGTCAAAATGGTTTCAATGGTTTCTGAAGTGGAGGTACTGCTTGCAGCCAGTCCTAGTCCTAACAAAAATGTGGTATTAGTTCACTGCTGGCGTGGGGGCATGCGCAGTGCCGGCGTAGCATGGCTTTTAGATTTATACGGCTATACGGTGTACACACTCGCGGGAGGGTATAAAGCTTACCGAAACTGGGTATTAGCTCAATTTACCATGGAGTACCCCTTTAAAGTGATAGGTGGTTATACGGGATCTGGTAAAACAGAAACCTTGCATGCACTTCAAGCATTAAAAGAGCCCATTATTGATTTAGAGGGCATTGCACACCATAAGGGTTCTGCATTTGGAAATTTGGGTCAACCCGTACAGCCTTCCCAAGAACAGTTTGAAAATTTATTGGCACAGTCACTATTTAAAATCAGTACAAACCAATCTTACATTTGGATAGAAGATGAAAGTAGACGCATTGGACTTGTAAATATACCTCCTCAACTATTTGAGCAAATCAGAAAAAGCAAATTGTATTTTTTAGAAATTTCATTTTCAGAAAGGCTTCAATTTATTTTAAAGGGATATGGCAAATTTGAAAAAGATAAATTGATGAGCGCTATTCTTCGAATCAAAAAAAGATTGGGTGGATTAGAAACAAAAACCGCTATTAATTTTTTAATAGAAGATGATGTTGAAAGTAGTTTTAAGATACTGCTTAACTACTACGATAAATTATATTTAAAGGGTGCCTATAATAGAGAAAATGCTGAAGCGTTGATTCATACAATTGAAGCACCTACTGTTGACGCAGATGCAAATGCAGCTACTTTATTGGGAAACGCTGGGGTATAATAAACCGTTACATTTTTTTGTTAAATAATGTTAGTGCTCCAATAGGTGGAGGACCCTGAGTGTATCTTTGATTTCTAAAATTTTACGAATGAATGAATTTGTTTTATATGCTTCGCTTGCCGTTAGTAGCCTATCGCTTTTACTCGTCATCCTGCTTCTTGTCAAATCCAATAATGGCGCAGGTTTACAAAATCAAATGGCCGTACTACAATCTAAAATTGACCAACTAGAGCACTCTATAAAAACAGATTTTAGTATGAATAGAACGGAAATCAACAACAGGCTACAATCTGGTCTTGACGGGCTTATTCAAAAAACAGATGCCAATCATAAACTCAATAGAGATGATTTGAGAACAGGCTTAATTGATTTGACGCAAGAGCTTAAAAATAAATTTACCGACCTAACAGAAGGCCAATCTAAACTGGTGCAAGAGACCGAAAAAAAGCTAGAGCAAATGCGCGAAACAGTGGATGAAAAACTTCAAAAAACGTTAAATGAAAGACTGGGTCAATCCTTTGAAGCGGTGGGCAAGCAATTGGAAGCCGTGCAAGTTGGTCTTGGAGAAATGAAAACACTCGCAAATGATGTAGGCGGATTAAAAAAAGTATTGAGTAACGTTAAAATGCGTGGTGGCATTGGTGAAGTGCAACTAGCCATGTTATTAGAGCAGATTCTAGCACCAGAGCAGTATGCAGCCAATGTTAAAACCAAACAAAACAGTGCAGACATTGTGGAATTTGCCATTAAACTGCCTGGGCGAGATGATAACAACAAACAGGTATGGCTTCCTATTGATGCTAAATTTCCTAAAGATGTATATGAGCAGTTACAAACTGCTTATGACACTTCTGATTTACCTCAAATAGAAATAGCGCAAAAAAATTTAGAGCAAACCATTAAAAAAATGGCTAAAGATATTTCTGACAAATACATTGATCCACCTAATACCACCGATTTTGGCATTCTATTTTTACCATTCGAAGGCATTTATGCCGAAGTGGTAAGAAAAGCAAGCTTACTCGAAGATTTACAACGCAATTATAAAATAGTAGTGACGGGTCCAAGCACGCTAGCCGCAATTTTAAATAGTTTACAAATGGGCTTTAAAACACTGGCTATTCAAAAGCGTAGTGGTGAAGTCTGGAAAGTGTTAGGTAATGTAAAAACCGAATTTGAAAAATTTGGAGGCCTTATTGAAAAAGCGCAAGGCAATATTCAAAATGGACTAAAGCAACTTGATGAAGTAGTGGGTGTGCGTACCCGTGCTATTCAGCGTCAATTAAGGGATGTAGAGGTTTTAAATGATGCGCCGGATAGTTCAAATGCCCTAGAAAATCCGGGCATTGGAATCGATTAAGGTATATTTAAAAATGTACGAATGGCTGCAGCTACTTTGGTAGGCGTTTCTTCCATAGGCGCATGTCCAACATTCTTTAACACAACAAGTTTACTTCCTTTGATGTCTTTATTAAAAAGATATGCATTGGAAACGTTGATGAGCTGATCCTGATGACCCCAAATAATTAGTGTTGGAATAGTAATTGTTTTTATAGGCGCAGGGGTTGGTTTAAAGCCGGCCTTAAAAATAGAGAGAGCTGCTTTTCTGTTACCCTCTCTTAATAGTAAATCGTGGTAACGGTTAATAGATTCGTCATTGATTTTAGTTTTATCTACAAAAACACCCTCTAAACTTTTTTTGACTAAAAATTTAGGCGTTACCCATAATAATAAATTATTGATAACAGGCATGCTTGCAATTTTAAAACCAAGAGATCCCTTTTCATTTTTTTTCGGGTACCCACTTGCGTCAAGTAATATTAGCTGCTGTACTCTAGTTTTATTATATAATGCGTAATGCCATGCAATGCTTCCCCCTAGTGAGTTTCCAGCTATAATACAAGATGTAACTTTTAATTTTTCTAATACCGAATCCACAAAAATGTTATAGACATCTGTATTGTATGTGTTTTCTTTATTGGGCCCGGTTAACCCAAAAGCAGGTAGGTCAAAACGAATAATTTTCTTTTTTTCTTTTAGAAGCAGTGTTAAACTATCCCAGGTATGAAGGGATGCCGATGTTCCGTGTATTAGCACAAGTGGAACCGTATCTGATTCGGGCCCTTCTACTCTATAATGTACCTGCATACCTAACACAGGCAAAAATTTTGATTCTTTGCTCGTATAAATAGGTAATAGTGTTTCTAATTTTTTATCTGATTCTGCCAGCGTCAAAATTCCAACAACAACGACTATTATAATTGCTATAATTGCAATCCCAGTATATTGTATAATCTTTTTCATGAAAGTTATTGTTTATGGGCTTCTATAGATTCTTTAATTGATCTAACAAAATCAGCAGCTACCAAAGGTTGTTCATGATTCCAGCGCTTCAAAATATTTCCTTCGGTATCTGTAATGATGGTATAAGGAGCTAGCATTTTATTGTTAAAGCGTTCAAGTAGTATTGAATTGTGGTAAAATTGTTTTTCGCTATCACCAGTCCGCTCTATCCCTAGATCTACTTTTAATAATATAACCTCTTTGTTCGCATAATCTATAAAGCCACTGCTTTCAAATAATGCTTTTTCTAGTTTAACATTTTTAGCGTCTTTATTTTTATGGACAAAATGAATGAGGATGATTTTGTTTTCTTTTATTGACCTCTGTTTCGCAATGTCAAAATTTGACTCCCAGTTTGGAGATAGTTGAATGATTGGAAAAAGAAATATCAATAGTAGGCGGAGCATGTTAATTTGTTTTATTGTTACGCAACACCAATAACTGCGGGAAATGTTCAATTCCTTTCATAAGGAGTTGTGTCATTTCACTAAAGGTATAAATAAAAGAACCAAGTACGATATCTGTATCTCCATCCTTATCTATATCAGCAACTTCCATGGTAAGCCACTTTCCATTGGCAGCTTCTGGTGTAGAAGAAGCGCTGAACTGCATATTTCCTGTGTTTTCTAAATAAATAAATCCTTGTTCTGGTTTAGCAAGGTCATCATAAAAAGAAATTGCTGCAATGTCTAAATCCCCATCTCCATCAAAGTCTCTTGCAACAGCTTTACTAGCGCCATACATTGGAAAGAAAAAACTTTCTTTAAAATGATTGAGTTTGTCATTGATTAAAATGCGAACACCATGAAACCTTTTTTTAACTCTCGATAAATCCCAGTTGTCTCCATTGGTCATAACGATGTCTAAATATCCATCTTTGTTAACATCCACCATTTCAAAATAACTTACTCCATACACAGGTGGAAATTTAACCAGTGGTGTTTCTTTAAAACTACCATCACCTTTATTTTCTAAATAATAAATGCCTTCGTAGGCCTGCGCCATCATTACTACAATATCTAATTTTCCATCTTTATTTAAATCTACTATTTCTGCTTTTCTAGCACCTGGTCGGTACACTAAAATGTTTTCTTTGCGGATATCACCACCATCCAGCCAACTTATTTTGCCGGTATGATTTCCAAATTGACAAATAAGGATATCTTCTTTTCCATCCTGATTTAAGTCCGCCTTTTCAATATTTACAGGTCTAGCCAAACCACCAAAAGAGCTTTTCTGATCGTTAGAATCAAGTGATATTAGCAAACCCTCTTTTTTTTCTGAAGGCGCAATGCTACCAATACATAAGGCCCTTGGTTCTTTATTTTTCTCAAACAATACATCTACCACCGCAGATGGCGTATTCCATGTTTCTGTGAGACGCAAATTTTTATCTAGTGCATACAATTCATTAATGGCATCACTCACATACAATGTGCCAGTGGCTTCATTAAATTTGATCATGCTTGTTTTTGGTGCTTGTTTGTTGTCAATAAAAACAGGCTGATTAAAAAACTGTCGAATGGATGTTTTTACAACGGTAGTAATTTTTGCTGGTATTACAGTTGCTGGAGCTTTTGCAATATAAAAGTCTACAATTTTTTGCCAGTCTGATTTTGAAATGATGGGAGCATTTGGATAGACCCTCAATTTTTCTACAATGGCCGCCTCATCTGGTTCCATTGCTGCATAGGGGCTATCATTAACGCCTCTAATGCCTAGTCGCCAACCCATATTAGGTAGTACACTTTCTTTCCAAGTTTTTTTATCTAGTAAGTCGGGCGCCGTATATATATGACAACTACCGCAATACTGTTTTGCAAGAGCTTCACCAGTTGTACTCGTTGGCGCTGTTTTTAAAGTAAAAGAAAAAAGTCCGCAAACTATGACACTCAATAATCCAATTATTACCAATTTAATCTTCATTTTTCTTAATTTTACAATGCTTTGTAATTATTCGATACAAATATATTAACCCGCTAACTATGAATAAGAATTATTCTCATTATCTTATTGTACTACTACTATTAACAGCTCCATTTATATATTTATTTACTTTTTATAGTAGCCTGCCTGATACCATTCCTACCCATTTCAATATTAAAGGAGAAGCCGATGGCTTTGGTTCAAAAAGCATGGCATTTTTTGGTCCTGTTTTTATGGGAGCCATTAGCTTATTTGTTTATGCAATCATGATCAATATTAAAAAAATTGATCCAAAAAGGTATGAGCATAACAATGACGCCTATTTTAAGGTATTTGGGCTCATCATTGTTGCCTTTATGTCTGCAATTAATATGATGATATTAACTAAAACAAAGCAACCAAATTTGCCCATCGATAAATTGTTGTTACCCCTAGTAGGTTTATTATTTGCTGTTATGGGTTGGTTTTTTCCAAAGCTTTCTCAAAATTATTATGCAGGATTTAAACTTCCTTGGACATTAGCTAATGAAGAAAATTGGAAAGCCACGCATGACTATGCTGGTAAATTTTGGTTGTATGGTGGCATACTTCAAATGATACTTGGTTTTCTACTTCCAGGTATTTGGTCATTTGTTAGTTTTTTTGTGATCATGATACCCATGGTACTTGCACCCATTATCTTTTCGTATCGTTTCTTTAAAGCTGGGCAATAGGTATTTATTTTCGAAGTAAGTGATAGATATCTTCGTCGGTATCTATATTACTCATTTGTCTTAAAATTTGCGGATAGCGCCAACTTACGCGCTTACTCATGGGGCTTGCAGTAAATTTTTTAGGATTTGGAAAGCCGGCCACAATCATGGCTGCCTGTGCAGGTGTTAATGATTTGGCTGATTTTTTAAAATAATGCCTAGCTGCAGCTTCCATGCCAAAACAGCCAGGGCCTGTTTCAATTACATTTAAGTAAACCTCTAAAATTCGTTTTTTCCCCCAAATAAGTTCTATCAAAAACGTGAAATAGATTTCTGGAATTTTTCGAATGTATTTATCATAAGAGCCACCCTGCCATAAAAATACATTTTTTGCTACCTGTTGCGTTATGGTGCTAGCGCCCCCTCCTAATGGGATTTTACTTTTCTTCTTTTTCTTTTTAGGACGTAGGCTTTTTTCGATGGCGTCAAAATCAAACCCAATATGCTCTGCAAATAGTTGATCTTCGCTAGCAATAGCAGCGAGCTTACTCTGGTAGCCTAGTTCATCCCAACTTACATAATCTCTTTTTAAACCAAGGCCAAATGCGTTTGTGAGCTGTGTGATGGTGATAGGAGGATCGACAAACTTTGTTATCAGCACATATAAAAGCGAGCTAACAAATAAATACAATAAAACCCGCTTAATTTTCCTAATCACGATTAAAGTTTTTCTAAATTACAAATCTTTTGAACGCAAACTTCCTTTATTTGAAAAAGCTCATTTTCTTTTTGTTATTCTTTGTGCAGGTGTATATATCGGTAGCCCAAGAAAATAGATACGCCTATAGTATGCAAAAGATGGGCTCTCCATTTAATTTGGTAATTTATGCTGGAGCAAAACAGATAGCAGACAGTGCAGCGTATCAAAGTTTTAAACTTATTGATTCCATCAATTTAATTTGTAGTGATTATGATAGCAGTGCAGAATTGTTTAAGCTTAGGTACGAGGCAGTTGGGAAACCTACTAAAGTTTCGTCTATTTTAATGGAACTGCTTTGCACGGCACGCCAGGCCTACAAAGATTCTTATGGCAGTTTTGATGTTACCATAGGTCCACTTTCCCGTATATGGCGAAACGCACGTAACTCTCAACAATTTCCTGCCGGGGTAGTAGTCAACAAAGCCCTAAAATCTGTTGGATTTAATAAGATACAAATAGATAGTAGCGCGCAAACGATTACGTTTTTACAACCCAATATGCAACTTGATATGGGCGGAATCGCTAAAGGATATGCCGCTGATAAAGTACTCGCATTATTACAATCATTTGGAATTACAAATGCGCTTGTAGATGCAGGTGGTGATATGGTTATTGCTGGTACGCCGTCTGATAAAAAAGGATGGCGCGTTGGCGTAAACATACCCGGGCAGCAAGAAGCATTATGGAAGCGTAAGCTCATCTTATCCAATAAGGCAGTTGCAACGTCTGGAGATGCATATCAATATATGTTACATAAGGGTAAGAAGTTTGCGCATATCATTGATGCTAGAACCGGCTATGGCGTTACTTTTCAGCGCAATGTAACCGTGGTTGCTCCATCTGCGACAACTGCAGATTGGTTGGCAACGGCTTGTAGCATACTAACAATCGAACAGGTTAAAATATTGGCAAAAAAGTACAAATCCGAAGTACTCATTACCACTTTACAAAATGGGAGGATTCATAAAGTTAGTTTTGGAAAATTTGACAGCTACCTAGAACAATAATTGTTGTAGCTATTATAAAAAATTCATAACTTCCTAATTCTAAAATTTAATTGTGTTCAAGAATTTTTTTGCAGTCATATTTTGTTTCATTGCTATTGGTGCCTCTGCGCAACAAACGAGTCTCAGTTTCGAAAAGTATGAGCAAAAATTACCAGTTAGTAATTTGTATTTTGCAATGGTGCCAATACCTGCAGGACAATTTAAGATTGGTTCTACAATAGCATCTCCAAAAATCAATGCTGACGAAACGCCTCAAAAAGAAATTACACTAGATGCATTTTGGATGAGTGCGACAGAAGTAACACGTGATGTATTTGATGTTTTTTTAAAAGACGAAACGACTTCTCAGAATTCTGATGTAGATGCAATCACTAGACCCAGTCCTCAATATATAGATTTAACCTTAGGTATGGGCAAAGAGGGTGGATTCCCTGCTAATAGTATGTCGCAGTATGCAGCAATCATGTTTTGTAAATGGCTCCACAAACAAACAGGTATTTTTTACAGACTCCCTACCGAAGCCGAATGGGAATATGCAAGCAGAGCTGGAGCAACTACCCCATACTATTTTGGAACAGACCCCAACCTGCTTACTAAGTATGCATGGTTTCAAAAAAACAGTACTAACAAATACCAAAAAGTAGCTCAAAAATTACCCAATGCTTGGGGACTTTACGATATGCTTGGCAATTTAATGGAGTGGACCACGGATCATTATTTACCGGGTAGATATGCTAGCATCGAATTAAACAACCCCATGGTTCCGCCTACGCAAGGCGTGTATCCAAAGGTGTTACGTGGTGGATCGTATTTATCGGATGCCAACACTTGTAGAAATGGTAAACGCATAAAATCAGATCCTATTTGGAATCGACGCGATCCACAAATCCCAAAAAGTAAATGGTGGCTCACAGAAGCTACAGATGTAGGCATTAGACTGGTGCGTCCATTACAACAACCAACACCCGAACAAGCGCAACAATTTTATACCACCTATTTAATTAAATAAAAACAACAGCCATATGTCAAATTCATCTTTTCATGACAAACGCAGAGACTTTGTAAAACAAGGTTCGATGCTAGCAGGTGCTATTGCAGCTGCGCCTATTATCTCTCGAGCTAACTTTTTTTCCGGTTCTGATGACGTTATCAAAGTAGCCGTTATTGGTTGCGGCGGGCGCGGAACAGGCGCTGCCGTTCAAGCATTGATGAGCAAACAAAATGTAAAAATTGTTGCGATGGCGGATGCTTTTAGAGACCGATTAGATGAATGTTACAATAATGTAAGTGGAGAACTTGCCAGTGCTGGTGCTGGAACAAAAGGCACACTTGATGTTCCAGAAGAAAGAAAATTTGTGGGCTTTGACGGTTATTTAAAAGCCATACCACTTGCAGATGTTGTAATACTTGCAACGCCTCCAGGTTTCAGACCCATTCATTTTGAAGAAGCCGTAAAGCAAGGCAAACATATATTTATGGAAAAGCCGGTAGCTACAGATCCTGCAGGCGTGCAAAGTGTTTTAGCAGCTGCTAAAATCGCAAAACAAAAGAAATTAAATGTGGTAGTAGGTCTTCAAAGACATTACCAAGATTCTTACCGTGCGCTTTTTGCAAAAAAAGACATGATTGGAGATATTACATCGATGCAAGCTTGGTGGAATAATGATGGCGTATGGACAAGACCACGTAAAGCAGGTCAAACAGAAATGGAATACCAAATGCGTAACTGGTATTATTTTGTATGGCTTTGTGGTGATCATATTACAGAGCAGCATATTCACAATTTAGACGTGATCAATTGGTTTAAAGGTGGGTATCCTGTTAAAGCGCAAGGCTTTGGTGGACGACAAGTAAGAAAATCAAAAGAGCACGGTGAAATATTTGACCATCATTACGTAGAGTTTCATTACGCCGATGGATCTATTTTAAATTCTCAGTGTAGACATATGCCAGGTACTTCAAGTAAAGTTGATGAACTACTTGTAGGCACCAAGGGAAAAATATATTGCGATGCAGCACGTATTACAGATTTACGCGGTAAAACCATTTTTCAATTTGATAAATCAAAAGAGCGTAATCCATATCAAACCGAGCACGACGAACTTTTTGCAGCGATTGCAAAAGGTCAGTATAAATATGCCGATGCAGAAAATGGCGCATACTCAACTATGACATCTATTTTAGGCCGAATGGCTACGTATAGTGGACAAATTATAGACTGGGATAAAGCAATTAACTCTGGTCTTAATTTACACCCTTCGGTGTATGCATTTGATGCTGCAGCGCCTGTTAATCCGGGTCCTGATGGATTCTATCCAGTGCCGGTGCCTGGTGTTACAAAATACTAATGAGTAAAAATGTAAAGCGGCTCCCTTTTTTAGTAATTGGGAGCCGCTTTTTTATTCTACAATAATTTCATCGATAAATTGAAAGCCGCTTTGAAGTTTTGAAATAAACTTAATATAGCGCGCGGCTGTTGGTTTCATTTGTACTTTAAAATCTTTAAAGAGTAAATTACTTTCTGTAGGAGATACCGTATTGTTGTCTCTACCCTGATGGGTATAATTGATACCATCCACGGATGTTTGTACTTCTATGTATTTAGGCATATAAACACCAGGTCCAATAATTTGCATAAAATTTGCTTGCACCAAACTTACGGTATCAATTTTTTGTAAATCAATAACAACATCCATATTGGTGATAAAGCCCTGCCACTGCCCATCTTGGTAAGTTAAAGTTCCGCGGTAACCATTCACAAGTGTTCGTGTACCATCAGCAGGATAACCTTTACTATAAGGTATATTGTAGGTTACCGGTTTATTAAATGCTTTATGAAAATTTATGAGTACCGAATCCGGTGCTGATTTTTTTGCATTAATAATAGCAGCTTTAATAGTTGCTTTTGAATCAATTAAAAACGGCGTTGAATATATATTGGAAGCAGTGGTAGGTACTGTTCCATTGGTGGTATAATATATGGTAGGTTTAAACTGCTCACTATTAAAACTAACGCGCGCAACACGTGATATAGTATCAAAGCTTGTGGTAATGTCTACTCTATTGGACGGCCTACAGTAATTGATATTAAATGCTTGTAGTAATTTATAGTGAGCGGTTAATTTTTCTTGAAACTGCGCCCAATTTTTAGCAGCTGGATTACTCCACACTACTTCGCTTAAAGCAATAATGCGTGGGAAAATCATGTATGCAGCATGCTCCTGCGTAGGCACATATTCGGTCCATAAATTGGCTTGTGCCCCTTTTACATATTGCTGTTTGTCTTTTTCTAGAGCTACAGGAAGAGGCTCATATTCATATACTTTTTGAAGCGGTAAGAATCCACCAATGGCTTCTGGTTCACCAGCTGGGTTTTGTTGGTATTTATCAAAATAACAAGTGCCACCAGGGGTCATAATTACATCATGGTTTTGTCTTGCTGCATCGATACCACCTTGTTCCCCTCTCCAGCTCATTACGCGGGCACCTGGTGCAAGGCCACCCTCTAATATTTCATCCCAGCCTAGAAGGTAACGCCCTTTACTAGAGATAAATTTTTCCATTCTTTTGATGGCATAGCTTTGGAGTTCATCCTCATCTTTTAAGTTATTATCACGAATGCGCTTTTGACATTTGGTACATTTTTTCCAGTGCCCCTTTGCGGCTTCATCACCACCAATATGAATATATTTTGAAGGAAATAACTCCATCACTTCTGTAATTACGTCCTGCATGAAAGTGAATGTCGAATCGTTTCCAATACAAAATTCGCCTGTTCTGCCTTTAACGCTATCACAGCCAAGATTTGGGTAGGCTGCAAGCACTTCATCGGAGTGTCCTGGCATTTCAATTTCTGGAATAACGTTGATGGCTTTTGCAGCGGCATACGCAACAATATCTTTTGCATCATTTTGTGTGTAATAACCTCCATAGGCTAACGGATCTCCTTCTTGTAAATAACCCATTCCATTTTTCCACCACTCCTTCCATGTTTTATGTGTTCTAAAAGCAGCCTGCTTTGTTAAAAGCGGGTATTTTTTTATTTCAAGTCTCCAACCAGCACCATCTGTTAAATGTAAATGCAGGTTATTGATTTTATAAATACTTAAAACATCCATTAAACTTTTAATAAAGGATACCGGATAAAAATTTCGAGATACATCTAACATGAGACCTCTGTATTCGAATCTGGGCTTGTCTTTTACCGTGACACAAGCAATACGACTAGGTGTATTACTTGTGTACCAAAGTTGAACAATAGTCTGAGCACCATAGAGCGCACCAGCATAATCTTTAGCAGATATAGTAATGGTACTTGCAGAAACCGTTAAAGTATATTCGCTACTCGCTAAATTTTTATTCTCTTTAAATATTATGCGCGTATTCCCTTTTGGAAGCGTGCTAATAGATGTACTTGTAATTTGCTGTACATATTTTGCAATCGGTTTCCAACCAGCTGGTGCTATAAACTGCGTATTTTTATAAAAAGTAAAATTTCCATTATTTACTTTCAAAAATTGTGGCTCCGGAATGATACTAACCTGCTTTTGTGCTACTGCAATATATCCTACGAGTATTAACGAAATAGCAAATACTATTTTTTTCATCCTTCTTTACTTTTTAATATAAAAATCCTTACCTAAACTCCAGTCATTGTTAAAATAACCCACTGCTTTAATGCCTTCTTCACCTTTAATAAGCATATCAAGTGAAAAAACCATAAAGTCAGGAAAACCACTTCCACCACTAAAATATTGGTTGGCATCTGCGGCTTGCATGCCTTGTAAACCAGTACCACCAATGAGTGCAACGCTTGTAATACCATTGTTTTGTGCAGGGTACATGAAGTAAGCCCCTAGGTCTTGACCTTCAAAAACGGTGTTTCCCATTACAATTTTTCCAGTAGTTACTTTAATCGGACAGTTGGTAAGGAGTGCCGCTGCTGCGGTATTGGTTGTTTCGTTACCATATAAAATAACGCCTTGATTTTGATAAGCAGCAGTCGTAAAATCTTTATCTGCAATTAAACTTACAGAACCATTTCCTCTATAATACCATGTTTCGGCGTCATATTTTGCTTTTTGTAGTGCCCAGTTATTTTCTGCTTCTGTTCCATGCGTAGCGTATACAAAAACCATATTATGATTGAATGCTTCTTTTAATCCACCATTTCTTTGTATGCCCTTGTTAGTTAACAAAGGTGAATTGCCTTTGGCCCAAGTTGAATTTTTTTCTAATACTAGCGCAGTACCATTTACAATATGTGTTAACTGATTTCCGTCTAATACAAGAGTAACGGTATCACCTATCGCAAAATCTTTGGTATCAATGGCAACAGCATTAATATTGGTAGTGGTACCTGTAATATTTTTTGTTTTCATATTGCGCGTAAGTTGAACACGACTATAATCAAAACTTTTTGTTTGTTGCAACACTTGTAACCATTGATAGGTATTGGTAATCGCTGTAGAAGGAAGTGTATAATCAATTACATTTACTTTACTGCTAACAGGAATGGTATGCCTTTTAAAATAATCAAAAATAGGAGCCCAGTCTACACTCTCATCACTAAACCAATGTGAACCTCCTGGATATTCGTAGTAACTAAAATCAGGATGAAACTCGGCCAATACTTTTTTCATTTGTCTAGCATATTTTACCGAAACGGTTTCGTCTGCATCACCATGAAAAATATAAACACCACCCGCTTTGTAGTTATTAACCATGCCTAAAACATTGCTAGGCGTGCTTGCTCTGGTTAATATTTTTTTAACCGGCGTACTTGTATCGTTTGGAACCAGACCATCGTGTGAACCATACGCAGCAAGGGTTGGATAGCCCGCCGATGGCGCAATAGCAGCCCACTTTCCAGGATAGGTAGCACCTAAATACCAAGTGCCATGACCGCCCATAGAGTGTCCTGTTAAATAAATATTTTGTGGATTTGGCTGATATGTTTTTTTAGCAATTTCAAAAACTTCTAGTGCATCGAGTCTGCCCCAATCTTCCCAGTTAAAACCTCTAGGTCTTCTATTGGTAGGCGCTACAATCGGTCCTTCTGTTTTTGGTTTATATGCTCTTGCTTGAGAAATGGCTTCTACTTCAGCGCCATGTACCGATAAAAATAAACTTGGATTGTTTTTATTGTCGTTGGCCTGCGGCGCCACTGCATAATACTGAACAGATCCGTCTATTGTACTAATAAAAGTATGCGAAGCGTGTTCACTACTTTTTACTGCATTTACTACAACAGATGTAGTATCAATAATTTGGTTGTTGGCCATTAAAGTAAGTAAAACCCTGTAGCTTCCTTTTGTTGTATTTTTTGGTACCGGAATTTCTACCGCTACTTTTCTTGCAATTTGTGGAGCGATGCTAGTAATATTGGTTTCTATTTTTTGATCTTCAACCGATGCTGTAATACGCATACCTGCCGCATTATTTTTAGAGCTGTTCACTACAACAAGGCCTGCCCATTTTTTGGAAACATTTTCTCCTTCAATAAAAAATGGAAGTGTAGCATCTTTGGTACTTAATTGTATGGGCTTAAATGAAAAATCCAACATGGCTTTTACAGAAGCATACCTGCCAGCGCCAGCAGCGCGGATATAAAATTCATTGATTCCTTTTTTTAACTGAACGGGAATATACATCCAACCATAACGGTACATATCACCCGCATGCGGTGCGCCATTGATAAACACCATGGAGTGACCAGTGCCAATAAACACAGCTGTTCCAGCCTTTGCTGCATTGTATTGTAGGTATAAATAACCATTGGCAATTGCTTGGCTTCTAAAGTTGTGCGCACTGTCTGCTTTAATACTTGTCCAGTTGGTATTTGCGCCAATCGAAACAGGTAATCCTTCCTGTGGTTTACTTTCTCCCTTGTACAAGCTATAAGCGAGGGCGTCGGAGTACATAGCTTCTCTACCATATTGGTGTGTTTTTCCGGAAGCCAGTCCGTTAGTAAAGTAAAATACATCTTGCGCAAGTAAAACACTTGAACATAGCACTGCAAATACGAACAATATTTTTTTCATGAATTTTTATTTGCAGTTAATTTACGTCACTATTAAATGGGCCCATTAATTATTTTTTAACCGGTTCAAATAGGCTTAAAAAAGGTTAGAATTGAGTTATTGAAATAAATTAAATTTAGGGTATCTAAAATCATACACATGCAGTTATTAGTTCGTACTACATTTTCATTTTTATTCGTGCTTTTGCTTTCTTTTAATAGCATTCAAGCAAATGCTCAAAAAGCCCCTAGTGCTAGTTTTAAGATGGTGCAACAAGGAAGTTCAAAAGCGGTTATTCAAATACCTGAAAATGCAGCTACAGACGAGCGTTTAGCAGCTACAGAGTTAAGTGATTATGTATTTAAAATAGCAGGTACACGAATACCGGTTGTGTCAAAAAAAAGCACTTCAAAGACAGTTATTTATATTGGGCGCGCTTGTCCAAATTACGCGGCACTTATTAAAAAAGAATATGCCATTACTAGCACCAATAATACGCTACAAATAACGGGCGCTTCACCCTATCAAACACTTGAAACAGTGTACGTTTTATTAGAAGAATTTTTAGGCTGCCAATTTTTATCGCCAACAGTCGAAAAAATTCCAACAACAAAAAACATAGTTGTTGCTGCAGATTATCATTACACACCAGCGGTTTTAACAAGAACGGTGCATTCAAAATTATTTTATGACAATCCCTCTTTTGCTGCAAAAAGAAGAGTAACCACCGAAGGGTTTCCAAAATTTGTACCGGAAGCGCGCGTACATACCTTTAATAAATTTTTACCAGAAAAAAACTTTTTTGAAAGCCATCCTACTTTTTATGCGCTCGTAAAAAATAAAAGGCAGCCCACACAACTTTGTTTATCCAACGATACAGTCTATCAAATTATCAAAGATTCTGTAGCTGCATTTTTTAATCGACGACCTTCAGCTTCTGTTTTATCGGTGAGCCAAGATGACAACACACAATACTGTACTTGTGATAAATGTGCAGCCATAGATGCTTACGAAGGTTCTCCTTCTGGAACCATGATAACCCTTGTAAACCGCATTGCCAAAGACTTTCCGAATAAAACAATTGCAACACTTGCGTATCAATACACCAGAAAAGCGCCACTGCATATCAAGCCAGAAAAAAATGTTTTAGTTACACTTTGTTCTATTGAGTGTGATAGAAGTGGCCCTATTGCAGATAAATGCAAAGATTTTGAATCGGATTTAAAAGCATGGGGTGCAATTGGTGCCACCATTCAAATTTGGGATTACACTACGCAGTTCACAAATTTTTTAGCACCCTTTCCAAATTTAGAAACGCTTCAGCCTAATATTAATTTATTTGTAGACAACAATGCCAATTGGATTTTTGAACAGCACAGTCATAATCCATCCGAATTTTTTGAGCTTCGCAGTTGGTTGCTTTCAAAATTTTTGTGGAACCCTAAATTAAATTATGCAAACTTGCTTCAGGAGTTTGCAAACAATTATTACGGAGTAGCATCTCCTTTTATTGTTAAGTATTTAAATGATTTACATGCTGCGATAAAAGAAACACCTAAATTTTATTTGTTCTTATATGGTGATCCTGCACAAGGTTTTGAAACCTGGTTGAGTGAACAAAAATTAAAGCAGTATAATGCGCTATTTGATACCGCTACAAACATTGCAGCAGATGATGCGGTATTACAAGCGCGTGTGCATGAAGCGCGCATTGGACTTGATTTTGCAACCCTCGAATTCTACCGTTTAAACAAAACATCTTTTCCATTATCTGACGTTTCAGCAATTCAAAAAAGAGTGAATCGTTTTACAACTGCCACAGGCGCTCAGGGTATAAAAATCATCAATGAAATGGGTTTGCCCTTAACCGATTATTTGCAAGGGTATCAAAAATTAATAGCTAGTGCCAAAGAGGTAAATAAGGCCAAAAATAGCAAGGTAACCCTTGCCATAAAGCCGGTTAAATATGCCAAAGAAGACCCACAAGCCCTTACGGATGGCGCTTTTGGTGGTTGGAGCTTTTATGCCAATTGGCTTGGTTTTTTAGATAATATGAAAGCTACCATTGACCTGGGTAAGGTTACCAATTTCTCCGAGGTTTCCGTCTCTTTTTTGCAGGTGACCAACCATGTGGTGTTTTTTCCTACAGCAGTTACATTTGAGGCTTCGGAAGATGGTATTAACTATACACCCATTCAAACAGTCGATAATGTATATCCTTTAGTAAAAACCAGCAAAGTGAATGACATACAAGTGTTTGCTACCAGTTCAAAAAGCCAAAAGGCAAGGTTTATTAGAGTTACCGGAAATAATATGAAGTCGCCACCATATTGGCATCATGCGGCGGGTACGGGTGCTTGGATTTTTGCAGATGAGATTGTGGTGAAATAAACGATTGTGCGAGAATATTTATAACTTGAAGGCCTAAATTTATTTCTATGAAAAAATTAGGCTTAATAATTTTTCTGTTCGCATTTGTAGGCACTTTAAAAGCGCAAAAAATATTTGCAGTTGACTACGCGTCACAAGCGGATGTAAAAGTTTTTGTTGTTAAATACGAAAGTCAGGCAGATCTAAAAGTATATAAGGTCAAATATGAAAGCCAGGCTGGTGACAATAACGGTAAATGGTTTTTTACCTCCTATGCTTCGCAAGCAAAAAAGAAAATCTTTTTTGTTGATTACGAAAGTCAAGCAGACGTTAAAGTTTTCTTTGTAAATTATGAAAGTCAGGCTGGCTGGCGTAATAGTGCCAAGCGTTATTTATTTTATTAATTTCTCATCAAATATCTCCTATGTTTTCAAAGTATTTAATGGGTGCAGTTGCATCTATCATTGCATGTACCTCTTTAGTTCAAGCACAAAAAAAAGTGGTTTCAAAAACGCAAGCCGCAACTATAGTAGAAGAAAATTTAGTGCCTTCGCATTTTAATAATTTGTTCTGGCGAAATATTGGTCCACTTCGTGGCGGCAGGTCTGTTACTGCAACAGGCGTAGTGCAAAATCAACTAACCTATTATATGGGTACCACAGGTGGGGGTGTTTGGAAAACAGAAGACGCAGGACAAACATGGAATAATATATCTGATGGATTTTTTAAAACAGGAAGTGTAGGTGCTGTAGCAGTTGCAGAGTCTGATCCAAATGTAGTCTATGTGGGTATGGGAGAACATGCGCCTAGAGGTGTGATGAGTTCTTATGGTGATGGTGTTTACAAATCTACAGATGCCGGGAAAACATGGAAGCATATGGGGCTCGAATTAACGCGCCAAATATCTTGGATACGTATTGATCCTTCAAATCCTGATATTGTATATGTAGCGGCACAAGGAGCAACACATGGCCCTTCTGCAGATCGTGGTGTTTATAAATCTGTGGATGGCGGTGCGCACTGGAATAAAGTTTTATTTGTTGATAATAATACCGGTTGTGCCGATTTAGCAATGGACATGACAAACCCGCGTATTTTATATGCTGCCATGTGGGAATACCAAAGATTGCCATGGGAAATTAAAAGTGGTGGACCAGGAAGTGGTTTGTATAAATCTACCGATGCTGGACTTACCTGGAATAAAATTGAAAATGGATTACCAAATGCACTCGGTAAAATGAGCGTGTCCGTTTCTAGGGCTAATCCTGAAAAAGTATATGCTTTAGTTGAAAGTGATACTGAAAAAGAATTGGGTGGACTTTTTGTTTCCAACGATGCAGGAAAAAATTGGAATAGAATTAGTAAAGACCACCGCTTAACACAGCGCGCTTGGTACTATATTGAGGTTTTTGCAGATCCACAAAATGAAAACGTGGTGTATGTATTAAATTCTCCAGGTTTAAGATCTAGTGATGGCGGAAAAACATGGAGCAATATGGGTGGCACCCATGGTGATTATCACCAACTTTGGATTCATCCAAAAAATAGTAGCAATATGATTGTTGCCAATGATGGTGGAGCTGCGGTAACATTTAATACCGGTAAAGTTTGGTCTACCCAGGCTAACCAACCTACTTCGCAAATTTATCGTGTCAATGCCGACCATTTATTCCCTTATAATTTATACGGTGGTCAACAAGATAATAGTTCAATCAAAATGGCAAGCCGTGTAACCAATGGTTACCGTATTTCAGATAAAGATTGGACAAGTACTGCTGGTGGTGAATCTGCATTTGTTGCATTCGACCCTAACAATCCAATCATTACCATGGGAGGGTCTTATCAGGGAACTATTGAAGCGTATAATAATGTTACCAAAGAAGGCGTCAATATCATGGAGCATCCAGTGCAATACCAAGCACTTCAGCCAAAAGATATGAAGTACCGTTTTAATTGGAATGCACCTATTGTGTATGATCCATTAGAACCGGGCGCATATTACCATGCCGGTAATATTTTATTTAAAACCACCGATTTAGGCAAAACCTGGAAAGCCGTTTCTCCAGATTTAACAAGACACGATACTACTAAAATGGGTATTAGTGGTGTACCATATACCAACGAAGGTGCTGGTGGTGAAAACTATTGTACCATTAGTTATGTAGCATTATCTGGGAATGAAAAAGGGGTTATTTATACAGGTAGTGATGATGGACTCGTATACCTAACAAAAGATGGTGGTAACAATTGGACAAACATTACGCCTAAAACATTAGAAGAGTCTTTAATTAATGCTATTGAAGTTTCTAGTGTCAATAAGGGTACTGCATATATCGCCGTTAATAAATATAAGGTGAATGATTTTACCCCCATTATTTATAAAACAAACGATTATGGCGTAAGCTGGAAGCAAATTTCAAATGGCATACCTTATGGTGCTTTTGTACGAGTTGTGAGAGAAGATCCTTCGAATCCTAAAATTTTATATGCAGGCACAGAAACAGGATTTTATATTTCATACAACGGTGGAGACGATTGGAAGCAACTACAATTAAATTTACCGGTGGTTGGAATTACAGATTTAAAAGTGCATGAAAATCATTTGCTGGCTTCTACACAGGGTAGAGCGTTTTGGATATTAGATGATCTAGAACCTATTAGAAAGTACAATAAAGACACGGCAGCAAACCATTTATTTGCTGTAAGTAATGTACACCGCATTTCTGGTGGCAGTGTTTTAGATTACAGTAACTTAATGGATAAAAATGGTAAACCTATTAGTACCCTAGGTGCCAATCAAGCAAGTGGGGCCGTTGTTTATTACACAGTACATGCAGCAGATAGTGCAACCAAAAAAGCTAAACTGGTTTTTTCTGATGCTAACGGAAAAGTGGTTAGAACTTTTTATGCAAATGCGCCAAGCAATAAAACCAGCAACAATAAAAACGAAAACGATCCTGAACTAACTGTACATGCTGGATTAAACCGTTTTGTTTGGGACTTACGCGGGGAATCTATTGCATCTATTCCTGGCGTATTTATAGAAGGAAGCTATGATGGTGCACGCGTAGTTCCGGGTACTTATAAAGTAGCACTTCATCTAGACACCCTAGTATTTGATCAAAATTTTCAAGTACTTGCAGATCCACGTATTAAAGCCACAGCTGCAGAGTATGAGGAGCAGGCTAATCTGTTACAAAATATTGCCACAGATGTAAATGACATTCACGTATCGGTTGTACGTATGCGTGATGTGCAAAATCAATTAAATGGAATTATAGACCGCATTGAAAATAAAGAAGCCTATAAAAGTATTGTAGCGCTTGTGGATTCAATCAATACCAAAATAGACGACTGGGAAGAAAAGCTTATCCAAACAAAGTCTGAATCCAATGATGATGTAATTAATTTTGTAAACAAGTTGAGCGCGAATTATATCTTTTTAAGAGGCGAATTAGATACCAATACCCCTCATGTTACATCAGGTCATGTAAATAGGTTTAAGGAGCTGCGAAGTGAGTGGAGTATCTATAAAAAAGCGTTCAATACCCTTATAGAGCAGGATATTAAAAACTTTAATGAAAAGTGTAAAGCATTGCAATTACCGCATGCTTCGCTTATTGATTAATGGTGCCACTAGCCCATTTAAGTCCGTAATAAGATTTTACAATTTTGAACTGCAGGGAAATTAATTTCTCTGTAGTTTCAATCACTTTATTTTCTCTAGCATTAACAACAAATAAATTGCTGTCTCCATTGTAAAACTTAATAAGTTCACCTTTAAGTAGTGTACCTGTATTGTTATTGATGGTAAACTGTGTTTCTAATTGATTTTTTAGAAAAATATTTTCATTACTATAGGTCTTTACCTTATTTTGAACCTCAATTTTTTTAGCAGCAAAAGCCAAATTCGTTTCTTCTATTTTTAGTTTTGCTTTTCTATATTCGCCACGCCCTTCTCTTAAAAATAAAGGCATTTTAAAATCTATACCAAACTTATAATTGTTCTGGTACAACTGTGCACCCGCATCTTTAAATACGTTGTAGTTTTGGTTTAAGATATTACTCTTTACATTTAACATGGGAAGTAGCGACTGAAATTTCAATTTCTTATCAATAAGTAAATTATTGATTTTGTACTCGTAGGCACGCACTTCAGGGTTTTGCAAAATCGATAAACTTATTAAGTCGGCAATGCTGTTTTCGATAGAAATTTGTTTACTGTCTAATGTATCAGGTGTCATGGTAGGACTTAACTGTAAGGCACTATCCTGATTGTCCCAAAAAAAATACGATAGTTCAATACCTGCGTTGGTAAATAGTAAATCTGCGTCGTTTTCTAAAATTTTTAATTGCTGTAACTGTGTAAGTGCTTCTAGGGTATCAAGTGAAGCTCTTTCTCCATTATTGAATGCAATTTTGGTAATATTAAATCTATTACTTGAAGTGGTTACATACTGCTTGTATAGTTTTAATAGCTGGTATTGTGCAGCCCATTTCCAGTATTGTAAACTAGCATCTAATAAGAGGTTGTTGACAATTGATTGTTTTTCCTGCTCACTAGCCAGTATTAAGTTTTTGGCTTGTAATACAGCAGCCCTTCTTTTATCAATCACTAAATTTTTAATAACTGGCACACTAATACCTAGGTAGCTACTTTGCCCTTTGGATACTTCACTATTTAAAAATTGTCCTTTATTACTTTCAATGCCTGTATTGATGTCTATTCCGGCCCATGTTGGAATTTTTAATTCTGTGTTTTGGTAATTGAAATAATTATTACCATCAAATGTTTTTATATCTGAATTAAAACCAATGGTAGGGTCGAAATTTGATCGAGCTATCATAGCGTCTGCACTTGCCTTATCAACCACAATTTTTGCTTGTTTGCTAATAGGATGGTTTTGTTTAACCTGATTTATAAACTCAGTATAGGTAAGCTGTTGGCTAAATCCCTTAGTGCATATAAGTAAGAGTAGTAATATTTGCTTTAGATACCTCATTATTTCTTAGTTTCTACTTTTGCTTGATAATATTCTGGTGGGAATCCGTTTATATTTCTCCAAAGTTCATAACCTATACTAACATCTTTTAAAAGGGCTATTCCATTGGCACCGCCACCAAATTTTAATTGTTTAGGCCAAGGTTTATCGGAACGGTCTTCGGAAACTAAAACCCTAAATTTTCCATTTTCGCTGATTCCGTTTTCGATTACAGTGATAACACCCCCAAAAGTACCATAAGAGCTATTGGGCCATCCGCTAAATACGATGGCAGGAAAACCATCAAAAATAAATCTTACTTTCTGCCCTTTGCTAATAAGTGGCAGATCCATCGGTTCTACAAATAGCTCTACGGCGTATTTGATGTCTTTAGGAACAATTTCTACAATCATTTCACCCTCTTTAACGTACTCTCCAATCCCGGCCTTTTTTGCTTTTGTAATTTGTCCGGTTTGAGGTGCAATTATATAGTAGAGTTTATTTCTTACATCATAATTGGCGTAGTTATTTTCAAGTTTTGCTAGATCACCCATACCAACCGCCTGGTCTGCACTTGCTGTGTATTTGTCGCCATTAACTTTTGCAATTTTATCATTGTAGTCTTGTAAAATACTACTTTGCTCAAACAATAAAGCAAGGGTTTCTTGCTTCGATTGGGCATACTTGTTTTCTGCCGCTGTTTTTTTAGCAAAAGCGTTTTGATAATTCACTTTTCTTCTTTCAAAATCTACTAGCGCAATTACACCGCTATCCAACATGTTTTTAGCAGCGTCGATTTGTCTTTTGGTAACTTGTAATTCATTGATTTGTGCAACCAATTCCATACTATCAGAAATTAGTTTTAGCTGAAGTTGTTGTTGTTTAATTTTAAGTTGGTCCAATTTAATCAGCTGAAGTTCTCCCAACGCCCGCTCTTGCTTGCCAGCCATTTCACCTTTTTTGGTATAACCTTCAATGGCAGCCGATTTTGCTTTAATTTGAGACCTCATTTTATCTAATAACTGAGGATCTAAGTATTCTACTTTTACCTCGCTTAATTGCATGATGGTATCACCTGCTTTAATAGCATCCCCTTCTTTTACCCACCACTTCACTACTTTTCCTGCAATGATTGTATTTACCTCTTGTCTTCTTTGCTCCTGTTGTAGGGTGGTAATACTACCTCTTGCCCTAATATTTTGTGTCCATGGCAAAAACAAAATAACAATCATGACAATTAGTAGAATAACAAATACTCTAGTAATTCTATTCTCTTTCTCTATTTGATAAATATTGTTATACGATTTCATTCTTATTTATTTTTACTTTGAAATGAAACAATTGATCCATTTTCCAGATAAATAATTTTATCAAAAATTTCTTGATGTGCATTCGTTCCGGCTGTTACAAGCATGGTCACATTTTCCAATTTCGCCATCATTTCTTTTACAGATTCAATGGTGTTTACTTCTAAACCATCAAACGGATTTTCTAACAGCAACAATGTTTTTCTACAAAACAACGCTCTTGCTAATAGTATACCTTGTTTAATTTTTTCTGGAAGTTTTTTTCCTGCTGGATCAATGTCAGTATCAAAACCAATTTCTAGTTCGCCAATAAATGATTCGAGTCCTGTAGATTTTGTGAGCTGATACAATTCTTCATTGGTAATACTAGTATCCCCCATTGTGATATTGTCTCTAATCGTACCCTGAAAAATATCTTGTTGACTGATTAATACTCCAGTGTTTGATCTTAAAGAATCAATTGCATAACTGCCTAATGCTATATTGTTGATTCTTATAGCACCTGAAAAATTAGTAAACGTACCAGTAAGTAGGCGCAATAAGGTAGATTTTCCAGATCCTGAGTTACCAACAATTAATACTTTTTCACCAGCCTGTATTTCTACATTAATATCGGTTAATACATTTTTACCATTTGGATAATTGAATGAAACATTTTTAAAATCAATTTTCATTCCATTTGATCCGGCTATTATGTTAGTACCTGCACTTTCTAATTCGGCACTTTTTATTTTATCTAGCTTTTCAATCGCAGTTAAAGTGTCATATGCTTTATCAAGTGTTAAGATCAATTTTTCTACCGAACTAATAACTGCTAGAATTACGATATCCGCTGCAATGAATTGTCCAATATTGATTTGCTGATTCAATAACAAATAAACCCCCACAATTAACATGGCTGCCGTAATGATAATTTTAAAGGCAACAAGACTCCAAAACTGCGTTAATAAAATTTTAAAATAACTAGTGCGTGCAATTAAATAGTTACTAACTAAATCATCCGTCTTATCTATATGTAAAGATGTTTTTTTAGCGTACTTAAAGGTTTTTACAACCCTCGCTAATTCCTGTAGCCATGCCGCTGTTTTATACTTATAGTCACTAGCTAATAAATTTTTGGTAAATCCTTTAGGAAGTGTTGTTGCAAGTATAACATATAAAAGTACTACTAGTACAATGCCAAACGCAATAAAAACTGGATGGTAGAGTGATAGTAAAATAATACCAAACAAAATTTGGATAAAAGCCGCAGGAATTTCTAGTAAAATCTTTTCGATACCTTTTTGTAAAGTAATGGTATCAAAAAAACGATTTACTAGTTCTGGTAAATAGAAGTTATCTAGTTTCTCAATATTTAAATGCGGAATCTTGTTTGCAAAGCTTAGAGCGTCTCTTGTATAGATTTTTTGTTTGATTTTTTCAATAATCTGAAGTTGCCTGATTTGAAAAAGTCCGTTTAGAAAAACGCCCAGTACGACAACCGTAATGAGTACCACAATAGACGTGGATAGCGCGCCCGCCATTACAAATCCAATAATACTTTGGATACCAAGTGGCGTAACTAATTGTACCAAACCAGCTAGTATGGCGTAAATGTAAATTGCTGATACTTCTTTTTTGTCCAGCTGTAAAATAGCTATTAGTTTTCTAGCAGCTACAATGGGTGAAATTTTCTTATAAGTCATCATATTTATATAAAGGGTCTATTTCTGAACATGCTTCCATTTCAAATACAGGCTTGATGATACCATCTTTTAGGCCATACACCCAACCATGTAAATGTGGCCTTTGTTCATTTTGCCATGCTTTTTGAATGATAGATGTTTTAGATAATTGTAATACTTGTTCTTGTACATTTAATTCTACCAAGCGGTCAAACTTGCTTTCTTCGGTAGTATGCGTATCAAGTTCTGGTTTATGAAACCTGTAAACATCCTTGATGTTTTTAAGCCACATGTTTAATATTTTATTGTAGCTATGGTTAGACATGGCCGCCTTAACGCCGCCACAGCCATAGTGTCCGCATACAATTACATGCTTCACTTTTAAATAGGTTACCGCATAATCTAGTACACTTAATAAATTAACATCGGTATGTACCACCATGTTGGCAATATTTCTGTGCACAAAAATTTCACCTGGCTGGGTATTTGTGATTTCGTTGGCTGGTACACGGCTATCGCTGCAACCAATCCATAAAAAATCAGGCGTTTGAATATCAGAAAGCCTCGAAAAAAATCCAGGATCATCAAGTTTACGTTCTTCTGCCCAAGCCTTATTTTCTAAAAGTAGTTTTTCGTAGATTTTCATTTTTTTGTATAATTTATGAGCAAATGATTGGGATTGTATTTGTGTAAACTAAACGATACCGAAATATTTTTTAAATGAACGTGACATAAAAAGTCATTTATTTCATCTATTACATCTTTGTCAATAAAGTCCGCTTTTTTAACATCAATTAAGACATAAGCGTTATTGGGTAGCGACTCTAATTTTTGCTTGATAATCGCTTTGTTTAAAAACGTGATATCTTTTCTAAATCTGATGAGGTATTGATTGTTGTCTTGTATCATTAATATGGCAGATTTAAAATTCCCACGAATAATAAAAATGACACTTACAATAATGCCAATTGCGATACCAAACAATAAATTGCTAAACAAAATGGCAATGATCGTAACCAAAAAAGGAATAAACTGATTGAGTCCTTTTTTAAACATTTCTTTAAATAAATTAATTCTTGCTATTTTATATCCCGTAACAATAAGGATTGCTGCGATAGCACTTAAAGGAATTTTGTTGAGTATGAATGGAATAAATGCTGCACATACTAATATGAATACACCATGAAATATTGAAGACTGTTTTGTTTTAGCTCCTGCACTAACATTTGCAGAACTTCTTACTATTACCGATGTTATGGGGAGCCCTCCAATTAGACCTGATAAAATATTACCTATTCCTTGTGCCTTTAATTCTTGATTGGTTGGGGTTGCTCTTTTTAAAGGATCTAATTTATCGACAGCCTCAATCCCTAAAAGTGTTTCCAATGAAGCAATCACTGCTAACATAAATCCAGCAAGCCAAACCTCATGGTTTCCAATTTCATGAAAGTTAGGAAATGTAAAAAATGATAAAAAATCTTGCATAGTATTAGCAACCGGCAACGATACCAAATGTTTTTGTTCAAGTGTCGCCATTTGTAATATATCTGCACCATACCTGTTAAGCAAAACTGCTAAGAGTACAACAACGAGTGGCCCTGGTACATAATGAATCCATTTATTACTTTTGTAATTGAACTGCTCCCAAAGTATTAATAAAATTAAAGACACCACACCAATGAGCACTGACATGGGTGTCAGAAACTCTACCGCTGTTAAAATAGTGGTGATGGTATTGTTGTGATCATCTTGTAAAAAAGATTCGTCTCCTTCAAAATCTGCATCATAGCCAAGTAAATGCGGAATTTGTTTCATCATTAGAATAATTCCAATAGCGGCAACCATTCCCTTAATTACAGCATTGGGAATATAGTCTCCCACAATTCCACCTTTTAAAAAGGCAAATAAAATTTGAAATGCACCGGCAATTAAAACAGCCAATAAAAATGTTTCAAAACTTCCTAGTTTAAGAAGCATGGCAGATACCACAAATGTTAAACTAGCCGCGGGCCCTGAAACACTTAACTGTGATCCGCTTAATTGTCCAACTACAATTCCTCCAATGATACCTGCAATAATACCTGAAAAAATTGGCGTTCCAGATGCAAGCGCAATGCCAACACAAAGTGGTAGTGCTACAAGTAGTACTACAATGGATGCAGAAAGGTTGTCACCTAGGTGCGTATATAATTTTTTCATTTATTGTATTTGATAAAACCCAAATTAATCTAGTTGAACTAGTTGATATGCGAAAGCGCTTATGCAAATAATTTGTTTGGCGGCGGGACGGGTACATCGCTAATATGATGTATGGGTAAGCTGGTTTGAAATGCAGCGTATGCAGTTGTTAAACTATTGTGTAAGTTAACTTGGTAATGGACCTCCTGGTCTTGGTTGTCAACGAATGAGTCGTTGCATTTACTCAACTCTTTAATGCTAGCACCAGAACAATTAATTTCTTCATTTAGCTGGTTGTCAAATAGGATTTCACCTATTTCACGAACGGGTAACACCTGTATCATGAGCACCCCCAGTAAAATGATATTTATAAAAGTTCTTTTCATCATGATGTACAAATATAGCACACGAGTATTACAACAATTGGAGTGTTAAATAGTTTAACAAGTTTATAAGCATTATTTGACAACGATATGACAATCAATAATTTATTTAAATGTTTAATCCGCCGCAGGCGCTAATTACCTGTCCTGTAACATAGGAACTCATATCACTTGCTAAAAAAAGTGTGGTATTGGCAATTTCTTCGGCCTTACCAAATCTACCTAATGGTATTTTGCTTAAAAATGCAGTAGCTGCTTCTCCTTCTTTTAAATAATGGGTCATGTCTGTTTCAACAAAACCAGGCGCAATGGCATTGCACCTAATATTTCTGCTTCCAAGTTCTAGCGCTACAGATTTTGTAAATCCAATAATGCCCGCTTTACTTGCTGCATAACTACTTTGACCAGCATTGCCTCTAATACCAATGATAGAACTCATGTTTATAATGCTACCAGACTTTGCTTTCATCATGGGTCTAATAACCTGCTTGGTCATATTAAAAACACTCTTTAAATTAGTGTCCATCACTTCATCCCACTGTTCTGCGTTCATTCGAAGCAGTAAATTATCTTTTGAAATACCTGCATTGTTCACGCAAATATCAACGGTACCAAATGTTGCAACTACATCATTTACAAAAGCCTCACATTCTTCAAAAACGCCCGCATTACTTTGGTAGGCTTTAGCTTTTACGCCTAGGGCTTCAATTTGGCTTACTAGCGCATTCGCTTTTTCGGCACTACCGCTGCTTACATAGGTAAATGCGATATGGCTTCCTTGTTCTGCTAATTTTAATGCGATGGCTGCACCGATTCCACGGGCTGCACCTGTTACGATGGAGACTTTCCCTGCTAGTAATTTCATATCTAGTATTTGTAGATATGAAAACGAATTTTAGCTACGCATATTGTTGTAAAAGCAACAATAATTCATTGATGTATCTGCGGTCGTTGCTGAGTCTTGGCACTTTATGCTGACCCCCCAGTTTTCCTTTGTTTTTAAGCCATGTATGAAACAATCCACCAGGAAGGGCGGTAACTTTTGGAAGCCCTAAGGCAATGTCTTTGTAGCGCTTGGCTTCGTAGTCGCTATTTAAGGATTTTAAGTGCTGATCAAGGGCTAGGGTAAATGCAGCAAGGCTTTCCGGGATATTTTCAAACTCAATAAGCCATTCGTGTGCCCCTTGGTTTTGGTCCCCAAAATAAATGGGCGCCGCTGTATAATCTTTAACCACCAGTCCGGTGCTTGCCGCTGCAGCTGCAATGGCTCTATCGGTATTATCTACCATCACTTCTTCGCCAAAAGCATTGATAAATTGTTTGAGCCTGCCCGTTACCACAATCCGGTAAGGAGCAAGGCTTGTAAATTTAACCGTATCGCCTACCAAATAACGCCATAGGCCACCATTGGTGCTAATGACCAGTGCGTAATTTTTGTCAAGTTCAACTTTGTCTAGTCCAATCGTGCGAGGCTTTTCTTTTCCGTATTCTTCGGTGGGCATGAACTCATAAAAAATACCATGGTCTAAAAACAAAAGCATGCCTTCTACACTTGGGTCATCTTGTGCTGCAAAAAATCCTTCAGAGGCATTGTACATTTCAAGATAGTTGCATCCCGGTCCAATTAATTTTTGAAACTGCTCTTTGTAGGGTGTAAAAGAAACGCCACCATGAATGTATAATTCTAAACTAGGCCACACTTCTTTTAAAGTTTGCTTGCCTGTAATTTCTAAAATTCTTTTGATGAGTAAAAGTGTCCAAGTAGGAACGCCAGAAATAGAAGTTACATTTTCTAGAATGGTAGATTGTGCTAGTTGTTCAATTTTTGTTTCCCATTCATCCATCAGTGCAATGGATAATTCTGGTGTGCGAATCCAGTTTGCCCACATGGGTGTATTTTGAAGTAGTACGGCGCTTAAATCGCCCACACTAATTTCATCATTGATCTTACTTATTTGATGACTTCCACCAATCACAAGTCCTTTACCAGTTAGTAAATCACTATCATTGTTAAATTTATAGTAGAGGGCTAATACATCTTTTGCTGCTTGGTAATGACAATCTTCTAAACTTTCTTCTGTGATAGGAATGAATTTACTTTTGTCTGAAGTGGTGCCGCTGCTTTTTGCAAACCATTGTACAGGTGTGTTCCACAGCACTTGGTCTTCTCCCTCAAAAAGCCTATCAATAAAGGGTTTCAGGTCTTCGTATTCACTAATTGGAACGGCTTCTTTAAACTTTCGAATATTAAATATTTCGTTGAAACCATATTTTCTACCAAAGGATGTGTACTGTCCATGTGTTACTAAATCTTGTAACACTTCTCTTTGTGTTGCAATAGGATTTGCTACCCATCTTTCAATATGCGCAATTCTTAAAAGGGCAAGCCGTGATATGGCAGGACTTAAAAATTTCATGTGAATTAAAGCTTAGCTTCTTTTCCCATGTCAATAATCCAATCTTTTCTACGAAGCGTAAAATTGGTTCCTAAATACAAACGTCTAACGTCTTCATCGTCTGCTAATTCTTCGGCAGTTCCGTGTTTAAATATTTTTCCTTCAATTAAAAGGTAGGCCCTATCACAAATGGACAAGGTTTCATTTACATTATGGTCTGTAATTAAAATTCCAATATTTTTTGTTTTTAATTTTGCTACTACGGTTTGAATATCTTCTACTGCAATGGGGTCAACGCCAGCAAATGGCTCATCTAATAAAATAAATTTTGGATCCACAGCAAGTGCTCTCGCGATTTCTGTTCTCCTTCTTTCACCACCACTTAAACTATCGCCATTATTTTTTCGAACCAGTTGTAAATTAAATTCGTCGAGCAAAGATTCTAATTTTAATAATCTTTCTTCTTTTGAAAGCGCGGTCATTTCAAGTACCGCTAAAATATTATCTTCTACACTTAAACTTCTAAAAACGCTGGCCTCTTGAGGTAAATACCCAATACCCATTTGGGCCCTTTTGTACATCGGAAGCTTTGTGATGTCTTCTTCGTTCAAAAACACGGCGCCTTCGTCCGGCCTTATAAGACCCACCACCATGTAAAAAGTAGTTGTTTTACCAGCACCATTGGGCCCGAGTAAACCTACAATTTCACCTTGTTTAACCGTAACGCTTACATTGTTTACAACGGTTCTACCCTTGTAACTTTTTTGAAGTGCAGCTGTATGTATAATTCCGTTCAAAATAGATGGTTTCTACAAAAATAGGGCTTATAACCCTCTTCTGTATCAGGTTTTGAGGCCCATAGTCCTTTTTATAAAGCCATTTTGGCTGTATATTGCATCAATTTTAATATTTGCCCCCCACAAAGCAGCAATCATGAAAGTAACGGATCATTTAGAGCAGGCAAAAGACACCCTTATTTCTTTTGAAGTATTACCTCCGCTAAAAGGTAAGACCATCAATACTTTATACGAGCATTTAGACCCTTTAATGGAGTTTAAACCTTCTTGGATTAATGTAACCTACCACCGTAGTGAAACCATGTTCAAGAAAAAATTAGATGGTTCATTTGAAAAAGTAGAAGTACGTAAGCGCCCAGGTACCGTAGGTATTTGTGCCGCTATTATGAACCACTATCAAGTGGACGCGGTTCCGCACATTATTTGTGGTGGATTTACAAAAAGAGAAACCGAAGATGCACTCATTGATTTAGACTTTTTGGGCATTGACAATGCACTTGTGTTACGTGGAGATGCTGCAAAAAACGAATCTTCATTTGAGCCAGAAAAAGAAGGTAATCATTTTGCCATTGATTTAATTAGACAAGTAAACAACATGAACAATGGTGTTTATTTAGATGAGGATATTAAAAACGGCGGCCAAACAAAATTTTGTGTGGGTGTTGCTGGATATCCAGAAAAACATTTTGAAGCACCCAATTTAGAAATTGATTTAAAGCATTTAAAAAACAAAGTGGATGAAGGCGCAGGCTATATCATGACACAGATGTTTTTTGACAATCAAAAATTTTATGATTTCGTGAAAGCCTGTAGGGATATGGGTATTAACGTTCCTATCATACCCGGACTTAAGCCTATTACCAATAAAAAACAGCTCTCTGTTTTACCCCGAATATTCCATGTAGACATTCCAACAGATTTGTCTAATGCAATTAATAAATGTAAAACAGATGCCGATTGCGAACAAGTTGGAACCGAATGGTTGATACAGCAAAGTAGGGAGCTTAAAGCTTTTGGCGTACCTGTACTACATTATTACACCTTAGGAAAACCAAAAGTGATCTTTAACGCAGTTAAAGAATTGGTGTAATTATTTGGTAGGTGCTTTTTTACTTTTTACCTGAATAATATCGTCAAACTGTTCAATCGTTAATTGTTTGGCAATGATGCGTTTGTCTTTGTCTAACAAATAAACAGTAGGCGTTTTATAGATATCGTAAAGCTGTCTGTAATTGGCTCTTCCTGCTTTTTCATCTGCTTCTTTTGCAGCTTTTGTTTGGTAAGCATGTATCCAATTTTTCAAGTTTTTTTCTGTCACAAATTTTTTCCAGGCAGCTTGTTCGGCGTCGTAAATATTTACGCCTAGCATGGTCATTCCAACAGCCTTCCATTTGGCTCTATAAAAAGAATCCAGTCTTGGAAGTTCTTCTTTACAATGCCCACAATTGGGATCATAAAATACCACCATGGTATAGTTAGAAGGCATCTTATAAAGTGAAACGGCTTTACCTAGGGAATCCACCAAATCTAGTGCTGGTGCGGGTAGTCCGAGCTGATTAGCCATTAAACTATAGGCTCTTTCCGTGACTGTCTTTCGAGACGCAGGGTTTAAAATAACCGTATCTCCTTTGGCATAAAAGTTTTCAAATAAATACACAAATACTTTGTCTTGACCCATAAATTCGGGTGCCATATATTTATTGGTAAACTTGGTAAGTAGGTATGGATAAATTTCTTTTCCTGTTTTTGCCATTAGTAACATGTACTTTACTTCTTCAATAACGGAGTCTGGTTCGGCAGAAACATAGTACTTAAAATACTCGTCTAATTTGGATTCAAAAAACGGTGTTCTTAAAAGCCTGTCATCATTAAAAAGTACATCATCCCAAAAATGATTTTTGACAAAACGGTAGGGCGCCAACGAATCTGGTTTTCCATTAACTACAGGCACAGCAGGGGCTACAGGGCGTTTCATAGCACTAAAAAGCATGGCTAATAATGAGCCAGGATATTTTTTTACGATATCGTTTCGATAGCCTTCTACGAGCTTATCTACCTTTCCATACTCGTCCGCTAATCGGGTAGAATCTGCTTTGGTTTTAGCCGCATTAAATTCATTTCTAATGTTTTGTAGTTGTTGTCCTTTTTCAGAAGAAAAACCAATATAGGCTTTAAACAAATCGTTGTCGCGAGAACCTGTAATGGTTGCTTTTTCTTTAATAGTTGTATCACCTTCAATGTTAAAATGTTGGTTATCGTCCATTAAAAATTCAAACTGCTTGGTAATTTGTGGCGTAACCACAAAATATACGCCACTCGTTAATTTAGTATCGCCTTTAAAAACGCCTTGACCACTCGCATCTAGCATGGTAGAGTCTACGAGCACCAGACTTTTACCATAATAACTCCCTATATAGATTTTGCAATTAGTTAGGGGCTTTAATTTGATAGTAATATGCCTACCTGTAGGTTTTGTTTGTGCACTAATAGCGCTATTCAAACATAACAGTGTTAAAAAGGCGATACAAGATTTTGCTAAAAAGTTCTTCATAGAATTAAATTCTAGGCAAATTTAGGTAATTAGATCATGCAGCCTCTCAAAGCATCTTATATTTGCATGCAGTGAGAAAACAAAAAAAACAGCCCATTTTAGAACAGGTATTGGTGCAGGACTATGCAGCCGAGGGCAAAGCATTAGCACGCGTAGATGGCAAAGTGGTATTTATTGAAGGCGCGGTACCTGGCGACGTAGTAGATGTTCAACTCAAAAAAAATAAAGCCGATTGGGCAGAAGGCTTTGTCGTGTCCTTTAGATCTTATTCCGAAGACCGGGTGCAACCCTTTTGTGCCCACTTTGGTGTATGTGGCGGATGTCAGTGGCAAATGCTTCCTTATGCAAAACAACTGGTGTATAAACAACAACAAGTAACCGACAATTTAACAAGAATTGGACGCGTTAACTTGCCGGCAATTAACCCCATTATTGGTGCTAGTCAAACGGAGCTGTACCGCAATAAAATGGAATACACGTTTGCTACTAAAAAATATATTCCGTCGGAACAATTTAGGGAAATGAAAGCAGCTGGTGCCGATTTTTCCAATCAACCGGGTGCTGCTGGTTTTCATGTGCGTGGATTTTTTGATAAAGTTGTAGAGATAGATACTTGTCATTTACAAGAAGAGCCTACCAACTTAATTCGTAAAATGGTAGCGCAGTATGCACTCGATCATGACCTTCCCTATTACGATGTAAAGCAGCACACGGGTTGGTTGCGTAATATGTTTGTGCGTAACACCACCACTGGTGAACTCATGATCAATGTTGTGTTTGGTTACGAAGATGAACCACACCGCCTTGCATTGCTAGATCAACTTTTGGCAGCATTTCCAGCGATTACTACATTATTGTATACCATCAATACAAAACGAAATGATAGTTTGTATGATCTGGATCCAATAACCTATTTTGGAAATGGAAGCATCACCGAAAAACTAGAAAATTTTTCGTTTAAAATTAGTCCTAAATCATTTTTTCAAACCAATACCAAGCAGGCCGAAAAGCTCTATCAAGTAACGCGCGAATTTGCTGAACTAGATGGTTCGCAAGTGGTGTATGATTTGTATTGTGGCACCGGAAGCATTGGAATTTTTTTAAGCGAAGGCGCTAAAAAAGTAGTGGGTGTAGAAGTGGTAGCTGACGCTATCGAAGATGCAAAAATAAATGCAGCACTCAACAATTTAAACCACACTGCATTTTTTGCTGGTGACGTTATAGATATTGTAGATGACGCATTTTTTGCCACGCATGGTAAGCCAGACGTGGTTATCACAGATCCACCAAGAGCGGGCATGCACGATAAACTCGTAAAAAAATTATTAGAAATAGCAGCACCAACTATTGTGTACGTGAGTTGTAACCCTGCTACACAGGCTAGAGATTTAGCGCTCCTTGATGAAAAATATGAGGTTACTAAAATACAGCCTGTAGACATGTTCCCGCACACACTCCACATCGAAAATGTAGTGCAGTTAAAATTAAAAAAATAATATGACAGAGTTTAGACCCGGCCGATTTGAAATTTTGCCTGTTATCATTAAAAATCTTTTAATTATTAATGGGTTATTTTATTTGGCGCAAATCACATTTCCAGAATCACCAACTGCAAATTTTAGTCTCGAAGACTTGTTTGCACTTCATGCATGGCAAAGTGAATTGTTTAAGCCATGGCAACTAGTAACCCACTTATTCATGCACGGCGACTTCTATCATATTTTAGGTAATATGTTTGCGCTTTGGATGTTTGGGTCGGTGTTAGAAAACTTATGGGGCTCTGCTCGTTTTATTACATTCTATTTGGTTTGTGGACTAGGCGCAGCGCTTATTCATTTGTTATTTTTAAATTATGAATTAACGCCACTCATTGAAGAATTTCAAACCAGAGAAAAACTAGGGCTTATCAATGAAGCAGTAGCTTTCAAATACAATCAAATTATTAATACCGCAACGCTTGGCGCAAGTGGCGCCGTGTTTGGCATATTGGCGGCCTTTGTGTACCTCTTTCCTAACACCTATATCTATTTATACTTTTTTGTACCCGTTAAAGCAAAGTGGGTAGGTCTAATTTATTTTGGCTTTGAAGTTTTTAGTGCCGTGCAAAATGCAGCTGGCGACAATGTTGCAAGATGGGCGCACGTGGGTGGCGCACTTGTAGGACTCATAATTGTGATTACTTGGAACAAAACAAACAAAAAAACGTTTTACTAGTATAAAGCCCATTCATGCCACAACAACGTTTTATGTCAAATAGAAAAATGCTACTCGGAGAAGACAGCAATGCGCTTGTTTTTTTATTTGCAGTAAACATGACCATTTTTGTGCTCATCAGTTTCTTAAAAACAGTGTATTATTTAACGGATACACCTTTAGAGCTTTTTGAGCGTCAAATTGTGGATTGGTTTAGAATGCCTGGCAGTTTTGCAGGAGTTATGTATAAGCCATGGACTTTTTTGATTCACTTTTTTAGCCAGTATCATTTTTGGCAGCTCGTGAGTAGCATGTTATGGCTTTGGAGTTTTGGCTATATTTTTCAGGACTTATCTGGCAATAAACATATTATTCCTGTTTATATCTATTCAGGTGCGCTTGGCGCATTAGTCTTTTTGACTGTCAATGCGCTTTTACCTGGGCTCGCAAATGGGGCGCAACCCATTATGGGTGCTGGTGCTAGCGTAGTGGGTATTGCTGCGGCAACCACGGTATTGGCCCCAAAATACAAACTGTTTCCGCTAGTTAACGGTGGTATTCCACTTTGGGTATTGACCCTTGTATTTTTAGTATTGGATTTTTCAACATCGGCTGTAGTTCCTTCTATACTTATTTCACATATCATCGCTGCGTTTGTAGGTTTTGGTTACATGAAGCTTTTGCAAAATGGCACCAACACAGGTGAATGGATGATTCGCTTTTACCACTGGGGTAACAATTTATTAGCCCCAAAAAATACGCGTATTGTAAAAGCAGATACAAGAGGTTTTGATTCTACAGAAACCAAGCTTAATGCTATTCTAGATAAAATGAATATCGTAGGTTATGACAATTTAACGGATAGCGAAAAAGAATTTTTAAAATCCGCGAGTCAGGAATAATTTTTTGTTCCCATCATTAATTCTTATTTTTAATGTATGGCGGGAAGTTTTATTAGGCGGGCAACTAAAACAGTTTTTTTAAGCATCAACTTACTAGTTGCCATTATTTTTTTGCTAGCCTGTTTAACGCCTTTCGCACCTACTAGTACATGGTGGATTTTAGGATTTACAGGGTTAGCAGTACCCTATGCAATTATCATTTTATTTTTCTTTGCTATTTTTTGGCTCATCGCTAAACCCAAGCTATCACTCATTTCTATCGTAGTGCTTTGTATCGGATGGCAACAAATTGGTGTTATTGCTGCGGTAAAACCAGGGCCTATGTTGTCCGACCGAAAAAGAGAAAATCATATCCGAATTATCGATTGGAATATTCAAAGCTTTAACGGATTATCTAAAAAGCCACTTGTTAAAAAGCAAATACGTAAAGATATCGCTGCAAGTATTTTGCTACTAGAGCCTGATGTTATTTGCTTGCAAGAATTTAATAGTTCTGAGTTGGGTGGCGCACAAAGCAATAATATTGCGTTATTTAAAAAGCGGTATAAATATTTTTATTTTTCTAGAGACTATACTAGAAATGATGGGGCTTATCAATCAGGTTGTATCATTTTTTCTAAATATCAAATCATTGATTCTGGAAAAATTAAATTTCCAGTAGCAGAGAGTCTTATTTATGTCGATATTTTAAAAGGTGAGGATACTATTCGAATTTTTAATACCCACCTTCAGTCATTTAAATTCAAGCAAAACGATTATTCTGACATTGAAAAAATCAAAGAGCAAGACGCAGAAACCATTGATGCTTCTATGAATCTATTTAATAAAATGGGTCAGGCTTTTAAAAGAAGAGGTCCACAAGCCGAGCTCGTTAAAAAAGCTATGGAATCGTCGCCGCACCCTTCCATCATTTGTGGTGATTTTAATGATGTCCCTAATTCCTATACCTATTTTACCATCCGAAACAATTGGAAGGATGCGTTTTTGCAAAAAGGGTTTGGAATTGGCAGTAGTTTTACAACCCTTGCTCCAACACTTCGTATCGACTATATTTTAACAAGCCCTCCCTTTGACATCATTACATTTGATATGATCGATGAAGGGCTTAGTGACCATGTGATGCTGGTTTCTGACGTACAATTAAAAAAATAAAATACCTTCGTGACCTCATGGCACCTTTAAAAGTATACAACTCGTTAACGCGTCAAAAAGAAGTATTTACGCCCATCAATGCGCCTTATGTGGGCATGTATGTGTGTGGTCCTACTGTTTCTGGCGAAAGCCATTTAGGACATGCTAGGCCCTTTATTACTTTTGATGTGGTATTTCGTTACCTACAGCACCTTGGATACAAGGTTCGGTACGTGCGTAACATTACCGACGCTGGTCACTTTGAAGAAGAAGGTAGAGAAGCAGAAGATAAAATTGCAACTAAAGCAATTCTTGAAAAATTAGAACCGATGGAGTTGGTGCAGAAATACACCAACATGTTTCATTGGGCCATGCAGCAGTTTAATAATTTGCCACCAAGTATTGAGCCTACTGCAACGGGTCATATTGTGGAGCAAATAGAAATGATTAAACAAATTATTGCAGATGGTTATGCTTATGAAGCCAACGGATCTGTTTATTTTAATGTAGAAAAATACAATACCGACTTTTCTAAAAAAGGTCAGCCGTATGGTATATTAAGTGGACGAAATTTAGAAGATCAACTAGATACAACAAGAGAGCTTGATAACCAAGATGAAAAGCAAAACAAGTCTGATTTTGCATTATGGAAAAAAGCACCTCCAGAACATATCATGCGCTGGCAAAGCCCATGGGGAGAAGGTTTCCCGGGTTGGCATATTGAGTGTTCTGCCATGAGTTCAAAATATTTAGGTAAAAAATTTGATATACATGGTGGCGGAATGGACTTACAATTTCCGCACCACGAATGTGAAATCGCACAGAGTACCGTTTGTAATCATGTGGCACCTGCCAATTATTGGTTGCATAATAATATGATTACCATCAATGGAAAAAAGATGGGCAAGAGTTATAACAACGTTATTAAACTCTCCGAACTTTTTGCTGGCACACATCCAATATTAGAGCAAGCATACGCACCTAATACGGTTCGCTTTTTTATTTTACAAAGTCATTACAGAGGTACACTTGATTTTAGCAATGAAGCGCTTATTGCTGCCGATAAAGCGGCAAAGCGTTTGTGGGAAGCCTATGAGTGGTTGTCTAAACTACAGGTTTCAGATGTAGCATCTGCTCCTAGCGATATTGAATTGGATAAAAAAGTAAACGCACTTGTTGATGATTTTGCCGTATTTATGAGTGATGATTTTAGCACGCCTAAAGTGCTTGCAAATATGTTTGAACTAGTGCCCATTATTAATGGCATCAAAGATAAACACACAGCACAGACAGCGCTATCTAATAGCACCCTCTTACATCTACAGCGTTCTTTAAAAATGTACCTCGAGGATATTTTTGGACTGGTTGCGCCTTCTGCCGCAAACACTGCAGTGCTAGATGGTGTATTACAATTACTAATTGAAGTGCGCAGTCAAGCCAAAGCAAGTAAAGATTTTGTTACTTCTGATAAAATCCGAAACCAACTAATGGCGCTAGGTATTCAATTAAAAGACGAGAAAGACGGAAGCGTTAGTTATTCTGTATCCAATTAATGATTGCAATCGTCGGCGTGTGCGTGGTTATGTACCCTACACAATTTATAATTTAAATAATGGGCTATTACCACCAGTGCTACTGCTGGAAGTAGCAGCATAAGGCTATGTGAGTGCAACATTGATTTTATAAATAGTAAACTGATGCCCGCTGCAAATAACAGCATTGGATAATAACTGTGGTGGTGTTTTTTGCGACCATGGTATAAAGAGTAAACACCTACAACAAACGCAAGGGCAATCATTAAAAATTCAAAGCCTTGGTTTTCGATAATATTGACCCCAAAAAGAGGCAAACTGCTCAAAATAAGTGGGAGCACCGCACAATGTATGGCGCATGCAACCGATGCGGCAATACCAAAAGCGTCCCAGTTGATTTTGAATTTCATGGATACAAAGGTACACTATTGCAACTATGTTGCAAAATGTTAAAATGCCCTTGTGGAGCGTCAATAACCGTAACTTTGTGGCCAATTCGAATAGTATGAGCAAGAAATTGGCAATTTATCTAGTGTTTTTTACACTCCTTTTAGCAGGATTCTATTACTTCTTATTTCGTGGCACAGATAACTGGAAGCCCAAACTAACCACCCTTGGTTATGTCAAGCCTTTTATGTTTACCAATCAAAATGGTAAATCTTTCACCAACGAAGATTTAAAAGGAAAGGTAACCGTGGTGCAATATTTTTTTACAACCTGCAAAGGCATTTGCCCACGTATGCACGAAAGCATGCGCACCATTTACGAAGCCAACAAATCAAATCCTGATTTCTTAATTGTGGCACACACCTGTAATCCAGAAACCGATTCTGTGGCACGCCTTAAAAAATATGCCGACTCTTTACAAATCGACACTAAAAAATGGGTGTTACTTACTGGCAGAAAAGATAGTTTATACCAAATGGCTAGAAGTTCTTATTTATTAGATGATCCAAAAAATAATGTAGAAAAAATTGAGGATCAATTTATTCATACCCAGTTTTTTGCACTCGTAGACCGTAATGGAAAACTGCGCGGACAAGTATATGATGCCCTCAAGCAAACAGATTTACAACAGCTGCAAATAGACATTAAAAAATTATTGGCAGAAAGCGTTTCGGGTACATTTGTAAATGGCGTATTTACCAATAACCCCCAATAAATAATAGGTGGAGCAAAAAATTATTGATCTATTAAAAAGAAGTAATTTAAGTATTACGGATAGCAGAAAAAAAATTCTCGAAAGTTTTTTTGAGCAAGATTCTGCGCTCGCACATGCGGATATTGAAGATCATGTAGGTGAAGATTTTGACCGCGTTACGATTTATAGAACCCTTCAAACCTTTGTAGACAAAGGGATTATCCATACTATACCTACACCAGACAATGCTGTTTTATATGCACTTTGCAAAGACAGTTGCAGTGCGGGGCATCACCACGATAATCATGTTCATTTTATTTGTGACAATTGTAATAAAACTTTTTGTTTAGAGCATGTTGTTGTCCCTGCAGTACAAATGCCTAATGGTTTTGCTGCTTCACAAATTGATATGGTGGTAAGTGGTATTTGTAATTATTGTAATGCTACAACTTAAATTTTTGTATGATATTTATTACAGGCGCTAGCGGTTTACTCGGATCTTCATTGATAGAAACCTTGTTTGAAAAACATACGGGCACCACGCCACTTCAAATACGTGCACTATACCGAAAGCAAATTCCTGCAATAAAATTTGCAGAAAAAGTTGAGTGGATCGAAGGCGATGTACTCGATGTTGTGGTGTTGGAAGAAGCAATGAAAGGTGTGGAGCAGGTATACCACTGCGCGGCTATTGTGTCCTTTCATCCGAAGCTAAAACAGAAGATGCACGCCACAAATATTGATGGCACTGCAAATGTTGTCAATGCTTGTATTGATGCCGGCATTAAAAAGTTGTTATTTGTAAGTTCGGTAGCTGCACTGGGTAGAATAAGAGAAGATGGTCCGATTAATGAAACCATGAACTGGTCTGCAGAAACAAGCAATAGTGAATACGGAAAAACAAAATATTTAGCTGAAATGGAAGTGTGGAGGGGGATTGGAGAAGGCCTAGACGCGGTGATCGTAAATCCGGTTATTATTTTGGGAAGCGGCAGCTGGCATACCGGGTCTACAAGTATATTTAAATCGGCGTATAACCGTTTTCCATGGTATACAACAGGTGTGAGTGGGTTTGTAGACGTAAAAGACGTTTCAAATGCCATGACCCTTCTTATGAAGAGTGATATTAAGGCACAGCGCTTTATTATTAGTGGTCATAATACCCCTTACCGCACCATATTTAATTTAATTGCCGATGCTTTTAAAGTACCCCGTCCATCTAAAAAGGTAACGCCACTATTAGCTGCCATTGTGTGGAGGATCGAAGCGGTAAAAACCTTTTTTACAGGTAGTTCACCGCTGTTAACCAAAGAAACGACATTAACGGCTCAGGCTGCTGTCTATTTTGACAATAGTAAACTACTAAATGCCTTACCAGATTTTTCGTATACGCCACTTGAACAAACCATTAATAGAGTGGCAGATGAGTTAAGGGTAAAATATAATTTAAAGGGATAGTCAGGTAGCGCTAGTCCATTACTTTTTTCCAGAGTTCAGGGATTCTTTTGATCCAAACCAGTTCGCGTCTTTTTGCTGATGCTTCTGTGGCAGGAAAGCCCATATAGGTTTTGCCGCCATCTAAATTATTGGTAACGCCAGCCTGACCTAAAACCACGGCATCGGCTCCAATTCGAATAGTTTTATTAACACCTACCTGTCCCCATAGGGTAACACCGTCTTCCAAAATGGTACCTCCTGCAATTCCAACTTGCGCAGCCAATAAACAGTTTTTTCCAATAATGGTATCGTGTCCAATATGTACCTGGTTGTCAATTTTTGTACCTGCTCCAATTTTTGTGATAGCAGTAACGCCTCTATCAATGGTACAGTTGGCACCAATTTCTACTCCATCTTCAAGTACTACGGATCCACAACTCTCCATTTTTTTAAACCACTGGTCTCTATTTTTTTTGGTGTTATAATAGAATGCATCGCTACCAATGATGGTGCCTGCTTGTACAATAACGTTGTCTCCAATAACGGTGTTATCTAATATGCAAACACCTGGATAAATTCTACAATTTTTTCCAATGCGTACATGGTTACCAATAAAAGCCTGCGGCATAATATAAGTGCCCTCTCCTATGAAAGCGCTTGCTGCTATAGGTTCTGTCGCTTTTAGTACCGGATTAAAATGATTGACAATGGTTAAATAAGATTCAAATGGATCCTTGGTAACGAGTATTGTTTTTCCTTCCGGTACGGTAACTTTTGATGTATTGATGATGATAAAACTTGCTGCACTATTAAGGCAGGTATCATAATATTTTGGATGGTCTACAAAAACCAAATCTCCCGGTTCCACCACATGAATTTCATTGATACCATATACGTTTGCATTTGTATCACCTACAACGCTAGCACCAATTAACTCTGCAATACGACTCACTAAAACAGGACTTGGAAACTTCATACTAAACCATTTGATTGTTGTAAAGGTAATACTCCATACGCATAAGCATTAAGTGCTCAACTCCATTTTACGCTAGATGATTTGATACAGTATACCCATTTGATTCTAAAATGTTAATAAAATTGTTTACAAATAATATTGAATCATCTAAAAGTATTTTTAATATTGTGGTAGGGAAATTTATTTCCCTGTACTTACTAACCCATCCATATATAAAGTCTCGCTTCTGCGAGACTTTTGTTTTCTACATGAATCAGTACTTTATTATCTACAAACCCTACCTTGTTGCTTCTCAGTTTTCGCCCATCGAAAACAAAGAAACGCTGGCTAATTACTTTGACGTACCAAAGGATGTATACCCTGTTGGTAGGCTTGATGCAGATAGTGAAGGCTTACTTATTTTAACAAACGATACTTCTTTAAACCATAAATTATTGCATCCCAGTTTTGCGCACCAGCGTACCTATTATGCGCAAGTGGATGGTGCCATTACCAAAGAAGCGGTTCAAAAGTTAGAGGCAGGTGTAACCATTCAGGTAGATGGAAAACCATATCTCACTAAACCAGCAAGAGCAGCCATTTTTGAAATTGATCCGGTGGTCCCTCCCAGAAATCCACCTATCAGATTTAGAAAAGAAATTCCGTCGCCATGGATTCATTTGTCTTTAACCGAAGGAAAAAATAGACAAGTGCGTAAAATGACTGCTGCCGTTGGCTTTCCTACCCTAAGGCTTATACGCTATAGTATTGGAAAGCTTTCTATTGCGGGCATGCAGCCGGGCGATATTATTGAAATGGGTCAGAAAGAAATCATGTATCAGATACTATAATAAAGCGGCGCCTTAGTTCTTTTTGGGAAACGAGCCGCATGTCTTAATTTCGCAGCGCGCATGAATAGATTTGATAGTTAAGAATCTACCGCGCCATTAAATTCTTATAAAATATGAGTCAGCCACATTTAAGTGAACAAGAAATCATTCGTAGAGAAAAATTGCAAGCGATGCAAAGCGCTGGTGTGGATGCATTTCCTGCAGCGTTATATCCAGTAACGCATTACTCTACAGATATTAAAGAAGGATTTACCGAAGAAACGGCAGCTAATTATGCAGCTGTTTGTGTGGCAGGACGCATCATGAGTATCAACGATAAGGGTAAAGTATTTTTTATAAAAATTCAGGACACCAAAGGCATTATTCAACTCTATGTAAAAAGAGATAATATTTGCCCAGCCGAAGACTTTAGTTTTTGGGACAATGTTGTAAAGCATGGCCTAGACTTAGGTGATATTATTGGTGTAACCGGTTATGCCTTTATTACCAAAACGGGAGAGACCTCTATTCACGCAGATAGCTTAACACTACTTACAAAATCATTAAAACCATTACCGGTTGTTAAACGTGATGATGATGGTAATGTATTTGATGCCGTAACAGATCCGGAGTTTAGATACCGTCAACGTTACGCAGATTTAATTATCAATCCGGATGTAAAAGACACGTTTGTAAAAAGAACAAAACTAATCAATACCATTCGCGAATTCTTAAATACACAAGGTGCGTTAGAGGTTGATACGCCTGTGTTACAGGCCATTCCGGGTGGTGCAGCAGCGCGTCCATTTGCAACGCATCACAATGCACTAGACACGCCATTTTATTTGCGTATTGCCAATGAGCTGTATTTAAAAAGACTCATTGTTGGTGGATTTGATTGGGTATATGAGTTTAGTAGAAATTTTAGAAATGAGGGGATGGACAGAACCCACAATCCAGAATTTACCGTGCTAGAATGGTACACCGCCTACAAAGATTATTTCTGGATGATGGAAACCACCGAGCAATTATTTGAAAAAATTGCTTTGGCTTTACACGGCACTACGGTTGTTACAGTGGGCGATAAAACCATTGACTTTAAAGCGCCATTTAAGCGCATTAGTATCCATGATGCCATTAAAGAAAATACAGGTATTGATGTAAGTGGTTTAGATGAAGAAGGATTAAGAGGCGTATGTAAACAATTACATATTGATGTGCCTACAAATATTGGGAAAGGCAAACTTATTGATGAGCTTTTTGGTGCGACATCGGAGCATACTTTTATTCAGCCTACATTTATTATTGACTATCCGGTAGAAATGAGTCCTTTAACCAAAAAGCACCGTTCTAAACCCGGACTTGTAGAGCGTTTTGAGCTCATGGTGAATGGTAAGGAAATTGCCAACGCTTATTCTGAATTAAACGACCCTATCGATCAGCGCGAACGTTTTGAAGAGCAAATGAAACTGATGGAGCGTGGTGATGATGAAGCGATGTTTATTGACCACGACTTTTTACGTGCACTAGAGTACGGCATGCCACCTACAGCAGGTATTGGTATTGGGATAGACCGTTTGTGTATGATGATGACCAACCAGCCTTCTATTCAGGATGTGTTGTTATTCCCTCAAATGCGCCCCGAAAATCCAGCCAACTAAAAACAGCTCCGTAGATTTATACAAAGAGTTTTATACAAAGAGGTCGTTGAATAATTGCCCTCCAGGCACTACTGCGTAGTGGTCTAGATTGGTGATGCCTTCTTTGGCAAGTACTTCTTCGTCGGTAAAGGTATTGCCAGTGCAATCACTCGCCTTTTGCTTTAAAATATAGTACGCCGCGTCGGCCATGATATCTGTGGTACGGCTCATATTGGCTAGCGCCTGACCACCTAATAAATTTCGAACGGCAGCGGTATCAATGGTTGTTTTTGGCCAAATGGCATTGGAGGCAATACCAGCAGCTTTAAATTCCTGCGCCCAACCTATTGCCAGCATACTCATGTTGTATTTGCTAATGGTATAAGCTACGTGTGGACTTAACCACTTTGGATTCATGTTAATGGGTGGTGAAAGGGTAAGTATATGTGGGTTGTTTCCTTTTTTTAAATACGGCAAAGCATGTTTCACCACTAAAAAAGTGCCGCGCACATTAATGCTATGAATAAGATCAAACTTTTTACTTTCTGTTTGTTCGGTACCTGTTAATTGAATAGCAGATGCGTTGTTAATCACAACATCGATGCCGCCAAATGTTTCCGCGGCTTTTGCAATCGCTGCTTCTATTTGATCTTCAAATCTAATGTCTACTTGTACTGCCAAACACTTGCCACCAGCAGCTTCTACCTCGGCAGCAGCAGAATAAATCGTACCTCCAAGTCGAGGATCTTCGGTAACACTTTTTGCAGCAATAATAATATTCGCGCCTTCTTTTGCAAGCTTAATGGCAATGGCTTTTCCAATACCCCTGGTTGCACCAGTAATGAGTACCGTTCTATTTTTAAATGGCATACGTACTGTTTTATTTCCAGCCTAAAAACTGGGTAATGAGTGTTTCAGTTTCCGCACAGGCAGTAGCTAAATCATCATTAACAACGCAGTGGTTAAACTGATGGCTAAATGAAATTTCGTAACTCGCTTTGTTAAGTCTAGTGGCTAAACTTTCTGGCGTTTCTGTGCCTCTTAAAGATAATCTTTTTTGAAGGGCTTCGATGCTTGGCGGTAAAATAAAAAGTGATAAACTATTATGCGCAAACTCTTGCTGAACGTGTACTGCGCCTTGTACGTCAATATCGAGCATCGGAATTTTTCCAAGACCCCAAATGCGGTCCAGTTCCGATTTTAGGGTGCCATAATAACTTCCCTCATACACCATTTCCCATTCTATAAATGCGTCTTCGTTAATTTTTTGTTTGAAATCATCAACACTCATAAAATGATAATCGACACCGTTTACTTCCTGTCCGCGTGGTGCTCTTGTGGCCGCCGATATAGAAAAAGAAAGTGCCGGATATTTATCTAATAAATACCTTGTAATGGATGTCTTACCCGCGCCGGAAGGCGCGGTAAGGATAATTAATTTTTGCAAACCTTTTTCCATGATTACAAAGAAACGCTTTTTAATAATAATGCTATCTGATCCCCCCTAAATTATCCATGTCGTCTTTTCTGCGACAGTCCCATTTCTTTTGCCTTCCGCTTTTGGTGCATCCGAATAGCCTAGGTACAATAACCCCATCACCACATCATCTTCAGCGAGGCCCCAAAAACTTTTGAGTGCTGGATGATGCGTCATGCCGCCCGTGCTCCAAAGAGCACTGATACCAAGGGCTTCGGCGCCAAGTAGGATGTTTTGCATAGCCGCGGCGGTAGCCGCGATTTCTTCTACAACAGCAATTTTTGCAGGGACCTGCCTTTGCATATACACGCCTATAATATGGGAAGTTTGGCTCCCCAATTGTTGCAGGTTTTCGAATTTAGCAGTGGTAAACAGTTCGGGATCTGTGTTTGTTTTGTAGAGCGCCGCGTGGGCTTCGCAAAATGTTGCAACGCCATTATCAGCATATACTTTAAATCGCCATGGTTCTGTTCTGCCATGTGTAGGCGCCCAGTGTGCGAGGTTTAATAAATTTGTAATGATTTCGTCTTCAATTTTTGTACCATTAAATGAAGCAGGCTTACTTGATCTTCTCGATAAAATAATTTCAGAAAGTGTATTCATTTTTTCCATGCTGTAAATGTAAGTGCGTTATCTTATATTTATAACACAATAAATTTTAGTTATGTTTTGTAAACGCGCTTCTATTCTATTTATTTTGATTGCTGCTGTTGGTGTAGTAACGGCGCAAACTACTGGTACCACAGTGTTTGAGTCGGGCACAGAAGGTCATAAAATTTACCGTATACCAGCAATTATAAAGCTTCCTAATAAAAATTTGTTGGCATTTTGTGAAGGGCGTGTTAACGGTGGTGGTGATTTTGGTGATATCAATATTGTACTTAAAAAAAGTACCGATGGAGGCGTTACCTGGTCTGCACTTTCAACCGTTATCGATTATGATAAATTACAAGCTGGTAATCCAGCACCCGTAGTGGACCTTACAGATCCACGATACCCAAAGGGACGTGTTTTTTTATTTTACAATACAGGCAATAATGATGAATATTCGATGCGAATGGCAAAGGGTATTCGGGAAGTTTGGTATGTAACATCAGAAGATGGTGGTGATACCTGGTCTAGCCCTACAAATATTACAGCGCAAGTACACCGCCCCAACCAACCGGGCGTGAATAAGGCCTATTCATTTAAAGAAGATTGGCGCAGTTATGCCAATACACCTGGTCATGCCACGCAGTTTACTGCTGGAAATTATAAGGGACGCATTTATGTAGCAGCAAACCACTCTTCAGGTCCTCCACAAAAGAACTTCGAAGATTACAATGCGCATGGTTTTTATACCGACGACCATGGCCAAAGTTTTTCGCTTGCAAACTCAGTTTTATTACCTGGAAGTAATGAAGCCACTGCTGCTACTTTAAGTAATAGCAGGCTCATTTTAAATGCACGCAATCAAGCGGGCACTGTTAAACTCAGACATATTTCTTTTAGTAATGATGGCGGCGTAAGTTGGCAAGAAAATTATTTTGATTCAAGTTTAGTTGATCCAGTAAACGAAGGATCCATTCTTGAAATAGGACATAAAAAAGGAAAGACAATACTCGCCTTTTCTAATGCTGCCGATGCAAAAAAAAGAGACAATCTAACACTTCGCATTAGTTATGACGAAGGAAAAACTTGGACGAGTAATTACACAAAAAATAAAGCCATTGTAATTGCAAAAGCGCCAGAAAATTACAAAGGAGATTACGCTGCTTATTCAGACCTTGTTGCATTAGACGCAAAACGAATTGGCGTTCTTTATGAAAAAGAAAACTACAGTAAAATTGTGTTCACCATTTGTAAATGGAAATAGAACTAGTAGCGTTTTTTAAAGCCACCACCACTGCGGTTGTCGCGACCACCTTGGCCATTACCTTGTCCGCCACCGCCAGGTCTATTGCCGCCGCCACCGCTGCGACCCCTGTTGTTATTGTTGTTGCGGTTGTTTCTACCTCCAAAATTTTGCTGCCAACGACCACCATTATTGCGGCCGCCACTTCCGTAGTCATCTCTTTCAAAATTTTGATTGCGGTGTTTAATATATGGCGTGTTGCTAAATTCTAATTGACCACCAGTGATGGTGTCTAGTTCACTTCTAATTGCATCATCATGCACAAGTTCTTTGTGCCAGTTGCTGTAAGCAAGCTTCATGTAATAAGCGATATGATGTGCGAAGCCAGCCTTTTTTTCTGGGTCTTCTTGTGCAAGTGCTTTATTGATCACCACTTCTAAATTTTTTCCTAAGTGCGCATATTTTGGATGACGCTTTGGATACGGAAGTGGATCTGGTTTTAATTTGTACGTTTCTTTTTGAGGAATCGGATACGGACTATCAACGTCTAATTTAAAATCACTAATAAAAAATAAGTGATCCCATAATTTATGCTTGAAATCTTCTACGTTTTTTAAATGCGGATTTAAAAATCCCATTAGTTCAATAACGCCTTGTGCTTGTTGCTGACGTTTTGCTCTGTCTTCGATCGTGAGTAAATATTCAACCATCCTTTGTACGTGACGGCCATATTCTTTCATTCCTAAATAGTTTCTTCCAGTATTGTAGTCCATGTAAATCTTGGTGTAATGTAAAAAATTGTACTCCCTACTAAACCTGTAATGGTTGTGTAATTATTTCGTAGGGTAGGGCAAATGTATGAAATAGTGGCTTTAAATCATTTTTTAATCAGTGGCAAAGGCTGTTTATCTTTGGGAAATGGAACAGATTCTGCAACAAATTGAGGCCTACAAGTCTGAAATGGCTGCTTTTGAAGCTACAACCCCTGATGCGGTTGAGGCTTTTCGTATTAAGTACTTGGGAACCAAGGGTTTAGTTAAGTCGGTGCTGGGTGAAATGAAAAATGTACCGCCCGATCAGCGTAAAGAATTTGGCCAGGTTTTAAATGAATTTAAAGCTTTTGCAGAAGCTCGTTATGAGGCGTTACAGGGCGCTGCGGCTCCGGTGAGTGCTGCGGCAAGTTCAGGTATTGATTGGTCATTACCTGCAGATCCTACCGAAGTGGGCACCCGTCATCCATTAAGTATTGTGCGCGGACAAATGGTTTCTATTTTTAGAAGACTAGGTTTTGCCGTTGCAGAAGGCCCAGAAATAGAAGACGATTGGCACAATTTTGGCGCCATGAATTTACCAGAAGATCATCCTGCTAGAGACATGCAGGACACGTTTTATATTCAACAAAATCCAGACTGGTTATTGCGTACACATACCAGTAGCGTTCAGGCAAGGGTGATGGAAACGCAAAAGCCACCTATCAGGGTTATTTGTCCGGGCCGTGTATACCGTAACGAAACAATTAGTGCACGTGCGCATTGTTTTTTTCATCAGGTAGAAGGTTTATACATCGATGAAAATGTAAGCTTTGCAGACCTTAAGCAAACACTTTATTTTTTCGTACAAGAAATGTTTGGCAAAGATGTGAAAGTGCGTTTTAGACCTAGTTATTTTCCATTCACAGAGCCTAGTGCGGAGATGGATATCAGTTGTCAAATTTGTAGTGGCAAAGGATGTAATATTTGTAAGCACACGGGTTGGGTAGAAATATTAGGTAGTGGCATGGTGCATCCAAAAGTGCTAGAAAATTTTGGCATCGACGCTGCAAAGTATACTGGCTTTGCGTTTGGTATGGGTGTAGAAAGAATCACGCAGTTAAAATACCAGGTTAACGATTTAAGATTGTATTCTCAAAACGACATGCGTTTTCTGAAACAATTTACTGGCGCCTTATAAAAAAATATGCTGCATAACACCAAGGGTATTGTGTTACGTGTTACTAAATACGGCGACACAAGTATCATCACATCTGTTTATACCGAGCTTTTTGGTTTGCAACAATATATTGTTAAAGGGGTAAGAACGTCTAGTAAAAAAGGCGCTACTAAAAGTGTTTTTTATCAGCCCGCTGCCATTCTAGAATTAGAAGCCTATCATAGTCCTTTAAAAGCGATGCAAATTTTAAAGGATGCAAATTGGAGTTATGTATATCAAGAGGTTTATGCGAGTGTCGTCCGAAATGCAGTGGCTACCTATATTGTAGAAATTTTGCAACAAATTTTACAGCCAGAACCTCATCCCGAATTATTTTATTTGATTGAAGACACCCTAAAGCAATTAGACAAAGGCGGGCCGGTACTGGTGAGTAATTTGCCTATTTATTTTTTAATTCATTTAAGTGAAACCCTGGGTTTTGGGCTGCAAGGAAATTACAGTTCGGAAACCCCTTTTTTAGACGTTAAAGAAGGCCAATTTGTGAGCGAAAAACCGGCACACCCTTATTTTTTGGAAGGGGTAGAAGCGCAAACGGCGTCTAATTTTATGACCCTTCAGTTTTATAATAATTTAGAAACGATTGAGTTAAACGGTGCCCACCGAAAAAAGATACTTGAACTGTTTCAGCTCTCTTTAAGTTGGCACTACAAAAAGTTTAATGAAATAAAATCTTTACCTATCTTACAAGCCGTCTTACACTAAAATTCTTTTTCTGCCATCTCACTAATTGGCAAAGTGACTTTTCTGTTTTTCTTGCGAATATTATATTGTAATGAAAATTGCAGTTGGTCTGTTTCGTATATATAATTGGTGGTTGTATAAAAGTTGCTTCCACGGGTAGTAATTCGTTGTCTATTCGAAATTTCACTGCCCATATCGATATTAAGCCATTGGATTTGAAACGAAAAGCGTTGGTCTTGCGTTGTTTTTTTAAGTGATAAGTGCGGCGTTAAAAAAGCCCCATCTTCACCTTGTGCGGTAACTCTATTGGATATATAATTAATGGATAATTGTAGTGCCAACCCTTTTTGTAATGTAAAGGATTGTGCGCTATTAATGCTATAGATCCAACTAGCATTGTTCACTTTTACCGTTCCGTCAAAAATGCGTCCGGATATCTTATAATGATAGATATTGCCTCCAAATACAGATTGCCAGAATGGTGTAATGGTATTTGTCAAATTCATTTCTAAACCTAATTGAACAGCCTTTGTTGCATTGGTAAATACCCTATTTAAAATGGTATCATTAAAAACTTTGTTTACACGCTGAATTGGATTTTTAATATCCTGGCGGTATAGGATCACAAAAAAGCTGCCTTTTTCTAATGTTTTTTCTGCACCAAGTTCCAATGCGCCGGTAAGTTCTGGAAGCAAATTAGGGTCGCCTTGCTCTAATGTTTCGGCGTGCTCTCTTTCAGGTAAGGGATTTAATTCAAAATTATTGGTACGTTTCACCCTTCTGGTATAACTAGATTTAACCACCCAATTTTTTTCAGCGTCATAACGAAATGTAAAACTTGGAAATAAACTTGGAAGGCTTAATTTGTTTTGTTGGTTACTATTGGAAAATGATAAGGTTCTTACCAAATGCTCTCCCCTTAAACCTATTTGTTTGAATAATTTATTTTCTTTTTGGGTGAACTGAATATAGCCTGCATGAATGCTATTGTTCACCTTTAAGCGACTAGTAAATAATGGATCAATAACAAATTGTTGCATCCCCAAATTTTTATAGGCGTATTCAAATGAACCATCTTGCTGATCATTTCTAAATTGATAGCCAGTAGCAATGCTTCCATTATTTAATTTATAAATATAGTCGGTTTTAAACCTGAAGGCATCTAGTGGATTAGCGCTAGGATTGTTGGTTTGTTGCAACAACAGCAGCCTATTTTCGTTTAAAAAATTTTTATTTGTAGTGAGTCCGGACAAATTAGCACCTTCATACTGGATAGAAAAAGTGATTTTAGATTTTTTAGAAATTGTATGGTCATAGTTGAGGTTCGCTAATGAAAATACCCCTTCTTTATCCTGTGTATTTTCATTAAAATAATCAAAACTATTTGTTACCCCGGTAGCAATAACGCGGTGCTTAATATTGTATATTAAATCTGCTACTCTGCTTTGAAACCTTTTGCCAATATATATACCGGCTTCCCATCTGTTTCCATTTTTTGTATCATATCCAACAGCAATTCGCCCGCCACCATTGTACCTTTTAAAGCTTCGTTCTCCATTTGATGGAAAACTGGTGTATACCCCATTAAGGGTTGTGTTTACATCACCTTCGCGGTAGCCTGCAATATCATTTCTTAAGTAGTTTACACCAATATTTACATCCCAACTTTTGTTCCGGTAACTTGCGGTAACATCTATGGAGCCTCTGCTTGGATGCACATATCTGGTATTGCCATAATTGTTAAAAGGTCCAGCGCCATACATGACACTAGATTGCATCATCCATCCTTTTTCAATAATGCTTTTAGTTACTACATTAATGATACCACTTTTACCATCTGCGTCATAGCTGGCACCCGGGCTTGTTATGATTTCAATATTTTGAATGGAGGCTGCTGATAATTGTGATAATATAAAACTAGGGTCGCCAACGGTTGGCTTTCCATTAATCATGATTTGAAAACTATTTGAACCGCGCAAACTAATTTCACCTAAACCATTTACCGACACTGCAGGGAGGTTTTTAATAATGTCAATACCATTACCATTATTTGCATTTGCAAATTGCCCAGCACTATACACTTGTTTGTCTACTTTAAACCCAATAGGCGGTTTTTTTCCTTCCACCACTACTTCGGTTAAAGAGTATTGATTGGCTTCTAAAATAATTTGCCCCAAATCAATGATTGATTGATTTTTTGGAATAAATATAGTTTTCGAACCTAGTTGTAAAAAAGAAACCACAATGTATGCGCCATACCCCCGTTTATCTTGAATCGTAAAACGGCCAATTGTATCTGATATTGCTGAAGTTATTTTTATACCACTACTATCATAGAGTTGAATGGTGGCGCCTGTCATGAAAGAACCTCTACTATCCTGTACTTTTCCATTTATGATAAACGTTTGTCCTACAGCAGTGCTTATAAAAACCATACAAAGCATAATGAAGAATAAACAAACCTTTTTAATAGACATACGTTCTAAATTAGAGCAGTCGCTTCGAAATGCTGTTACTAGATAATTCCGTTTGGGTAGAAACATTTTCAATGAATACTAGCCCCGGCTTCTTTCCTTTTTCAATACTTCCAATGGTATCTTCCATTTGAAGGGCACGCGCACCATTACTGGTAATCCAGGTGAGCATCTCCGCTAAGGGTATTTCAGGATTATGTGCTTGAATCTTTTTTAATTCGTCGAGCATATTTAATGACCAGTTGCTTGCGTAACTATCTGTTCCTACTATAATATTAGCATGTTGCTCACGAAGAAGTTGAACGGGCGGCATGGTGTTTTCGATGTACTGGTTTGCACTAGGACATAAGCACCAATTGGCATCTGTTTTAGTTGCTTGCACGGCATTAATATCTGATACCGATGTAAAACTATTGTGCACCCAAATTGTTTTTGCAGCAGCTTCTAAATAAGGAAGCACTGATTGTAAACTTGTGGTTTTTGTAGGCGTAAAAAAACCTAAATCAACACCCACTCTTGCATACATGTCTACAAAGGCGCCTATTTTATTTTCAAAAAAATCGTTTTCTGCTTTTGTTTCTTGGTTGTGAATGCTAACGGTATGAGAACCATATGCAGCCGCTAGTAATTGAAGTAATGCAGCAGGTACCGAGTAAGGTGCATGTGGCACCACCACAGCTTTTAATCCATTATTAATATATTCATGTTGCAATGATAAAGCAGCTTCCATTTTTTGAGCAGCTAGTAATGGGTCTAATCCATAAATTTCAATAAAATTATAGTACGCTAATTTGCCTTTGGTTTTTGCTGCAATGGTATCTGCTGTGTTACAAATATCACCCACTGCAACAATGCCGTTTTCAAACATTTCAGTTTCTGCGGCTTCTATGGCAGCGTCAATAATTTCTTGAGCGGCCGCACGTTTAGGTACAATTTGTTTGACAAATTCTGAAAGACCCGTTTGTGTTGGAATAGCGCCTTTTAAATGCGATAATTCTAAGTGACAATGCGCGTTAATAAACCCTGGCGACAAAATGCCATTCAACTGCTGACAATCATCTCCCGCTTCCGATGCAGGGATTACATCTACAATGGTTCCATCTTCGGTAGTAACAACAACAGTGTTGCCACCTTCTATCATTGTGTGTCCTGTAAAAAGAGATTGTGGTTTAAATTTGTGGTACATAGTTACAAGGGTAAATTATTAAATACCACCAACTGAAATTGGGTGCGACTTTTATTTTGTTGAATTTGTTGCATCAGTCCAAGTTCTAATTTAATAGCAGGACTTGCTTGATAACCTATTGCACCATACACTCTATTTCTATCAAATAATGTAGAAGCGGTATGCATAAATATTTCATTGTAGATACTAGCATACCAAGTTTTTGTAAGCATTTCTTTTTTACTAATAGGCACATTCAAACCTAAAAAATAACGCAACCTAATTTTAAAATTATCTGGTATAAAACGCTCTTCTAAACGGTAGCGGTGCTGAACATAAACCCTGCCAATATTTTGTTTAGAAATAAATTGTTGATAGGTACGCCACTCAATTTGCCTCGTTTTAATATTGGTGCCAGCAGTATACGGTTCCGATTGAATATACCCCACGCCAAATAGTAGATTGTTGTTACCCGGCGTTAAATTTTTTCCAATACCCGTTCTAATCAATAATTGTTCTAGATCACCAAAGGCATTGTAATTTCTGTGCTGAATTTCATTGGTCCAAAGCCAATCCTTTTTAAAAGACTGATTGCCAAAATAAATGAGCCAGTTGCCTGTTGGCGATGTTTGAGCATGCCCAGCAATTTGCAGTAGTGCAACGAGCACAACCAAACACGCAATTTTCTTCATAGAAGATAAAATTACAACATTTAGTGGGGAAGGGCTCCCACAGCATTTGGCATATAAGTAATTAGCATTTCGTAAACCACTGATAATCAATGCATATTTTGATGATTAATTTAATTATTCAAATTTATCATTGAAAATCAATGACTTATAAAGGTACGCGTAAAAATAAACCCGAAAATACTTGGTAAATCCCTTCTGCTGCCCCACCTTTGCCGTCCATTTAAAACCAGCGGGATAGCGCTGGGTCATTAAAACTAAATATTATGAGTAAACTTCATTTCACCACCAAGCATGCAAACGCGGCTACTGTTCAGCACAACTGGTATGTGGTTGACGGTACTAATCAAACCGTAGGACGTATTGCATCAAAAATCGCGGCTGTTCTTCGTGGTAAGAACAAAGCGTATTACACTCCACACGTAGACTGTGGCGATTATGTTATTGTGATTAACTGCGAAAAAGTTGTTTTCACTGGTAACAAATTTCATGACAAACAATACATCAACTTCTCTGGTTACCCAGGTGGTAAAAAAGAAGAAGCTGCAGAAGATTTAATCAAGCGTCGTCCAGAAGTAATTATGGAAAGAGCGGTAAAAGGGATGTTACCTAAAAACCGTTTAGGACGTAAGATGGTTAAAAAATTGTTTGTATATGCTGGTGACAAACACCCTCATACTGCACAACAACCTAAAGAATTTAAATTTTAATTAATTCCAAATATAAATAAATGGAAAAGCAAACAAATGCAGTAGGTCGTCGTAAGGAAGCGGTAACACGCGTCTTCGTCAGCAAAGGTTCTGGAAAGATCACTGTGAATGACAAAGATTATAAAGCATACTTTCCTTTAGTATACTTACAAAATCAAGTAGAAGCGCCTTTAAAAGCAGCTGGTGTTGAAGGTAAATACGATATCGTAATTAACGCAACAGGTGGTGGTATGAAAGGTCAAGCAGAAGCAGCCAAATTAGGTATTGCTCGTGTATTGGTAGAGTTAAACCCTGAAGTTCGTCCAACCTTAAAAGCGGCTGGTCAATTGAAGCGTGATCCAAGAAGTGTTGAACGTAAGAAGTTCGGTCACAAGAAGGCACGTAGAAGCTTCCAATTTAGCAAGCGTTAATACAATCACATTAATTCATTATTACAATTTATACAAATGGAAAATAATACTTCACTTCAACAGCAACTTTTAGAAGCTGGCGTACACTTTGGTCACCTTAAAAAGAAGTGGAATCCAAAAATGTTACCTTACATTTTCGCTGAAAAGAAAGGCATTCACATCATTGACTTGAACAAAACTGTAGAGCACTTACAAGAGACTGCTGCTGCTTTAAAGCAAATTGCTAAGAGCGGTAAAAAGATCATGTTTGTAGCTACAAAAAAGCAAGCAAAAGAAATCGTTAGCGAGTGTGCTAAGAAAGTAAACATGCCTTACGCTACAGAGCGTTGGTTAGGTGGTATGTTGACTAACTTCAACACAGTTCGTAAGAGCGTTAAGAAAATGCAAAGCATTGAGAAAATGTTGGGCGACGGAAGTGCTGAAAGCTTAACTAAAAAAGAGCGTTTAACATTAGGTCGTGATAAAGATAAAATGGAAAAAGTATTAGGTGGTATCGCTCAATTGGGTCGTTTACCAGCAGCTTTATTCTTAGTAGATATCGGACATGAGCATATCGCATTAGCAGAAGCTAAGCGTTTAGGAATTCAAACTTTTGGAATGGTTGATACCAACTGTGATCCAAATAAAGTAGATTTTTCTATTCCTGCAAATGATGATGCTACAAAATCAATTGCAATCATTACGAACTACATCACTGCTGCAATCGCAGAAGGTTTGGCTGAGCGTCAAGCTTCTAAAGATGACGAAGGTGAAGTAGAAGAAGGCAACAACGAATTAGAAGCAAAGGCTAAGAGAATGGAAGCCGAAGCAAACGCAGAAGGCGGAAGAGCTAAGCGTGGTGCGGGTGCTGCTCCATCAGCTCCAGGTGCTCCTAAGCGTCGTACGACTACTGGCTCTCGTGGTCCAGTAAGAAAATAATATAATATCCCAATTGGGTTATTGGTATCCGAAGGGTACTAATGACCCAATTGTATTTTAATTTTAAAAAATATTTTATGAGCGCAATAACTGCTGCAGAGATTAATAAATTACGTCAAGCTACAGGTGCTGGTATGATGGACTGTAGAAAAGCTTTGACAGAAACAAACGGAGATTTTGAAGCTGCGATTGATTGGTTACGTAAGCAAGGTCAAAAAGTGGCTGCAAAGCGTAGCGATCGTGAAGCAAAAGAAGGTGTGATTATTGCACAAACTTCTGCTGATAATAAAACAGGTTTTGTGGTATGTATTTCTTGTGAAACAGATTTCGTTTCTAAGAACGCCGAGTTCGTTGCATTCGCGCAAACTATCGCTGATGCTGCGGTTGCAAACAATGTAAAAACAGTGGACGAATTAAATGCAGTGAGCATTAATGGTACAACTGTTGCCGACATGATCAATGATAAACTAGCATCTATCGGTGAAAAAATTGCTGCAAAATTAGAAAGAGTTGATGCGCCTTATGTGGCTTCTTATATTCACGGTTCTTACAGAATGGGTGTGTTGGTAGGATTATCTACCGAGGCAGCTGAATTAGGTAGAGACTTAGCAATGCAAATTGCTGCGATGAACCCAGTAGCGGTAGATCCAGAATCAGTTCCTGCTGAAACAGTAGCTCGTGAAAGAGCCATCATCATTGACACAATGAAAGAAGATCCAAAGATGGCAGGTAAGCCAGAAGAAATGATTGCAAAAATCGCCGAAGGTAAGATTGCAGCATTCTTTAAGGAGCAAACTTTATTAGCACAGTCTTTTGTTAAAGACGGTTCTAAATCAGTGGGTGACCACGTTAAGAGCGTAGGTGCAGATATTAAAGTAACTGAATTCAAGCGTGTAGCCTTAGGTTAAGAATAAAAAATTAAAGAATTTATTTTTTATTCTTTTAGTCTATAAATTTATCAAAGCCCCCATAAATGGGGGCTTTGTT